>WRBQ01000023.1 GCA_009784445.1 Oscillospiraceae bacterium
CTGTATCTTCACGCAGCATCTGGACTTCGACATTCAGTTCCAAGCTGGCCTTGGCGGCGGCAACATCTATCGCAACAACCGCGTGCACTACACGACGACGATTACGTTTGAAAGTTTTCGGTTTTAATCATGATGGAGCTTTGTACATGTATAAACGAGTGATTATTTTAGGCGTAGACGGCGCCGGCAATTTTGTTGCGCAGGCTGAAACGCCTCACATCGATGCGCTGTTTGCGAGCGGCGCTGTCACCTATGAAGGCATGACCTCAATTCCGACGATTAGCGCGGAGTGCTGGGGTTCGATGTTGCTGGGCGCTGGGCCGCAAACGCATAGTCTGACCAACGATATCGTGTCCACCCGGCCATACGACATTAGCTCACTTCATCCTTCGATTTTTCGTGTGGTGCGGGCAGCCATGCCGCAGGCAAAATTGGCCTCGTTTTGCAACTGGGATCCCATCAACACAGGTATCATCGAAGAAAACTTGGGCATAGACAAATTCACCGCAAGCAGTGATGCCGCCATTTGCGAACAAGTGCTGCAATATCTTGATGCGCATGACCCGGCGCTGGTGTTCGTCCAGTTTGACGAAGTGGATGGCGCAGGCCACCGCCATGGCTACGGCACGCCGCAGTTTTTGGCCAAGCTGACGGAAATTGACGCGCTCATCGGCCGCATCGTTGCGAAATATCGCGACAAGGGCCGGGCCGATGACACGCTGTTCATCGTTAGCGCAGACCACGGCGGCAACCAAAACAACCACGGCGGCGACAGCCTACAAGAAGTGCTAATCTTCATGGGTTTCGCTGGCCACAGCGTGCAGCAGGGCATGCTCAGCGATGTGAATGTGATGGATATTGCAGCGATAGCCGCAACCGCGTTGGGCTGCGAACTCCCCGCAGCGTGGGAGGCAACTATGCCGCAGACATTATTCGCAGCACCTTAACAAAAAACTGCCCCCGCCGCAAGGCAGGGGCTTTTTATTTCAAACGTTACATGTTAATCAAAATGCGCACAAAGCCAAAAATAGCAAAAAGGTTCACCAGCACCAGCGCGATGATGCCGGCAATGCCCAGCCAATCGATAGTGGTCAAACTTTCGGCAGGCGGTGCTTCGGTGGTGGTTTCGCCGTCTGCAGTTGTGGCGGTAACTTCAGTTGTAGTTTCGGTTATTGCGGTGGTCGTTGTTGTTGCCCCAGTTGTGGTCTCTTCAACAGTCACTTCCGTGGTTGATTCACCGGTTGTGGCTTCAGTGGTCGCTTCGGCGGTTGTCTCGGCTACCGTTGTAGTTTCAACTTCAGTTGTGATCGTTTCGGTTGTCGTGGTTGAAGTAGTTGTGGTAGGCTCAGTCTGATTTGGGTCAAACGGCGAGTCCCAGCGCGGCGGAAACGCAATGCTATTTTGCACCAAGAAAGCTTCTTGCAGCATAACGATCTCATAGTAAATCGCTACGATTTCTGTCCACATTCCCCCAAGATAAAGCAAGCCAATCGTTTCTCGCGTTCTTGCCAAACTCCAAAAATCTTCATACAGCTGACGCCAATTTTCATTATGCTGAGCAGCGTCTATTAGTGTATCATACAGCTCGAATATTCTAAGTTCCAAAAGCATCCAATCAATGTAATCCGGTTGAACATGCATTTCAACAAGAGGAAACACTTTGGTGGTTGCCGCCCCAATAAAAGCCGCATAATCCCCAGATTCATAATAACCGAGAATCCCCAAAGTAATAGGCATCACTTGATTTCTAAATGCCGCTGGACTTGTGCTTGAAGTGAGCGCCAATTCATTTTCAATGGAAACTATAGCGCCGAGAAGCGCGATTATCCGCTGTGCTTCCAACTCCTCATCTACGCCCGCCGCTGCGCCACTTAGCGCAGCCACTGCACCAACGGCCAGCATCAGCACTGCCAACAGCGTCGCCAGTAGTTTTTTCATGTTCATGTGTGTAAAATTCCTCTCTCAATTGTAAAAATAATATGTCTAAAACCCATTATACCCCCCCCCTATGGAAAAGTCAAGAGGTTTTATGTGGATTTTTTGTAAATTTTTCAAATAACGCGAACACCCCTCCGGGGAGGGGTGCATATTTATGCTGTCGCGGAATTCACACTGGTGCCGGTGGTGCCAATGCCCAAGCTAACCGACAGCGCTTGATTCACCCGCTGCATGTCGCGCTGTTCAAGGTTGCCCATGCGCTCCTTCAGGCGGCGTTTGTCTAGCGTGCGCAGTTGCTCAAGCAACACAATGGAGTCACGCGCAAGGCCGCTGCCGTCGGCGTCGACCTTGATGTGCGTGGGCAGATCGGTTTTGTAACGCTGGCTGGTGATGGCCGCGGCAATCACCGTTGGACTGAACTTGTTGCCCACGTCGTTTTGCACAATGAGCACAGGCCGCACGCCGCCTTGCTCGCTGCCCACCACCGGCGTAAGGTCGGCGTAAAAAATATCTCCGCGTTTCACGGTCACGTTTATCACTCTCCGTCATTTTTTGGCATTACTATTTTGCCACGTGTGCGCTGGATTTAATCATGCAAAGACCAAATTGTCCGGAGAATACTCGGCCTTCCTTAATATAATATGCTGCAGCGCGAAAGTTGACAAGCGTAGTTGTAACGGAAACAGCTTGAAATCCCCCTTGCTTTGTGTTATACTTAAGCAAAGAGGAAATTTTTCATGTTGATTTTATGCGGCCACAATCGGCAGCCACAGCTCAATAAATCTTTTTTCGGTGTCCGGTTTTCTGTACCAGTGATGCAGGTTGATTTCCGCGCCGGGTGCTAATTGATAACCAGAGCTCGGCAGCCATTCGCTCACTGCACGGCGGCGCAGTTCTAGGTGCAGCGATGTGGGAAACGGCACCCGCTCGGTCTCAAACACAGCGTAGGTCGTTGCTGGGATTTCGATCATTTCAAAGCGCGCGGCATCTGCCTTGCCCAACACGCACTCTTCCTCAATGCGTTCACGCATGTGTGCAGGCAGCAGGGCAGCAATGTAAAAATCATAGCCCTCGTCGTTGATGTTCATGATGAGATTGTAGGTCGCATAAGGATCGTCCGCCATGCCCTGCAAGAGATACTGGTTAGCGCGGGTGTTGACAAAGAATTCGCACTCTTGGTCTGCTCGACTGCCGGGCGCGCCCCGAAAATGCCGCTTGTAGCCCGTGTAGATGCGTGCCGGTTGCTCTTCAATACGATAGTTCATAAGATGACCGCCTTCCAAAATAAATTTGAGATGAAGACGAGAAAATGACTTGAGCACAGTCGTATCCCCACGCACCGCACTTGGGTTGACACCATGAAAACCTGCAAACGCGCGCGCAAAACTGTCCGGATTTTCATAGCCATATTTCAGCGCGATGTCGATGACTTTGCCGCCGCCGTTGCGCAATTCCAGCCCGGCGAGGGTTAGCCGACGCTTGCGGATATACTCGCCTAGCGTGAAGCCACACAAAATCGAAAACACCCGCTGAAAGTGATAGCTGGAACAATACGCCTGCCTCGCCACCTGCTCGTAGTCGATTTCGTCCGTCAGGTGCAACTCAATGTAGTCAATTGCTCTGCCGATGCCGGTCACCCAATCCATTTTCTCACCTCGTTTCTCAACTGTATTATAACGGAAAACGGGCGGGATTGCCCGACAATTTATGCTTTGTTGTGCATGTTTAGTATAGCATGCCAAGAACGAAATAACAAGTGATTTGGAGAAAACGATGCGACTTTCGCCTGACTTCTTTGCCCAAGATGTCCTCGCCGCCGCGCCTGCTCTGCTGGGTAAAGTGCTGTGTCATCACCTAGACGACGGCACCGTGCTGCGTGGGCGCATCACCGAAACTGAGGCATACATGGCCAATGACACCGCCTGCCACGCGCACCGTGGCCGCACACCCCGCAACGCTGTGATGTTCGCCGCCGGTGGGCTGAGCTATGTCTACCTGTGCTATGGCATGCACAATTTGCTCAATGTGGTTACCGGCAATGAGGGCGACCCGCAAGCGGTGCTGGTGCGCGGCATTGTGGACTACCCCGGGCCGGGGCGGTTGACCAAACACCTGCAAATCACCCGCGCGCACAACGCCCTTGACCTACGCACCTCCAATGTGCTTTGGCTGGAGGACGACGGCTTTGCGGTGGGAGAAATCCGCACGGCGCCACGCGTGGGCATTGGCTATGCCAGCGCGGAGGACCAAGCGCGGTTGTGGCGGTTTATCATGGCGCAAAAATAAAAAGCCCCTCCGAAGAGGAGCTGAGTTATTTGCTCAAGTTACATGTTAATCAAAATGCGCACAAAGCCAAAGATGGCAAAAAGGTTCACCAGCACCAGCACGATGACGCCGCCAACAGCCAGCCAATCGATGGTGGTCAAGCCTTCTTGGGGCGGGGTGGTGGTTTGAGTTATCTCTGTTGTTGCGGTTGTGGCTTCAGTCGCGGCAGTTGTTGTGGTCGTTGTAGTAGCTTCCGCGGTTGCCGTTGTAGTCGTCGTGGCCTCTGTAGTCGCCTCAGTGGTTGTCTCGACTACCGTGGTTGTGGCTTCTGTAGTCACCTCGGTGGTTGTCTCGGCTACCGTTGTGGTTTCAGCAGGCGCAGTTGTGATCACTTCGTCACACAAGCACACGTCCGCTTCGGGGTTCACAGGGCAAGCAGGCGCTGTAGCCGGGCTGCGCAGCCAATCGCGCACTTCAACATCTTGGTCAGCCAAAATTTCCACGAGCGTATCATTCAGCCCGACTATAATAGCCAATGCGTCTTCCACATCACCTAACAAAACCTGTTGTACAGCAGCTTCGCTAGTCGCATTAAACACGCCAAAAGGTAACGCGTATCCCGCGTCGTCATAAATTTCGAAAAGAAAAATTGTTCGGAAAAATTCAGTGCTAAACGCCATTGCAATTGGCAGCATGTATTCATTAGCCACCGCATCAAGGGCTCTCACCATTCCTAGAAAATCATCATCCCAAAGGCCATCAAGTTCATCCATAGCGGCATTGAAGGCTATCATTGCCTCGGCACTATTAAACATGGCTTGTAGTCCTTGAACATATGGAAATGACCCTCCGAGCAAAGCTCCAAAATAGCCGGGATAGTAGGCAAACGCAAAAGAAAAATAGACATCCGCATCACCACATTCTTCGCAAAAACCGCAATCTGGGAAGAAAGAGTATTCGGGTTCGCCAGCCGCGCTGCTCAGCACCGCCATTGCACCAACGGCAAGCATCAGCATTGCCAACAAAATCGCCAGTAGTTTTTTCATGTTCATGTGTGTAAAATCCCTTTCAATTTGTAAATTTAATGTTTCACCACACACATTATACTTGATGCCCGGGGCAAATGTCAAGTAAAATTTTCGAAGCTCGCTCGCATTTTCCGCTTGACAAACGCCCGCCATTGTGTTAAACTAGCAACAACTCAATAGCATTCTTCAGGGGTGGTGAAATTCCACACCGGCGGTAAAGCCCGCCAGCCCGCAAGGGCAGATTCGGTGAAACTCCGAAGCCGACGGTTAAAGTCCGGATGAAAGAAGAGTGTACTATGCATGGCTCTGCTTGCATTGTTACTCCTAAGAGGATTGCCTTTTGGGGGTAATATTTTTTGCAAGGAGACTCATCATGCAAACCAAAAGAACTCGCCCGCTCATCGCCATTTGCGCCACGGCATTGCTAGCTGCTCTGGCCGTGGTGCTCTACGCCCTAGGGTTCCCCATCTTCCCCGCTGCACCATTTCTGCGGCTGGATTTCTCCGACGTACCCGCACTGGTGGCGGCGCTGCTGTTTGGCCCAATCTACGGCGTGGCCGTGAATTTGATTCAAAACCTGTTTGGCTTTTTGGTGCTGGGCAGCGGCGCGATACACGCTGGCATGGGCAACTTGATGAACTTTGTGGTGGGCACGGCCTTCATTGTGCCCTATGCCATCATCGTGCGCCGCGCAAGAAAAAAGCACGGGCTTTTGCTGGCCAGTGCGATGGGCATGCTATCCATTCTCATCATCGGTTTTGGCATGAACACCATTGTGATGCCGCTATTTTTCCGGTTTATCGTGAACATGCCGCCGGCTGAAATCTGGCCCATGGTGTGGGGGGCCATTTGGTTTTCCACGGCGCTCAATGCCATCAAAGGCGTGGTGCTGAGTGTGGCAGGCGTTGCGATCATGCGCATTAAAAAGCGGCTCCGATTATTTTAGGGAGAAGAATTTACGATGGAAGAATTCATGAACCTATTTGGCAATGCGATAAACGCACTTGTTGCGGGGGACTCAACAGCGATCCAACAGATCAACGAGTTTATTGCATCAAGTCGGTCTGAGCAAACCCAAACAGACTGTGATCGACTGCAAGCGTGGGCAGAGCAGTATAACAACCATTGCCCAGAAATTCTTGCTAAACTGGAAAATGAAATCGTGCGTGAAGAATTTGCTTCGGGTGGCGAAGGCCTGCATCGCGGCTGGTATTGCCCCTGTCCAATTCAAGATTTAATTGTAACAGGTTGTCATCGCGGCCGATTGCTCAAGCGCGTAACATCACGCAGCAAACCAAGATACCGTTACGGTTTTAACGCAAGCGATGAGTTGATTGTGGCTTATACCATGGCTGAATTTCATACAATTCCCGAAATCATCTTGCGCCAAGGCAACACCGAGCTTGGCTTTGGGCTGCGCAACAACCAAATCGACACCATATCAGAGTGCGTATTTGACGAGCAAGGTAGGCTGGCAAGCTATCAATTTGCAACGTATACAGCTAACTTTGGAATTGGACGGCACGATAGTTTTGTCTATCACTATGACGAACAAGGCTTGTCAAGTTTTGATGGCTTCTTCGGGGATCGATATCACTTCATTCGCGACGAAGAGGGTTACCTTGATCGTTTCATCATTAGAAAAATCAACCGTGACGGCGAGTCGTATCTTCCATCAAATTGGGACGACAGCGAATACCCCATGTTGCGCAAAAGCATACGCCGCGTGAAATGACATGCGCATAAAAAAAACGGTTGCGGTTATTTTAGGGAGGAATGTCAACATGGCGAATATCGTAAATAGCGTCCGAGCGTTTGTCTTGGAAAAATGCGAACAGCACAAAAAGAACCCGAAATTCGGTCATTATGATTACTGGAACGACCACATCAAACGGGTTGTGTTTCATGCCGTAAATTTAGCGGTTCTATATGGTGCTGATGCGGAGATCGTTGAACTCGGCGCATTGTTGCACGATATTTCAATGCCATCCGAATTGAGCGAGCAGTCAAAGCAAATGTATAAAGCAAAATACGAAACGCTAATGTCGGCCGTATTCGTAGATTGATAGAGAGAAAGCATCGTCCAGTTGATGCAAGAATGGAGGGCAACATGAACGACTTCTGGCAAGCCATCGACCAACTTACCGCCGAGTGCGAACTGGTCATCGACCGCCCCAAGGGCAGCCGCCACCCGAAATATCCCGATTACGTGTACCCCCTAGATTACGGCTACCTCAAGGGCACGTCCGCCATGGATGGCAGCGGGATTGACGTGTGGAAGGGCTCAAACGGCGAGCACGTGGACGCAGTCATCTGCACGATAGACTTGCTGAAAAAAGACAGCGAAATCAAACTGCTCATGGGCTGCACCGAGCAAGAAAAACAGCTCGCGCTGCCAAATGTCCCAAACATGAACGGCATTTTAGTGAGGAGATAAAGAATTTGAAGATTGAAAAATACTTTGCTATAGACCAAACAACCGCACAACAAATGATAAAAGCAATAAAGCGTATGACGCACGAAAGAAGCGGCGACAACCGATTTCAAAATACGAAAGCATTCCTGTTTGACGAGCACGTAGTGCTTAAGATGCAGAACATCAACGTTCGAAATGTGGCCACACAAGATCCGGATTTAAAACATCTTGAAAGGTTAGCCAAGACGCTTTTAGAGCTGCAAGCGCAAGGTGTCAATGTTGTGCCGATATCGGCTGTCAAAAGCAAAAACGGCAACGGCTACATCATTCAACCAAGAGCAAAAGGCTCGGAACTATATGACAGGGACGAAACGAGCTGCAAAAGCTACGTGTTAAAGCGCGTTGAATTACTGTCAAACGCGCCACAAGGCCACTTCGACAAGTATGTTGCGGATATAATTAAAATCACTGACGCGGGCATAATCATTGATTTTGTCGGTAAGGACAATTTCTTTTATCACGAAACCATCGGCTTTCAGTTCATCGACTTGAACGCACACAACGATTACGAATATGGGCTTTCTGACGAAAAGACGCAAGGCAAGCAAGCCGCGTTACGCGGCTGTTTTTTGCCCTGTTACTTTGATGCTGTGCCGAAATACCGCAACACTGTTTCGTTGGTGTTGGATGAAATGTCTAACAGCGAACGTGCTATTTTAACGAAACACAACCAGATAATCTTCAACAAATGCAAAGCCGCCGCAATTAACAACGGAATAACAGAAAAAATGATTTGCGAAATGCTTGCAAACGAGTGGTTTATTCCACAAAAACAACAGTTGGAGCTGGCATAAGGAGATAAGCTATGGCTATCATCAACACGCACAACATCACCCTCACGCGGGGCAGCATTACCCTGCGCCCGCTGTGCGACGACCACGCGCCGCTGCTGGTTAAATGGGGCAGCAACCCTGACGTGCTGTATTGGACTGACGGCCCAGATGCGCAGCCGCAAACCCTCGACGACGTGCAGGGCATTTGGGGACAAGTTTCGCAGCAAGGGCTGTGCTTTTTGATTGAGTATGAGGGCACAGCCATCGGCGAGTGCTGGTTGCAAGAAATGCACGAACGCCAGCGCAACATCAACTACGTTGACGAACCAACGGAGCTTGACCTGCGCCGCATCGACATGAGCATTGGCGAAAAGGCCTATTGGGGGCGCGGCATTGGCACGCAGCTCATTGGCATGCTGACGCAGTTTGCACTTGAACAGCAAAACGTGGATGTGCTATACGGAATTACGTTTGACTACAACAAACGCAGCCAACGCGCGTTTGAGGAAAACGGCTTTCGCTTTGCAGGCGAATACCACGAAAACGAGCACACAATGACAAAGCTCCGCCTAACAAGGCAGGAATATTTCGCCCGCTTTAACGCGTGAACAAATTTGCGCAAAAGTGTTGACAAGTGCCGAAAAATAGGATATAATAGAGCTTAGCCTGTCGGGTGGCGACTCCAATCCCCTTTCCTCTTCGTTGAAACATACGGGACGAAAGGAGTGATGCCTTTGTGAATGACACTTTTGTGGAATTGTTGCAATTTGTTGCGGTAACGTACGTAGCGTTGGCGGCGGAACCAAATTACGCCTTCGCGGCTGCGCAAGCGGCCTTGCAACTTGCTCGCAGCATAGTAGAATACATAAAGAGATAACCGCCCTCGTGCCTCAGAAACACGGGCGGTTATCTCTAACTAGATATTTCTAGGAAAGGGGTTGCCGTGCTCGGCAGGTCACTTTCATTTATATTATAGCGAAAATCTACGCATTTGTCAAGTCTTTTTTGGGGGAGGGCTTTGTATGTTCGCACGCATCAACAGCATGGGCTGCTTTGGCATGGAGGCCTTTGCCGTAGAAGTGGAAGCCGACTGCTTCAACAGCGGCTTGCCGCGCTTTGATATCGTTGGCCTGCCGGGCGCAAGCGTGAAAGAAGCCCAAGACCGCGTACGCTCCGCCATGAAAAACTGCGGGCATGAGTTCCCCGGTAGCCGTGTGACCGTGAATCTCGCACCCGCAGACCGCCGCAAAGAAGGCCCCATCTATGACCTGCCCATTTGCATTGCCCTGTTGGTGGGCAGCGGGCAACTACGCAGCGGGCACGAGAAATCCGCCTTCATTGGCGAGCTTGCGCTTGACGGCACAGTGCGGCGGGTGAACGGCGCGCTGCCCATGGTCATTGCTGCGCGGGATGCCGGCTGGACGGAAATCTTTGTGCCGGCGGCAAACGCAGCCGAAAGCGCCATCGTGGAAGGCGTGCATGTGTACCCCGTGGCGCACCTGCGTGAGCTGCTCATGCATCTGCGCCGCCAAAAAGAAATCGAGCCTGCGACAATGCAGGAAAGCGAAGTGCTTTCGACACAAATGATGCTGGACTTTGCGGACGTAAAGGGTCAAGCCGAGGCTCGCCATGCGCTTGAAGTTGCTGCCGCAGGCAACCACAATGTGCTAATGATCGGTCCGCCGGGCAGTGGCAAAAGTATGCTGGCCAAGCGGCTGCCCTCGATTTTGCCGGATATGTCGCCAGCAGAAAGCCTCGAAACCACCAAGCTTTACTCCGTGGCGGGCGAACTGCCCAGCAACGTTTCGCTCATTCGCGCAAGGCCATTTCGCTCGCCGCACCACACGGTTTCGGCCGCGGGACTTTCGGGCGGGGGCAGCGTGCCACGTCCGGGTGAGATTAGTCTGGCGCACAACGGCGTGCTGTTTTTGGACGAGTTGCCTGAGTTCAACCGGGCATCGCTAGAGGTGCTGCGTCAGCCCATTGAGGACGGCGAGGTGTCGATTTCCCGCGCGGCGGGCACGGTGCGCTACCCCTGCACGGTGATGCTGGTGGCGGCGCTCAACCCCTGTCCCTGCGGATTCTTCGGGCACCCCACGCGGCGTTGTGTGTGTCCGCAGGGCGCGGCGCAACGCTACCTTTCGCGCGTCAGCGGCCCGCTGCTAGACAGACTGGACATCCACATTGAAGTGCCGCCGGTGGAGTTCAAGCGCTTATCTTCTAATGAAAAGAGCGAATCCTCCGCCGCCATGCAGACGCGGGTGAATCGTGCGCGTGCCTTGCAGCGTGAGCGCTTCGCCGGGCTGGGCATACACGCCAATGGACAGATGACCCCCGCGCAAACCCGCCAGTTTTGCCCGCTTGACGACGAAAGTCGCCGCTTGCTTGAAGGTGCATTTCAATCGCTGGGGTTGAGCGCGCGGGCTTATGATAAAATCTTGCGCGTGGCACGCACCGTGGCTGACCTCGACGGCAGCGAACGCATTGCCGTGCAGCACTTGGCCGAGGCTATCCAGTTTCGCAGCCTTGACCGCAAATTTTGGTCCGAGTAGAACGTTACTTGCAATAGATTTCAAGCGCATCGCGCAAAAACACGGCGGCACCGGGGGCTATTTTGTCATAATAGGCGGTGAAGCGTGAGTCGTCTACGTACATCTGCGCAAGCCCCAAGTGCATTTCTGCTGTGTATTCGCCCCAATATCTGCACAGCCAATTCTTGTGCAGCGCACAGGCGTGTTGGGCTAGTTCACTTGCAAGGTCACCTTGCGCAACTGCGCGTTTTAGCGCACCGTTGAACTCTTTTTGCAGTTTTTCTGTATCGGCATACTGCGCAAAAGACATTGCTTTGAGCTTGGCATTCGAGCCTGCAATGGCTTCATCGCCAAACATTTCGCGTAATTCTTTGCCGAACTGCTTTTCGTTGTCAGCAAGTAATTTTTGCTTGAAGCCCTCAAATTTTTCAGCGTCTAACATGGTTGTTTCTCCTTTCATGGTGGTGATTGATTTTTGGACGTTCGCAATCAATTTGTTGATTTGCTTGCGTCTTTCATGAAGTGCTTGAAGATGGTTTTCAAAAGCCTGTGCACGATCGAAGTCAGCGGCAGACAACAACAACTTAATTTCGTCCAAAGCGAAACCTAGTTCTTTGTAGAACAAAATTTGCTGCAATGAATTCACTCGGCAACTCTCGCCGGCGTTAAGAGTCCGATTTCGTCGTAATATCGCAATGTGCGGGTGGTAACGCCCGACATCTTCGACAATTTATTGATTGAATATTCCATCGTTTCACCTCACCATGTTATTATAAACTATACCGTAGCGTCAAAGTCAAGTCTTTTTTCAAAAAAATTTAATTTTGGAGGATTTTCCTATATGGAGCAAGCCAAACAACGTTGCAGCTGGTGCGGCGATAGCCAAATTTACGTGGACTACCACGACAACGAGTGGGGCCGCCCCGTGCACGATGACCGTCGCTTGTTTGAGATGCTCATTTTGGAAGGCGCACAGGCCGGACTTTCGTGGATAACCATCCTGAAAAAGCGCGAGAACTATCGTGCTGCATTCGATAATTTTGACGTGAAAAAAGTTGCGCAGTACGATGACGCAAAAATCGCCGAGCTGCTGCAAAACCCGGGCATTGTGCGCAACCGCCTGAAGGTCAACGCCGCGGTGAAAAACGCACAAGCCGTGCTGAACATCAAAGAGGAGTTCGGCAGCTTGGATAACTACCTGTGGAGCTATGTTGATCACAAGCCCATTGTCAACCGCTTTGTTGGCTACGACGATTTTGTGACGACCAGCCCTGTTTCGGACGCCATCAGCAAAGACTTGAAAAAGCGTGGCTGCAACTTCGTGGGCAGCACGATTATCTATGCGTTCATGCAGGCCGCAGGCATGGTGAACGATCACTTTGTGGATTGTTTTGTGTATCAAGAGCTGACTGGCGCAAACTAATATGAAAGAAAGCGAGGCGCTTATGGCAGAAAAACTTTGGGCGGGCCGGTTCACCAAGCAAACCGACCAAGCCGCACACGACTTCAACGCATCCATCGCGGTGGATTGCCGCATGTGGCGCGAAGACATCGCGGGCAGTTTGGCACATGCCGCCATGCTGGCCAAGCAGGGCATCATCACGCCCGAAGATGGCCAGGCCATTGAGCGCGGCTTGCTTGAAATCGCGACAGAACTAGAACACGGCAAACTTGAGATTGACATGACATTCGAAGATATTCATAGCTTCATTGAGAGCGAACTGACCGCCCGCATCGGCGAAGCGGGCAAACGCCTGCACACCGGCCGCAGCCGCAACGACCAAGTGGCCACGGATTTACGGCTGTATCTGCGCGGGCAATGCGATGAGCTGCGCGTGGAAATTGAGGCGGTGATTGCCGCGTTGCAACAACAGCGCGATGCGCACCCCGATGTGATTATGCCAGGCTACACGCACCTGCAACGCGCGCAGCCGATTTTGTTCGCGCAGCACTTGCTGGCCTACCAAGAAATGCTGCGGCGAGATATTTTACGCGTAAATGACTGTCAAGCTAGGATGAATGTTTCACCGCTGGGCAGCGGCGCACTGGCCGGCACAGGCTATCCCATTGACCGCGCCAGCACTGTCAGCGCACTTGGCTTTGATGGCTACACCGCAAGCACGCTTGATGGCGTGAGCGACCGCGACTTTTGCATGGAGCTGGCCGCCGTGCTCAGCATTATCATGGTGCATTTGTCGCGGCTGTGCGAAGAACTAATTCTGTGGTGCAGTTGGGAATTTCGCTTCATCGAGCTGGACGGTGCCTACACCACCGGCAGCAGCATGATGCCGCAAAAGAAAAATCCCGACTTGGCCGAGTTGATTCGCGGAAAAAGCGGGCGTGTGTTTGGTGATTTAACTGCATTGCTCACCATGATGAAAGCCCAGCCCCTAGCCTACAACAAAGACATGCAAGAAGATAAACCCGCCATTTTTGATGCCGTGGATACCACGCGCGTTTGCCTGCAAGCTGCCGCGCCCATGCTAGCCACCATGCAAGCCAAGCCTGAGCAAATGCGCCGCGCCGCCGCCGAAGGCTTCATCAACGCCACAGACTGCGCGGATTATCTGGTTGCGCGGGGCATGCCTTTTCGCACGGCTTATAAAATCGTGGGCGAACTGGTGGCACAGTGCATCGCCGCCGACTGCACCCTCGAGACCCTGCCACTAGCACAATACCAAGCCGCAAACGAGCTATTCACCGAAGACATTTATGCCTTTGTTGCGCTGGAGGCTTGCGTGCAGCGACGTTTTTCGTGAAAAGATGCCACTTGCCTTTTGCCGAGAAGTGTGGTATAATAGACACAAGGCATTAGATTTTAGACGATTAGACCACAGCGAAGCGACCTGCTCACCGCAGGTGTAGGAAGTTAAAGGAGGCTTTGCATGCATTATGTTGAATTAGTAAAGCAGCTGCGCCGTCGAAATGGTTTGACTCAACAGCAGGTTGCAGATTTTTTACACATTGACCGCTCCACCTACGCCTACTATGAAAGCGGACGCACAAAAATCAGCGTGGAATCTTTGCTGCACCTTGCACGGCTGTATCAAATTTCATTGGGCGAAATGGTTGGCGAAAGCACGCCCGTGAATGTGCTTATGGACGACACGGATTATTCCACCTCGCTTATTGATGATTCGATTGTGCGCTTTGCGCAGCTAAGTCGAGAAGAGCAATACCTAGTGATTCTGTATCGCTCGGGCACAGACGAGCAGCGGCGTGAGCTGCTCAGCCAAGCCAACGAGCTCACCGCGCCGGAAGAAGACGAATAACCCATAACAAAACCCACCCTCGCTTATTGAGGGTGGGTGATTTTATCACAGCAGCTTCATTTTTACAGCGTTGCCGCGAGAGCCTTAATCATTTCGCGGGCATCAGCGCCGATTTCAGGGTGGTTGAGCGCGACCTCGCAGTTAGCCTGCAAAATGCCCAGCTTGTTGCCCATGTCATAGCGCGTGCCGACGAAATCCACAGCCATGAGCTTGCCGGCAGCACCAAGGTCGCTCATGGCATCGGTGAGGTAATACTCCTCGCCAACAGGAGTATTGGCCACGCCTTCTTCCAGCATGGCAAAAATTTCGGGCGGCAGAACCACGCGGCCCAAAATAGAATAGCAAGAGTTGAAGGTGCCAGGCTCCGGTTTTTCCACAATGGAGGTGACACGCATGATGTTGTCACGCTCGGGTGTGTTTTCCACGCTGCAATATTTGGGCACGTCTTTGCGGGCAACTTCTTTCACGCCGATAACGCCATGGCCGTATTCCTCTGCCACGCGGCAAAGTTGCGCGGTCACGGGGTCGTCGTTCAAAATCACGTCGTCACCGTAGAGCACGGCGAAGGGTTCGTCGCCCACCCAGTTTTTCGCGCACAAAATCGCATGGCCAAGGCCCTTAGTGATCTTCTGGCGCAGGAAGTAGATGTTTGCGGGGATGGTGCTGGCATTCATCACTTGCTCGAGGATATCCGCTTTGCTGGGCTGTTTGGCCAGCTGAGTTTCCAGCTCAAAGGCGTGGTCGAAGTGGTCTTCAATGGCGCCTTTGCCGCGGTTGGTGATGATGAGAATTTCCTCAATGCCTGCGGCCACGGCCTCCTCCACGATGTACTGGATGGCGGGTTTGTCCACGATGTTGAGCATTTCTTTGGGCACGGCTTTGCTGGCGGGCAGCACGCGGGTGCCCAGGCCTGCTGCAGGGATGATGGCTTTTCTGACTTTCATGGGTGTTCTCCTTTATGTTGTGGTTGTTTGTGTTAATTCAGCGCGAACGGCTACAATGCTGTTGCGATAATTGATTGTGCTGGGGTGTTCTTCGCCTAATACTTCGCGGGCAATGTGGTATGCTTTCTCCAAAAGCGCCAACGCTTCATCAAACTTGTCTAAGGCGTAATAAACTTGCGCAATGTTGTTGTAACTGGTTGCTGTGTGGGGATGATTTTCCCCTAACACCTTTTCGCGAATCGCCAAAGCTTTGTTGTTCCATTCTAACGCTTCGTCTAACTTGTTTTGACTATCATATATCCCCGCAATATTATTGTAATCAATTGCGGTACCGGGATGATTTTTCCCCAGCACCTTTTCATCAATACGCAATGCCTTGAAATACCAGTTCAATGCCTCATCAAGCTTGCCTTGCTCATGATAAACTCCCGCAATGTTGTTGTAAGCTGTTGCAGTACTAGAGTGGTTGTTGGGCAGTATCTTTTCTTTGGCTTGCAACGCCTTGAGATACCAGTTCAATGCCTCATCAAGCTTGCCTTGCTCATGATAAACTCCCGCAATGTTGTTGTAAGCTGTCGCTGTATCTGGATGATTTTTCCCCAGCACTTTTTCGGCGATACGCAATGCCTCGAGAAACCACTCTAACGCATCATCAAGTTTGCCTTGAACGAAATAAACCAATGCGATGTTATTGTAGCAAGCCGCAATATTAGCTCGATGGCGGTTTTTCCCGCTTTCTTGGTATATCGCTTCAGCAATATGGAAACAACCCAGAGCTTCGGGGTATTCCGCCAATTCCCAATGTTTCCCGCCTTTTCTCATCAGTACATCTGCACGCTCAAGACTCAGTTCAACTTCAGTGCCTGCGTTTTCCATGTGCTCGTCTGCTTTGGCCAAATGCTCAAGTGCAGCACGAAAATTAACATGCGCTTCAGCATTTCTGGCCATGCGTTTGCAGTGCTGCACCAGTCGCTCTTGATATGGTGTGCGCTTTTTGCGCTCGCGCTTAATCAAAGCCACGGTGACACCCGTAACTAAAGTAGCGCCTCCGCCGATAATCGCCGCCCAAATTGTCGGATGCATAAGATTACCTCCTAAATAAACTCATCCACCACAGCCTCAATGATTTCCCCCAACGTGCCGCCGAGCAGACCACCCAAGAAGCCGCCGCCCAAGCTGCTTTCTTCTTGTGCAACAGGCTGTGCGACAACGGGCGCAGAAGGCTGCTCAAGCGCAGGCGCTTGCAGCACGCCATTGCAATACAAGCAAACGGACGACTGCCCGGGAGAGAGCAACTCATGCGCGGCGCAGCTTTGGCAGGTCACACGCACTTGTTGCGCACCAGCGGGAGCCATGGCCGAAACCGGCGGCGCACCCGTGGCAACCTGTTGCAGCAAGCGCAAAAACATGGCGGCGTACTCACTGTGGCCGCCAGTCGCACCTAGGAACATCGCGTGCCAGTTGTGCGTTTGGCTGCCAAACAGCACCACGTAGTCGTCCGTGGTGTCTAGGCGCATAGAATGCACTTCATCAAAGCCAAGGCTGGTAATGCCTTCGCCATCGCTGTGCACAATGCGTTGGTTGGTGATAGCAATCACGCCGCTGCGCTCGTCGTCATCGTCAAAGGTGTGGATGAGGCTTGGGGTAATCGTGCACGCCAGCACAAACTGCGGTTGCTCGTGCGGGTGCAAAGCATTGGACAGCGCACGAATGCTGCCGCGAAACAAAATTGTTCCGGCTTTATATTGCCGCGCAAGTGCCATCACGTCAGAACGAATGCTCATTTTATTCTCCTATCAAATTTATGCTTGCAGCGCACCACTGCAATATTCACACCGAACAACTTGCTCAACAGGCACCATAACACGCGCCGCGCATCCAGAGCAAGTTACGCTCGTTTGCGGAAGTTCGGGGTTTGTGCCGCTAGCCACTTGGCGCAAAATCAACGCAATTTGCTGCGCTTGTTGACCATCATCACCCTTGCCCTCAATTCTCACAATCTGATGCCCTGATACAAAATATACGTCTTTGCCACGCACTCCAACGGAATGAATCGTGTCCGTTTGGAATTCTATGCAGCGAGTCGCCTTGCGAAACGCGATTTTTTGCACATGCAGAACCCGTTGCTGGGAAATCATCGTTATCCCAAAATAGTTATCGTAATTGGCAGCAACAACATTGCTATGAACCCATAGAAGTGTTTCATCTGGACGCAACATATCGTTCATTGTGCGCTGTTCGAACTTAAAAAAGCCGCCGCCAATGCCAGCATGCACCATTTTAACAAAATCTTCACGCATATTCAACCCCTCCGCACTATCGCACAAACATGCCAACGAAACTCACCAGCATGCTGGGCAATATGCGCAGCGTCCAAAAATACAGTAGCGGCGCAAAGAACGATACCCCGCCCATGCGTGCTAGAACTTGGTGGCGGTTGAGCCTACGCATGGCACCCTCACCGGCCGAAAAATGCGGGGCAGCTTCGCCAAAGCCAAGCACGGCGTCTTCACGTTTAACTTTTTCGATGTTGCCCACGAGTTTGCCTTGCAGCAGGCGATCGCCCAACAAAGCCGCAGCTAGGCGCGCGCCCAGCCAAAGCCCGCCCGCAATAATCGCCTGCCACTGATATGCACGCACAACGCCCCAGATCATCGCCCAAGCTTGCGGGGGATTCGCACCATAAGTTTCGACGATGCCAAACATGGCTTCGTTGATGGGTGCCATCACAAAAATGCCAATCAACGCAAGTGCACCAAAAATCAGCGCAGGCTTAAACAGCTTGCGAAAGAACATCCAATATGGTCCAAAAGCAAAGGCGGCCCAGTTCCAGCCTAGGTTGCGCTGGCGTGCAAAGCGCGATAGGTAACGCTCGTTGGTGCGCTGGTTGCTGCGCAGCTGCAGGCAGATTTCCTCAACGGGCTGGCCGACCACAACATCGCCGGCACGCAATTGCTTGCCATTAACCCAATGCGCAGGAAAATCACGCACAAACGCTTTTTCGCGTTCCACGCTCATTTGCGAAAACATTTCCATGGGCGAAGATTGCCCTTGTTCTGCACCGCAGCCGGGGCAAAATGGCATACCCGGCTCGGTGTATTCACCGCAGTCGTCGCACAGGTTTTTGGGCTGTTCGGCAGCGGGTTCGGGCGGTGCAACCTGCGTGGCTTTCCAGGCAAATTCGTCGCCATGGCTTTGCACATTAGGGCAAGCACCCGCCGTTTGCCAGCATTGGCGATGCACCGGCGTGCCGCAGGATGGGCACACCACAACGTCGCTGTGTTCGTCGAACTCGGCGTCGCAAACGCTACAAATTTCGTGATTATATCGCATGGAGGCTCCTTCAACATAATAATTACGCATTTTATATTATACACCACGCGCGCGCAAATGTAAAGAGGGAATTTGTGATTTTGGCTTGCAATTTGCGGCACGATGTGATAGAATATAGCCATGAAAATGATTTTAGCCTCTGCCTCACCACGCAGGCATGAATTGCTCACCGCCGCGGGCTTTGAATTCACCGTGCATGCGCCTGATATTGACGAAACCATTGCGCCCGGCACCAGTCCTAGGCATGCCGCGCGTGGGCTTGCCCGTCAAAAGGCCGAAGCCGTGGCTGCGCTTTACCCCGGCGCATGCGTGATTGCCGCCGACACCATTGTGGGCATTGACGGCGAGCCTGCAAATAAAGACAAAGCTCAACGCACGTTACAAACGCTTTTCGGCGAAGACTTGGACAACCCTGCCTATGAAGCCGATGTTCAGCGCTTCTTGCGGTCGTACTGTGGTGAAATCCTAGGCAAGCCTATGGACGAAGCCAATGCCGTGCACATGCTGAAGTTGCTCAGTGGGCGCGAACACACGGTCTTCACGGGTGTGTGCATCATCACAGGCAAGACTGACGGAATACTTGGAACCAGCTACACAGATGAAACTCACGTGCAGTTTTTTACGCTGAGCGACGACGAAATTGCCCGCTATGTAGCCACCGGCGAACCGATGGACAAAGCGGGTGCGTATGGCATTCAGGGCCGTGGGGCAATGCTGGTGAAGGGTATCACGGGTGATTTCTACAACGTGATGGGGCTGCCGGTTTCGGCAATGCGGCATTTGCGAGAATTTGCTTGACTTTTGCTGGTGAACAGGGTATAATAGCCTTATTAATTTCGTAGGAGGTGCGTGAATTTGTTGTGGAGTCTTGGTGCCACCCTAGTTGCATTAGGTGTGTTTCTTATGGGCTGGGTAGCTACCTTGGTTGGCCTTATGCCAGGGTTCATTTTATTACTGGGTAGTGCTGGTTGGATTATATGGAACGTATTACGATAGTGGCAAGGAGAGAAGGACGATGTTGGTTTTTATGGTGAGCTTGGGTCCGATGTTGGTTGCGTTTGGCGCAGCTCTTATGAGCATTTATAGTTTGATAAATCGCCAAGGCTTCGCGCGTTTAGGCGGTATATTCTTGCTGATTTTTGCAGGCTTGATGGCTTGGTTTGCCATTTGGGCTTCGACTACTGCGTCAACGCTAATAGCAACACTCAGATGAAAATCCGCCTGTGTTTTTTATGTCCGCAGGCGGCGCGCCGCTTGCGCTTCGCTAGCCCGCTCCCCCACCGTCTGCTGCGCAGACACCTCCCCCAAGGGGGAGGCTTTTGGCGAGTTTCTTCAAACGGAAGGTTTTACGTGGGCTTCTTCAGCGTAGTTTTTGCCTCCCTCCTGGGGGAGGTGCGCCCGCAGGCGCGGTGGGGGTACAGCAGCGCAGCGGTAAGCGCCCGCCACCCCTACAGGCTCTGCAAAATTTCCAAGGTGCTGTCGCACACCGCCTGCACCATGGCCTCGCTCATGGCAAAGTAGTCGCCCTCAGCAGCCGCAGCGGCCTTGCGAAGCGCGGCAAAACTCGCCGTGGCAATGTTCACCTTGCAAATGCCCAGCGCAGCCGCACGCTGCAAATCACACGCGGGAATGCCCGTGCCACCATGCAAAATCAGCGGCATATCCGGCAGGCGGCGGCGGATTTCCTCAAGCACTGCAAAGTTGAGCTTGGGTATGCCTTGATACAAGCCATGCGCGTTGCCAATGCTCACCGCCAGGCAATCACAGCCGCTTTCGGCAGCATATTGCTCGGCCTGCGCGGAGCAGGTGTGCAGCGCCTCGGCTTCAGGACCGCCCTCACTGCCGCCCAGCACGCCAACCTCGCCCTCCAGCCAAAGTTCAGCATAACGCTCGCGCACGGCCTGTGTGCGGGCGATGTTTTCGTGCAGCGGCATGTGCGAACCGTCGAACATCAGTCCCGTGAATCCCGCCTGCGCCGCTTGCTCGATGATAGCGGGGCACTCGCCGTGGTCAAGCTGCACCGCCACGGGTATGCTCGCCTGTTGTGCGGCGGCGACCATCATCGGTGCCATCAAGTGCAGCGGGGAATGCGGCAGGCGTTTCTCGGCAATTTGTAGCAGAATGGGCGTTTGCAGCTGCTCTGCTGCGCGGATGATGCCGCGGGTCATTTCTAGGTTGCCGGTGTTGAATGCGCCCACCAGCCGCCCTTGCGCGAAGGCGGGCAGCAGGATGTCACGTGGGGAAACTAGCATGGTGTGCTCCTTTATTGTTCGATGGGGATGAAGGTGAGGGGCATGAGGTCGGTGGGGGCGCGCAATGCCCAAAGATCTTGCAGTTTTTCCCAGCTAACGACTTGCCATTCACCTTCTGCCGAAGTTCTTACTACATGCTCGCCATTCCTAAAATCATGCCAAAGATATGACAGCTCAGTCAATTGCGCTGCGCCCGGCTCAAGTTTTGCTATGGTAGAACTGCCGCTTGACGCAGAGCCTGCACGACCGTAATGAATGAGGCCATCTGTGGTGATGACAGCAGATGAGCGATGTGTCCAGCTGCCAAGCTGTATAGGTATAGTGTATAGTGCAATGATGAACGGGTCGCCATCATCAAAGCGGCCAAGCAAAATCAACTCGTAGATTCCATCACCGTTAATATCTGCGACCATATAACCTGGGTTTCCCACAGTATTCCCGTCAAACTCAAGCGCATTCCATGCGTATTCGATGTAATCCATGTTGTTCCTACGAAAACCCTGTACAAACATATACAAATGTTGCAATACCGGCCAATACACCTCCGGCGCACCGCGAAAGCTGGTCGGCAAAACCATCGGCTGTGTCGGGAGCATTGTCCATTCTGTTGTGGTGGTAGTTTCAGTTGTTATTTCAACTTCGGGCGGATTCGCATCCGCCCCTACAGGCTC
Organism: Oscillospiraceae bacterium; assembly: GCA_009784445.1. Taxonomy (GTDB): domain Bacteria; phylum Bacillota; class Clostridia; order Oscillospirales; family Acutalibacteraceae; genus WRMQ01. The sequence continues at coordinate 21,484 of WRBQ01000023.1, forward strand.
TGCCACGCTTGCACAGCCTGCAAGAAACAACAACGCCAGCAGCAACGCGATAATCTTTTTCATGGGCTTGTCCTTTCGGTTTGACCCCCCCCCACCGTCACGCTTACGCATGCCACCTCCCCCAAGGGGGAGGCATCAACCGAGTGGGTTGGTTTTAGCAAGATGTTTTTTAAGTCGGCAAATATCTTTTGATACGTCAGCGCAGGGGCTTTGTGCCTCCCCCTTGGGGGAGGTGGCGCGCATGCGCCGGTGGGGGTCACCCCAGCTGCTCCTCTAGCGTCATCGTCGGCGTGCGCTCAACCCGCGCAACCGAGTGCCCCGCCGCACGCAGTTCCTGCGTGAGCACGCCGGACTTCTCCATGGGAATCCACGGCAGCTCGCGTTCTTCCAGCAACGGCAGAATATCACGGTCGAAGCGTTCGCAGGTGTTGTCAACCAGCAGCAACACGGCTCGCCCGGGCAAGGTAGCTTGGCGGCGCAGCGCAGCCACAAGTTCAGGCTCACCCAGCACGATGAAATCTTGTTGCAGCAGATAGTCTAGGTCATCCTTCAGCTGGCGCAGCGGCACCGCATTTGGGGAGTCCTCCCCCACCGCGCGGTACACAATCACAGGCATCGCTTGCGCCCGTGGCGTATACGGCGCACTGACCGTAACACTGCGCGTGCCAATGCTGATGAGCGCCGTCACTAGCAGCAGCGCGCAAATAAGCAAAAACCGTGTGGCCTTCGTCAGGCGAATAATCATACACATACCCCCTGCTTTTTTGTATGCAGGGGTGGGGCTTGGCTATGCGTTACGACCAGCCTAGAAAACGAAAGCTCTGGTCATAATCAACTTGCACCAGACCGCAAAACGGCAATCTCACTGCGGCAAAGCGACGAATCAACTCGCCGTGGGTGACAATGATTATTTTTTCGTGCGCTGTATATCGGTCAAGGCTATTTTTTATCCGGCTGATTTGCTGCGCAACACTTTCCCAATGATGTTCGCCGTCGCTGGTGTGAATCCCCTTGCGTAGGTCATATTCTTCAAATGAGTCGTGCAGCTGCTGCTTGGTGTTAAGCACGCCTTTCGTGTCGGGCAACCGCTCGTGAAAGCCAATATCCACGGTAAGCGGCAACGCCAAATTCCCCGCAATGATTGCGGCGGTTTGCAACGCTCGTGTATATGGCGAAGAGATAACTATTTCTGCACCTGCGAAGCTTTCGCTTTGCGCAACCACATGCGCCTGCTCCATGCCTGCGGCCGACAGCGGCGCAAGATGATTAAAGCCCGGCTTGGCCTCCACCACGCTGTAATCCGGCTGGGCATGACGCACCAGAATAATTTCCATGACACTCTCTCCTGTGGGGTTATGTTAAACTGCGCCAAAACGTCACGCACTGCCGCTTCACGCCGTCATCCATCGTGCGTTCGGCTGTTTCGGCAATCGCGTAACCCAATTTTTCGTAGCAGTTAATCGCAGCGGCATTGTCTGTCGTCGTATGGATAGTCATATCCGCACAGCCTTGAGACTGCGCAAACTTCTCCGCGTATCGCACGGCAAACGCAGCAATGCCCTGCCGTTGATACGCCTCGTGCACCACCAACATCGAAATGGCCGCGCGTTGGCTTTGCAGTCCGTTGATTTTCAGCCACGCCACAGGCGTTACTTCTTTATGCAAAATAAAATTCACTTCGTCCGGGTCAGCCAGATTCTGCACGAAGATTTCATGCCATGCTTGCGCAGTTCTTCGCCCAAGATGCAGTGCAGCTTTGTTGCGGTCACTAGTCATCACGGCAATCACAAAATCAATGTGCTCGTTTTGCATCGCAACAACATCTAGCATATCCGCTCCCGCGCTTCAAACCGCGCAACCTGCAAGCCAACGCTTTCGGCAAGCTCACGTGCAACGTCCACGCCAGCGTAGAGCGCGCCTGCGTCGTGAGCATCGCTGCCCAAGGTCACATGCGTGCCGCCGCAAGCCTTGTAGCGCTCAAGCAGTGCTCGGCCGGGCATGGGTTCCGCCACGCCGCTGCGCAGCGATGAGGTGTTGATCTCAAATACCAAGCCGTTTTGCAATGCGGTGCTGAAGATATCGTCAATCTCATCCGGCTGCCAAACGATGTCGCCAAAAAAACGGATGGGAAAATCAAAGTGCGCCACGCAGTCATAGCCCTGCACAGCAACCATCTTGCGCATTTCTCGCCAGTAGTGCGCACAGCAACGTTGCAAGTCCATGCCGCGGTCACGCATCACAGACGGAAACAGCCCGCCCATCCAATAGTGCAGCGCACCCATGATGAAATCATAGGGACGGCCGTGGGCTTCCTCCAGCTCCTTTTGGTGATCATGCGGTTCAGATATCTCAAGCCCGGCGCGAATGGTCAGCTTGCCATCATACCGTTCACGCAGGCGATATAGCTCGGCAAAATAAGCGTCGGCGTCATAGTAGCCCAAGCTCAGCGCGTCGAAATCCAAGTGCTCGGTGAAGCAAACTTCGCTCACGCCAAGTTCAATGGCGCGGGCGCACATGTTCTGCATGGGTTCGCGGCTGTCGTCGGAAAAAATGGTGTGCAGGTGGTAGTCGAGTTTCATTTTATCTCCTCTATGATAGCATTCAGTAGGGGCGCGCATGCGCGTCCGCTTTTTCCACGGACGGCCAATGGCCGCCCCTACAAGTCAGATATACAAAAACGGCAGCATGTTCATCAACGTGGCGTTGCCAATGCCGTGAATCTCCAACAACTGCTCGGGCCGCGTGAACGCACCGTGTTGCGCCCGCCAGTCCAGAATCGCCTGTGCACGCGCTGGGCCAATGCCCGGCAGCGTTTGCAGGCGTTGCAGATCCGCCGTGTTGAGGTTCACCATCGCACCCTGCTGGATTTGCGGTGCTGGTGGTTGAGTCTGCGGCACAGGCGGCGGTGGAGGCAATGGCGGCGGCGATGGAATGCGATATACCGTCACGCCGGTGTAGCCAATGATGACTTGTCCCTGTGCATTGGTTTGGTCAGGCTGTGTGGGCGGTGGGGATTCTGTCTGCGTTGGCATTTGCGGCAACACAAACGGGCTTTCATCCGCCTGCAAATATTGGGTAGTGAGCTGCTCCTGCACTTGCGCAGGCTGCACGCCACCGCGCGCGGCAATGAAGAACATCACCCCGGCGGCCACGCAAAGCACGGCTGCGCCAAGCAGCAATTCGGGACGGCGGTGTGCAGGTTTCTTCATCGTGCACCCTCCTGCTCCTTGAGCAAATCGTCGTAGGTCACACCCAGCACATCGCGAATGCCGCGCAGCTGCGTTGCCTTGATGTGTTGCTCGCCGCTTTCAATTTTCCACAACGCTTCCCGAGTCATGTCAATGCCAATGAGCTGCAATTTTATTGCAAGCTCGGTTGCGCCAACATCGTGTCGCAAGCGCAAATCACGAATATTCGCGCCGATATTGATATCTTGCTTAATCTTTTGTTGCGGCATAATTCCCCACCTCTGTACCCATATTGGTACACTTATTGTATGGGATTATTATACCCTACCATGCCCCTCATTTCGTGTCGAACATTTGCAAGGCCCCGCTGAGCAAACGCTCAACGGGGCTGTTTCGCAACATAATTATTCTGCAACCGTAATCATGCTCACGGGCATCAGCAACAGCAACATCACGTCGCTGTCCACATTCGCGTGCCAATATTCCGCCATGCTGCGGGCATCACGCGTTGGTTCATCTTCACGCTGAACTTCAGTGTAATCTGGGGCGGTGGTTGTAGTTGTCGTTGGCACCCCAATGCCAATGGGCATGGCCTTCAGCACGTTTTCGCTGAAAAATACATCGTCATACTCTGCCATCAACTGGTCCAGCAAGTGAATGTTCACGGGCAAGCCCGCCAAAAATTCCAGCAAACCATCCACAGAGTAAATGATTACCTCGCCGTTAAAGCGCGGCACCACCGGCAAGCTAATGGGGTCGCCCTCAATTGTGTCGCCAATCGGCAAGTAGTTCGCCGCCAGCACATCCACCACCTCGGGCATTTCGTCCATGTTGTGCAGCGCAACTTGGTTGTTTTCCACCACCATCATGCGCGCCGCTTGGGGTATGGCCAGTTCCTCGCCGCCGCTGGGAATCGGGTCAATCAGGCCCATGCGCGGCTCAAGGCCCTGCAATCCGTTGTAGTAGCCGACCGGCTCGGGAGCAATCGTCGGTTGTTGTTCCATAAACATGCGGCTAATGGGCACCACAGCAAGTGCGACCACAAAGGTGCACACAAAGCTCACCGTTGCGTTGCGAATCATCGTGTTGCGCCGTTTAATCTGCTTGCGTCGCACGTCTGCCTTGGCGTATACTGCCTGCATGAAATCATCATGATTCTTCAAGATATTCTGCCTCCTTTCCTAGGGCCGTGCGCAGCGTGTTGCGTGCGCGATAGGCCAAGTTGTCAATCTGTTTGTTGCTTTTGCGCATGATGCGCGAAATGTCGTCGTAGCTCAATCTTTCCAGATAAAGCAGCCGCAGCACCTCCTGGTAGTCTTCGGACAGCGTGGCAATTGCCTTGGCAATCACCTGCGCCCGCTCCTGCGCCAGATAGTGTTCTTCCGGCGTGTCTTCGTCGCCCTGCCAGTGGGTAATCTCATCTAGCGAAACGGTGGGACGGCGTTGTTCGCGGCGGATGTGGTCAATGGCCTTGTGCCGCGCCACGGAGTAGATGAATGTTTTCAGCGAGCTTTGCCCGCGAAACCTGCCTTGGTGAATGATGAGTTCCACGAATGTATCCTCAGCCAAGTCCTCTGCCGTTTCATACGACTTGACATAGCTGCGCAGGAAAAAAATCAGCCCCTGCCGGAACTCATGCATGATTTGGTCAAAAGCGCTTTGGTCGCCCGCGCAATATGCTGCGTAGGCCTCCTCAGCGGTACGTTGCTCCACGATGCATTTTCCTCCTGCTACTAGTATGTCGCGCTTGGCGCGCAATTTCCTTCTTATTGTACCATATTTTTTTTCTTGGCGCAAGTGCAAGCTGCAAAAAAGCTGGAAAATTGTTTTTGGGCGACAAAAAACCGAGCGGATTCCTCCGCCCGGTGGGGTGTTTTGTTGTGTTATTCCTCTTGTTGGTGCTTGCGCCGCTGCAACTCAAGCAAATCTACTCTAATTTCTTTCAGGCGAGCTTCCAGAGACTCGAACGATGCATCCAGACGACGCTCCATATCGGAGATGGCCGCTAAAATTTTCTCCTCGCTCATTTTGCTGCCCCTCTCACTAATCTCACTCTTTCATGATAACATATCGCCTCCCAATTGTCCAGCACATTGTAAAATTTTAGGCGAGCAAAAAATATAGCGAAACCCCTTGCAATCCCCCACAACATGTAGTATAATATATATTGATTACGTATAACCAAGCAGGAGGGGGACTTCATCGCATGAAAGATTATGCACCCAACGAAAAATATCGCAACATGTTCGGCGTGCAGCGCCAAGGCTATGGCATGGAGCGCGTGGACCTATATCTTGCGCAGCTCGAGGTCGCGTTCAAGAAAATCCGCGAAGACAACCGCAACCTCAAGCGTGAGCTGGCCGGCCGCGAGGGCGGTGCCGCTTTGCTGCCCAGCGATGATCCCGCTGCCGCACAACAAGCTCAGCAACAAGAGCATTACATCGCCCAGCTGCAACAACAACTTGCTGCCGAGCAAGAGCAATCCCGTCGCTTGCACGAGCAACTTGCGCACGCGGCAAATGTGCCCGCGCCTGCACCTGTGGATTCTTCTGGCGAGCTGCACAGGCAACTGCAAGCAGCACATCAGGAAATCGAATACCTGCGCCACCAGCTGAACCAGCAGGCAAGCGATAACACTGGTGACTACGAGCAGGACATGCACTGCATTGCCAAAACGTTGATAGACGCTCGCCGCCAAGCAGATGATACTCTGCTTGGTGCCGAACAAGAAGCCCGCCGCATTGCTGCTGAAATCACCAGCAAAGCCCAGCAAGATGCCGAGGCCGCATTGCAAACGGCACGCCGCCGCTTGGAGGAACTCAACGCCGAGCGCGACCGCGTGTTCAGCCAGCTGCAAGGCATTTCCCACGCCGTGCGCAATGTGCTGCGCGACAGCCACGAGCCGCACGAGCTTCATCAAGCACGCCCAACGCAAGTGGACTACCGCCTGCGCGAACAAAACCTAAGTAGACAAGCGAGGTGAGTCCATTGCCACTTTCCCCGCAAGGCGAAGCCTTTGTTGAAGAAGTTGACCACCTGGCCGGCGAAGTGTGGGATGAAAACACCGTAACCCTCGCCATGGCCGTGGTGCCCAACGATAAAAAAGCCCGCAACATCAAACGTCTGGCCAATGCATTGTTTGGCACTGGTGTGCTCATTTGCCTATTGATGGCCGTAGTGCTGGTGTTGAATACCTTCCCCGGCGGCGTGTTTGGTCTGCGCTTTTTTGTGGAACCCACCGATGCCATGGCCCCCGTGATTGCACGCGGCGACATGCTGGTGACGCTCAACCGTGCGCCCGAACGCATTGGCCCCGGCGATGTCATTACATACTACGCGCTGCCCGGCCAGCCTGATAGTCGACTGACCCGCATGGTGCACGAACGCACCGGCAGTGGCAACAGAATCTACTTTCGCACTCGCCGCCCCGAAGCAGGCGCAGAACACGACAGCTTGGAGATTCCCGCTGCGCAAGTGCTTGGTGTGCGTGTGGCGGTCCTACCGCGTGCGGGCTTTGTGCTTTCGTTTTTGCACACACACGCTTGGGCCATCGCCGTGTTGGCCGCAGCATTGTGCATTGCGGCAGTGCTGCTGCGCAAATGGATTCGCCCGCATGTACGCAAGAAAAAGGTGATTGTGCATGAAGAACAAGCGCTTTTTTAACCCGCGCATGCGCCTTGCCATTTGGCGCGTGCGGCGGCGCAACGCCAAGGCGATGCGTCCCCAACCGGAAAAAAAACCTGCAACGCTGCCTCGCCTACAATGGACCGACAGGCAGCGTGGTTTGTTTTATTTTTTTGCACTGGGTGTGTGCGCTGCCGCCGTGGTTGCCGCAGGCATTGCCTCTTACGTTGTGCACTATCACGAGCTTGAGCGCATCGAATTTGAGCTGCTGGACGCACAAGGCAACCCCATTATCGCGCAACAACTGATTTTACTTGACCCATACCACCGCAGCGAAATCACCCTGCTGCCCCGCGAAACCGCACAGCGCCCCATCGCCTTGGTAAATACCGATACCCAGCCTGTGCTGCTGCGCGTGCGCGTGGAAGAAACCGTGTTAGCACGCCGCCACTGCGATGAAGGCGAACTACTCACCACCATGCGCCAGCACGACGGCCTGCCCAGTGATATCCACACACCACACACCGTTACCCAGCAACAGGCGCAGCGCATGCTTGTTGAGGCTGGGTTCATCACCGGCGGCGCGGCATGGGCACACATTTTGGACGCTCGATTGCCCGCCGCACGTCTGCCCGGTGGCAGCGACAACGGCGGCCGCCTGCTGGTGTGGGAACTCATCACCATGGACTACGACGCGCTTGACCCCGACCTGCCCGATCTTTCCGCCCTGCGCCCGCAGGATTTATACGCCCTTGGTCTTGGCATCACACAGCATGAATTCATGGGCTTTTATCTGCGTCCGCAAGACGACGGTAGCCTGCTTTATCAACCCATCGAAATCGTCACGCAGCAAAACCCGTACGCCATTCCCACCATCACGCAAATTCTATATGAATATATTGTGTGGGATGTGCTGCGGCACGACGTGCACCAATTCGGGCAAGAAGATGCCCCCGTGCGAATGCAGGGCAGCACGGCGTTGCGCCCGCTCACTGCCTTCACCGCAGCCGAAGATGCTTGGTTTTTCGACAGTGACGGCTGGGTATACTATGGCATGGTGCTTGCGCCTGGCGTAATGACCCCCGTGCTTATCGAAGGCTATGCCCCACACCGCGACCAAGATGATGAGCTGCGCTATCACATCCACCTCGAAATTCAACCTATACAGCCGCAATATGCCATTGCCCACTGGGGCAGCGGCGCAGCACTCAACATTGGCGAAAGCTCCACCACCCCAGCCGCAAGACGAATGATTCGCGAAATTTCACCTTAACATTCAAACCAGCACGCAAAGAAAGCAAATAAGCATGAAAAAAATTGCAGTAATTCAAGATATATCCGGCCTTGGGCGATGCTCGCTTGGGGCAGCTTTGCCCGTGATTTCCGCCATGGGCGTGCATGCACTGCCCGTGCCCACCGCCATCTACACCAACCAAACCGGTTTTAGCCGCTTCGCGGTGCTTGGCTGCGAATCATTACTAAGCGAATACCCATCTGCGTGGAACGAAATAGGTGTGCAGTTGGATGGCATGCTCACCGGTTTCATGGGCACACACGAGCAAATTGCCGCCGCCCAAGCGATGATTGACGCTTTTCGCCGCCCGGAAACAATGCTGCTCATCGACCCCGTAATGGGCGACAATGGGCAACGCTACCCCATTTTTGACGAAGACTTCTGCCGCGCCATTGGCGACTTTGCCCGCCAAGCGCATGTCATTACCCCCAATGTCACCGAGCTTTGTCTGCTGGCCAACAAAGACCCCATGACCTTTTTGCGCGCTCCTCCCGATGAACAAAAAGCCATGCTGCACAGCATGTGCGCTACCCTGCCGCAGCCCATCATCATCGTCACCGGCTGGAAGATTGGCGACTTGGTGCTCAACGCAGCTTGGCAACACAGCAAGTTGGATACTTATTCCACCACAGCCGTGGCTGGGTCCTATTCCGGCACTGGCGATTTATTCGCCGCTTGTGTGGCCGCCGGGTTGGTGCGTGGCAACACGTTGCAGCAATGCATCACCCGTGCAGCAAAATTTCTGCACGCCGCATTGACTGAGGCCGCACAGCAAAACCTGCCGCCCAAACACGGCGTACCTTTCGAAAACCATCTAGAGGAGCTACTATAATATAATGAAAAGAAAACATGTCTATCATATTGCCCTCACAGCGGTGCTTGTCGCCATGACCACCGTCGCCATCTTTTTCTTGCGTGTTGATCTTGGCTATGGCATTGTGCACTTGGGCGATGCTATCATTTTGCTGGCAGCCGTGCTGCTGCCCACGCCCTACGCCATGGTCGTTGGCGGGCTCGGCGGCGGCATGGCCAACGTGCTGGGTGCAGGCGGCGCAATTTGGGCGCCTGCAACCATCATCATCAAGTCACTGATGACCGTGCCATTTAGCGCAAAGCAACCCGAGCTAGTCACTCCACGCAACTTGGCCATGCTTGCGCCATACAGCGTCATCACCATCGTCGGCTACGCCTTGTATCGTTGGCTGCTGATTGGCCTTGGCACATTCGGTGCCCCCGACGGCGTGTGGGTTGCTGTTGTGCCAAACCTAGTGGGCGACATTGTGCAAACCGTTGGCAGCGCAGTGCTGTTCATCGCTCTAGCTACCGTGCTGGAGAAAACAAAATTCAAGCAACGAATCAACCTATAACTGAAATCAACGAAACCCCACTTCATGAAAATCACGAAGTGGGGTTTTGCTATTGTTTGCAGATTTGCCGCGAAGCGCCTGCTCCCCGCAGGGGCCGCGAAGCGGGGAGCCCCGCCGCAGGCGGTCAATCCCAGAACCATGGGCGGGTGGGTTCGGGTTCGGACTCGAACACGCTTCGGTCTTCCACCAAGCGAACTGTCACCTCAAAGGTATCAGTCACGTTAAAGTTTTCACGATTTACGCGGGCAATGGTCAGCTCAAGCGCTTGGCCAACGCTGCCGGTTTCAATCACTTCCAACAGCACCTCAGGACGATTGATAGGGTTTCCGTTCACGTGTGTGATGATGTCCTCGGGCTGCACTTGTGTGTTGGTGAAATCGCTGTCGTCATCAATGGCGGCGATGATGATGCTGCCGGACGGCAAGTTGTTGGCGCGCACCACAAAGGCGCCGGGTGCCGTTTGCGTGGCCACGATGAACTGAATACCCAGTTTGGGGCGGTTGGGCACGCGGCCCATTTCAATTAGATTATTCACCACTTCCTGCACGGTTGAGGATGGCACCGCAAAGCCCATGCCCTCAAAGTACAAGTCAACGATTTTCTGCGAGTTAATGCCAATGACTTGGCCCAGCGCATTCACCAGTGCGCCGCCGCTGTTGCCCGGGCTAATGGGCGCCGTGTGCTGAATGGTAATCATGGTGTGGCGGTTGCGGATGGGGCGGTCGATGGCGCTGACAATGCCTTGGGTAAACGAACCCATGAACTGAATGCCGCCCGGGTTGCCAACCGCAAACACGGGCTCACCCACACGCAGGGCATCGGAATCCCCAAATGTTGCGGCGTGAAGACCCGCGGCGGGAATGCGCAACAACCCAACGTCAGTGCGGGCGTCGTACCCAATGATTTCGGCGTAAAAACTTTCGCCGTTGTATAGCTCAATGCTTACCCGGCGGTTCGTGCCTTCAATCACGTGTGCAGCCGTCACCACATAGGTGTGCGTGCCGGCGGTGTTTTCGTGGATGATAATGCCGCTGCCCTCGCCGATGATGTTGTTGCCACGCGTGCCGTGAATTTGCACCGCCACATTGGAACGCTTGAGGCTTTCGGCAATTTCCACGGGCGTCATGCCGCCCTCCACCGCCGGTGCAGAGCGATCACCGTCAGGCGTGACGGCTAGCTGCATGTGCGGGCTATCGCTGCCGCCACCGGGTTGAGTAACCACAGGCGGTGTTTGCGTTTGCCCGGCAAAATAGCGTATGCCGAAAAAGCCAGCCGTGCCACCCACAACCACCAGCAGCACGCACAGCAGCGACACCACAACCACCGAGGCATTGCGCTTTGGGGGCGTCTGCGGGGTCAGGTCGGGCAAAACGGGTGCAGGCAATGCAGCGTTTTGTGCGTCGTCATAGCCGTAGCCGCTAAAATTGTTGTTATTGTCCATATCATGTACCTCTCCATCCTACTATACCCATAGTATACTATAATAATATGAAAAACGTATGAACTGGCAGGAAATTTTCCACCTGCGCCACCTGCGCTAGCGCTCGGTCGCTTCGCTGTGCTTTATGATGGGTTGAGGAAACTCCAGCAAAACATTGCACCCACGTGCATTTTATGCTATACTATTACCATGAAAACATTATGGCAGCTGTTTGTGAGCTTCTTCAAGGTCGGACTAATGACCTTTGGGGGCGGCCTTGCCATGTTTCCCATGCTTGAGCGTGAGATCATCGACCGCCGTGGCTGGTGCACCCGCGACGAAGTGGTGGACTACTATGCCATTGGGCAATGCACGCCGGGCATCATCGCGGTGACGGTTTCGGTGCTCATTGGCTGGCAGCAAAAGAAGGTGTTGGGCGCGATGATTGGACCCATCGCGGTGGCATTGCCCGGGTTTTTGATTGTGCTGGGGCTATCGTTTGGGCTGAACTTTGTGATGGATCATCCCGTTGCACAGGCTGCTTTGGCAGGCATGCGCGTGGCGGTGGCTGCGCTGGTGACAGCCGCGGTGGTGAACATCTTTCGCAGCCAAGTTAAGCGCTGGTGGCAGCTGCTGATTGCCGTAGCGGCGTTCATTCCGGTGGCGTTGTTTGGTGCGCACCCGGCGTGGGTGGTGGCCAGTGCGGCACTCATTGGCTTGTTTGGGGCGTGGAGAAATGCGAAGAAAGATTGAGCGACATCAAGAGGTCGGATTACGAGCTATTTGGCCAAAGGCCGTGGCAACCCACCCAACCCCATGCAGCTTGAGTTTATCCCGCTGGGGCAGCGAGGCGTAGCGGATGCTTGACATTTGCTAGCATTTCGGGTATAATAGATAGCAGGAGGTGTTATTATGGCACAAGTTAACATTCGCATGGACGATGAACTGAAGAAACAGGCTGATGCATTCTTTGGCGAGCTAGGGCTTTCGTTGTCCACGGCAATTCACGCGTTTATTCTGCAATCCATGCGCGAGGGACGCATTCCCTTCGAGCTTTCGCTAAAAGCTGACCCGTTCTATAGTGAAAGCAACATGGCACATTTGCGTCGTGTGGTTGCGAAAATTGAAAGCGGCGAGGCTAATTTTGCAGAAAAAACAATGGAAGAGCTAGAAGCGATGGTGGGGTAATGAAATGCACAAGATTTTTTTCGACCAAGCTTGGGAAGATTTTTTGTATTGGCAAACACAAGACAAGAAGACAGCGAAACGCATTGTTATGCTGCTGAAAGACATTGACCGTAACGGTTGTTTCGGCATTGGAAAACCCGAGAAGCTGGGGGGCGATTTGTCCGGCTGGTGGAGTGTGCGCATTGATGACTGCAACCGCATGATCTTCAGAATAATCAATGACAGACTGGAAATTGCCGCTTGTAAAGGCCATTACGGTGACAAATGATGCATTACCTACCCTTCCTGTTCTACGAGTTCTTCTTCACCGGGCTGTTCGCCATTGGCGGCGGCGCGGCAACCATACCCTTTTTGCAGCA
>WRBQ01000024.1 GCA_009784445.1 Oscillospiraceae bacterium
AGCGAGATTCTGCATGGCGACGACTATGCCGCCGCATTGTTCAGCGGCGAAAGCCACAAGCCGCAGCAAGCTGCCGAGCGAATCACGCAGGCCATGCTTGCCGCACACATTGACGAAACAGATTTCGAGCGTGCCCGCAAACGTGCCTATGGCAGGCTGGTGATGGAATGCAACGACATTGAAACCATCGCCGACCGCATGACCGAAAGCTACTTTGCCGGCTGTGACTTGTTCGCCCGTGCGCGTGCATTGCGCAACATGACCCTTGAAGGTGTGCGCAAGCGCGCGAGCGAGATGTTCCGCGCAGGCTACCATGCACTGTCGATCGTAGAACCAATTTAGGAGGTTATATGACACATCAAGTATTTTTCCGCATGTTTGAAAACCCCATCACCGTCAACAGCGTAGCGCTGCAAATCGGTGGCCTTACTGTGCAGTGGTATGGCGTGCTGATTGCCTTTGGCTTTTTGCTGGCGGTGCTGTTTGGTGGCCGCATGGCATACAAATGGAAAATGAATCTGGACAAAATGGTGGACGTGCTCATCGGCGGCACCATTGGCGGCGTGGTTGGCGCACGGCTTTACTATGTGCTGTTCAACCTGAGCGCCATGAACAACTTCTTTGACATTTTTCGCATTTGGGAGGGTGGTCTGGCCATCTATGGCGGGATCATCGGCGGGTTGTTGGGTGCGTTTATCGTCACGCGCATCAACAAGCAAAATTTCCTCAATCTCATGGACCTTGCAGCGATGAGCTTTCTCATTGGGCAAGGCATTGGCCGCTGGGGCAACTTCACCAATCAGGAGGCCTTTGGCGGCAACACTACCCTGCCTTGGGGCATGTGGAGTCCGGCCACCGCAAGCTACATCACTGCCAACCAGGGCATGTTTGCGCAGCATGGCATTGAGGCCGTGGCGGGCACCGTGCTCGATCGCGCGTATGTGCATCCCACATTTTTGTATGAATCGCTGTGGGTGCTGCTGGGTTTTGGTCTACTGTATCTTTTCTGCCGCAAATGGCGCAGCTTCAGCGGCCAGCTCATTTTGCTTTACGGCATGTGGTATGGCGCCGGGCGATTTTTCATCGAAGGCTTGCGGCTTGACCCGCTGTTCATCGGCAGCAGCAATGTGCGGGTGTCGCAATTACTTTCGGGTCTCATTGTGCTGAGTTGCGCGGCGGCGTTCATTTACTTCACGCTGCATTTTAAGAAAAATCCCAAGCCCATTGAGGGCATCGACTATTTCCCGGGTGCCGCTGTTGAGGCAGAAGAAACGCCCGTAGAAGAAGATAAAACTGAAGAAAAAGAAGAGGAAGTAGTTGAAGAAACTGCCGAGGAGGTGCCCGATGAGCCAAATACTTGACGGAAAACTGGTGAGCGCCAAGGTTTTAGATAGTGTGGCGGTGGAAATTGCGAGCATGCCGCAGCCCCCCACTCTGGCCGTGATTTTGGTGGGTGATGACCCCGCCTCGCAGGTGTATGTGGGCAACAAAAAGAAGGCCTGCGAACGCGTGGGCATTGTGTCGCAAGAGCATTTTCTGGCGGCTGGTGCCGGGCAAGCTGCGCTACTTTCACTGGTTGAAGAGTTAAATCGTGATCTCAACGTGCATGGAATCCTGTGCCAAATGCCGTTGCCTTCGGGTTACGATTACGACGAGCAAGCGCTGTGCCGTGCCATTTCGCCCGCGAAAGACGTGGACGTGTTCCACCCCGAAAACGTGGGCAAACTCATGCTCGGCGAGCCTGAACTGCTGCCTTGCACCCCCGGCGGCGTGCTCGAGCTACTGGACGACGCAGGCATCGACCTAGCCGGCAAGCATGTGGTGGTCATCGGCCGCAGCAACATTGTAGGTAAACCCATGGCGATGCTGGCGCTGCAACGCAACGCCACCGTGACCATTTGCCACAGTCGCACGAAAAACCTGCCTGAAATCACTCGCCAAGCCGATGTGCTAGTGGCCGCGGTTGGGCGCCTGCATTTTGTGACCGCCGATATGGTGAAAGATGGCGCCGTTGTGGTGGACGTAGGCATCAACCGCCTTGAGGGCCGCAAAGTGCGTGGTGATGTGGACTTCGATGCCGTGGCGCCTAAGTGCAGCTGGATTACGCCCGTGCCCGGCGGCGTTGGTCCTATGACGATTTCTATTTTAATGAAAAATACATTACAAGCAGCGAAACTGCAACGAGGTGAAGCATGAAAAAATTCTATCGCTCGGTGAGCAATCGACAAGTGGCCGGCGTGTGCGGCGGCATTGGCGAATATTTCAATATCGACCCCACGCTTGTGCGCGTGGGATACGTTCTGCTGTCGATTTTTTCGGCGGGCTTTCCCGGTATTTTGGCCTACATTCTGCTGGCAATCATCATCCCAAGCCGTTCCACCGCTGGGGACGACGATATTCCGCAAGCCTAAAAGAAAGTGCAATGACGATGCCACGTTTTAACGCGCTGCGACAGCAGCACCCTACTTTTCACTACCACAGCTATGCAATTGAGCAACAAGAGGAGCAAATTTTGCTGCGTTTTGTGTTTTCGATTGACGGCTTGGGAGAGTTTTCTCCCACAACAATCATTGATACCCGAAATTTGACGCTGCGCAACGCGCTAGACTCTCCCCTTGCGCAGGATTTGGTGTTTTCGCTAGGACTGGTGGAGTTGATTTCCTATTGGAAATGCGTTTGTCCGCCTGAGATTGTTGTTCACTGTGGTCATTTAAACTGCGATGAAATTGACTGGTGGAAACGATTGTGGTACCATGGTTTGGGTGAATTTTTTTATTGCAACGAAATCGCCACAAACTTTGATGATTTTGTGCGCGTGCGCTGCGAATCGCCCATGCTGCCGCGCACTGCAAACAAATTTTGCAGTGCAAATCTCGCCTTGGTGCCTGTTGGCGGCGGAAAAGATTCTTGTGTTTCGCTTCACCTGTTTAGCGAAGCGAAGCGAAATCTAATGGGTTTTACCGTTAACGATCAGCTTGCGCGTAACGAAACCTTCGCGGCAGCGGGTTATTCACCTGAGCAGATGTTGCGCACGCACCGGCAAATTGACCCGATGCTTTTGCGCGTTAACGCGCAGGACTATTTCAACGGTCACACGCCTTTTTCAGCAATTGTGGCATTTTTGGGGCTGTTTTGTGCGTATCTCATTGGCGCGGATGAATTGGTACTGTCCAACGAGGCCAGCGCAAACGAACCAAGTGTGCTTGGCACCGACGTTAACCATCAATATTCCAAATCGTACGCCTTTGAATGCGATATGAATGCCTATATCCAACGGCGTTTTGCGCTTCCGATTCACTATTTTAGCTTGCTGCGGCCGTTCAGCGAGCTGCAAATCGCTAAAAAATTCTCTGCGTTAACGCATTATCACGACGTATTCAAAAGCTGCAATGTAGGCAGCAAGAAAAATGTGTGGTGCGGCAATTGCGCAAAATGCTTGTTTGTTTATTTGATGCTTGCGCCTTTCTTGTCAAAGGCAGATTTGAAGGAGATATTCGGCGAAAATTTATTAGAATTAGCGGAACTTTCGGGTGAATTGCAGGCCTTGCTTGGGCAAACCGCCGAAAAACCATTTGAGTGTGTGGGCACAGTCGAAGAAGCGCAAGCTGCTTTTCGCGCGTTGAACGGCGACACTTCATTGATGCAGAATCTTCTGGCCCAATGGAATGCCGAGCACAACCTTCCTCCAGCTTTTTTATCAATCACGGAAAGGATGCATAATTATGTTAGCACAGTTACTTGATTTTTTGGGCACGGGGCGCATTGGATTGCTTGGTTTCGGCCGCGAAGGGCAGTCAACTTACCGATTTTTGCGCCGTCATTTCCCCACACGCCCGCTGATTATTGCTGACCAAAACCTTGTACAGCTTGATGATCCATATGTGCAGTTATTGTGCGGGGCCGACTATTTAGACGTGCTGCGCAGCTGCGATTTGCTCATTAAATCGCCTGGTGTTTCGCTCAAAGATGTCGCTATTCCTGAAAATTTGCACATCACTTGCCAAACTGACCTGTTTTTGCGTTTTGCAGACTGCAAAAAAGTTGGTACAACGGGAACCAAAGGCAAAACTACGACCTCGGTGTTGATTTATGATATGCTTTGTGCCAGCGGCGTGGCAGCCAAACTCATCGGCAATGTGGGCGTGCCGGTGCTGGATTGCTTTGAGGAAATTGAAGGCCACATCGCGGTCATCGAGCTTTCCAGCCATCAGCTAGAGTTCACGTGTGCATCACCGCAAGTGGCGGTGTGGACCAATCTTTACGAGGAACATCTGGACCACTATACCGGCGGTTTTGTGGGCTATGCAGCTGCCAAAGCGCAGATTTGTAATCATCAGCGCCCGGGTGATTTATTCATTCTCAACGCCGATCAACCTTTGCACGAGTGGGCAGATCTAACTCCTTGCCCTGCTCAGCGGGTGTATATCGGTCTTGATGAAACTGACTCATTTTTGCGCTCGCTGGACAACACAAACCCACGCCTGCGCGGTGATCACAACCGGCAAGACATCTATTTTGCGGCTACGGCGGCCCTCGCAGTGGGTGCCACGCAAGCGGGCATTCGCCAAGCGATTGCGGAATTCCGCGGCATTCCTCATCGCATGTGCCCGATTAGCGAAGCTGGTGACATCACTTGGGTGGACGATTGCATTTCTACCATTCCGCGGGCAGTGCTGTTTGCCATTGATGCCCTGCAAGATGTTGACACACTCATCATCGGTGGGCTAGATCGCGGGCTTGACTACCAGGATTTTGCACGTGAGCTAGCACAGCGAACGGTGCGTAACATCATCTGTTTGCCCGACACTGGGCACGCTATCGCCAAGCTGCTGGCGGGCAGCAGCCAAACTATTTTTTGTGTTGCCACGATGGAAGAAGCCGTGCAGGCAGCTTTCGCTCACACGCAGCCGGGCAAAACCTGTTTGCTTTCCCCGGCTGCGGCAAGTTATAATATATACAAAGATTTTGAGCACAAAGGGCGACACTTTGCTCAGTGCATCAATAATAACGCAGCAGCGACACCACTTTGCCCAGAATGACAACCTCTTTGACGATGATGGGTTCCATATAGTCGTTTTCGGGCTGCAGGCGGAATTGGCCGTTTTCTTTGTAGAAGGTTTTTACGGTGGCTTCGTCTTCAATCATCGCCACCACAATTTCGCCGTTGCTGGCCACGGGCGTTTTTTCCACAAAAATGATGTCGCCGTCTAAAATTCCGGCGTTCACCATGCTTTCGCCGCGCACACGCAAGGCAAACAGCGTTTTATCACGCGAAACCGGGCCGGTGTAGGGCAGATAGCTTTCAATTTGCTCTACGGCCAAAATGGGCTCGCCTGCCGTGACGGTGCCCAGCAGCGGCACTTGCTGAATGGCTTGGTTGCCGATGCCCACAATGCGGATGGAACGCTTGGCCATGGGATCACGAATGATGTAGCCTTTGTCTTCGAGAGAATCGAGGCTCACCTGCACGGACGAGGTGGATTTGAGGCCCACACGTTCGCCAATTTCGCGCACCGAGGGCGGCACGCCGGTTTGCACGCGTTCAACCAGAAAGTCGTAGATTTTTTCCTGTGTTTTGTTGAGTTTTGGGCGATGGTTCATACGAAATCCTCCAAATTTCATTATATTTCCTCTATTATAGCATAGGTTCATACGTTTGTCAAACGTTTTTTCGTAAATTTTATAAAATTATTTTTTGAGGTGCAAATGATGCAAGAATTAAAACTTCCCCGGGCGCAAAGCCTGCAAGAAGCCGGTGTATCGGTGGCGGTGCTGGCCAAGATGATGCAGCGCATTGTGAATGAAAAACTCGAAATGCACTCCATTATGGTGCTGCGCGGCGGTAAACTGGCCTATGAACAATTTCGCGCGCCCTACCAACCTTGGATTCCGCATGTGATGTTTTCGGTCAGCAAGTCTATCACGGCAACGGCGGTGGGTTTTTGCGTGGATGAAGGCCTGTTGAAGGTGACCGACCGCGTGGCCGACCATCTGCCTGAACTGCGTGAGTATGAAGCCGACAACGCCATGCTCAACAAACTCACCGTTCACCATTTGCTTAGCATGAGCTCGGGCAAAGAGGTCAACATATTGGCTGACAAAACCCGCAAGCAATGGCTACGTGATTTTGCTGAATACAAATGGAAAGCCGCGCCGGGTGATGAATTCTCATATAACAACGAAAACACCTATATTCTCAGCGTGCTGGTGCAGCGTGTGAGCGGCCAGTGCATGGTGGATTACCTCACCCCACGGCTGTTTGCACCGCTGGGCATTCCCCGCCCCTTTTGGGAAAACGATGGCTGCGGTGCCGAGGCCGGTGGCTGGGGACTTTATCTGACCACCGAAAGTTTTGCGAAAATTGCCCTATGCTACACCCAAAACGGCATGTTCGCTGGCCGGCAGATTATCCCCGCAAGCTGGGTGCAGCAGCTCAGTGCGGTGCAAATGCCCACCCCGCCGGGCGATTCCCCGCACGACGGCCATGGCTATGGCTATTGCGTGTGGCAAAGTGTGGTGCCCGGCTGTTATCGCATGGATGGCATGTTTTCGCAGTTTGCGCTAATTCTTCCGGAGTACGATGCCTGTGTGGTGACCACTGGCGGTGAAATCTACAGCCAAAAAATCCTCAATGCGCTGTATGATCACCTGCCTGCTTTGTTCACCGAAACAGACACTGACCCGGTAGCCATTCCACAACTACGGGCTTATCCTCCCCTGCACCAAAGCGCACGCTGCCCAAGTCTTGAGGAAAAACTCGATGGCCGCACGATATTTTTCCCGGCATTGATGCAACAGACCACGAAAGCCGCGGGCTTTCCGCTAAGCGTGATGCCCCTAGCCGTGTTCTTCATGAGTGCCGACAAAGCCGGCGGCATTGACAAAGTGAAATTCCGCTTTGAGGACGATGCCGTGAAGTTTAGCTGGAGTGAGGGCAAAGAACGCAACACCGTGCTGTGCGGCCTAGATGGTCGCGCCCGCAAATGCAAGATTACGCTGGGTGGCACGGAATTTATCGTCAGCTGCACGGCTGCGTGGGAAGGTGCCGACAAACTGCACGTGCGCATTCGCCCGCTGAATTCGGTGAGTGAGCGGCGCATGGTGTTTGTGTTCAACGGCAAACGTGTGCGCATGGTGCCGCGCAGTTCACCGAGCTTGGACCACATGTCGGGCTATGCCGCGCCGATGCTTGCCACCATGCTGCCCAACGAAACCATGGGCAAATTCATGGCGGATTCTGTGCGCCGCTTGGCTACCCTGCTGGAGCCGATGCATATTGGTTTTTTGCGCTAGAGTGCGATGTTCTTTTTTTGCAAAAAAAGAACCAAAAAAACCTATGCCGCTTCGCGGTAGAAAAGTAAAAAAGTACCCCCACAGAAAATGTGGGGGTGTGTTTTTTGGGGGGCATTACGCCGAAATTACAATCTCGCTGTCATACAGCGTGCGACACAGGGCGAACCCAACCGCGCCGCCTATCAATATCATGAATCCGCCGCTGGTTGACTGTACATCAATGTCTGCATGCACTTGTGCGCGGCATTGGCAAGTGTAGATTGCGTTGAGTGTGGCTGAAAAGCCTCCGGTGTTTGGGAAAGTGAAGGGTTGCATGGCAAGGAAGTAGGTATCAAACCATTCTTCAGGGAATTGCTCGAGCAGTTGTTGCATCATTATTGGGAGCATATTGTTTGGCATAGCAGCGACCAATTGGCTTTGGCTGGTGATGCGCGCTGGATTGGCGGATGCCCCCACAATTGCCCATGCGCCTCCGGTTAGTGCAAGCAGGTCGTTACAGGGCATTAGTTCGCCATTGCAGGCTGGTTCATCAGGCAAGCGTTCTGTCGGGCAGAATCCTCCTGCATAGCAAGGCAAACAGCCATCGTCGCAATGGGTTGCTGAAGTTAGGACACGCAGAATCTGCGCAGCCGCCGGGCAAATGCCAAGCTTCGCATTGAGGGCAAACTTCTTGCGTTTGCGCTTGCACAGGCAAGGCCATGCCCGCCATCAACACCAGCACCAGCAAAATGGACAATAATTTCTTCATCACAATCATCTTTCTGCATAATTTTGCCACACCATTGTAACACATTCCCACGGCTTTGTCAACCCCCTTATGCCATACTAAGGCAAGAAAGGGGGCACCGATATGCGGAAGATTTTGTTTATTCTAGTATTGCTGCTGGTGTTTTATGTGCCTGCGTCGGCGCAGGGCAGCGTTGCACTGACCTTTGACGATGGCCCAAGCAACGTAACCACACATATTTTGGATGCACTGGAAGAGGTTGACGGCCACGGCACGTTCTTTGTGCTGGGCAACCGCTGTGAGAATTATCCTAAGATTTTGCGACGCATGGTGCGGCGTGGGCACGAAATTGGCGGGCACTCATGGGGGCATGCGCGGCTAACGCAACTGGGGGCCTCCGCCTTGTGCGACGATTTGCAGCGCACAGCCCAAGCCATTGAGCAGCACAGCGGCCAGCCGCCCACCCTGCTGCGCCCGCCTTATGGGTCGATTAACCCGCGCTTGCGTTTGCATGCAGGGCTGCCCATCATTCATTGGAGCGTTGACACGCAAGACTGGAAGCACTGCGATCAGCATTGCCCCAGACGGGACGAGCAACAATGTGCACGTGAAGTTGAAAAAATGGTAGACAATGTGTTGGCTAATCTGCAAGATGGTGATATCATCCTCATGCACGATATTTTTGGCTTTACGCAGCAGGCTGCCTTGCGGCTAATTGAACAACTGCATGCGCAGGGCTGGCAGATGCTGACGGTGAGCGAATTGTTTGCGCAGCGTGGCATTGAATTACAGCCCGGGCAAGTATATTACCACACAAGATAAAATTCGAGGGCGGATGTGAAATCCGCCCTCGTGTGATTTTATTCGTCTTCGCTTGGTGTTTCGTCAAAGCTCATGTCTTCATCGGGCAAATCGGGGGTTTCGCTGGGGGTGTCTGCGTCGTCAAAGGACATTTCTTCGTCGGGCAACTCTTGTTCGGTTGTGTTTTGCTCTGGTTGCGCTGCTGAGTAGTCTTGCACCGGCTCGGACTGCACGTAATTGTCGTCGTGCCACAAATTCACCGCTTGGGCGGCGGCAGTTTCACGCTTGCCGCGCAGTAGCAAAAACACAACCACCGCAACAGCCAGCAACAGCACCACTGCTGCTGCAACAATAAGCAGCCAGTTATATCTAAACGGTGTGCCAATCAAGCCAACATACTCATAGCCAGAGAAAACTCGTTCCATGCCGGGTTCGATGAAGCCTTCTTCGTTGTCGTTAATGTCTTCATCAATGCTGTCGATCATGTTGTTGAGATAAAGCCAGTGCACGCAGATATCTAGGCCTGCGCATTCATAACATACCCAGTCGCGGCTAATGACATCGCCGCCTTCATAGTGGAAGAAGGTGTCGTGCGGCCGCCAAGGAATGTGGTTAGGTTGTGTGCGCTGTGGCCGATTGGTAAATTGCGGCGGCGCAGTGGTAGGCGGCGGCGTGGGGTTGCCGTCTGCGTCAGTGCCTGCCCACACGGTTGTTGTGGTGGTTTCGGTTGTGGTATAATCCGAATAGTCAAAATTAGTTGTGTTGTGCACAATTTGGTTGTCCCAGTCATCCCAAGGCACATCATCGTCTGCGTCCAACAAAGCCGACGCCGAATAGGCATAGCCCATGGCCGCCAGCATGATTAGCGCAATGAATAGCGCAAGTGCTTTCTTTTTCATAACCATACCTCCCTTTACCCCTTTGTCGTTTGTGTGGGCAAAAATCCTCACCACCTGCGGTGGAGCTTGGTTGCTTCGTGTGCTCTTATTGCGCAAACGATTGCCCACATTCTGGGCAGAAGCGCGGTGCCACGCCATCGGCGGGTTGCCAATTGCAGCTTGCACATTGCGCAGGCGCCGGGCGTGCATTGCCGCATTCGTGGCAGAATCTGCCTTGGTTGTTTTCGCCACAAGCACAGGCCCAGCCGTTGCCATCTTGTGCAGTTGCTTGCGGTGGTGCCGCCACGGGTTTGCCGCTGCCGCATTCGTGGCAAAAACGACCATAGCTCGTTACGCCACATGCGCATGCCCAGCCATCATCTCTCACCACCTGCGGTGGGGCTCCGGCACTATTCTGGCCTGCGGGAAATTGCTGTTGTTGCTGTTGCTGCATTTGGAACAGCTGCTGGGCGTTCACGCCGCCGCCAGCCTGTTGCGCCATGCCAAGACCCATAAAGCCCATCATCGCGCCGCCTTCGTTGGCTGCGGCACCGCGCATGGCATCTGCCTGCGCCATGGTGAGGGCTGCGGCGGCCATGCCGGGGTCACGCATCACAGCTTTGCGTTGCAGCTGCTTAATCATCTCTTCGTCTTCGGGCGGGGCCGAAACGGAGTTCATGCCAAAGGAAAACACTGCGAAGCCGCGTTTTTGCGTCCAGCGATCACTGAGGATTTCGTTGAGCGCTTCGGTGATTTCGGTGGTGTGGCCGGGCAGTGCGCTGTAGCGAATGCCCATGGCCGAAATGCGCGCAAAAGCAGGTTGCAGTGCGGTGAGCAGCTCGGTGCGCAGCATGCTGTCGATTTCGCCGCGGTTATATTGCGTGGTGACGTTGCCAGCCACGTTGGTGTAGAAAACGATGGGATCTACGATGCGATAGCTGAACTCGCCGTTGGTGCGGATGGAAATGTCGATGTCCAGGCCGATGTTTTGGTCTACCACACGAAATGGCACGGGGTTAACGGTGCCATACTTGTTGCCGGGAATCTCGCGCGTGTTGATGTAGTACACACGTTGCTCTTTGGGAATTTCGCCGCCAAAGGTGAAGCGGCGGCCAATTTGTTGGAAAGTGCTGACCAAGCCTTTGCCCAGTCCGCCATACATAATGCTGGCTTCGGTGCCGCTGTCATAGATGAACTCGCCGGGTTCGGCACACAGTTCGGTCACGCGGCCTTGGTCGGTGATAATCATGCATTGGCCGTCGGCCACGGCCACAATTGAGCCGTTGGTGATGACGTTGTCGCTGCCTTGGTTGCGGCCGCGTTCGGTGTTGCGTTTTTGCCCGCGAATCATCAGCACATCGGCTGGCAGGGCATCGGCGTAGAAAAACTCGCGAAACATTTCGTCGCGCACGCCGGCGGCGGAGCTACGCAGTGAACCCACCGCTTGTCTAATCAGTCCCATAAAAATCTCTCCTTCACTGGTTGAATTGTATTGGATATATTATAGCATAGTTTCCCCTGCTGCGTCAAGTGCTTTTCGCAACAAACGCATTAACGTACTCATTTAGCGCTTGCGCAAAAGCACCAAACATACCATCCACAGCGTGGTATTTATCAGGTAAACGCAGTGTACAATTAGTATATTTTGTAGATATAGTATCGTCGCCCCATACGCAGCTCCTGCTTGTTGGCGTTGATTTAGGGCTTGCTTCAAAAATGTAACGCCAATCAACAAATAAATTTCGATGCCTGCAAAGCGTACATTGCAATTTGACTTTTGCATCGGCTTGGGATGTCGTTACAACCATACCTATAAATGAGGCATCATATTTTTTTGCCAACAAGTCGAGAAAATCAGATTCATTTATATACTGAAGAGCTTGGTTGTAGAGTGCTTCCAAATCATGCCCTCTTTGGTAGCTTCCAGTTTTGTGCTTCAAAATCGTTTTGAGGTACAACTCACATGCAAACGCCATATTCACAAAGTTCGGGACATAGGTTTGGCTATTTTTGCTTATGACTAGGAATTGGTTTGCCATCCGTAGCATTTCACTAGTGTTGTTCATATGCCCTCCTTGTTTGCTTTTACTAATTTGCATTTTCGAATCATACCACAAAATCCCCCGCCGCGTCAAGTGCTTTTCGCAACGTGCGCAGCAAACTCTCGTTTTTCGTGAGTTTGATGGCAATGAATGGCTTGCCCGCACCGGCGTTGACTGCCACACGCCCGGGCATCACTTCGCTCATGGCGTGAATGTGCTGCATGTTCAGCTGCTCGATGAACAGCATGGCGCGCTCGCCGCTGGTGCCCACTTCGTAGATGCCGCACTTGGCCGCTGCCGCACGCACTAGGGCGATGTCCACTAGGCCCAGCACGGGCGCGGGCGGTTCGCCAAAGCGGTCGATGAGTTCATCCACAACGTCGTCAGCGTCATCAGGGCTGCGAATTTCCGCAATGCGGCGGTAAATGCCCAGCCGGTGGCGCAGCTCGTGGATGTAACTTTCGGGGATGTGCGCATCGATGGGCAGGTCAATCTTTGTATCTTTCATGCTTGATGGTAGCTCATCCCTTGACTCGCCGCCTGCTTTTTCTTCGGCGACAGCTTCGCTTAGCATTTCCATAAATAGGTCATAGCCGATGGCTTCCATGTGTCCGCTTTGCTGTGCACCCAACAGGCTGCCCGCGCCGCGCAGTTCAAGGTCGCGCATAGCGATTTGAAAGCCCGCGCCAAATTCGGTGTATTCGCGGATGGCTTGCAGGCGGTGCTGTGCGATTTCCGTCAGTTCGCGGCCGGGTTGATAAGTGAGATAGGCACTGGCGCGCCGAGTGCTGCGGCCTACCCTGCCCCGGATTTGGTGCAGCTGGGCAAGACCCATGCGGTCAGCGTTCTCTATAATCAGCGTATTCACGTTGGGCACGTCTATGCCGGTTTCGATGATGGTGGTGCAGACGAGAATGTCGATTTCGCCTTCTAGCTGGCGGCGCCAAATGTCGCTGAGCTGTTCTTCGTCCATCTGTCCGTGTGCGATTTCCACGCGGGCTTCGGGCAGGTGCTCTTTGATTTGCGCGGCACGGCGTTCGATGGATTCCACGCGGTTGTGCAGGTAGTAGACCTGCCCGCTGCGGCGCAGTTCGCGCTGCATAGCCTGTGCCAGCAGTGCCATGTCGTGTTCCATCACATAGGTTTGAATGGGGGTGCGGTCTTGCGGGGCTTCTTCCAGTACGCTCATGTCACGAATGTCGCTTAACGCCATGTTGAGCGTGCGCGGAATGGGCGTGGCGGTGAGTGTGAGTACATCCACAGTGGGATAACGCTCTTTGAGTTTTTCTTTTTGTGCCACGCCAAAGCGCTGCTCTTCGTCCACGATGATGAGCCCAAGGTCGCGGAACTCCAGCTGTTTGTTTAGCAGACGGTGTGTGCCCACGACGATGTCAATGCTGCCGCGCTTGAGCCCGGCGGTGATGCGCTTGGTGTCGTTTGCGCTCACAAAGCGGCTGAGCATGGCGCACTCCAGTGGGAAGCCCTCGAAGCGGCGCTGGATGGTTTGCATGTGTTGATAGGCCAAAATGGTTGTGGGCACGAGAATGGCGCATTGCTTGCCCTCGGCGGCGCATTTGAAGGCGGCACGCAGGGCAACTTCAGTTTTGCCAAAGCCCACGTCGCCGCACAGCAGGCGATCCATGGGCACAGAGCGTTGCATGTCTTGCTTGATTTCGTCGATGCAGCGCAGTTGGTCGGCGGTTTCGTCAAAGGCAAAGCGGCGTTCAAAGTCGCTTTGCATGTCGATGTCTGCGCCAAAGGCGTGGCCCTTCACGCGCATGCGCTCAGCGTAAAGCGCGGTGAGCTCTTTGGCCAAGTCTTTCACGGCGGCGCTAGCGCGGCTGGTGGATTTCTTCCACTCGGCACCACCAAGCCGGTTGAGTTTAACCGTGCCGTCTTGCCGTGGGCCAACATAACGCGTAACTTGGTCAAGCTGCGTCACAGGCAGATAAAGCATGTCGCCTTTGTTGTAGCGAATCTGGATGTAGTCTTTGTCCACCCCACCGGCTGCCACGGTGTTGATGCCCTCGAACATGCCCACACCATGCGTGCGGTGCACCACGTAGTCGCCTTGACGCAGTTCGCCTAGGCTATTGAAGGCATGCTTGGCCTTGGCTTTTTTCACCTTGCGTGCGGTGGCTTGGCGGCGTGTTTGGCTAAAGGTGATGAGCAGCGCTTTTTCGTGGGGATATTCCGCCCCGGCAGACAGCGTGCCCGGCATGCAGGTGATGATGCCGCGCGGCATGGTTGCGGGCGGCACCGGGCAATATAACGCGCTGTGACCCTCGGCTTGCAAGTCGCCGGCGAGGGTGCTGGCAGCTTTTTCGGTGCCCGCAAACACCACACAAGCGTAGTCGCTTTTTAAGTGTGCGACGTCTTCGGTGAGTTGGTCCAGCAGACCATTCCAAGTGCCAGTTTGGCGCGCGGTGAAGGTGACGAGGTCTTTCACGGGTGTGTCAAAGCTGCCGCGCGGCAGGTTATCCATGTAGATCACGCCGCGTTGGCGGGCAAGCTCAAGCAGCTCAGGCCAGCGTAGTGCAAAGCGATCTAGGCCAGCGCTGAGGGTGCCTTCTTCCACTAGGCCGCGCAAATCTTCCAGCCAAAGTTTATCTGCCGCTTGTGCGCGCTGCGCGATATTAAAGCTTTCACCAAACAGCACTAGGCCGCCCGGTTCGAGATAATCCATCACGGTGCAGGCCTGTGGGTAAATCAGCGGCAGGTAGCGATCAATCGACTTGGGCAAAATGCCGCTTTCGAGCAGTGCGATGTCGCCCTGCAGCGATTGCTTCATCTTGGCCGCTCCCCTGCCCTTGACCCTAGGGAGAAAATCCTGCACCAATGCAAGCAACTGCGCTGCACTTTCGGGCACAATTTCATTGGCGGGGATGATGCGTAGTTGCTCCATGGCATCTTGGCGGCGTTGGGTTTCGGGGTCAAAGGGCGCGATGGTATCAACAGTTTCGCCCCAGAACTCCACACGCACGGGCAAGTCACGTTGAGGCGGAAAGACATCTATGATGCCGCCGCGCTGCGCAAACTGCCCGGGACCATCCACTTGTGCTGCGCGGGTGAAGCCTGCACCAAGCAGCCGTGTCACCAGAGTTTCTACGGAAATTTCGTCGCTCGGCGCAAGGGTAAAGCTATTTTGTCTTAGGATATCCGGCGGCACGGTGAGTTGCATGGCTGCTTCAACTGAGCAAGTTAAGATATCGCAGCGACCTTCAAGCATGCTGTCTAATGCGTTGAGTCGTGCATGTTCGAACTCACGTGATCTGCTTTCGCTGGGACGCAGGGCGAGGTCTCGCGCGGGGTAGAACACCACGTTTGCGCCAAAGGCTTGTAAGTCATCTCGCAGGCGTGTGGCGGAGGATTCGTCAGGTGTGACGACAATGGCGCGACGCGGCAAAGTCTCGCACAGCGCGGCAATCACGTGTGCTTTATGCACTGGCGAAAGCCCCAAAACACCCATGGGCAGCCTGTGCCCATGGATGTTCTTGAGGATGCTATTGAATTCAGGGGAATCCTGCCATAACGATGCAAAACAGGACATGCATTACTCCGATGCGATTACTTGGGTTAGGCCTTTGGCTAAGCCCGCAAGGCCTGCAATTTCGCTGGGAACGATGATTTTGGTGGCCTGCCCGTTGGCGGCAACCTCAAAGGCTTTCAGCGCCTCGATAGCAAGATATGCCTGGCCCGGATTGGCTTTGTTGATCATTTCAACGGCTTCGGCACGGGCTTCTTGCACCTGACGAATGGCTTCGGCCTCACCTTCTGCTTTGCGGATTTGGGCTTCTTTGTCGGCCTCGGCGCGCAAAATCATGGATTGCTTGATACCTTGTGCTTCGGTGATTTGACGCTCTTTTTCACCTTCAGCGATGAGGATTTTCGAGGCTTTTTCGCCTTCGGCACGCAGAATCAGCTCGCGGCGTTCACGCTCGGCGCGCATTTGTTTTTCCATGGCCTCTTGAATGGCGCGCGGCGGGGTGATGGACTTCAACTCAACGCGGTTAACTTTGATGCCCCAAGGGTCGGTGGCTTCGTCGATGATGTTGCGGATTTTGATGTTGATGTAGTCACGCGAGGTCAGCGTGTTGTCCAACTCCATTTCACCAACGATGTTGCGCAGCGTGGTGGCGGTGAGCTTTTCAATGGCCAGCAGCGGGCGCTCCACGCCGTAGGCGAAGAGCTTGGGGTCGGTGACTTGGAAAAACACGATGGTGTCAATCTGCATGGTGACATTGTCTTTGGTGATGACGGGATGCGGGGGAAAGTCGCCCACTTGCTCCATCAAGCTGACGGTGCGTGCGACTTTGTCGATAAACGGGCATTTCATGTGCAGGCCGCTTTGCCAGATGACGTGAAAGCGCCCCATGCGTTCGATGATGACAGCTGTGCCTTGGCGCACGCTGCGGATGCTGCGCGCGATTTCGACGAGCAGAATGAAGGCCACGATGGACAGGATGACAGTGATTGCAATGGCTCCTGGATGCATAAGTAGTTCTCCTTTGTATGTTGTGATTTTTTTGTATGCATAAGCGCAGCACATTTGCACGACAAACCGCATGCGGTGAATGCGGCGGCCGCCGTTGTGCCTAATTTACGCTTTATTACTCTGCGGTTTCCACATATAGCTTCACGCCCTCAATGGCTATGGTGCGCACGCTTGCACCTTTGGCAATTTCACTGCCGTCTTTGGTGCGGGCGGTCCACACTTGGCCAAGCACCTTCACTTGCCCGGTGCCTTTGACGTTATCGATTTTCTCTAGCACCACGCCCGCTTGATCAACGTAGCGGTCGGCGTTGGTGGGTTCTTGCTTGCGCTGTATTTTCCGCACCAGTGGGCGTGTTGCCCCTAATGCTGCGCCTGAAACCACAATGAAAAGCAAAATTTGCAGCCAAATGGGCGCACCCAGCAAGCTGGCTACCAGTGCTACCACAGCACCCAACGCAAACCAAATGCTAAACAGCTGGAACGAAATGGCCTCTAAAATAATGCTGGCGATAAATAGCACTAGCCATATCACCCACATGTTGTTCATCAAAAAATCCATCATGCACATGCACCTCCACAAATTCTCATATATATATACTACCATTGATGCGGGGAAATGTCAAGAAAATTTTTTCGCATGTAAGACTGAAGAGGAGTGACAACCATGAATTTGAATCACGTTCGCGCCCCTGGCCCCTACCCGCCCGTACAGGTGCAGGGCAAAAATCGACAATACGCCGCCATGATGCTTAGCAACATTGGCAGCGCAAATTCCGAGCTTTCTGCCGTGGCGCATTACCGCTATGTTCACGTGGACTGCGACGGCGACCTAGCGCAGCTGGCGCATGAAATTAGTGTGGTAGAAATGCAGCATTTGGATGATTTCGCACGCCTAGCTAAACTGCTGGGCGAAGACCCGCGCTTTTGGCAATGCTGTGGCAACCGCAAGGGCTACTGGACGCCCAGCTATGTGGACTATACATACCGTTCCACGCAGGATTTGCTGCAAAAGCTCATTGCCGAAGAAAAGGCCGCCATACGCAAATATGCAGCTCAAGCTGCGCGCATTGGCGACCCTTATGTGGTTGCAGTGTTAGAACGCGTGATTGCTGACGAGGAAGTGCACGTGCGAATACTGGAAGATGCACTTGCCAAAGCGCAGGCAGCTAGTTAATATACAGCCAGCAGCGCGGGCGCATTAATCCGGAATTGCTAAGCAGCCAGTCAAAGATGCTTTGGTAGATCATTTTGTGCCCAATGCGCACCACCATGGTGTTGTGCTCAATGAGAATGTTGAGGTGGTTGCCACCCATGCCTGAAGCACGAATTTGCCAGCCTGCGGAAGTTTCACTGACGTAATAGAGTCGATGTCGGTTTTCGTTGCTGTAGCGTTGAACTTCTCCGCCTGCAGGGGTTAATGCAGCTACCCAGCCGCGGGGCAGCAAGCGACGGCCGTTCCACACGCCATCTTGCAGGTGTAGCTGTCCAAACGTGAACATGTCACGTGGGCTGATGTATAAACCAAAGCCGCCAACCGGGCTGCCGCTTTGCGTTCGCGTCCAACTAACGGAATCCATGCCGAGTGGCTTAAACAGGTGGTAGCGGGCGAAGTCGTAGAGGTTTTGTCCGGTTGCGCGTTCAATGACGCCTACCAGTGCCTGGGTGGCAGGCCCGCCTTGGCAATAACGAAATTCTTCGCCGGGTGCAGTTAGCTGTGCTGTTTGAAAGGCCGCCAAACCGGCATCATTTCGCACAAACAATGGCCGTAGCGCGCCGCGATCATAAAGCATGGAAGGTAGCCCGCTGCGCATGGTTAGCAAATGAAACACGGTCATATCACGCTTGCTTTCTTGCCCGGAACGAATAATAGCGTCTGAAAAAAACTCGATGACGTATTGCTGCACGCTTTCGATGTAGCCTTGATGAATGGCGATGCCCGTGAGCAGCGAAAGCATGGATTTTGTGCCCGACCAAAACTGTTGCGGTGTGTCCAAGTCATACCCACGGCGTTGTTCGTATAGCACAATTTCGCCGTCTTGCCACACCCAAAAGCCGCCAAGCACATTTCCGCCGGCGTAGAGGTCATTGCGTATGCCGACATCGAACAAGCTGCGGTTCACAGCCTCCCAAGCCTCTTGCGGGCTTAGCGCGGCCCCAGAAACGGCAAGGCTGCCCAGCAACAAGCCAACCGACAAAACAATGCAAATAAGTTTTTTCATACACTAAACCTTTCTATCACAACGAGAGCAACAAAAATGTCGCCCTCTTCGATTATTTAATTGATATACAACCAGCAGCGTGGTCGCAGCAGTCCACTTTCGCTGAAAAACCACTCCACTGCATGCAGATAGCCCATGTGGCGTCCGATACGCACCACCATGGTGTTGTGTTCAATGAGCATGTTCAGGTGATTACCACGCATGCCCGACGCACGAATTGACCAGCCTGCATCAGTATTGTTTACCCAATACAGCCGATGACGATTGGCAAAGTCGCGGTCAATATATCCGCCTTCGGGGGTCAGTGCGGCTATCCAGCCATTGGGAAGTAAACGTCGGCCGTTCCACACGCCATCTTGCAGGTGCAGCTGCCCAAACGTGAACCAGTCACGCGGGCTGATGTATAAACCAAAACCGCCAACTGGGCTGCCACTTTGCGTGCGGGTCCAAGTAATGGAGTCCATACTGAGTGGGTCAAACAGGTGGTAGCGGGCAAAGTCGTAGAGATTTTGCCCGGTTGCGCGTTCAATGACGCCTACCAGTGCCTGGGTGGCAGGCCCGCCTTGGCAATAATGAAACGCCTCGCCGGGGACTGTGATTTGCGGCGCCAAAAAAGATGTCAATCCTGCATCGGCGCGCACGAACATTTGCCGCAGCGCATTGGGATGCCATAACCTAGAGGGCAGCCCGCTAGTCATAGTCAGCAGATGATGAACCGTCATGTCTTTTTTGTCTTCCTGCCCCGGACGAATGACAGCATCGGGGAAAAAATCAATGACATACTGATGCTCGTGTTCGATGTAGCCGCGATGGATAGCGATGCCTGTGAGCACCCCCAGCACAGCTTTTGTGCCTGACCATGTGTGCTGTGGGTCATCAAACCCATAACCGCGGCTGTATTCGTATAGTACGATTTCGCCATCTTGCCACACCCAAAAGCTGGCCATAATGTTGCCGCCAGGATAGCTGTCGTTGATAGGCGCACCCGCAAGGAGGCTGCGGTTGACGGCATCCCAGGCTTCTTGCGGGGTGAGCGCGGTGGCGGGCAGAACCAGTGCAGTCATCATGATTAGCACCAAGAAAGCGCAAAGTAGTTTCTTCAACAGACTGTACCTCCAAAAAAATAAGGGCTGCAAGTTAGTCGCAGCCCGAGAGGGAAGTCCTCATCTATTTGCCTCTAAATTCTTTTCGTGCAATATATTTGCCGATAACGCCATTGTGGCTGATGTTGAACTCTTTCATCGTCAGTAGTGTAGCAACTTCTTCCGCCTGCCCAAGGGCAATGATAATGCAAAACGCAAACACAATCCAAAAGTTAACTTGCCCCAACCAAATGAACAACGGCACCAGCAAAAACAACGGAAAACCAATGAGACGATAAGTAAACAGGTGCAGTTTGTTCCACATGCCAAAGCGGGCACGGCAAACAAACACGGGAATTGCACAGGTGGCCGCTGTTGCAGCAATGGCAACGGCAAACCAGTACCAATTGTGTGACAGCACAAGGTGGTAGTTGATCCACGCCAACACAATGCTAGCCACGCCGCCGATGAGCATGGCAGCGTCGCCCATTAAATCTAGCTGAGAGCCCAGTTTGCTTTCTACGTTAAACTTGCGGGCGATGATACCATCCCAAAAGTCTGTTGCGCCAACCATGAAGAACACGGCAACAAACCACCAAGTGTGGCCAAGCCAAGCCAGCACACACATGAATGTTGCCAGAAAAATGCGCAGGATAGACAACGTGTTGGGTACATACTTAATGAATTTCATAATAAACTCCTTCTATGGCTAACGAGTCTTGTTTCGGCACAAGCGTGAACCAATCACGCCGTAATGGTCGGGGTTATATTCTTCCATGCGCAAAATGGTTACGGTTTCCTCAATGCTGAACAAGAACATGGTTACGCTAATGGTTACCACAATCCAAAAGTTAACATTACCCAACAAAATGAAGATGGGTGGCAAAAACACAAATACTCCGCCCATGATGCGGTTGAGCAGCGTGTGCATGGCATTGTAATGTCCAAAGCGTGCACGCACCACAAACAGGTTAGCCAGTTTATAAATGATGTTTGGTATGAGCAAAACGATAAACCAGCGAATCGCGAATGGGTAAAACTCCAGCCCAGCCACAAACATGCTAACCACGGCAAAGAACATGAACAAGGCATCGCCAGTGGTGTCGAGCTTGGAGCCTAGCACCGAGGTTGCATTAAACCGCCGCGCAATTTGCCCGTCCGCTAAGTCCGTAAGGGCAATGAATGCATACAACACCACAAAGACATGCGGGCTGCTGCGCCAAGCGACCAAGGGCAGTGTTGGGGCCAGCAAAATGCGCAAGATAGATAGAGCATTGGGCAAACGTTGAATGAATGTCATAGAAGAACACCTCTTTCTTCGTCTTCCATTATAGCCCATTTTGGGCAAGTTGTCAATGCATAATTTTTCTAAGACTATTTGCGTGATAACGGTTCACACTATGAATGCTTCATCAAATCGAAGTAAAAACAAAACCAATAGGAGTGAATTACGATGCCTAGTAGCAGTAACAGCAAACAAAGCAAATCCACAGCAGCCAAGAACTTGGCCAGCAACAGCACTTCGGCAGCGGAAAAAAGCAAAGCCGCAAAAAATCTGGCAGCAGGCAACAAAAACGCCAGCAACGCCAAGAAATCCAGCGCAAGCAATAGCAGCAGCATGAGCAAAAGCACAGCTGCGAAAAATCTTGCCAGCAACAGCAGTTCGGCTGCAACCAAAAGCAAGGCTGCCAAAGCCCTCGCTAGCGGTAGCAACAGCAAAAAATCCAGTGCAAGCAACAGCAAAAGCAAGTAGTAACGCAAACACCGCCGGAGAATAACCCCGGCGGTGTTCTCTTTGTTGCTTTAGTTAAGCCAAGTGACGCCCAGCAGGCCCAGCACAATGGCGATGACCGAGAAAATTCCCAGTGCAAACGCGAACGTGGAAAGCCAGCCGCGGAAGCGGGGTTTGCTTTTGCCGCCAAACAGCGCAAGCACCGCAAGCACTGCTTGCACCAGCAAGCCAATTGTCACAACCCAGCCGGAAATACCGCTCATTAGATAGCCGATAATTTGGTTCATACTACACTCCCTTACAAAATTTTGGCCTCACCACAGTATACGCGATGGACAGGTGGTTTGCCAATCTCATTTCGGGCAGCTTGTCAGCCAATCTCTGATTTGCGCAGGGTTTGCAAAGATGTCGTCTAGGCACTTCATGAAGGGCACCACGCCGTCGAAGTCTAGGGCGCGATGGTCAAAGCTAAGGTTAATGGGCAAAAATTTGCGTTCACCTTGGTCATAAAAACTGCCGATTCCCACCGCCGCCACCATGGGCGGAATGACATCTAGCAGCGCAGGCCTGCACATCGCGCCGCGGTAAATCGAGCCCAAGTTTGAGACGAGAATCGTACCCTGCTCAATGTCGTATTTAGTCAGGCGTTCAGTGGCGGGCATGGCGTCGTAGGCTTTTTTCTGTGCACCTTTGAGCCGATTGATTTCACGCCGCGAGGGTATGAGTCCCGCAAAGCGCCCGAGAATAGTGAAGAACTTCAGCCGCTTAAGCAAGTTGAGCGTATTTTCCAGCGAAACTTCGTACATCGCTTCGTCCAGCACGGTGTTTTCCATGCGGCGGTAAAGGTCGGCGATGTAGTCGCTAAGCTCGCGCAAATTTTTGCTTTCGCAGTTGCGCACGTTGAGGGTCATCATTTTGCCATCGCTCATGGCAGCGGGCATGGAGATGTTCACTTCGTCGTACTGCGTGATGGTGCCGGCCACCAGCTTGCGGTTGAAGCTGATGTGCGCGTTCATCTCTGGTGCGGCAAGAAAGCCTTTGGCGCAGGCATACATCAGCAGGGTGTTGATGGTGATGCTCTGCCAATCGGGCAGTGTTTTGCACTGCTGCCATTCTTGCCAAAATGCGGTGACATCCGGCTCGTATATCACGCTGGCGTGCGGAATGGTTGTCCAGGACTCGGTGGTCATGTTGGCCACGATTTTACGTTGCAGGCCAAAGCGTTCGGTGTTGCGAATGCGAATTTTGCTGGGCATGGTGTTCTCCTCCATCTATTTTAAAATACAAAAAGACCTCTTAGCAACACACAGCTATGCAAAGCTATGCGTTGCCAAAAGGTCTTGCTTCCACGTTGTGGCTCTGCCCCCGGCCGCGTTGGCGGCGTGATGACGACAGCAGAGAGATTAGCTACTCCCCAATTGGAACATGTCCATTATAACACAGGTGGTGGGGCTTGTCAAGCATTATTTTTTGCTCGCCCAAACAAACGGTTGACAAACGTATTTTCGTGTGATATAATAGAAACATGAGAAACATTCCAATAGAGCCTGCAAAGGGCATCATTCACAAGCTGCAAGGCGACTTCAACTGGTTTGGCGCAGCCTACAACATGAACATCTACAGAGGCTGCTCGCATGGCTGCATCTACTGCGACAGCCGTGCCGATTGCTATCGTATTGATGACTTCGACACCGTGCGCGTGAAGGAAAATGCAAAGCAAATCATGCGCAACGAGCTGCGGCGCTTCACCAAACCCGGTGTGGTCGCCAGCGGCGCTATGACCGATCCCTATAACCCCATTGAGGCCAAACTGCGGCTCACGCGCTACAGCTTGGAGCTGATGGATACCTATCGCTTTGGGGCAAGCCTGTGCACCAAGTCGCACTTGGTGACGCGTGACATTGATG
Source organism: Oscillospiraceae bacterium (assembly GCA_009784445.1). Taxonomy (GTDB): domain Bacteria; phylum Bacillota; class Clostridia; order Oscillospirales; family Acutalibacteraceae; genus WRMQ01. Next base: position 23,177 of record WRBQ01000024.1, read on the forward strand.
TGCTGTGTGCTATCAAGCAGCACTCCCCTGTTATTGTGCACATGAGTGTGACCTGCGAAGACGATGACCTGAGCTTGACCATTGAGCAGCATGTGGCCCCCACCAGCAAACGCTTTGAGGCCATGGCCAAGCTGGCCGATGCAGGCATCTTCTGTGGTGTGTTTATGATGCCCATTTTGCCGTATATCAACGATGATGTGGACAACGTGGTGGGCGTGCTGCGCATGGCCAAAGAAGCCGGCGCGCGCTATGTGTTTGCCTCAATGGGCAGCACACTGCGCGACGGCAACCGCGAGCACTTTCTCGCCAAGCTTGATGAGGAATTCCCCGGGCTCAAGCAAAAGTATGCGCGGCAGTTCGGCAACAGCTACAACTTGCCGTCGCCCAACGCGAAGAAGCTTTGGCACGCGTTCAACGTGGAGTGTTCGCGGTTGGGCTTGCTTAGCAAAATGTGTGACATCACCAAGGCCTACCAAGCGGGCTATGGGGACGGGCAATTAAGACTGTTTTAGCTTGCCAAGCCGCAGCTTTTGTGCTATAATAGCTGTATCATACAACAAGAAAAGAGGAACACAGCATGCAAATGGGTTTTCGTTGGTTTGGCTCGGGCAATGACAAAATCACCCTAGCCGATATCAAACAGATTCCGGGCGTAAGCAGCATTGTTTGGGCGCTGCACAACAAAATGCCCGGCGAGGTATGGGAGAAACACGAAATCGCCGAAGTGGCGCAGGAAATTAAGTCGCACGGCTTCACCATGGAAGTGGTGGAGTCGGTGAACATTCACGACGACATCAAAATTGGCCTGCCCAGTCGCGACGCGCACATTGCGGCCTACATACAGACCATTCGCAACTTAAGCGAATTTGGCGTGAAGGTCATTTGCTATAACTTCATGCCGATTTTTGACTGGACGCGTACTGAGCTTTTCTTCCCGCTTGAAGATGGCTCAACGGCGCTGTACTACGAAAAAAACAAGATTCAAGACGATCCCAAGGAAATGGCGGAGTACATTCTAAGCAAGCAGCAAGAAGGCAACACTTTCCCCGGCTGGGAGCCTGAGCGCATGGCTCGCCTAGACGAACTGTTCGCCGCCTACCAAGGTTTAACCAAAGAACAACTATGGGATAATCTGAAGTATTTTCTTGAAGCGCTCATGCCTGTGTGCCGCGAGTGTGGCGTGGTCATGGCCATTCACCCGGATGACCCGCCTTGGGACATCTTTGGCTTGCCGCGCTTGATTGTGGACGAACCCGCCGTCAAACGCCTGCTGAGCATGATAGACGACCCGCACAACTGCTTGTCGCTGTGTTCGGGTAGCTTTAGTGCAAACCCCGACAACAATGTGGCCGACATCGTGCGCCGCTATTGCGATCGCATTGCTTTTGCGCATGTGCGCAATGTGCGGCACTATCCCAACGGCGATTTTTCCGAGGTGTCGCACCGCGATTGCGATGGCCACACCGGCATCTATGACATCATCAAGGCCTATTACGACTGCGGGTTCACTGGCGTGATTCGCCCAGACCATGGCAGGCACATTTGGGGTGAACAGTGCCGTCCGGGCTATGGCCTGTATGACCGCGCGCTGGGGATCATGTACATGTGGGGCATTTGGGATGCCCTTGAAAAGCGCAAGCAAAAGTAACAGGAGAATCACATGGAACTTTGGGATATCTACGACGCCGACCGCAAGCCAACCGGCCGCACACACATGCGCGGCGAGTCCATGCAGCCGGGCGATTATCATTTGGTGGTGCATGTGTGGGTGGTGAACGGCCGTGGCGAGTTTTTCATCGATTTACGCGCGCCGGAAAAAGACTTTCTGCCAAACATGTGGGAAGTGTGCGGCGGCTCGGCACTGGTAGGCGATGATAGTCTGGCCGCCGCGCTGCGTGAGTTTCGCGAGGAATGCGGCATAGACTTAAAGCCCGAGGCAGGCGAGTGCATGATTTCGTATCGGCGTGAAGGCAACATGTACGGCAACGATTTCGTGGACGTGTGGTTGTTCCGTCAAGACATTGACCCAGCGGACTTCGTGCCGCAGCCCGGCGAAACCGTGTGCGCAAGGCTCGCCACGCAAGACGAGATCCAGCGCATGATGGCCGACGGCACGTTTCCGCCATATTCATACGAGAAAGAGCTGTTTCGCATAGCAGGGAGCGCAGCATGAAAAGCAGAACGAAATATCCGGTGAGCGAGGACGAGCTTCGCAAAATATTCGGCGCCGCTGGTTTGGGTGAGCTACAAAGCCACCGCCACATGACCAACGGTTGGTTCAACACTGTGGTGGATGTGACTACCACGCAGGGCGAATATGTCATCAAAATTGCGCCGCCGCCCAGCGTGCGTGTGCTTTCGCATGAGCAAAACATGCTGGCACAAGAACTACACTTCTACGATTTACTACGCGAAAACGGCATTGCGTTGCCGCAGGTCTATCACAGCGATTTCACGTGCACGCTCCTCCCCTGCCACTACTTCATCATGGAAAAGCTGCAGCACAAGCTGCGCGACAACAAAGCCGAGCACGTGCAGCAGCTGAAAGACAAGTTTCGCGGCATCAAGGGCACGGGCTTTGGCTATGAACAGCTGGGGCTTGAAGCTAATTGGCACTTGGGTTTTCGCAGCATGGTGCAAGCTTTGGTGGACGACTGTGCGGCCTTTAGCAAGCCCTGCCGCAAGGGCGAAAAGCTGCTGAAAATGATTGACAAGCACCGCGATATTCTCGAGCAAGTGCAACCTGTGTTGGTGCACAGCGACCTGCATGCCGGCAACCTGTTTTGGCATAACGACAAAGCCACCCTCATCGACCCGGAACGGTGTTTTTGGGGCGATTGGGTGTGTGAGTATGTGCTAACTGGCCTGCCAAAACACGCAACCGCCAACGAAAAAATTCGCTGGCGGCTGTTTTGTTGCTATGGTGCGCTGGTGAATTTCACCGAGAAATACTCGCGCTATCATCCTTGGAACATCATTTGGTGGATGGATGTGTTTGGTCAGATTTTTTTCTGGCGGCCGATTTAGCGGCGCGCACCAGAATTTCATTGCACACAAACACCAGCACCACAAACGCCAGCACGATGGGGAACAGCGCTTCGTAGGTGGTGACGGTTAGCACAATGCTGGTGAAGAAGAACAACGCTGCGATGCCCGCGCCAAATGCGGCTAGCTCATAACCCACCAGCTTGGAAATGATGGCGGGTTTGAAACGGTTTGAAGTGTCGCTCACCAACGTTGGCAGCAACGGGCCAAGCCCAAACCCAGCCAAAGCCATGCCTGCGATGCTGCTGGTGAACCACAGTGTTAGAATGCCGACGGTGGCGATGCCAATGCCGAGGCGGATAATCGTTGTTTCTTTCAGCCATTTTGCAGACCAACCGAAGAATAAGCGCCCTAGTGTCATGCCGGCGTAGTAGACGGTGGAGAATATCGCAACATCTGCAAGGGTGAAGCCGCGCGTGCGCATGAGCACTGTGCCGGTGAAAAACACAACAGTATAATCTGTGCCGCCCAGAAAGAAGAAGGTTGCTATCTCCACCGCTTGGTGCCATTTTTGTGTGAGATATCGCTTCTTGTCTGCGATGTCTTCGGCCTGTTGCGTTTGTGCGGTGTCGGCATCGTTTGTCCAGATTTTCCTCGTCATGCTTACAATAAGCATCAAGCCAATCGCGCCCACAAAGGCCGCAATCACTAGGTAGCCTGCTGTCCAGCTATAGGCATAAACGTTGAATGAATAATCAGCTTGCTGGCTAAAATCCAGCACCAGCAAGCGCCCCATAATCAAAGGGCTCACCGCCGCACCGGCGCCCCAGAAAAAGTGCATCCAGTTGTTTTGTTTGGCGGTGAAATGTTTTGCCATGTAGGCATTCATGCTGGCGGCCGCAGCACCGGTGCCAAAGCCGTAAACGGTCACGGTGGTGAGCACCATAGCAAAGTTGGGCGAAAACGCAAGCCCAACAAAGCCCAGCCCCATAATCATCAGGCCTAACAAATAGATGGTTTGCAGTTTCATCCAGCGGTTGAGCCATGCCAGATTGATCCCCGCTAGGGTGTAGGTGATGGAGTATCCCACCAAAATAATGCCCGAGTGAAACGTAACTAGGCCCAACCCAAGCTCCATGGCATCCCACGAAACGGTGAACGCGCCGTCGGGAAAGCCCACGATGAAATAACTGATAAGAATAATGGGCAACAACCAAAGGCTATGCCGTTTTGCCTTTTGCAAGGCCTTTTCCATGCTAAAATTCCTCCAAAAAGTTGTGCTCCACGCCCTTGTGTGTCCACTCAATCATGGTATCCAGCCGTACATTGTGGATGGACTGAAAGATGCATTTGTCTACATTGGGGTGGGTTTGCTTGAGCTGTGCGATGAGGTTCTTCACTTCGCGGCGCTTGCTGGTTTTGGCGGTGTCGGGGTCATACTCAAATGGGCATGCGCAGCGGATGAACTCCAACTCGTTATAGTGCTGCCAAGCAATGATATCCGCCTCGTGAATCTGATACAGCGGACGAATCAGCTGCATGCCTTCAAAATTTGTGCTGCGCAGCTTGGGCGGCATGCTTTGCACTTGCGCGCCATATAGCGTGCTCATCAGCGTTGTTTCGATGACATCGTTAAAGTGGTGCCCCAGCGCGATTTTGTTGCAGCCGCGTGCCTGCGCCGCTTGGTACAAATGTCCCCTGCGCATGCGTGCGCACAAGTAGCACGGCGAGCCCTCTTGCTTAACCACGTAGTTGAAGATGTTCGTGTCGAAAATTTCCACGGGTAGTTGCAGCCGCTCGGCGTTGTGCAAAATCAGCTGCCGCGCTTCGGGGCGATAACCGGGGTCCATGCACAAAAAGGTCAGTTCAAAAGGCACGTCGCTGTGTTTGTGCAGCATATGCAGCAGCGTGGCGGTGAGGAAACTATCCTTGCCGCCGCTGATGCACGCCGCAATGTGGTCACCCTCTTCGATGAGCTGATATTGCTTAATGGCGGTGATGAAAGGATTCCACAGCTGCTTAACGTATTTTTTTTGAATGCTGCGCTGCGCGATTTGCGCGGGGCTTAGGTCGCGTTTTTCCATGCAGTTTAAACTCCGTAATATGATACACCAATGAAGAGATACACAAATAAGAAGTAAATCAACAGTGCCACAATATCTTTGATGGATGTGATGATTGGCGCGCTGCCTGCGGCTTGGTCAAGGTTGAGCTTGATGAGCAAAAATGGCACAAAAAAACCAAGCAGAGATGCCACGGTGATTGCCACAATCAGCGCAAGCCCCACGGCCAAGCCCAGTGCGGCGTTGTGCCACAGGCCAGCAATCACGCCGGTGAGCACGCCTAGCATCAGGCCGATGGTCAGCCCCACCAAAATCTCCTTGAGGAAGGGTTTGGCGAACTTTTTCATGTCGATTTGCCCCAGCACTACGCCGCGTGCAAACACGGTGGACGACTGCGTGCCCACGTTGCCGCTCATGCCCATAATCAATGGGATGAAAATCGCAACGGCCGCAATGGACTCTAGGGCTTCTTCAAAGCCATCCACAATGAAGCCCGCAACAAACGCAAAGCCCAGCGTAACAATCAAAATGGGCAGGCGAACCTTCCAAATGCGCCACAGGCTGCCGTTCACCAACAGATCGCTGCGGTCGGTTTCGTTGCCGGTAATACCCGCACGGTCAAAGATATCCTCCGTGGCTTCTTCTTCTAGAATGTCCATGGCGTCATCAACGGTTACGATGCCCACTAGGCGCTCTTCTTTGTCCACCACGGGCAAAGCAAGAAGGTCCATTTCCTGCAGGGTGCGGGCAACTTCTTCTTGGTCGGTGCCGGTGTGTACGCGGATGGCATTCTTGGTCATGATGCTATCGATGACATCGCTCGGCTGCGCTAAAATCAGCTCTTTAAGCGAAATAACGCCTTTGAGTTTTTTTGCGCCATCGGTTACATACAGCGTGTAGATGGTCTCTTTGTCGCGTGCTTGTTCGCGCACGCGTTGCAGGGCTTGCTCCACCGTCATGTTGCGGCGCAGCGAGATGAACTCCGTGGTCATGATGCGCCCGGCGGTTTCGTCTTCATAGCCCAGCAGCAGGTTGGTGATTTTGCGCTCTTGCGGCGAAAGGTTGGCAATGAGCTGCCGTGCCACGCCGGCGGGCAGTTCGTCCAGCAAGCGCACGCGGTCGTCGGGTGCGAGTTCATTCACAAACTCAATGGTTTTCTCGTTGGTGAACGAACCCAGCAGGTTCTCTTGGTGTTCGGTGTCCAATTGGTCAAACAAGGTGAGTGCTGCGGCCTTGGAAAGCAGCCGGAACGTAATCACCTGCTCCTCGTCGCTCAGATCGTTGAACGCGAATTGCAGTTCCACGTCTTCAAGGCCCGCAAGGAGTTTTTTCAGCTCGTCAAGGTCTTTGTTTGCAACGAGCGTTGCAATGGTTTGGGTAAGCATAGAGGTCCTCCTGTAGTTTTATTTTGTTCGTGCATCGCTTACTGCCGTCGGGATCCATATGCTCACCACCTTTTGTTATAAATTAAGAAAAACGACCCCCAAAGGAGTCGTTATATCACAACAATCAGGCACAAAGCACAATGCTTTGCACAGCAACCCCTCGTACGAGTTTTAGCACTAAAAGACGTAGATTTGGATGAACCAAAACAGTTGCGTTAAGCACCGCCTTAATCCGACGGAGCCTGTTATACCCTGGGGCGTCTCTCGACATTTGAGGGCAACAACCTGTGTTCTTTTAGGAGCCTCACCTAACAAGCCATATTCGATTACTTTATCATTATACCATGTTGTCCATACATTGTCAACACTTTTTTTGAAAAAATTATTTCGCAGTCGAGTTCATCTTCTTGCCCATGACCATGAAGCCGATGGAAATGCCCACACCAACGAGGATGGCCACAAAGTCAATCAGCCAGTTCCAGCCGGCGGCAATGGCGAAGGGGTGCTCTGTGGTTAGCCCAAGCAAAGCCATGCCTACCATCGAGCCGATCATGAAGCCGAACACCGACGAGTGCGACGGCCCGGGCCATTTGTCAAAGCTTTTGGCAATGGATTTTGCCACCAGCACAAGCCCTGCAACAATACCGCCAATGAACAACAACAAGTGTGGCAAGTAGATAGCACTGGCACCAAACAGCTGGTTGGCGGCGTACATCACTTGTGGGTAAATGCCCATCACTATCAGCAACGTAGCAATACTCATGCCGGGCACTAGGGTGAGCATGCCTGCCACCAAGCCGCCGATGAGGAACATCCACCAGCCGCTGGTGACGCCCGTTGCGCCGGGGTCGCCAACAAACATGGAAAGCACCATCACGCCCACGGCAATGGCAAAGGCCAAAACGCCCGAAACGCCGTGGCTTGCGCGGAACTTATGCGGCTTAACTTCGGCGAAAATCATGGGCAGGTTGCCGGCAATCAGGCCAGTAAACAACATGAAGGCGGTGCGTTGGTATGCCGCAAACAGGTCTGGGAACAGCACCACCAGTAGCACTGCGCTCACGCCCATGCCAATGGCAATGGGTGCGAGGAAAATCATGTTTTGCTTGAAGGGTTTGAATGGGCTTGAGGCAATGCGCACAATGTCGTGATACACGCCCATGGCGATGGCCACCACGCTGCCGCTAATGCCCGGCGCAAACACGCTGATGCCCAAAAATGCGCCCGCAAAAGTGCGGATAAATAAACGTTTAATTAAATCCATAATTATCTCCTTAAATTCGCGCTTTCAAAAACTCCACGGCTAGGGCAATGTCGTCGTAAGGCGTTTCGCCTACTTCACGCTCAATGGTGAGGAAGCCCTTATAGCCGATGTCGCGTAGTGCGGCTAGGTATTCATCCCAGTTCACGCCGCCTTGGCCCAGTGGCACTTCTTCAAAGCTGGGGTCGGTAACAATGTGGCTTTCGTGCATGCCATACACTTCGTCGGGGTCGCGGTAGTAATGACGCACGCCATCTTTGGCGTGGGTGTGTACGATGTAGTCGCCTAGGGTACGCACGGCTTGTGCGGGGTCGTCGCCGGTGACCATCACCAGATTTGCGGGGTCCATGTTCACCGCCACGCCGTGCGAGCCCAAGCTATCCAAAAAGGCCTTGAGCACGGCACCGGTTTCGGGCCCGGTTTCGATGGCAAAGTGCGCGTTCACGCTGTCGGCATAGGCCGCCAGTTGGCCGCAGGCGTCTTGCAGAATGGCATAACGCGGGTGGGCTTTGTCTGCCGGCACCACGCCGATGTGGGTGGTAACCACGTTGGTTTCAAGGTCTTTGGCCAAGTCGATGATGCGCTTGCTGCGCTCGATTTTGGCGGGATTGTGTTCGGGGCGAGTGAAGCCGCCGCCGCCAAGGTCGCCGCATAGAGCGCTCACTGTCAGCCCATGCGACTTAACGATATCTAGCAGCTCGCGGCGCTTTTGCGGGGTATCAAGGGCCTCGGGGGCCATGTCGCCAAAGGTGGCGTAAATCTGCACGCCTTGCACGCCAACTTGTTGGGCAAGTTTAATTGCCTCGCGCCAGTCAACGCGAAAACCTTCCATCAGTACGCCAATTGGAAAATCTGCCATCAGTAAATCCTCCTCAAATTATATCAGCCTATAGTATAGCACACTTGCATGGGCTTGGTCAAGAATTTTTTTCATCAAGGGCTTGCAAATGCCGGTGAAATGTTCTATAATAGAGATATTATACCGTGAGGAGAACGCCCATGCAAAACTTCACCTTTCAAATCCCCACCAAGCTCATCTTCGGCCGCGGCGAAGAAAACAACGTGGGCCAATACGTTAATCAATACGCCACGAAGATCCTGCTGCACTATGGCGGCGGGTCAATCAAGCGTAGCGGGCTATATGATCGCGTGGTGGCATCGCTGAACGAAGCTGGCGTGCAGTTCGTTGAGCTTGGCGGCGTGGTGCCCAACCCCCGCGTGGGACTGGTGCGCCAAGGCGTGGCGCTCTGCCGTGCCGAGGGTGTGCAGTTGGTGCTTGCAGTGGGCGGCGGCAGCGTCATTGACTCCGCCAAGGCCATTGCAGCTGGTGTGCTTTACGACGGCGACGTGTGGGAACTGCACGCGGGCGGCAAGCCCACGGGTAAGGCCTTGCCAGTGGCCACGGTGTTGACCATTCCCGCGGCGGGCAGCGAAAGCAGCAAGGTCACGGTTATCTCCAACGACGACACCCTGCGCAAAATCGGCTACCACGACGAATGTCTACGCCCGGTGTTTAGCATCTTGAACCCGGAGCTGTTCTTCACCTTGCCCCGCAACCAAATTGCCAACGGTGTGGCCGACATGATGTGCCACATCTTCGAGCGCTACTTCACGCAAGAGCAGCACACCGACGTGACCGACGAGATGTGCGAGGGCGTGTTGCGGGCGATCATGCGCAATGCCCCGCTTGTGTACGCCGACCCCAGCAACTACGACGCTTGGGCGGAAATCGGCTTTGCAGGTGCCCTTGCGCACAATGACCTGCTTGGCCGCGGCCGCACCGAATGCTGGGCCTGCCACGGCATGGAGCACGAGCTTAGCGCGATTTACGATGTGCCGCACGGTGCAGGCTTGGCTGTGGTCACGCCCGCGTGGATGCAGTACATCTGGCGCGAGAACCCGGCGATGTTCGCGCAGTTCGCTTGCAATGTCATGGGCGCCACTCCACGCCGCGACACTGAGGCTGTGATTGCCGAGGGCATCTTACGCTTGCAAGAGTTTTTCAAAGCCCTTGGGTTGCCTTTGACATTGCAAGAACTTGGAGTACCCACCGACCGCCTTGAGGAAATGGCCAAGAAAACCACCGGCGCGTGGTTCGGCGAAGAAAAAGGCCGCGGCGGCTTTAAAAAGCTGGTGTGGCAGGATGTTTTAGCAATTTATGAAATGGCGCGGTGATAATCTTCGCCCGTCCGTCTGCTTCTCTCAATCCGCCCCAAGAACTAAGCATAGGAGTCCCCATGCCCTTCACCCACCTACATGTCCACACCGAGTTCAGCTTGCTTGACGGCGCATGCCGCCTGGGCGGGCTGCTTGACCACGCCAAGGCGCAGGGCATGACCAGCCTAGCCATCACCGACCACGGCAACCTATATGGCGCAATTGATTTCTACAAGGCCGCCAAAGTGCGGGACATCAAGCCCATTTTGGGCTGCGAGTGCTATCTGGCTG
>WRBQ01000025.1 GCA_009784445.1 Oscillospiraceae bacterium
AGCTTCCGCAACGCCTCAAACCTGTGGTTGCCGTCGTTGAGCTCATATCGACCATCTAGCTCATTGATAATCAACGGCGGCATGTCCCATTTGCCGGTTTTGTATTTCTTCGCAATCGCATCAACATTCGCATGAAACGGCGCAGCGGGAATCGTCCACTTTAAGTCTTCTTCCGGGCCGCAGCAACGCGCAAACAGATTCAAGTCCATCAAGCGCGGGGCTGCGTAAATGCGAGGTTCAAGCTTCAGCCCATCTAAAAATTCCCGGTTGCCGCCCTCGTTGCACAAAAACAAGTGCAGCCATTCCTCCAGCCGTTCAGCTTGCGCAAATGCAATGGCGGATGTTGTTGTGGGTTTATATTTCATCGTTAATCCTCCTTGCGCAGCAATTCTATTTTTCGCTTGCCGATCAATTGCTTGCGCAACCTTCGATAGCTTGGGTTGGTGATTTTCTGGCGCTTATCGCTGCAAATGGCCACAATCGCATTGTCGCTTAGCACAGGGATAATCGAATCCAACAGTTTATCCACCGCAAATGCGCTGCCTTGCGACCAAGCCGCCAGATTCCCATAGGGCACGTCCGCAAACACAATGTCTGCTTTGAAATTCGCTGCGTTCAATGCCGTTGCATTCATTATGTCTGCGGAAAAAACAGTGCAATCCATCGGTATGGCTTGCAACTTTTCTTTAAAATATTCCACGCTTTGCAACGCGTCCGCATGCGATTGCTTGCCGAATTCGCCATGGATGCGCTCAAGCTGCGTTTGGCGCTGTGCTAAACCCTGCGCTGTGAGCAAACGCAGATTTTCTTGGGCGAGAGTAACAGCTTCCTCGGCAATATCCGACGCATAAATGGCAGAGATTTGCTCGCCGCACAAGAAGCCCAAAGCGGTCAACAAATACGCCCCGCCGCAACATGGGTCATACAACACAGCGTTGGACTTGCCAGTCATCTCTAGGCAAGTCAGATAAATTTCGCCCGCGAGCCTAACCGGAAAGTTGGGATAGCCAGTGCGATGAACAATCACTCGCCCGCTTGCATAATGCGCAAAGCTTTGGTTTTCGATAAATTTATAAGTCACTGGTTAGCCCTCTGATGACCTCGCCCGCAAGAATGAGCCCCGCCACGCTGGGCACAAAGGCCACGCTGCCGGGAATCGCCCTGCGGTGCGTGCATTTGCGCGATACATCCGGCGGGCAAACGCAGTTGGCACGGCAGCTGGTGCGCACATCCTCCTCGGGAGTAGCGGGCGGCTCTTGGGAATACACCACCTTCAAGCTGCCCACGCCTCGTTTGCGCAGTTCGTTGCGCATCACACGCGCAAGCGGACAAAAGCTGGTGGAAAAAATATCGGCAACCTCAAAGGCCGAGGCGTCCAGCTTGTTGCCCGCGCCCATGCAGGCGATGATCGGCACACCAAGCCCAAACGCCCGCTCGGCCAAATGCAGCTTTGCGCTCATGGTGTCCACCGCGTCGACGATGTAGTCATAGCAAGTCAGGTCGATTTCGTCGGCATTTTCGGGCAAATAGAACATCTGGTGCGTGTTGACCACGCAATCGGGGTTGATTTCATGCACGCGTGCGGCGGCGGCGTCCACTTTGTAGTGCCCCACGGTGGCGTGGGTGGCATGCAGCTGCCGGTTGATGTTGGTGATGCAAATGCGGTCGTCGTCGAACAGGTCGAGTGTGCCCACACCGCTGCGGGCAAGGGCCTCCACGGCGTAGCCACCCACGCCGCCGATGCCGAACACGGCAACACGCGCGCGGGTGAGTTTATTCATTCCGTCCTCGCCGAGGAGGATTTGGGTGCGGCTGAATTGGTTGAGCATGGTATTCTCCTTTGTTTTGTCGCTCCGCGAGCCTTCCTCAGTCAACGCGCCAAGCGACATAAAGACGCAAGACTTGTTCGCGGTGACAGCTCCTTCCCAAGGAAGGAGCCGCTCAGGAACGGTGCGTTGATTAAAGTTACGATGTCGTTATCCGCTTAAACCTCCAAGCTCCTTCCTCGGGAAGGAGCTCCCGACCTCGGGGAGGGTGAGGAAGGTTCGCGGAGCGACGCAATCCACACCGAGCACCTTCGTCACGGCTATTCTGTGAAGGGGTGATACTCGAAACTAGACAAACGCTAACCCATCCCCCTCCACCCGCCGATAATAACACCCCCGCCGCGGCTGGCCATCGTCACCCTTGGTGTGGCACATGCCCCCACCATTCGGCCGCACGAGATAAACCAAGGAGTTCTGCTCGCAGTTCACGCGGATCTCCAGCACCGCAAAGGTGTTGCCGCTGCCCGCACCCTTGTGCCACAGCTCGTTGCGGCTGGTGGACCACAGCACAAGCTCGCCTGTGCGCTGGGTAGCACGCAGGGCTTGTTCGTTGGTGTAGGCGATGAGAATCACCTCATGGGTGGTGCTATCCTGCACTGCCACGGGGATGACCCCCTGCGCGGTGTTGAGCTTGGTGAAGTCCAGTTGCAGGGCGGTAGTTTCTTCGATGTTCATGTTAGTTCCTCACTTTTCGGCCACTGATTCAAAAACTCACGAGCTTTCGCAACATAACGGGTTGTGTTTCCGTTTTCTATCACGTAATTAAACGCTTTCTCTGCTTCCTCAAAACGCTCAACGTGCAAATAGATTCGACCCAGATGATATTGAGCGACAACTTTGCCGAACAAGTTTTTTTCTCTATCGAATTGGATTAAGTACCATTGTTCTGCACCTGCATAATCTCCTTTTGCGATATTAATCAGAAATTGTTTGTCTATGTAATAATTGTAATGCGCATCATACTGTTGCTTTGGAAATTTTTCGTTTTTCAATATTTCAAGCATATTGTTAAGCATGATTTCTGCGTTTGTAATGTCGTCCGTATTTAAAAAATAAGAACAAAAATTGTTATAGTAAGCCCATTTGTTGATAATTCCTGCTCTGTTATCTGAAAAATTATTCTGAATACTGATGGTTTCTAAAATACGCCTTGCTTTTTGCATGTCTCCGCTTATTAAATAACCAGTGCTTACATTCAACAACAATATGGTGCTTATGTCTCCAGTTCGTCTATTCAAGATTTTCTCAAGTTTTTCAATATAACCATGTGGGTTACATTTTTTCGTTAATGTGTCGTCAATCTCATGGTTGAGTTTTTCTGCATATCTTCCTGCAATAACTGCAGAAAGAAGAACCAAGAATAACCAAACAAAAAATGCTGGCAAGGGGCGCACCAATTCAGTCACCAAGATAAGCGTTATCAACGTAAGAGCACTTAAAATTGTCAATCCAATAAACAGAAATTTAGTGCGCCTGAACACATAAATCATATGACCTGTCTCCTTTTTTGTAGTCCCATTCATAAAAATCACTTCATCCCCAGCCGCAGCCGATAGGAAAAGATAATCTCAAACTGCGCGGAACAGTGCGTGCGCACCACGTCACAAAAGGCATCGATGGCAGATTGCAGTGCCGCATCTTCTTTGCGTGCGTCTTGAACCGCGCCTTGGCTGAGCGCCAGATCAATCATGCGCTGCGGCGTGCAGACTTCCGCGCTGTGGCACACGATTTCGCGTACAAACCCAAACTTGCCGAACTCACGAAAACGCCGGATATAGCTGCTTTTTTCATGTTGCACCACACCACGCGGTTTGTCCAGTTGCAGGCATTGATGATGCAGCGCGGCAAAGGCTTGCTCCACCTGCCAGTGCACCGCCGGCGGCCAGTCACAGTCATATACCGCAAGCACGCCGCCGGGCTTGAGAATGCGCCAAACCTCCTCAAGCGTGCTGTCGATGTCCATCCAGTGAAAAGCCTGCGAAATAGTCACGATGTCGGCGCATGCGTCGGGCAAGCCGGTTTCGTTGGAATAGCCCGCACGGTACTCAATGTTTTCACCGGGCAGTGCGGCGGCGCGCATGTCATCGTTCGGCTCAATGCCGATGATTTGCGCTGCTGTGCCCTGCCAAATTTGCGTGCTCAGCCCGGTGCCGCTGCCGAGGTCCACGACCACTTGCGGCGCGGGTGCGTAGAGCATGATGCTTTGCTTGAGGATAGCGGGCGGCACGGGTCGCGCGGTGCTGTAGACATCCGTGAAGCCGTTCCAGCGGTCGATGTTCGCTTGATTGACGGGCTTGTCCATGGTGACCTCCTGCGTGTGTATTGTATATAGTATAATGCAATGCGTAAAAAAAGTCAACCCCACCGTGTACTTGGTGGGGTTTGGTTTACTGTTGCGCCGTGAGCCGTTGCAAGATTTTCTTCAGTTCGTCGTCCACGTGATATTTTTGCTCGGAAATCAAGTGCGCATAGCCGATTTCCTTCGCCCTTTGGTGTTGGTTGAACCCATCGCATATGCATTCCACCGAAAAGCCATGCTGCCTGCAAAGCTGAAACAACACCCATTGTTCCGCAACTAGGTCTGGGATACAATATTTTTCGTGCAGGCCGGGCGGCTGTTTTCGGTCAAGCTCGTGGGTTATCTTCCAATATAGCTCAAGCCATTTGTCTTTGAGCTGCTGGTTATTCAAGCGCACCAACCCGCAATTGTAAGCCTCCACACTTCTGCGCGCCCGCTTCATGTCAAGGTGGCCGGAAATATCTACGCGGCCTTGGTCAAACACAAATTTCTTATTGGGGGCATAAACCCCAAAGGCATCTTCTGTGCTTTGCACAACTAGGTCTTTTTTGCTGCCAAACACAATGTCGCGGCATTTTGCGCCTTTAATCCACGCATCCAAGTCCAAGTGGCATGAGCCGAGTGGTTCGTGTTGCATGGCAATTATTTTGCCGCTTGCCCAAAACTGCGCGTCAATATCATGCTCGTTGAGCGTTAAATACACTTCATCATAGGGAACATGCTGGAACAACTTTGCACCATAGTCATCTGTGTGCAGCACAATTTCTAGGCCAAGACGTTTGGCGGCAATCACCCCAATGGTGGTGAAAAGCAAGGTGGATTCAAGTTGCTTGCGCACTGGCTGGCCATATCGTTTTTGCAACAGCGGCTTGCTCCAAAAGCTATGGAATACTCTCGATTTCGCTAACATCCCTAAAATCTCCTATAAAAAAATCTCCTATGCCCTGCGGGTTAAGGTATGGAGTATATGGCGTATAGGGTATGTATGGGCCGACGCCGCCTGCGCGGTTGAATCCCAGCAAACCCATTAACATTACAATGCCCAGCATTGCGTTCATCGTGTTGGTGGCGTTTTGGTTGCCAATGCCGAAACAATTCCTTGCCATATATACCTCCGATCAAACATTACGCTGCGGCAGGTGTTCAACTTCGCTAAAGTCCGTGAAATCGCCAATGAAAAAATTTGCCCCGCCACCGTAGCCGCCATAGTAAGGACCGGGACGCGGCGGCCAAACTGGCTGCTGACCGCGTGGGGGGCCGCCATAGCATGGCGCACACGGCTTGCACGGCCCAAAGCAGTGGCCAATGTGCATGCACTCCCACGGTGTGCACGGCATGCAGGCACAATTACTCCAATTGAAGTGCATGGGTAACACTCCCCCTCGTTTGGAATTGGGTATAAACCCTGTAGTTTATCTTATGCGGCGGCGTAACAAGCGGTTCCAAAACAAAAACCACGCACCCACAAACGTGAATGCGTGATGGTATTTTGTTCAGGGTTATTCTTCTTCTTTGCGTTTGGCAGCTTCGTCAATGACCTTTTGCTGCACATCACGCGGGGCGTCTTCATAGCGCGAAAATTCCACGCTAAAGTTGCCGCGCCCAGCAGTTACGCTGCGCAGTGCCGTGGCAAAGTCGCCCATTTCAGCCATGGGGACCTCGGCCTCCAGCTGCTGCATTTTGGGTTCGTCGGCTGCACCCATGCCCAGCACACGGCCGCGGCGCTTTGTGATGTCGCCCATGATATCGCCCAGCTTTTCGTCAGGCATGGTGACTTTAAGCGTGCCAATTGGTTCAAGAATCGTGACGTTAGCCTCGGGCATTGCATTGCGGAAGCAAACTTGTGCGGCCATTTTAAAGGCGATTTCGTTGCTGTCCACCGCATGGTAGCTGCCGAAGAACAGGTTGGCTTTCACGCCCACCATGGGATAACCGGCCACAAAGCCACGGCTAATGCTTTCGCGCAGGCCTTTTTCCACGGCAGGGAAGAACTGCTTGGGCACGCTGCCGCCCACCACTTCGCTGCTGTCAAACACGAAATCTTCGTCGCAGGGCGAAAAGCGAATGTGCACGTCGCCGTACTGCCCACCGCCGCCGGATTGTTTCTTGTGCTTGCCTTGTTTTTCCACGGTTTTGCGGATGGTTTCGCGGTAGGCCACGCGCGGAATGGTCAAGTCAACTTCCACGCTGAAGCGATTTTTAAGTTTGGACATCACCACGTCCAAGTGCTGATCGCCCAAGCCGTAGATGACTTGCTCGTTGGTTTCTTTGTTGATTTCAAACTTGAGGGTTTTGTCTTCTTCGCGCAGGCGTGCCATGCCAGTGCCGATTTTTTCTTCCTCGCCTTTTTTGCGTGCTTTGGCAGCCATGCCCAAACACGGCGCGGGGAAGATGATGCCCTGCAATGTTTGCGGGTTCTTTTGGTTGGTGAGGGTGTCGCCGGTTCTGAAGCCGGTGAGTTTGGTTACCACGCCGATGTCACCCGCCACGATGGAGGCAACGTCGCTTTGCTTGCTGCCACTGAGGCTGAGGATTTTACCCATGCGCTCGCTTTCTTCGGTGCGGGCGTTGTAGGCAGGCTCGCTGGCGCTGAGCGTGCCGGTAACCACCTTGAAAAAGCTCATTTTGCCCACGAAGGCGTCGGCCACGGTTTTAAAGCAAATGGCGTTAAGGCCGCTATCCGTCACACCTTCATTGGTGGGTGCAGGTGTGATGGCCGCAACAGCGTTGAGGAACAAATCCACGGCGTCGGTGCTGTGGCCGCCCAGTGCAAACACCGGAAAGATGCTACGCTCGGCCACGCCTTTGGCGAGCCCGGCTGCAATTTCTTCTGCGGTGAAGTCTTCGCCTTCGAAGAACTTCTCCATCAACGCGTCGTCTGCGCCTGCCACGGTTTCTTTGAAGATTTCATGCAGTGCTTGCACGTCGGCATCGTCCGGCATAGAGATTTCGCTGGCTTTGCCTTTTTCATATTTATAAGCTTTGCCGGTGGTGAAGTCCACATAGCCGGTGGTTTTGCCACCTTGCATCACGGGCACCACCACGGGGCAGGCTTCGGTGGCGTGTTCTTCACGCAGGGCGTTGAAGGTTTTCATGTAGTCACGTTCTTCAGCGTCGCATTTGCTCAGCACGAACATCACAGCTGTGTTGCGCTGCTTGGCGGCTTTGAAGGCTTTCTCTGTGCCCACGCTGTAGCCGTGGCCAGCTGCGTCAACAATCACAGTGGTTTCGGCCGCACGCACAGCTTGCGCCACTTCACCGGCAAAGTCGAACAGGCCAGGGGTGTCCAGTATGTTGATTTTGGTGCCGTTCCATGTCAATGGAGCCAGCCCCAGCGAGATAGACGCTAGACGGCGTTTTTCTTCAGCGTCGCTATCCATAGTGGTGTTGCCGTCGCCCACACGGCCAAGGCGATCAGTTGCTTTGGCCAAATAGAGCATGGCTTCGGCCAAGGTTGTTTTGCCGCGGCCACCGTGCCCGGCCAGTGCGATGTTGCGGATGTTCAAGGTTTCTTCCTCCTGTTTTAATAATCTCTGCCTTCTATTGTATCACAATTCGAGGTGAATTTCAACAACTTTTTTGCTAAAATGGGAATTTTTTTCATGTGATAGGTGCGCAATATTTGCAAACTCACATAAAAGCTTGACTTGCGGCGAAAGCACGTGTATACTATGAGAGTTCAGCAGTTGAACAAAATAATTTGTTTGGAGGTACTTAACCATGGCAAAAAAACTATTAGCAACACTCTTGGCGACACTGATGCTGCTTGGCGTATTCGCAGTTGCCGCAAGCGCAACGAATGATTTTTCCGCAACAACCGAAGAATCGCAGCGAATTTTCGGCGAACCCAGCCGCGACCGCGTGCCAAACGGAATCACTAACCGCTATGATCGTTATCGAGATATCGCGCGCGGCGCAAGCTTGAGCGTGAGAGCAGAGGTTAATGTTACGGCGGCGCGTTTTACTGCGGATATCGCCCGTGCAGAGACTCAATTGCAACTAAACCAAGCGCTAAATCAACGAAACAACGCAATGGCTTCCGTGCTGCGCAACGCAGGCGAGTTGAATGTGTTTTCTGCGTTTTTCAGCTGGTTTGGCGGCAACTTCTGGTGGCTATGGGCCCCGATCGCGGCCGTTGTGGTTGGCGTTGGCGCGTGGTTTTTCTTCATGGGCTAGGCCGGCGCATCAATTAACACGCACAAAGACGCTCATTGCCGATTGGTAGTGGGTGTCTTTTGTGTTTTTCGCACGCAACCCCTTGACCTCGCGCAAATTTTGTGTTATAATGAAAGTTACTATTGATGAAAACAAAGGGTGACAACATGAATATTGCAATTCTCGGCTATGGCGTGGTGGGTTCTGGCGTGGCGCAGCTGCTAACAGAAAACGGCGCAAGCTATGCCCAGCGTAGCACACAACCAGCCATGCAGCTCAAGCATATCTTAGACAAACGCAGCTTTCCCGGTGATGAACACGAAACAATCATCACCAGCGAGTTTGGCGTGATTTTGAACGATCCCAGCGTGGGCATCGTGGCCGAGTGCATGGGCGGCGCCACCTTTGCCTATGACTGCGTCCTCGCCTGCTTGCAAGCGGGCAAAAGCGTGGTGACCTCCAACAAAGAGCTGGTGGCTGCCAAAGGCTACGAGTTGATGCAAGCAGCCAAGGCAAACAACGCAAACTTCCTGTTTGAGGCAAGCGTGGCCGGCGGCATTCCCGTGATTCGTCCGCTGTCGCAATGCCTAGCCGCTAATCATATCTGCGAAGTGGCAGGCATTCTTAATGGCACCACGAACTTTATCCTCACCCGCATGATTGAAGACGGCACCGCCTTTGCCGATGCCCTTGCACAGGCGCAAGAGCTTGGCTATGCCGAAGCCGACCCCACCGCCGACGTGGAAGGCCACGACGCCTGCCGCAAGTTGTGCATTTTGGCCACCTTGGCCTATGGCAAGCATGTGTATCCCGAGCAGGTGCACACCGAGGGCATTACGAAAATCACAGCAGAAGATGTGGAATATGCCGCTGCGTTCAAGCATAACATAAAGCTGCTTGGCCGCGCACAACAACTAGACGACGGCCGCATCAGTTTGGTGGTTGCACCCATGCTGGTGCCGCGCAGCCACATGATTGCTCACGTGAAAGATGTGTATAATGCCGTGCTCATCCGCGGTGACGCCGTGGGCGATGTGATGTTCCATGGCCGCGGCGCGGGCAGCATGCCCACCGCAAGCGCTGTGGTGGCGGATATCATCGACTGTGCCAAGCACTGCGAACGCCGTCGCGTGTTCGACTGGCTGCCCAACGACCCCGCCTTTGTTGCCCCGGCCAACGAAGAGTGCGTGCGCCTTTATGTGCGTGCATCCGGCGATGCAGCTTTGCCCAGTGCGGAAACCATCGCGCAAAGCAACGGCGAAGTTGTGTTTATCACATCGCGCGGTAAATATGGCGAAACCATAGCAAAGCTTGCTGCGTTCGACGTAAAAACCGTGCTGCGCGTGGCGGAATTTGAAGCATGTTAGAGACTCTGCGATACTTCAATAAAGGAGACTGCCTATGAACTGCCAACATTGCAACAGCCCCATTGAAGCCAACGCCAAGTTCTGCGCTGGTTGCGGTGCACAAGTTGCCGCGCCCGCAGCACCAGCTCAAGCTGAGTTTGCCCCGGTGTATAATTACAATCACCAGCAACCGCAACCCTATCCCCCGCAGTATGCTGTGCCGCCGAAGACCAACAACATGGTCATCGCCGGCTTTGTGCTGGCGTTCATCATTCCCACGCTAGGGTTGATTTTAAGCTGCGTGGGCCTTAGCCAAACCAAAAGCCGCAACGAAGGCGGCCGCGGGCTGGCCATTGCAGGCATCGCCATTTCCATCGTCCGTTTGGTGTTAAGCTGGGTGATGTTCTTTGCGTTTATGGGTTGGTCTATGAACTTGGCGTATGATTTGATGAACGACCCCTTCTTTGCTGATGACCACTGGTTTGGTGGTATCACCTATTTGATGATGTAAAAGGAGAAAAACATGAACGAACCCATTTATGACAACCAAAACACGGAACCCATCGAACTGCCTGAATTTGAATTTGAGCAACCCCAACCACCAAAGCCGATGAATGTGATGGCGATTGCAGGTTTTGTGTGTGCATTTTTGTCACCAACCCCTGGGCTGATTTTGAGCTTTATGGCACACAAGCAATGCAGTGACCGCAATGAAGACGGCCAAAACTTGGCCACAGCGGGTATCATTATTTCTGTGCTTAATTTGCTGTTGCGACTGCTGATTGTGGTGTTTGCCATTGCTTTGATGGTAAGCGCCTTTGCGCAGGCCAACGCGATCATTACCGCGCCAGTGCCCGACATTTGGGGCGGCTTGGACCCAGGCATGTTCTGGTAGGCTTACAGTTACGAATAAAAGGAGAATTCTATGGCACTCATTGTGAAGAAATTTGGCGGCTCGTCCGTCAAAGACTATGAGCGCGTAATGAATGTTGCGCGCATCATCACCGACACCTACAAACAAGGCAACGACGTTATCGTGGTTGTGTCTGCGCAGGGCGACACGACAGACGATTTAATCGCAAAAGCCGCAGAGATTACCAGCAAGCCACAAAAGCGCGAAATGGACGTATTGCAGTCCGCAGGCGAAACGATTTCGGCATCACTGCTCGCCATGGCCTGCCAAGAGATGGGCTACCCGGCGGTTTCGCTGCTGGGCTGGCAGGCAGGTTTTCAAACCAGCTCAGCCTATGGCGCGGCACGCATCAAAGGCATTCAGACCGAACGCCTGCGCCGCGAACTAGACCGCAAGAACATCATCATCGTGGCGGGCTTTCAAGGCCTATGCAAGTATGACGATGTGACGACGTTTGGCAGGGGCGGTAGTGATACTACGGCGGTTGCCTTGGCAGCTGCCTTGCACGCCGACCGCTGCAAAATCTACACCGACGTAGAAGGTGTTTATACTTGCGATCCGCGTAAAGTTCCCGGCGCGGTGAAACTGGACGAAATCACCTACGACGAAATGCTGGAGCTTGCCACACTGGGCGCGCAAGTGCTGAACAACCGCTCGGTGGAAATGGCCAAGAAATACAACGTGGAAATGGAAGTGCTCAGCAGCTACTCAAACAAACCCGGTACGATTGTAAAGGAGAAAATTGCTATGGAAAAAATGTTAGTGCGCGGTGTAACCAAAGACGCCGATTGCGCGCGCCTGTCTATCGTTGGTGTGCCGAATGTACCCGGCATGGCCTTCAAAATTTTCAGCAAGCTGGCCGCCCGCAACATCAATGTGGACATCATTCTGCAATCCGTGGGACGCGACGACCTCAAGGACATCACCTTCACCGTGGCACGTGCCCACGCCGACGAAGCCGTGGCCATTCTGCATGCGCTTGACCTGACGGCCAACGCGAAGATCATCAAAGACACCAGCGTCGCAAAAGTCAGCGCGGTGGGTGCTGGCATGGAAAGCCACCCCGGCACGGCATCGAAGATGTTCGAGGCGCTATATGAAGCGGGCATCAATATTCAAATGATTGCCACTAGCGAGATTAAAATCAGCGTGCTGATTGAGCAAGACAAAGCCGACCTAGCAGTGGCGGCAGTGCACAAGGCGTTTTTCCCGGAGGGCTAAATCGTTTATGTTGTAGGGGTGGATGGAAATCCGCCCCTGTGTTGTCAATATTGAGGAGGTCACCATGAAAAAATGCTTGCTATATTGTTGTGCGCGGTGTTGATGGTTGGTTTGGCTACGCCTGCGCTGGCGTATGAAGAATCAACTGACCCCCGCCGCCCAGTGATTACGCAGGAGCTTTATCCATACCACACACGTCTTCGGTCGTCACTCGCATTGTGGGGAAGAAATCCCTGGGTACCCGTGTCTCTTAGCCTACAGGCCCATATCCCAAATGGCGACCCAATCGGGTTTCGTTGGTATCGTGATGGCGATTACATTGGCTCAACAACAACACCTCACGCAATACTCCATTTTAATCTTGCTTCACGGCCACCATTCACTTTCTTCTCTGTGGTGGTGTACAATCGACATCATCCGTATATTCAAGAATTTCCCCGCAGCGCGATTGCCGAAACGTATTCTACCGCGTGGTGCACCGTGCAGCGAGGGCTGTATGCGATGTGGAGAGTGTTGCGCACAGCAATTTTCGTTGTGCTATGGCCAACTTTACTAGTGATGACTCCAATGATCATTGCTGTTTGGGTAATTGCAATGCGTTTGGCAGGATGGTAAATCATGAACAAAAAACTAACCGTAACAGTCAAACAAACCCCGCCCCTCGCCATTGAAATTCGCGGCGAGGTGATTACTTTGGATGCTTTCCTTAAGCTTGCCGGCGCGGTGGAAACCGGCGGGCAGGCCAAACATGTGATTCAAGACGGCAAAGCGCGCGTGAACCGCGAGGTTTGCACCATGCGCGGCAAAAAGCTGCATGCCGGGGATGTGGTGCGCTACGCCGGGCAAGATTATCATGTGACAGCGCAGACTTGACAAACCCCGAAAAACATGCTATACTTTAATGTGAAGAACTGTTTCTAAAGGAGAAAATATGGATCCCGACCCTGTTAATATCATCATTCTTGCGCTGTTGGTGCTGTCACTGACGGCGGTAAATGCATTTTTCGCCATGAGCGAACTGGCTGTGCTATCGGCCAGCGAAAGCATGCTGGAGCGCCTGGCAGCCGACGGCAACAAAAAAGCACGCCGCGCCGTAAAGCTAAAAAAAGACCCCAGCAAGCTGCTATCCATCACTCAGCTGGGCACAACCCTAGCGAGCTTTTTGGCAGCCGCCATCGCCGCGCAGGCCTTCACCTACCCCCTGCTGGGCTTGATGGAACGCCGCGTGGGCGACCCATGGCTGGGCATGCTAAACATGGCCATCACGCTGGGCATCACGCTGATTTTGACCTACCTGAACATTGTGCTTGGCGAGTTGATTCCCCGCCGGGTTGCGCTGAAGTACCCACAGGCCATTGCCATGCGCATTGCCGGGTTGCTCAGCGCCGTTGCTGCTGTGCTGCGCCCCCTAGTGTGGATTGTATCCGCCTCGGCCAAGGGCATCTTGCGCTTGTTTGGCTTTGATCCAGACGCCCCCGAAGAGCTGACGGTGGAGGAGATTATCTCCAAAGTGGACCAAGGCAACGAGCAAGGCGTGATTGAAGAAACCCAGCACGACATGATACAAAACATCTTCAAGCTTGACGACACCGACGTGGGCGGCATCATGACCCACCGCACGGATATCATTGGCGCGGAAGTGAACGACAGCTTGGAAAGCTTGGTGGCGTCGGCCATTGCCGAAGGGGTGTCGCGCATGCCGATTTACGAAGAGGACATCGACAACGTCATCGGCGTGGTGTATGTGAAAGACCTGCTAAAATTCGTGGGCGAAAAGCTGCCCAAAGGCACTTGCCTGCGCGAGCTAATGCGCCCGGCGGTGTTTGTGCCCGAAAGCAAGCACTGCGATGAATTGTTCAACGAGATGACCGCCAAAAAGGTGCAAATCGCTATTGTGGTAGACGAACACGGCGGCACCGCAGGGCTGGTGACACTTGAGGACGTCCTAGAGTCCATCGTGGGCAACATTCAAGATGAATATGACGATGAAGAGCAAGACATTGAGCAAGTGGACGACCACACCTTCCGCTTGGATGGCGCAACGCTAATGGACGAAGTGGAAGAAAGCCTTGGCGTGAAGCTGCCCGAGGGAAACTATGACACCATTGCCGGTTTTGTCATCAGCGAGCTGGGTTATCTGCCACAGCAGGGCGAGCAGCCCGAGGTGCTGCATAAGCACTTGCGTTTTGTGGTGGAAGAAGTGGAAGACAAGCGCGTGGCCATGGTGCGTGTGGAAATTGCGCAAAGCGAGGAAGAACAACAATGAATCAAACGCCGTCCTATGTGCGAAACGCTGCCGCGCATGCGGGCGGCGATTTCGTGCTTTGGCTGCGCTACATCAGCAAGTGGGTGAACCCTGTCGGACATGATTTTACACCTGAAGAAGTGCAGACAATTTTGCACGACGAGCAGCTCACCGCTTTCCAAAAGGCGATATTCGAGCGAGCGATTACGCCGGGCACGGCAACAAATCTCTATGCGGTTAGATTGCGACAACCCATCGATGTGCGCGAAATAGAAAGGAAGTTGCTCAGTGGGGAACTCACTTATTGATTTTGAAGCAGCGTTTCACGAATTGGATGGTTTGCTGGGATTGCATCACCAAACCCTGCATATTATTGTGTGCGGCGGCTATTTAATTCAGCGCATGGGTTTTCGCGGCACGATCGATGTAGACGCGTTTTATACTGCAAGCGAGGAAATCACGTTGCTCATTGAGCGCGTGGGGCTGCTATTGAACATTAACACAGGGAAAACAATATGGTTGAACAACGCGGTATCGACAATGAGTGATTGGCCTGACCCGCAATATTGCGAGCCTTTGTTCGCGTATGAAAACCTCACCGTTGAGCAAGTTACAATGGAATATTTGCTTGGAATGAAATTATCCAGCATACGTGATGTGGATGCAAAAGATGCGGGGAAAATCGTTGAAATGGCGCGGCTGGATGATCCTCTGGCGTTGTATCAGCAATGCCGAGCAATGGGACTAAAGCTAAGTTTTGTAGCAGTGCTGGAAGCGTTCACTTTTGCCTATGGAGATGAGTGGCGCGCGCAATATTGGAACGAGCATGACCAAGAAATTCTTAGCTTGCTTAACGTGAACTGGTGAATACAAGGGCGGCTGCATGTGTAGCCGCCCATTTTTTTCATTTCTGCAAGGAATTTCCACACGCCCAGCGACAAATTGTTATTACGCAACAAAATTCACAAAAAGTATACACCGCCAACATTGATTTTTCGCGGTGGCCGTGCTATACTATGTTCCATTACAAGCTCGAAAGGAGCAAACTTATGCGCAAGAAAATTCTCACACTAACTGCAATTTTACTTACTGCCATGCTGTTGCTGGCCGCCTGCGGACAAGACATGTACCGACCAATGTACGAAGCCGAAGGCAACTATGACTGGGCCAGCGAGCTCGATGGCGCCGCAGGTTTGTCAAACGTCCGCCTCTTGTCTCGCGCTGGCAGCGATGAAGACTCCCCTACTGATGCCAACGACGACACCCAACCCGCCTCCGACGCCGGACGCATGCTCATTCGCGATGTGACAGCCCACGTGGAAACCCGCGAGTTCGATCAATACATGGCCGACATTGAAGCGTTGATTGTTGCGCTGGGCGGGCATGTGCAGAGTCTGGACACCACCAGCTTTGGCTACACCGGCAGGCGCGAAGCTCGCCAAGCCACCCTCGTCGCACGCATTCCTTCTGCGCGGTTGCGTGAATTCACCGGGCAAATGGGCGACAACGGCCGGGTTACCCGCTTCAACGAAAGCGTGCGCGATGTTACCGTGCAATACACCGACACCCAAGCCCAGCTGGAGGCACTACGTGCCGAGCAAACCACGCTGCTGCGCATGCTGGAGAACACCAATGTGCTCAGCGAGGTGCTTGCGCTGCAAGATCGCCTGACCAGCCTGCGCCATCAAATCAACACCTTGGAAAGCTTGGCGCGCACCATGCAGGGGCAGGTTGCGCTAAGCACCGTGAACATGACCATTGCAGAAGTCGCCGAATTCAGCGCGCTGGAGGAAGACGACGAAGACACCCGCAGCTTTGGCCGCCAAACTTGGGATAGCTTCTTGAACAGCTTGTTTGCGCTGGGGCGCGGCATTCGCGGGATTGCTGCTACGCTGTTCATCGCGTTGCCATTTATCATATTCTTTGGGGCGATTGTTGCCATTGTTGTGTTTGTGCGACACAGAATTTTGAAGAAACGCAAGCAACAATCCACAACAGACCAACAAGAATAATCCGCCGTAAAGGAGAACCCCCATGCGCAAGAAAATCCTCACGCTAACGGCTCTTTTGCTTGCCGCAGCGTTGTTGCTTGCGGCATGCGCCGCGCCGCAATCCGCCGAAGAGCCGCCCACCGCCGCACCAACTGAAGCTGCGCCGACCGGACCCACGCCATTCACTCCACAAGAGATTGCCAACATGACACAGGGGCTTGAAACCGTGGGAGATTTCTTTGCGCTGGTGCCCGCGGCACACAATCATTTACACATTAGCCGACCAGATGACTACCTGCACATTAGTTTTTTCACCCAGCAATATTATTCGATAGAGTTGCGCGTGCAAACATACATTAAGAGCGATGGTGTATACCACTATTCAACCTTGCCAGATGAGCTGCTCGCCGCACCTGCACAATTGGTGACGTTTGGGTTCCATCAACCCAACTTGGCACTCGTCCCGCCGCGCGGCATTGACGTTGGTGCACCCGCGCAAGCCGTGCTGGACAGCTTTGCATACGCACGCGTGAGAGAGGACTATGAAGGCGGTGAGCTCATCGCGCTTCAGTACCCGCTAGAGCTGATGACAATAGAAGGTCGTGTCTCTAGTTGGGCTGGCGAAAGCTTTTGGTTGTCCTATCACCTCAAAAACGGCGTAGTCAACAGCATTTTCTTCCGTCACCACATCCATTAAAAACCCCACAACCCGAAAGGAGCAACCCCATGCGCAAGAAACTCACTATCCTCGCCATTTGCCTGCTTAGCTTTGCCCTGCTAGCCGCTGCCTGCGGCAGCCATGCCGTCATGCGCAGCGCCTCCCCCGAAAGCGGCCAATTCCTCAGCTATCGTGCATCTACGCAACGCTATGGCGCACCACCTGTTTTCGCCAGCGGCGGCATTCGCCAAGACATGGCAATAGGCGGCTATGCCATGCGCGCCACAAGCTTCAACTTAGACGAAGAAACGGGAATCATCCCCGGGCAAACATGGCGCGATGCGCTTTCCAGCCAAGCGCAGCTTGACGGTATCAGCTACACCGACGCCGCGCCCATCAGCGAAGAAACCACCCGCATGCTCATCCGCGACGCAAACGTGAGCGTGGAAACCCGCAGCTTTGAGGCTTTCTTCATTGGCGTGCAAAACCTTGCGCGCGAACTGGGTGGCCACGTGCAAAACTCCAGCATGAGCGACCACAGCTACCGTCGCAGCGCAAACCTCACCCTGCGCGTGCCTGCCGAGGCACTGGATGACTTCCTGGCGGCACTTGCCGATGACTACACCCGCGTAACCAGCATCAACGAATGGGTGCGCGACGTCACCATGCAGCACAACGACATGACCGCCGAACTCGACGCCCTGCGCGTGGAAGAAGAGGCTCTGCTGCGCTTACTGGCACAAAGCGGCAATCTCAGCGATTTGCTTGCCGTGCAGAACCAGCTCACCCGCGTGCGCCACCAGATTAATCGCCTAGAAGGCGAAGTGCGTCTGCTGGAAAACCAAGTAAGCCTGAGCACCGTTGACATGCACATTTGGGAAGTAGAACGTCTGCCCCTAGACGAAGAAGCCGGTTTTTGGGCGCGCATCGGCGACGGCTTTTTGGGCAGCCTGCGCAACTTGGGTGCCGGCATCGCCAACTTCTTCGCCGGTGCAATCATCTTCCTGCCGTATATCATTCTGGTGGGTGCGGTTGCGATCATCGTGCTGGTGATTGTGCGCCGCCGCGTGCGCAAATGGCGCAACAAGCGCAAAGAAGCAACGCAAGAGGAATAGTCGGAACATTTTTTGCTTGACAAACACCCGCATTGTGTGATACAATATCCACATGCGGGTGTAGTTCAATGGTAGAATTCCAGCCTTCCAAGCTGGCTACGTGGGTTCGATCCCCATCACCCGCTCCAGAACAATATCGCACAAACAAAATAAGGAGGGATTTCATTTGAAATACTGCATTTGGAACAACAAGGGCGGTGTTGGGAAGTCTTTTTTGACATATTGCCTCGCCACCGAATATGCAAAAAGACATACTGATGAAATCGTTGTTGTCGCGGACATGTGCCCGCAAGCAAATGTAAGTGAAATGCTTTTGGGCGGGAACGGAAAAGGGCAGGAAAACTTATTCTCTCTTTCTAACACGAATCGTACAATTGCTGGTTATATTAAGGAACGCTATCTACGCTCTCGCTTCGAAAAACTCGGCACCGAACTCCAATACTTTGTGAATGTTGATTCGTATAATGAATTGATGCCTGCAAACTTAGTTCTTTTGGCGGGCGATTTTGATTTGGATATGGCTTCACGCTTGGTATCAAGTATGGCAAATGAACCAATCAAGGAAGCTAAGGGGCGTGCGATGACGATGCTAAAGGGCATTTTAGATTCTTACGAACAAGCCCACCCAGATAAAAAGATGACATTTTTTATTGACTGCAATCCTAGTTTTGCTGTTTATACGGAACTTGCTGTTTTCGCAAGTGATAGGATTATCATCCCCTGCACTGGAGATTTTTCCTCACTTAGAGGCATCAGCAAAGTTTTGAAGTTATTGTATAATGTCAGCGAAGACATCGAGAATGATAGCATGTTTGAGCTTGAAAAATTCAAGGAAAAAGCGGATTCATTGATGTTGCCGCTCCCCAAATTATACTTGGGAATCATCAATAAATCTAGAACGTATGCAAAGAAAGCCACCGTTGCCTATAAGTCTCACGAAAAACAAATTGAGGCATATTTCGGAAAGTTAAATAATGTACCTGTTGTCACGGTTAAGGATTGCAATAATATCGCCCTTGTCGTAAACTATAACGGAACGCCTATTTCGAGCCTTGAAGCAAAACCGTATGAAGTATACGGTGAAACATCCCAAGTCAATGCTGATCAAGTAAGAACCATGATAGAGGATATTGAAAAAGTTCTTCAGTATCTCGTTTCATAATTACAAACAGGAGGATTCCCCATGCGCATTATTCTCAACCCCGTTTCTCACCACGGCCCCGGCAGCATTGCGGTGCTGGCCGACGAACTGCGCTCGCGCGGCTATCAAAAAGCCTTTGTTTGCACAGACCCCGTGCTCATGCAAGCTGGCGTTGCCAAAAAAGCAACCGATGTGCTCGACGCAGCTGGCTTTGCCCATGAAGTGTTTGCAGACATCAAACCTAACCCAACCATCGAGAACGTCCTCGCGGGCGTGGCAGCATTCAAAGCTTGCGGCGCAGATTGCATCGTGGCCGTTGGCGGCGGCTCGGCCATTGACGCAGCCAAAGCCGTGGGAATCATCATCACCAACCCCGAGTTCGCCGATGTGCGCAGCCTTGAGGGCGTTGCAGCCACGAAAAACCACGCCGTGTTCACCATCGCCGTGCCAACCACTGCGGGCACAGCAGCCGAAGTCACCATCAACTATGTTATCACTGACGTGCAAAACAAACGCAAATTCGTCTGTGTTGACCCACATGACATCCCCACCGTTGCCATCGTTGACCCAGACCTAATGGCCAGCATGCCCGCTTCGCTCATCGCAGCAACCGGCATGGACGCGCTCACCCACGCCATTGAGGGCTACATCACCCGCGGGGCGTGGGAAATGACCGACATGTTCCACCTGAAAGCCATTGAGCTGATTGCCGCAAACTTGCGTGCCGCTGTGAATGGCGACGCCGCTGGCATTGCGGGCATGGCCCTTGCGCAATATGTTGCTGGCATGGGATTCTCCAACGTTGGCCTAGGCATTGTGCACAGCATGGCACACGGTCTTGGCGCGCTTTATGACACCCCGCACGGCATTGCCAACGCCATTTTGTTGCCTTCAGTGATGACCTACAACGCCGAAGCCACGGGCGAAAAATACCGTGACATTGCAGCTGCCATGGGTGTGGCTGACACCTGCGACATGGCTCTGGCTGACGCACGCAAAGCCGCCGTTGACGCCGTGGCTAAACTGGGCGCAGATGTTGGCATTCCCGCTGACCTCAAGGCCATTGTGAAAGCCGAGGATATCGACTTCCTCGCCGAAAGCGCCTTTGCTGATGCTTGCCGCCCCGGTAATCCCAAAGATACCAGCGTTGCAGACATCAAAGCCTTGTTTACCGCATTGATCTAACCATAATGAACAATCGCGCGCTCACGTTTGTGGGTGCGTGGTTTTTATGCTAGCCTTGCAGGATATTGACAGTTTTGCGCGAATATGATAGAATAGAGGCAAAGCGAAAAGCAAACGGTGGGGAGAACAGCATGACAAAAGCACAACTGAAAAAACGCATTGATGTGGCGGCGGGGCGCTGCCCGGCGGATGTGGTCATCAAAAACGCCAAGGTGGTTGACGTGTTTGGTGGCGTGATTTCAAAGGGCGACATCGCCATCGCGGACGGTTGCGTGGCCGGTGTTGGAGCATACGACGGCGTGATTGTGCACGATGCGCAGGGTCGCTTTGCCGCACCCGGGTTCATCGACAGCCACATCCACATCGAGTCGGCCTATGTGACACCAGAAGAAATCGGGCGTTTGCTGGTGCCTTGCGGTACGACAACGATTGTGGCAGATCCGCACGAAATCGTGAACATCAAGGGCTTAGCGGCACTAGAGTACATGCTCAAAGCTGCCGAGCACACGGTGCTAGATATCAAATACATGCTCCCCTCTTGCGTGCCGGCAACCTCCTTTGAGCACGCAGGCGCAACCATGACTGCGCAAGATATTCAGCAAGCGTTGCAAGACAAGCGCTTGCTAGGTCTTGCCGAGTTCATGGATTTCCCCGGGGTGGTGCACGCCACAGATTCTGCGCTTGACCGCCTACTAGCCGCACACCACGCGGGCGTGCCGATTGATGGCCACAGCCCGGGGCTATCCAGCGCAGCACTCAGCGCTTATGTTGCCGCAGGAATTTCCACCGACCACGAATGCACCACGGTTAAAGAGATGCATTCGCGCATCTCCCGCGGGATGTATATCCTCATGCGCCAAGGCTCTGCTTGCCACAACTTGGCGCGCTTGCTTGAGGGGGTGACGCCGGAAAACAGCAGCCGCTGCCTGCTTTGTTCCGATGACCGGCAGCCCAAAACTATTCTGGAGCAGGGCCACTTGGATGACCACTTGCGCATTTGCGTGCGCCACGGCATTGACCCTGTCACCGCCATTCGCATGGCAACGCTCAACGCGGCAAATTGCTACGGCCTAAGCGACCGCGGTGCCATCGCCCCCGGGCTGCGGGCCGACATCGTGCTGCTGGACAATCTAGATGATTTTCGGGTTGCGCAGGTGTTTGCGGCGGGCAATCTGGTTGCCAATGAAGGCGTGTATCTGCCCGAGGTAACGCGCCACGACAGCAGCGCAATGCAAAGCAGCATGCACGTCAAAGATTTTACACAGGACAAGCTTAAGCTTGAACTAAAGCATAACCGAGTGCACGTGATTGATATCCTGCCCGGCGAAGTGGCCACCGGCAAAGGCGTTACGCAAGTGCAGTTGAGCGAAGATGGCGATTTTATCTACAACAGCCGCGTAGACATCGTGAAAATCGCTGTGGTGGAGCGCCACCAAAACACTGGCAATGTTGCCGTGGCATTGTTGCGCGGCTATGGCATCAAAGCGGGGGCCGTTGCGCTATGCGTTGCGCATGATTCACACAATATCATCACGGCCGGCACCAACGACGCAGACATGGCTTTTGCTGTGCAAAGCCTGATTGCGCAAGGCGGTGGCGTGGTGTTGGTGAAAGACGGCCAAGTGCTCGAAAGCATGCCCCTGCCCATCGGCGGCATCATGAGCGACCAAAGCGGCCAATGGGTGGACGCAAAGCTCAATGCGTTGCACGAAATTGCGCACAAGGCGCTGGGCATTCATGGTGACGTGGAACCACTAATGACGCTATGCTTCATGGCCCTGCCAGTGATTCCGCAGCTCAAGCTCACAGACATGGGGTTGTTTGACGTGACTGCTTTTGATTTTATCACCGTGCAGGCACCATAATACAGCGAATCCCGGCAGCTTCACGCCGCTGGATGCGATCTAGAAAAACAACGTGCAGACAAATCCATCTGCACGTTTTAGTTTAATTCCGCCAAAAATGCCCTCACCGCGCGGCGCCCCTTGAGGTGAATACCCTGCTTGGGCGGCAGCAGTTCGTTCATCCAGTTCAAGATGTTGCGGCGTTTGCGCGCCGGCCAGCTCCAGATGTAGGCGAGGAATTTCAGGTCGATTTTCTCGGCACAGCCTTCGGTCATGTCGGGACGGGTTTTGCCGTAATATTTCGCCCAGCGCTTGAGCACGCCATACAGGCAGGTGAAGCGGTTGATGTCGAGGAAGACGACGGTGTCGGCCTGGCTGAGCTGCTTGCTGCCGTCGAATATCCAAGCGGGTTGTTCGGCAACGGCTTGGATGGCTTGGTCGCGCTGTTCTTTTGGGTTGAGCAGCCAACCGGGCTGCCAATACAGCGTGTCGATGTGCACCACGGGCAGGTCGAGGCGTTCGCCGAGTTGCCGGGCGAGGGTGCTTTTGCCACTGCCGCTGTTGCCCATGATGAGGATGCGTTGGCCGAGGTTCATGGTGTTTGCTCCAATTCTGCGAGGAAATTCTTTGCGGCGCGCCTGCCTTTTAGGTGAAACACCTGCTTGGGCGGCTCAATTTCTGCAAGCCGTGCCAAGATTTGCGTTTTGCGGCGTTTGAGCGTTCGCCGCGCTAACACCGCGCTAAGAAACTGCCAAGATATCTGCTCAACAGTGCCTTCGGGTTTGCATGGCCGTGCTTTGCTGCTATAGCTCACCCGGCGTTTCAGCGCGCGATACAGGCAAACCATAACATTGATGTCAAGAAAAATCATCGTGTCGGCACGCTCAAGCCGATATTCAAATGCACACGAGCGATACTCGCCTTCAATCACCCACGCAGGTTGCGCAGCCGCAGCAAAAAACGCTTGCTCAACTTCATCCTTTGGGAAGGGCACCCAACCGAGCTGATGGCCAAGCACATCTCCGTGCACCACGGGCAGGTTGAGCTGTTCGCCCAAGCGACGCGCAAGCGTGCTTTTACCTGCGCCGCCGCTGTTGCCCATCACCATAATGCGTTGGCCGAGGTTCATGATGGTTGCTCCAATCCTGCGAGGAAATTCTTCACCGCACGCCTGTTTTTGAGGATAATCACTCGCTTGTGGGGTGCAAGGCTTGCCAGCCAAGCGAGCTTGTCGTCATATTTGGGTTTTCGGGGCGCAAGCCACAAAAAGCGCAAAAAATTCAGATTGAGTGTTTCGTGGCAGCCCTCTGTCATGCATGGGCGAGGCTTGTTGCGATGTGTCACGCAGCGTTTGAGCACACGCCACAGACGAATGCCTCTCCCCAAGTCCAGAAAAATGATGGTGTCTGCGCGTGCGGCACGTTCATCGCGCGTTGCTTTGTTGTAGCCCTCAAACACCCACGTAGGTTGCGCTATGATATCGGCGTGCATGGCATAGACTTCATCGAGCGGGCGTTCTACCCAGCCGGGCATCCACCAAATGGTGTCCCAGTGCACTACAGGCAGGTCGAGACGCTCGCCTAACTGTCGAGCAAGTGTTGCTTTTGCCGCTGCCGCAATAGCCCATAATCATGATGCGTTGACCGAGGTGCATGGCGCTTTCTCCTTTGGTGGATGTGGGCGCAAAAAGAAGCTGCGCCGCGTAATACACGCCGCCTATAACGAGTGTGCGGCGTGGTGCGCGTGGTACGCGCAAGATGTTACGATAAAGCACGCGAGGCGTATCACGCCCGCCCATGACATGACCGTTATAGGCGGGGAGTATCACTCCCCGCAGTGCAACAAGTCACCAACTTCGGGCAAAACCCCAGCGCGTCCGCCGAAACAATGTCGTAGTGCGTGCCGTTGCGCTCGCCCACGAAGGCCCGCTTGGCGGCGCTGCCGTGCAGGTGGCCGTAGTAACATCGCGCAACGCCCTCTTCTTGCAGCACGCTGTTGATTTCCTCGCACACGCGGTCCTGTGTGATGGGCGGATAGTGCAGAAACACGCAGAGCTTGTCACTGAGCTGCTTGCCCGCCTGAATCGACGTGCGCAGCCGCCCGGCCTCACGCGCAAGGACTTTAGTGTCGTGTGGCTCGTCGCTGTCGAAAAACCAGCCGCGGCTGCCGCAAATGGCCATGCCCTCGGCTTCAATGGCGTTGTTGTGCAACAACACAAGGCTCGTTAGCCCATGCGCTGCCCACAGATCTTCAATTTTGCGACGCGTGCAAAACCAGTAGTCATGGTTGCCCTTCATGATGACTTTTGTGCGCCCCGGCAAGCCATGTAAAAACTGAAAGTCCGGCAAGGCTTGTTCGAGGGTCATGCCCCAGCTGATGTCGCCGGGCAGCACCACGGTGTCGTCGTCGCGCACGAGCTTGCGCCAGTTGGCCTCAAGGCGTTGGGCATGGTTGCCCCAGCCGGGGAAGATATCCATCGGCTTTGCGCTGCCAAAGGAAAGATGGGTGTCGGCGATGGCGAAGATGGGCATGGGGGCTCCTGATAATTCGTAATTCGCAATGCGTAATGCGTAATTGGTGCCGCCGCGGGCGCGATGAAGAGGCTCGGACGAGCGCAGCTCCGCCCCTACGAGCATGCGGCTCGAGGCCGGGGAGGTAGCCGCGTGAACAGCAACCAAAGGAGATGGCTGGGAAGCAAAAAAACGAAAGCCACCGCAAAAACGATGGGTATAGAGAGCAAGTTAATCGCAACGGCAAGCCAAAACGGTAACGCGTCCCATGTCCAATCCAGAAATAGGTCTACAAGGTTCAAAAACCAAGCGACAGGGCCAGAAAATGGGGGCTCGGGGTTAACGTCAGTGATGGTGATGGTGTATTCGCTACCCGGCTCAGTGAAGATGAACAAATGGTATGGCAGCTCCGCTTGCGCTTGAAACAAGTGGCCGGATGTAACCCCGCTTGAGAATATTCCACCACTGCCGTCACCTGGGCTGATAACGATGCTCACAGGCACAGTACCCTGCACCGCAAACCAATAGCCATCGTCGGCTTGCGGCGTGAAAACATAAACATTCGGCCAACCCGTAGTTGCTCTCATTGGTTCATTTAGTGTAAGTTCAATTGGTGGATTTTCTGCGAGAAATTGCGCAACGGCTTCGCTTGGCGCAGGCACAATCAAGCGTTCAGCCTGCCAAACTTGCGCAGTGCTAAGTTGCTGGAAATAGAATGTTACCCCAAAGTCGATGCCATCTCCAGTCAGCGACCAATACACGCGCCAATCCTCATGGTGCTCGCGTTCATCCCAACGGCTCAGATTTTCGCGCCAAGGATTCCAGTTTTGCAACACCTCACGTTCGCCACGGTCAAAAACGAGCGTGATGGTTAAGTTCTCGGGCGTGAACAATTCCGTTGGACCTGACCCGTGCGGCGCCAGCATAATGTCGCCGTTCCAGTCGGCTTCAATGGCGATAAGCGCGGGCGGGATGTCTTGCAGCGCGCTTACAGCTACGGCAAACACGCTGCCCAACATAAGCACGGCTAGCAAAAGACTAAGTAATTTTTTCATGCAAACGACCTCCATCACGTGATGCTACCATTATAGCACAATTTTTGCGGCATTGCAAGTTATAATGTTGTAACTAATTTCAAATTTTGCTTGACGGCGCAGCCGAATTGTGCTATACTGATAGCGGCTATATTAACCAAGGAGGGCTTTGCATGAAAACAGCGCTGATTGTTCTGATGTCCGCAGCGGTTGCGATTGCCATGTTTGCCTGCACGGCAAACAACTACCCCGACTACACGGATAATGACGTTGAAGTAACCCAACCCTACACCGGCGCACCCGAACCCATAGACACGGGCTTGGAAATCTTTATCGCCTCTGGTGAACTGCCGCCGCCGACGCATGTTTTTAGCATTGACGAAACCATTGAGCATGGCATGACTGCAACACGCGATGTGCTGCGCATTCAGGCCGAGCAAACACTGTATAATTTGGCGGTGGTGTTTTTTAACCACACCGATGAAGACGAGCAAATTGTGTTTGCGTTAAGTGTGAGCTTCCCTGTTGCTGATGCGCTGGCGCCCGGTGAAATGCTGGAGATTGCCGACTTTTTCAGCATGGGCACGCTGCCGTGGAACGGCATTGCGTTTGAAGACGCAACCGGGCAATTGCACCACTACGCCATCATACAAAACCAAGCGGACTACGGCCCGGCATATTATTTGATGTCGATTACCCTAGCCGACTGCTGCTAAAATTAAGAATCATTTGATAAAACATGAAGGAGACAACCCATGAAAAAACTGCTTGCGATACTCTTAACGCTCAGCCTGCTGGTGGGCTTAGGCACAGTGGGAGCCATGGCCAGATATCACGGTTGGGAATGCGACTGCGCATACAACACCGAAGACGGTTTGCTTTGCAGCTGCGACCCCTCGCCGGATCCTGATCCGGATATCTATGTCAATCCCGGACGCGACCCAGACAACACCGTGGGCTGGTGGCGTGCCATTTTTGATGCTATCACTGACCCACTGGGCACGGCGCGCGACATT
Organism: Oscillospiraceae bacterium; assembly: GCA_009784445.1. Lineage (GTDB taxonomy): Bacteria > Bacillota > Clostridia > Oscillospirales > Acutalibacteraceae > WRMQ01. The sequence continues at coordinate 26,500 of WRBQ01000025.1, forward strand.
TCCTACACCGTGCGCGACTTCATTGTGTACACACTCCCCACTGTGTTGGATGTGTTTGCTTGGATTGGCAACGCATTTGGCACTATTGGCGGCTGGATTAGCGGTCTGTTTAGTTAGCGAATGCTGATTATGCCCTTCTCGTTGAGGAGGGCATTTTTTGCTTGCATTGCGGCGCAAAATAGTGTATAATATGAATAAATCATAAAGAGGGAGCTTCGACATGAAGAAGTTACTGGCTGTTTTGCTGGCAATGCTGCTGCTGGCGGGCATGGGCGTGCCTGCGCTGGCGGTGCAACCAGCATACACATACGATGATTATATCCAAGAAAATGACGAGACCTACGTCAACGACACCCGGCCCGACTGGTGGATTAATTTTTTCGATAACGTTGCGCCGCGGCTGGGCGGCATTGCCGGGGTTGCCGGTGCCATCGCGGGCATTTTGATGCTACTTACCGTGCTCATGCGCGGGCTGCAATTTGTGTTTGGCGCAGACGTAAATGTTTGGATTTATGCTGCGATTTCCGCCGTGATGGTGGCGGTGATCACAGTGCTGCTGTTCATCATACAGTAAACAAGAGGAGCGCACATGAAGAAAATACTTAGCATTTTATTGACGTTTGCGCTGCTAGGCATGGGGATGATTAATGCCGTAGCAACCACCACTCCGCAACAAGGCTGGAGCGTGGACAGCGAAGTGCGCATCATGCGGCTAATGGCGCAAGCCAGCGCAGACCAATTGCGATTGATGTTTTGGACGCCATTTGACAACACCGCAACCAATGCACGCAATGGCTTTGATGCCCAAAGCCGCCGTGCCACAAGTGCAGGCGGGCCAACGGCGTTTGTGCATTGGCGAGTGTACGAGGTTGTGCGTGACGCGCAAAACCCAACGAACTACACACTTGAACCCATCGAGGTGCATAGCTTTGCAGCCTTGCCGGACAACCAACAGCCGGTGCGTGTTTTTTCCAGCCGCGTGGTTGGCTTGCGTGAAGAACTGCATGTGCGTCAAAACAACGCAGCCCCGTGGAGCGGCGAGCTACGCATTCAGTTGTGCGTAGTTGCCTTGTGCACCGACACAAACACGACAAATCAAATTGTGAATGCACCGAACTTCGGCTTTGATTCGTCGGCAAACAGGCTGGATACCCTAATGCAGTTTAACACTGCTGACACAGATTATCTTGACTTGCTCGGCCGCCGGTTGGTGCGCGTGTCTGCCACGTCAACGCAGCACATTGAAGCCTTGCCGCTGCCCGAACCGCCGCCCACGCTTTGGGATGTCATACGCATTTTCTTCGTTGATGTTTTCCTCAGCCAAGGATTCATCACATTGACTAGCGTTGTGGCAGCAGGCATTGCGGGGTTTTTAATCATATTCTTTGTGCGATAAACTTGGCGATTTCACACCATACTGCCCATGATTATATCACAACAAAAGGAGAACTCACATGAAAAAACTGCTTAGCATCCTGCTGGTGTTCGCGCTGCTGTTTGGCGTGGGCGCAGTCACTGCCGTTGCGCAACAACCTGCCGAGACACAATGTGCCGAAGCCTACAACACGAACATCAACCGCCCGGAAGACCCGGATACATTTAACTGGCTGCGTGCAATTCTCATTGCGCTGGCGGTTGTGGTCGGGTTGGGGCTAATTGGCCTTGGTGGTTTCTTTGCCTTTAATGCCCTGCAATAATCCAGCTTTAACCGAAAAACAAGCTCTCGTGCAGGGGCGGCATTTTGCCGCCCGCTGCTTCATTCAACACAAAAGGAGAATTCAAATGAAAAAATTAGTTAGCTTAGTGCTGGTGTTCGCGTTGCTGTTTAGCGTGGGCGCAGTAAGTGCCTCCGCACGGGGAGATGTTTGGTTTGTGGACGAGCCGTTTACATTCAGAGATATGCCGGACCGTTTTGGTGCAACGGCGATTACGGCATCGGAAAGCGGTTGGTTGCGTGTGCGAGCGACATCCGGCGGCGAGTTTTACGTGCGAATCACAACACCGAATGGCCAAGTGGTGGATAGTTTTGAGCTCGGTGGCCTTCGCCGCGCCAGAACAGTGCACCTGCCCGCCGGCGAATATATTCTGCAAACGGAATTCCTCAATTCGCATAGTTTTGGCTTCACCATGGGGGCCGGTTCGCTTTGGACAAGCATTATTGATATCTTGCAGCACGCGCTGTTTGTTGGCATCGGTGTTGTGATTGCCGCTGTGATTCTAGCGGTAGTCTTCTACATTGCGTTTTTGATCGTTCGCCGGACAGTTTGATTTAGAATAAACGGAGGAATTTGTGATGAAGAAAATACTTAGCTTGTTGCTGGTGCTTGCGCTGCTGTTTAGCGTGGGCGCGGTGAGTGCGGCGGCACAACCGTCGTTTGACGAGCTTGAGCGCGTTGTGTTGGGTGAGCCGGTTGCATTTGCAGCTGCGGCAGATGAAACCGCCGATTTTGCGTGGATGGTGGAAGAAGATGGCTTTTTCCTCGTTGATACGCAGAATCCCGGGGGTGGCTTTTGGATCACCGTGCTGTGCATGGACGACCAAATCATTCACCAAGGCGTTTCCTTCTTTTTCAGTGACACATGGGTCATTGCCTTGGCGGCGGGCGAATACACGCTGCAGTTTTCCGCGTTTGACGCTGGCCGAGAGATCAACGCAAGCGTAATCATCACAGCTAAGGAGCCGCACAGCGTCACACTGGGGCAACCCATGACAACTGGCCAGATAGAAGTTAGCGTGTTTACCTTCACCGTGGAAGAAGACGGATACTTCTGGTTCGCTTACAATGGTGGCGATTTTTTCGTAGAAGTGCGCAACAGCGAATTTGAACTCCTATATACGTTGCGCATGCTTCCCCTCCGTCAGCCAGAATCGCGACACTTGCCGGCGGGTGAATATGCGCTTATTTTTACGCCTTGGCCTCATACTTTTGCGGGCAGCTTTGCCCCCAGCATGATCATCACTGACACCGAACCGCTGCTTGCGCCTGTTGTGCTGGGCGAATGGCTCAAGCATCACTCGGTATGAAGCCCGTGCATTTGCGTGGAAGGTGGAAGAAGACGGCTATTTCCTGTTCACATGGTACAGCGGCGATTTTGGGGTGGTGGTACTCGACGCAAATGGGGCAACCATCAGCAGCTTTAGGCTGAACCAAGCCCTCTACACCAGAACGCAACATATGACGGCCGGGGAATACACGGTGTGGCTAGGGCCGACTGCTGGTGCAAACTGGGGTGGTGCCGTCGGCCACAGCCTAACCATCACCGAAATGCCTCCACCCAGCGTGGTTGTGTTGGGCGAAGCCCTTGTGATTGGCCCGCAAGAGTCCATCTTTTTTCCTTGGACCGTGGAAGAAGACAGCTATTTCCTGTTCACATGGAATAGCGGCAACTTTTGGGTAACTTTATTTTGTGATGAATCAAATGCCATTACCCAATTTTTCATGACGGAAAGCAACCACACCCGGCGAATATCCTTGGAGGCAGGCGAATATCTGGTGTGGCTTTACTCATTTGACAGCGAACACAACAGCGTAACCATCACTGAAACTGAACCGCCGCCCCCACCACCCACGCTATGGCAACGCGTTTTTGCCGTGATCGGTCCGCTGACGTTTGGCATTACTATCGCTGTGGTGATTGCATTTAGCTTGTTTGTGCCGTTGGCGTGGCTTGGTGTGCGCTTTCATCCCATTGAGATGATCGGCTCGTTTTAAAACATGCAGGGATGACGATTATATCGTCCGACGCATTAAATCAATACGAATAAATTCAGTAGGAGAAAAATCATTATGTTCAACAACCTCATCGACACCATCGGCTTTGTACAAGCCGCCGACCCCGCCGTGGGCGCGGCCATGCAACAAGAACTCACGCGGCAAAAACGCAATATCGAACTTATCGCCAGCGAAAACCTCGTGACCCCCGCAGTCATGGCCGCCATGGGCAGTGTGCTCACCAATAAGTACGCCGAAGGCTACCCGGCCAAGCGTTACTACGGCGGCTGCGAGCACGTGGACGACGTGGAGCAAATCGCCATTGACCGCGCGAAAGAACTCTTTGGTGCAGAACACGCCAACGTGCAGCCGCACAGTGGCGCACAGGCCAACATGGCGGTGTATTCCGCCCTGCTGCAACCCGGCGACACCGTCATGGGCATGAACCTTGACCACGGCGGGCACCTTACCCATGGCTCGCCCGTGAACCAAAGCGGCAAGCTGTATAAGTTCGTGCCTTATGGCGTGGGCGACGACGGCTTTATTGACTATGATGCGCTTGAAGCTCAAGCCAAAGAAGTGCAACCTAAGATGATCGTGGCCGGTGCCTCGGCTTATGCCCGCAGCATTGACTTTGCGCGCATGGGTGCCATTGCCAAAAGCGTGAACGCCTACTTCATGGTCGACATGGCGCACATTGCAGGGCTGGTGGCTGCGGGTCTGCACCCCTCGCCCATACCGTATGCTGACGTGACGACCACAACCACACACAAAACTCTGCGCGGCCCACGCGGCGGGTTGATTCTGTGCGGCGAAGACATGGCGCGCATCATCGACCGCGCGGTGTTCCCCGGCAACCAAGGCGGGCCACTGATGCACGTGATTGCCGCGAAAGCCGTAAGCTTTGGCGAAGCCCTGCAACCCGAGTTCAAGGCCTATCAACAGCAGATCATCAACAACGCGCAAGCCCTTGCTAACGGCTTGCTCAAGCGCGGCATGCCCTTGATTTCCGGCGGCACGGACAACCACTTGATGATTCTTGACCTGCGCAAGTTTGACATCACCGGCAAGGAAATGTCGCGTCGGCTTGACGAAGTGTATATCACCGTCAGCAAATCCACCATTCCGGATGACCCGCAAAGCCCGTTTGTCACCAGCGGCATTCGCCTAGGCACACCGGCGGTGACCACCCGCGGCTTTAAGGAAGCAGAGATGGACCTCATCGCCGAGTGCGTGTATCTGACAGCCACGGACTTCGACAACAGCGCGGATAAAATTCGCGGCATGGTGAATGATATGTGTGCGAAGTTTCCGCTGTATGAATAGGCATACTGACTAATACAAAAGGAGGACGACGCGATGCTAGGTACAATCGCACAAGTGATGGGGATTATTGGCGGTGTGTTGGGTTCTATTGGTTTCTTTTTGGCCGGCAATGACTGGATGGGCGGAATCGGTTTGGTGATTGCAGCATTCAATCTGTTTCGGCTACTATCATAAGGAGGATTGACTGATGATATTGATATTCATCGGCGCGATTATCACGGCTTTGGGCCAAGTATTGAATGGTATAGCTGCATTGACACAAGGCGGCACGTGGTACTTTTTTTCGCCAAATTTCATATCGGTTCCGGCAGGGGTGATGGCGCTTATTTCCTTTGCGCTTGCGATTTTTGGCGTCTGGCAGGGCTTTCGCAGCTGGCAAAACGCACTAAGTTAAAGGAGAATCACGATGAAACGCATCATTGCATTAATCGCCGCAGTGGCCATGCTAGCACTGCTGGCCGCTTGCGGCACAACGCCGCCTGCTATCGATGAATCCCGCATGACACAAGAAGCGATGAACGTTATCGTTGCGGCAGGTGAATTTTGGGAAGATTGGTGGAACCTGCGCGGTGCGTTTGCATGGGAGCACATCACCGAAGGGCCTAATGATCCCGTATTCGCTGAATTGCAGCCAAGCTCCGGCTTTGCAAATTTTAACGACCTGCGCAGCCATCTGCTGCAATATTACACCGAGGCATGGCTGGCGGCAAACTTGCACTACCACTTCGTTGAGGAAGACGGCATGTTGCTCATTGCCACGGCACGGGCAGGTTTTGCGCGGGCAGACTGGAGCACAATGGAATTGCGCCAAGTGGTGCACGACGGCCAGTTCGCCACGCACGCGGAAGTTGAGGTGACCTACGGCTCATGGCACCGCGACCCGAGCGATCAATATCCGCATGAGGTGCTTTATCGCTTCACTTTTGTGGACGGCCGCATTGACACACAAGAGAGATTACCATGAACACATTTATCAATCAATTTATGAGCAACCCCGATAATCGTGCGTTCCTCAACGCTACCATGTGGGGACCCAACGGAATACGCCAAGCCGAGGAATTGGCTTCGCACTTCCCCATCACCAAAGGCATGCGCATCCTCGATTTAGGCTGCGGGCTGGGGTTGTCGGCGGTGTACTTGGCGCAAGCGCACGGCGCGCAAGTCTTCGCCACCGACTTATATGCCGACCCGACCGAAAATCATCAGCGCTTCGAGTCACTTGACATTACCAACAACGTTATTTCCATGATGTTGGACGCTACACAGCCCTTGCCCTTTGCCAAAGGTTATTTCGATGTGATTTTCTCGGTGGGCGCATACAATGTGTTTGGCGACAACGAGCAAATGCTACCCGAGCTTATTCCTTATGTTAAAAAGGGCGGCTACATTGCCGTTGCGTTTCCCGGATTGAAATATGAATTTGGCAATAATGTTCCGCCCGAAATGCAG
>WRBQ01000026.1 GCA_009784445.1 Oscillospiraceae bacterium
AGCAACAAAACAGCGGCGTGAAGACCAGCTAATGCAACAACTGCTGACTGAACTTAGCGAACTGAAAGAAAGTTTCAGCTTTCTGAAAAAATAGAACTTGTCTTGCTTGTCCGGCGGTGTTAATGCGCTGCTGGGCAAGCATATATTTTGTCCAAGAGGGGAGGGCTTGCCATGACCACGCAACAGTTGCAGCAATTGAAAAACACCATGCCCGCGCACGACGACCGCGTGGACATTCGTGGCGTTGTTCTTGACCCCGACATGCCCGCCGCGCAGCGTGCAGAGCAATACCTGCAACAAGTCAAAAACCCCTATCATTTTCGCGTGGGTGACATTGCCGTCAATGTGCAATTTGCCAGCGAACGCCCTTTGAAAGACGCAGTTGTGTCCTACTTGATAAATCTGAAAAACGCGGGCTGAAACCCTTGCTATATAAGGATTAGTACGGTAATATGGTAAGCGAAAGGAGGCGGTTTTATGGGACGAAAACGACAAGATGGCGATGCTCGCAGTGGCTGGAATAATGTGCAGCGAAGCGGCGGAGCTCCGCCGCAGGTGGTATGGCGAATCGCGGTGTATATCCGACTTTCGCGTGAAGACAGAAACGAGGTCAAAAACGAAAGCGAAAGCGTAACGAACCAAACGAAAATCCTCAATGAATACCTCGAACAATACTTCGTCGGGGAATACGTGGTCGTGGACTTTTACGTTGACGACGGCCTAACCGGCACCGACGACACGCGCCGCGACTTCATGCGCATGATATCTGACATCGAGGACGGGAAAATCAACTGTGTATTGGTTAAAACCCTGTCGCGAGCTTTTCGCAATCACGCCGATCAAGGCTATTATCTCGAAGAATATTTTGTACAGAAAAATGTGCGTTTTATTTCTACTGGCGACCCGAAGGTGGACACCTACTTAAATCCCGAAGCCATCACTGGCTTAGAGGTGCCCATTTCGGGGCTGATGAACGACCGCTTTGCCGCCAAGACATCAGCGGACATTCGCCGCACTTTCAACACAAAACGTCGCAACGGTGAATTCATCGGCGGCTTCCCGCCCTATGGCTACCTCAAAGACCCGCAGAACAAAAACAAGCTCATCCTTGACCCCGACATTGTGCCCATCAAACGTGAAATGTACCACTGGATTGTGCATGAGAGCATGAGTGCAGGCGGCGTGGCGCGGCGACTCAATGACATGGGCGTACCAAACCCCACGGCCTACAAACGCAGCCTGGGCTGGAATTACAACAACCCAAACCTTGACAAACTTGATGGGTTGTGGGTTGGTACTTCTGTACGAGATCAGTTGCTTAATCAAATGAACTTGGGGCATATGGTGCAGGGCAAACAGCGTGTGGTCAGCTACAAGGTGCATGACCGCGTGACAGTACCCGAAGAAGAGTGGTTCATTGTAAAAAACACCCACGAGGCTATCTTCACGCAGGAGGAATATGAGGCTCTGGAGCGTGTGTTAAAACGCGATACCCGCACCCCGAACGGCGAACGCACGGTGCATCTATTCTCGGGCTTTATGCGCTGCAGCGACTGCCAAAAAGCTCTGCAACGCAAGCATAGCGGCAAAAGCAGCGTGTACTATATGTGCCGCACATACAGCGAAAAATCTAAGACGAAGTGTACTCGGCACTCCATTCGTATTGATCGCCTAGAAGAAGCTGTGTTGATGGCGATTCAAGCGCAGGTTGCGCTGGTGGATTCGCTGGGCGAGGCAGTAGATAAAATCAATCAGGCACCCGTGGTTGACACCAAGTCCAAGCGCATTGAGAAAATGCTGCGTGACAAGCAGCGAGAAGTTGAGAAAACGCGCGGTTTTGCCGACAATCTTTACATGGCGTGGCAGTCCGGCGACATCACCCGTGACGACCATCGTCGCATGAAGACGAAATTCGAGGAACAGATTGTACAGCTTGTGGCTACTATCGCAACCCTTGAAGAAGAACAGCATCGCATGGGGCAGGGCGTGACACGAGAAAATCCTGTGTTCACTCACTTTGCCAAGCATCGCAACCTGCAAGCCCTCGACCGCCCTATGTTGCTCGAACTGGTGGACAAGATTTATGTACATGAAGATAAAGAAATCACTATCCATTTCCGCTTTGCAGATGAGTTGGAACGTGTGATTGAATATATACAACTAAACGCGCCGGGCAAACTGTTGGCTGCCTAGTGCGTTCTTTATTTTTGGGCTGTGGGCGGGTAAATCGCTGCTCCTGTTGGGCCTGTGGGGCAAATGTTAATGTGGCTAAACGCGTAACTCGTTACCACTGTGCCGGGTACACTTGCTAGGTGCGCTAATGTGCCATCTGCATTGCCTTGATAAATCTCTGTGGCTTCAGTGGCTGTGTTGAACACAAACAGGCGCCCGGTTTTTTCATCAAAATCAATCCCCAGCATGAGGTCAGCCCAAAACACGCCCAAGTTGGTGGTGTGCAGTGCAGTGTTGGTGTTCAGGTCATACGCGGTCGCATAAACCGGGCCCAGAGTGTCCCCGGTTGCAGAAACAACGTACAGAAAATTTAGGTTGGGGCTCACTAGCACTCGCCACGTGAAACCCGGCACATCCTCTAGCGGGAACTCATCAACGATTTCATTGGTTGAAGTGTCAATAATATAAGCTGTGTTTTCCGAAACGGCATATAACCGGCTGCGTGCAGCGTCCAATGCGGGGAAAGTTGTAAACGATACTCCGTCCGGCGGTGATATATGATCGAAGATTGTGCCATTGCTGTCAATCGCAACAAGCTGGTTATTGATGAGGTTGGGCAGCAATTGCATGCCATAGCTATTGCCTGTGAGATTATCGGGCGTAATGCCTGCCACGAGCGGGAGTGTGGAGAGAATTTCTTTGGTTGTGCCATCGATGACGGTGGTTAAAAAGTCGATAGCGACGCTTTCGGCAAAAATTTTGTCGGCTACTTCGTTGTAGGCGACGCCGGTTGTGTTTTGGGGCAGGCCAATCACCTGCGTGACATCGCCGGTTTGCGTGTCAATCACAAACAGCTGGTTTTCATTCACCACATAAAGTTCTCGCCTTGCGGGGTTTGTTGCAATGCCCAGCGGCAAAGTGGTTCCGGGCACCGTGATGCTGTTAACTAGCTCGTTGGTTTCTAGGTCAATCACCTGAATGGTGCCGTCGGCCTGCAATGCATAGACAAAGTTTTCAATTACGCATTCTAGCCCTGGTCCGGTTGGTCCGGTTGGTCCTTTTGCCGGGATGCCGGTATTCGTGTCGCCAATCCACCAGTTGCCGTCATCGCCGATATGGGGAGTCTCGCCGGGCTCGCCCTGCGGTCCAGTCGGTCCGGTTGGGCCAGACGGGCAAATCTCTTCATGTAAGAAGTCAAAAGCCCAAATTGGTGCAGATGCTGGAGCTTCGCCAAGCCAGGTCAGGCTGCCGTCCGCATTGCCTTGATAGGCTTGGATTCCTGTTGCGCCATGGAGGAATATTCGGCCGTTTGCCGGGTCAACCCTGAAGTTGCCAACACCTGTTGGAAAGGGCGTTGTATAAAGTTCTGCGCCTGTGCTGGCATCATAGGCTGCCACAAAAGAAGGCCCAAAGCCGTAAACAAAATATAATATGTTGAGACTTGGGTTTGCTTGCATCCAGCTAACATTGCCGTTGCTGCCAACGGAGAAACTATTGATTACCGTGTTCGTGGTGGTGTCGGCAACATAAACTACTTCATCAAACTGGCTGAACGCATAAAGGCGGTTGCGTTCCGGGTCGATGGTCAATATCGAGATAAATGCTTCATTGGGGAAGTTGATTTGACCAATCACTTCATCTGTGTTGCCGCTGATGACGAAAACAATGTTTTCATTAAAGCCGTTGTCCATGGCATAGGAATTGCCGGTGAGATTGTCGGGCGTGAAGTTGTTGCCCAAGTTGTCAAGCGTGGCAAGCACTTCGTGGGTGGTGCCGTCCAGCACAAACAAGCCCTCGGGGCTTTGCACGTAAATTTTATTGGCTGTAATATTGACATAAGGTGTCATGCCAATGAATGAGCCAGTAAGCAACGGCAGCGCCTGCACAGCACCTGTTTCTGCGTTGATGATTAGCAGGTTTTGGTTAGAATCGGCATACAGCTCGTTGGTGTTTGGGTTGGCAGAAAGAAAATGGCTTTGGCCAAATTCTGCGGCCGGCAATGCGAACGTGTCAACTAGCTCCATCGTGTTTTGGTCGATGACAGCGATGGTGTTGTCGAATTGCAGGGCGTAGGTATAGTCGTGTATGATGCATTCAAGGCCTGGCCCAGTTGGGCCGATTGGCCCGGTGGCACCGGTCGCCCCGGTGTAGCCCTGTGCACCGGTGGCTCCGGTGTAGCCTGTTGCGCCCGTTGCCCCGGGATATCCCATTGGCCCCATTGGCCCGGGATAACCTTGCGCCCCAGTTGGCCCTGTGGGGCCTGTTGCACCACCGCTGCAAGGTTCACAGCAGCCGGCACTGTTGATGGCAAAGTTGGGGTAGCGGAATTGGGTGCCACTTTGCGGATTTGTTGGTTGGTTGAAGTTTTGGAAAGGATTCATCAGCGTTTCTCCTCTATGTTAAGGTACAAAATAACTCATCACATTGTATGTGCTGCGCAAAGTTATGGTGTCAAACATTTTTTTTGAACTATGCGCATAGCTTGTAACAGTACAAATGGAAAGTGTGGATAAACATGGAAAGTTACAACAACGCTCGTTATGAGGAAATCCGTGCCCAGCGGGAGGCGCGGCGGCAGATTCGCGGCAGTGAGCGCGTGGCGGCGGGCTATGAATCCGCGGTGGATGACGATGACATCTTTGCCGAACGCCCCAGAAACACTTTCGCGAAAGTCTTGCTGGTGCAGGGCATCGCCTGCGTGTCGCTGTTGCTGTTGCTGTTGCTGGCACGCGGGGTTATGCCCAATATTTATCGGCAGCTGCAAAATAGCTATAGCGCGATGATGCAAACGGACATGTCGGTGCGTGAGGTGTGGGCGGCCGTGGGCGGCGTGTTTGGCAATCTGCGCGAGGATATCTACGTGGTTGCGCCGCACCGTGAGTCGGAAAGCGCAACTGAGGCACAAGCAGAAGATGAAATTGCAGGGGCATATGCAGATTTGCCCGAAGAGTATTATGACGATTAAGCTGGGCAAACGCCGCACGCCCGTCAGCATCAGCGTGTATTTCGTGGGTATGGTGGTGCTGTGCCTAAGCCTCAACATGGCCGAGAAAATCGGGTTGGGGCTTTTTTTTGCTGCGCTGCATGAGCTTGGGCATCTTGCGGCAATGCTCAGCTTTGGTGCGCGACCCAATCGCGTGTGTTTTGCGGCTGCCGGTGTGCGCATTGAGTGCCCGCCGGGTTTAACGCTCAGTTTTGGCAGGGAGATTATCATCGCCTTTGCAGGCCCTGCGGTGAGCATCGCCCTTGCGGTGCTGTGTTATGCCGTTGGCTGGCAAGACGCCGCACTCATTAACTTGGGTTTTGCGCTGTTCAACCTGCTGCCTGTGCGCCAACTGGATGGCGGGCGGGCGGTTTATTACGCGCTATGTCGCTGCCTGCACGAATCAACGGCCGCCAACATCAGCCTAGCGATTTCGTTGGTGGTGCTGTTTGCCATGGCAACAGGTGTGGGTTACATCTCGCTGTCGCAGGGCATTGATTGGCCCCTCGTTGTGGCAGTGCTGTATGTGGCAGGCAATTGCTGAGAATTTTTGTGCAAATGGCGATATATGAACGACATTTCACAAAAGCTTTACATTTAAGCGGTTGACAAACCGCCCGTTTGCGGTTATGATATTAAGTAGGCTAGCACTCGCATAGCATGAGTGCTAACGCAGGGGGAGGTGAGGCATGTGACCAGCACGCGCAAACAGCGCATCTTGGCCGCCGTGGTTGAACTTTACAACGAAACGGGCGAACCCGTGGGCAGCAAACGCTTGATGGAAGTGTTGCCGGACGACGTGTCCTCCGCCACTATTCGCAACGAAATGGCGCAACTAGCCGAAGCAGGCTATTTGGAGCAACCGCACACCTCCGCTGGTCGCATCCCCTCGCCGCAGGGCTATCGATACTATATCGACCATCTGCTGCCACAGCGTGAACTACTGCCCGAAGAACGCGTGCGGCTTGAACAACAGCTGCGCGACCGTGCCCGCGAACCCGAGCGTCTGCTAGAAAACGCAGGCAAGCTGCTGGCGGAACTCACCGCATGTGCGGCACTGTGTGTGCCCGCCGCAGGTGTTGAAGTGCGCATTAAACGGGTAGAGATCGCGCCGCTTAGCCGCACCATGGCGATGCTGGCACTGCAAGCCAGCAATGGCGCGGTGAAAAGCCGCGTGGTGCGCTGCGAATGTGAATTGAGCCCCGCAGTGTTAGATGTATTCACTAATATCGTGCGCGAACACATGCTTGGCCGTCGGTTGGATGCTTTCACTCAGGCAGGCGTGCAGTCTTTGGTAGCCATGGCGGGCGTGCATCTGCTCGCTGTTGCACCGCTGCTCATTTGCACAGCCGAACTGGCTGACGAAGTCGCAACCCGTGAGGTCGTGGTGGGGCAACATCACCTGCCGCCACAACTCAATGTGCAGCAAATTACCCAACACGCGGCGCAGCTTTCGCCCGCAAAGGTTACGGTTTTGCTGGGGGGTGAAGGCCTGCTGCAACCGGGCACGACGATGCTCGTTTCGCCTTATGCCATTGGCGGCGACGTGGGCGGTGTGCTGGGCGTGGTGGGCACACAGCGCATGGACTATGCAAAAATCATCCCCGGGCTGCAATTTATCGCAGCCTTGCTGGGCGACATGTTAACAGGAGGACTGGACGAATGAGTGAAAACATAGAACAAGAACTTGAGCAAGACGAAGAGCTGCTGCTCGACCCCGTGGTGGAGGAGCTAAAGGCCAGCAAAGATCAACTGCTGCGCTTGGCCGCGGAGTTCGACAACTACAAAAAACGTACCGCGCGAGACACCGAGCAGGCTTGGCAAAATGCCCGCGCTGAGCTGTTCAAGCAGCTGCTGCCGTTGATGGATAATTTTGAGCGTGCAGCTTGTGCAGACGGCAATATAGATGACTACAAGCAGGGCGTGCAGATGATTTTCGAGCAATTCGTGGCCATGTTTGCCGCCAACGATGTCGCAGCATTCGGCGAGGCAGGCGAGGAATTTGACCCCAACTGCCATAACGCCGTGATGCATGTGGAGGATGAAAACTTCGGCGCGAATACGATTATGGCAGTGCACTCCAAGGGCTATCGCATGAAAGACCGGGTTATCCGCGAGGCGATGGTTGGGGTGGCGAACTGACCCCGTTCACACACGTGATAGGCGGTGCGTACCACGCGCCGCACGACATAAACCACAACACAATCTACACACATCAGGAGGATAAATCACATGGCAAAAATCATAGGTATTGACTTAGGCACAACCAACAGCTGCGTGGCAGTCATCGAAGGCGGCGAGGCCGTGGTTATCGCAAACGCCGAGGGTGCACGCACCACACCAAGTGTCGTGGCATTTGGCAAAACCGGCGAGCGCATGGTGGGCACCGTGGCCAAACGCCAAGCCATCACCAACCCGGACCGCACCATTGCATCCATCAAACGCCAAATGGGCACCAACTTCACGGTGAAAATCGACGACAAGAACTACAACCCGCAAGAAATTTCGGCCATGATTTTGCAAAAGCTCAAGCAAGACGCCGAAGCATACTTGGGTGAAACCGTCACCCAAGCCGTCATCACCGTGCCGGCTTACTTCAGCGATGCCCAACGCCAAGCCACCAAAGATGCCGGGCAAATCGCCGGCCTCGAAGTCAAGCGCATCATCAACGAGCCAACCGCTGCCGCGCTCAGCTATGGCGTGGACAAAGAAGAAGACCAAAAAATCATGGTATACGACCTCGGCGGCGGCACCTTTGACGTTTCCGTCATTGAGCTTAGCGACGGCATGCAAGAGGTAAAAGCCACCGCCGGCAACAATGCTCTGGGCGGCGACGACTTCGACCAACGCGTCATCGACTGGCTGGCAGAAGAGTTCAAGCGCGACCAAGGCATTGATCTGCGCGGCGACAAAATGGCCATGCAACGCCTGAAAGAAGCCGCCGAAAAAGCGAAAATTGAACTGTCAGGTCTCACCCAAGCCAATGTGAGCCTGCCCTTCATCACCGCAGATGCCACTGGACCCAAGCACATGGAAGTCACCCTCACTCGCGCCAAGTTCAACGAGCTGACTGCCGACTTGGTGGAAAAAACCATGGTGCCCGTGCGCCAAGCCATTGCCGACAGCAAATTTAGCGTGGGCGAAATCAACAAAGTGATTATGGTGGGTGGTTCAAGCCGCATCCCCGCCGTGCAAGATGCCGTAAAAGCCTTCATGGGCAAAGAACCCTTCAAAGGCGTTAACCCCGACGAATGCGTCGCACTGGGCGCAGCGTTGCAAGCTGGTTTGCTCGGTGGCGACATCAACAAAGGCCTGCTGCTGGTGGACGTTACCCCGCTTTCGCTGGGCATCGAAACCATGGGCGAAGTGTGCACCAAAGTCATCGAGCGCAACACCTCCATCCCCACCAAGCGCAGCCAAGTGTTCAGCTCCGCAAGCGACAACCAACCGCAGGTAGACATCCACGTGCTGCAAGGTGAGCGCCAGTTCTCGCGCGACAACAAGACGCTTGGGCGGTTCATTTTGGATGGTATTCCCCCCGCACGTCGCGGTGTGCCGCAAATTGAAGTGAGCTTCGACATCGACGCCAACGGCATTGTGAATGTGAGCGCCAAAGACCTCGGCACCGGCAAAGAACAATCCATCACCATCACCAGCTCCACCAACATGAGCAAAGATGACATTGCCAAAGCTGTGGAAGAAGCCGAGCAATTTGCCGCCGAAGATCAAGCGCGCCGCGAAGAAGTTGATCTGCGCAACGAGGCCGACCAAATCGTCTATCAAACCGAAAAAATGATCAGCGAAAATCGCGACAAATTCGAAGATGCCGACATCAGCGACATTGAAGCTGCAGTGATGAGCCTGCGTGAATCGCTGCAAGGTGCAGACACGAACCTCATCAAATCTCGCATGGAAGAACTGCAACAAAAATTCTTTGCCATCAGCGAAAAACTCTATGCCCAAGCCGCCCCGCAGGGTGATGCCGAAGGCGGCGAAGAGTTTGTGGACGCAGAAGATGATGATATTCCGCAAGCCGAATAGGCGAGTGAAGTAGGAGTAGGAAAGAGGGTCACATGGCTGATAAACGTGACTATTACGAGGTGCTTGGCCTGCGGCGTGGTGCCAGCGAAGACGAAATCAAAAAAGGCTACCGCGCCATGACCAAGCAATATCACCCCGACCTTAACCCCGGCGATCAACAAGCCGAAGAGCGCATGAAAGAGGTCAACGCGGCCTATGATGTGCTCAGCGACCCACAAAAAAAATCTCGCTACGACCAATTCGGTCATGCAGGGGTTGATCCCAACATGGGTGGCGGTCCAGGCGGGCCATTCGGTGGCGGCTTTGGCGGCGGTGGTTTCGGCGGTGGCGTAGACATCGACTTGGGCGATCTGTTCGGCAACTTCTTCGGCGGTGGTTTCGGTGGCGGGCGCACGCAAAACCCCAACGCGCCCCGCCAAGGCACCGACCTAGAGGAGCGCATCGTCATCAGCTTTGAGGAAGCCGCCAAGGGCTGCAAACGCAGCAAGGAGCTCAACCGCGTTGAGGTCTGCGGCGATTGCAGCGGCACCGGTGCCACCAAAGGCAGCGCGACTAGGTCCTGCGATGAATGCCGCGGCACCGGTCAGGTGCGCGTGCAGCAGGCCACGCCCTTTGGGATGATCAGCAGCGCAAAAACCTGTGCCAAGTGTGCCGGCAAAGGCAAGATTATCGAGCAGCCTTGCTCTACGTGTCGCGGGGGTGGCCGTGTGCGAAAACGCACATCGGTGGATTTCACCGTGCCCGCGGGCATTGATAACGGGCAAACACTACGTGTTGGCGGCGAGGGCAACCGTGGCCAAAACGGTGGCCCACCGGGAGACTTGCTGGTGCATGTGGCCGTGCGTCCTCACGAGATTTTCGAGCGTGAAGGTTTTGACCTGTGGTGCGAGGTTACCGTGCAGTTTTGGCAGGCCGCCTTGGGCGACACCCTGCAAATCCCCACGCTAGACGAACCCACGGACTACACCCTAGTGGCGGGCACCCAACCAGGCACTATCCTCACCCTGCGCGGCAAAGGGATTCCCGTGCTGCAAGGCGGCGGGCGGCGTGGCGACTTATTCGTGCGCTTGCAAGTGCAAGTGCCCAAGGTCAGCAACAAGGAAAACCCGCTGTTCGAGCAGCTCAAGCATGTATACCCTGCAACGGCAACGGCTGCGCAACCCAAGCAGCCGCCCATTGTGGATGACAGCAAGGGCGGCAGTGGTGGCTTCTTTAGCCGCAGAAAAAAATAGCTCCTGCGGGTGGATGAGAATTCGCCCGCAATTTTTGCAAAAAAAACTTGACAAGCTTACAATTTTGTGATAAACTATGCCGTAGTTGGTGTTGAAGCCAGCTAAAAATGAAAAGGAGATATGATTATGTTCGCAATTTTTGAAACACTCGCAGCACTCGGTCGTGCACTGCACTTGGTAGGCGTGGGCCTTCGTGACCTGTTCACCGGCATCCCCATGCTCATCGAATGGTTCGGCAACCTGTTCGGCAGCGGTGCTCTGCCCTACTAAACAACTGACTTAAGCAAACGGGTTTCGGCATAGCCGAAGCCCGTTTCGCATATCTATAAGCTGGAAAAGGAGGCCTATTCATGTCATTTGAAACAATCAACATTCGTGATACTGCGCATCCAGTTAAACTCATCGCCGACGACTGGGCACTATTGAGTGCTGGGCGGCGAGTCGCCGCTCACACATCGCGTGCGGAGCTTGCGTCGCTTGAGAATCAGCGGCACGCGAGTAACTCATGTGAAGAATCCTACCACTGGAACACCATGACCATTAGCTGGGGCGGTGTGGGCGAAATGTGGGGGCGCGATGTTGCCTTTGTGTTTGTGCGCCCGCAGCGTTATACCTACCAGTTCATGCAGCAGCAGGACTACTTCACCCTCGCATTTGGGTTGCCCAAAGAAACCCTTGCGCTGTGCGGCAAAATCAGCGGGCGTGACGGCGACAAAATCGCGCAAGCAGGGCTGACGCCGCAGGTCGAGGGCGATGCAATCTTCCCCGCGCAAGCTGACTTGGTGCTCGTGTGCCGCAAGCTGCACGCGCAAGATATTGACTCCACAGGCTTTGTTGACCCACGCATTGCCGACTACTACGACGGCGACCACCACCGCATGTACATCGGCGAAATTGTGCAGTGCCTGCGCAAAACCGCATAGAAACACAATTTCTCCTTGACAGAGCTTCTTTATTGTGGTATAAGTATAATCATAAGGAGCTTATCATGTATTATCCCATTCAAATTCCCCATCTTTTGTCAACAGATTTTGCCAAATACATTGCTTATTCTGAAACGGTCGTTCCAACCTTACAGGATTTTTCAATTTATGTATTTGAAGCTTATTCTCGCACGGTTGAACCATCTAATTTGGCGCAAATCATTCTCACGCAAGGAACGATTGATTTAGGCTTTGATTTAGTTAACAAATGGATTGGATATGGCGGGCTCAGTCAGACCGATTATCAATTTATGTGGGAGTTCCCATTTCGTAACTTTGGTGTGCGCTTGAAGCCAGGCGCTTTTCATCAGCTAACGGGAATTGATGCCAGCTCCATGATGGATCAATTTTTACCCCTTAGTGAAGTGGATGGCAATTTTGATGAAGCCGCTTTTTTTTCGCTTTCTTACGAAGAAGCGAAGGTCTTTTTAATTGATTACGTTCGTCAATTAACCCGTGATCATACGCCTAATCGTTACACGTTATTATTTGATGAATTAGCGGAGCAACCACCGACGTCAACGTTGGAACTTTATCAATTGTTGGGATATTCAAGCCGGCAATGTCAGCGGATTTTTGCCAAGCATTATGGGCTAACGCCAAAGATGGTGTTGACGGTGCTTCGGTTTCAAAAATGCTTGCGCCTTTTGACCACCACGGACACAACTGCAAGCGACGTGATTGAATCTTTAAACTACTACGATCAAGCACATTTTACCCAAGATTTTAAGCGTCATATTGGCTTAACGCCACGAGCATTGATTGAGCTTTTTAAGGTAAAAGATAAATGATACCCTACGCTATCTCCGCGTTTGGAATTGACTAACCGCTACCCATTGCACACGGGGAGCGGTTAGTCTTTTTTTATTGCGTCTGTTTTCTCGGGTTTCAAGAACAACATTTTCAAAAATCCGGCCCTATGTGTCTCATCTCCCCCTTGCACTTTTCGGCACAATGTGGTATAATAGTATCATGAGAATTGTATTCAGTCAAATCAATACCGTTGTGCCGCATGAAAATTCCCTTGCGGTGCGGCGTTGTGATGTTTGCGTGGACGGCGCGCGTATCACGCATGTGGGAACCTGTCCGCTTGATTTCATGCCGGACAAGACCATACACGGTGCCGGTAAGTTGCTCATCCCCGGCCTAGTCAACGCCCACAACCACGCCGCCATGACTTTGCTGCGCCACCGCGCCGACGACCTGCCCTTCATGCCTTGGTTGTTTGATAATATTCTGCCTATGGAGGCGCGCCTGCAACCGGACGATGTCTACTGGGGCACCATGCTTGCATGCTGCGAAATGCTGCGCACAGGCACCACTTGCTTTGCAGACATGTACTTTCCCACCGACGAAATGGTTCGCGCAGTGGATGAAAGCGGCATGCGGGCCATGCTTTCACGCGGATTGAACGACAACGACGGAAAAGGCCAAAGCAGAATCGACCAAGCAGTGGCAGCAATCAATCAGCATCGCGGGCACGAGCGCATTACGTTCGCATTATCGCCGCACGCGCCCTACACTTGCTCGCCGGACTATGTTGCGCAAATCGCCGCCCTAGCAAAAGAGCTGAACCTACCCATCCATACGCATCTGGGCGAAAGCCGCGACGAAATCACTCAACTGCGTGAAAAACATGGCCAAACGCCCTTTGAATACATGCACGCCGCCGGGTTGTTCCAGCAACCTGTGCTGGCCGCGCACTGTGTATACATGGCCGAAAGCGACATGCAGCTTGCCGCCCAACATGGCGTGAGCATCGTCACCAATCCGGTGAGCAATCTCAAGCTGGGCAACGGCGTCGCGCCCGTGAAGAAAATGCTCGAACACGGCATCAACGTTGCCCTAGGCACCGACGGCGCAGCCAGCAACAACAGCCAAAACATGCTGCGCGAGCTGGGTTATCTTTGTCTGCTGCACAAAGGCGTGAATGAAGACGCAGCTTTCATGCCCGCCGCACAGGGCTTACAAATCGCCACTGCTGGCGGGAGTAAAGCTCTTGGCCTTTACAGCCAAACCGGCTCGATTGAAGCCGGCAAGTTAGCAGATTTAACCATGCTCAACTGTGATCAAGCACACTGGACGCCGCAGAGTAAACCCTTAGCTGCATTGTGTTATGGCGCGCAGGGCAGCGACGTTGAGCTGACCATGGTGCATGGCGAAATCCTCTATGAAAACGGGCAGCTCACCAAAATCGACGAAGAGCGCGTGCGCTATCAAGCGCAAACTATCGCAGAAAGGTTGTGGCAAGCATGAGCCAAATCAGAGACATCGCACTAGCCTCAACTGGCCACCAAAAAATTGACTGGGTGCGCCGCAATATGCCCCTGCTGCGCGGGCTTGAGCAAGAGTTCGCGCAATCCAAACCATTCGCAGGGCTCAATATCGCGCTTTCTGTGCACTTGGAGGCCAAAACGGCCTATCTGTGTCAAGTTCTGGCGGCAGGCGGCGCAACGATGTGGGTCACGGGTTCCAACCCGCTTAGCACCCAAGATGACATCGCCGCAGCCTTGGTCGACCAAGGCATGCACGTGTTCGCGTGGTACAATGCCACTGAAGATGAATATCAGCAACACGTGCGCGAGGTGCTGAAGATCGGCCCGCAGCTTATCATCGACGACGGCGGCGACCTCGTCACCACCATGCACAATGAATACCCGCAATTGTGCGCGACTGTCATCGGCGGCTGCGAGGAAACCACTACCGGCATCCTGCGCCTGCAAGCTATGGCGCAGCGCGGTGACTTACGCTTTCCCATGATTCGCGTGAACGACGCCGACTGCAAGCATCTGTTCGATAATCGCTACGGCACCGGCCAAAGTGTGTTCGATGCCATCGACAAAACCACCAATCTCATCATTGCTGGCAAGACTGTGGTGGTCGCAGGTTATGGTTGGTGTGGCAAGGGCGTGGCCTTGCGTGCCAAAGGTTTGGGTGCGCGTGTCATCGTTACAGAGATCGATCCCATCAAGGGTATCGAGGCCATTATGGACGGTTTTTCCTTGATGCGTATGGAAGAAGCGGCTCCGCAGGGTGATGTCTTCATCACAGTAACAGGTTGTTGCGACGTTGTAAAGGCCGAACACTTTACAGCCATGAAAGACGGCGCAATTCTTTGCAACGCCGGGCATTTTGATGTGGAAGTCAACGTCAAAGCCCTGCAAGCCCTTGCCGTGGATAAACGCGACATGCGTCACAACATCGTGGGCTATCAAATGCCCAATGGCAACTGGCTAAACTTGCTGGCAGAAGGTCGCCTGGTAAACTTGGCCGCTGGAGATGGCCACCCCGCTGAAATCATGGACATGAGCTTTGCCATTCAAGCGCTTAGCGCCAAGCATCTTGCGGACAACCGCCATGTGAAATTCGATGAAATGCTATTGCCTGTTCCGCGTGAAATTGACCTAGACGTTGCGGCTCGAGCGTTGGTCTTTTTCGGTGGCGCAACCGACAACCTAACTCAAGAGCAGGAGAGGTATTATTATGGACATGAATGCTAACGTTTTAATCGCACCATCCATGCTTGCCTGCGACTTCACACGCATGGGTGAAGAAGCTGCTCGCATGCAAACCGCCAGCGCCGACTGGCTGCATCTGGACGTGATGGACGGCCACTTTGTGCCCAACATTACCTTTGGCGCGCCGATTATTAAAGCCTTGCGTTCGCATTGCAACTTGCTGTTCGATGTACATTTGATGATCAGCGAGCCGCTGAAACACCTCGGCGATTTCCTCGCCGCCGGTGCTGATCAAATCACCCTGCATGCCGAAACCCTCACTCGCGCCCAGCTCATGGACGCCGTGGTGCAGGTGCGCTCGGCGGGCAAACGGGTGGCCTTGGCGCTCAAACCCGGCACGCCGCTACGGCCCATTGCAAACTACCTGCACGAGCTGGACATGGTGCTGATTATGACTGTTGAGCCCGGCTTTGGCGGCCAGGCGTTTATGTCGGATATGCTGGAGAAAATCAGCCAGCTACGCAAAGAAATCCGCCGCCAAAACCTAGATATCACCATCCAAGTTGACGGCGGAATTACCACTCAAACCATCACCCAAGCCTACGCCGCCGGTGCAAATTGCTTCGTTGCCGGCAGCGCCATCTTCAACGCGCCTGACTGCGCCCAAGCCATCGCTGAGCTTCGTCATTGTGCACTAATCACTATACACTAATCACTATACACTACTGTACACATTCCCCGGCTTCAGCGCGATTTTTTTCTGCCGCGGCGGCTGGTGATGTACCCCGCCGCCCAAATGGGCGAAGCACTGTTGACCAATTGGCTGCCAGTGCTCGCGGGTTTGTGCGGCAGTGAGGATGTTTTCGCCGCAGCAGCGTGCAAATTCACAAAAAAACTGCTGCAGGGCATCGGATTGTTGGGCGGGCGAAAGCAACAGGCGATATTGCAAGCCCTGTTGATATAGTTCGCTTTGGCTAAACAAGCGGTCGTGTTCGTCGCCATGCATGCGTGCATAGGCTGCCGCACAGTCCAGCAGTGCATCAATGCTGTCGAACTCAAAGGTAATCAACAGCTGTTGTTGTTTGCGCAGCACGCGTTGGCTGGGGCAGGAAAGAAGCTCAAGCGCGCTTTCGCCGCTTTTGATGGTGAAGAACAAAATGCAGCCGCCATCGGGGCGGGGCATGGCGTCAATGAGCAGTTGGCCGCTGGGGTCAATGTCGCAGCCGGTGCTTTCGCGCACATGGTCAAGGATAATCCAAATCACGCGGCGCGTGTCCACGTCGGCGTAATCAAGGGCGTCATAGGTGATGTTGAGCTGTTGCATGTCGTTGGCGTTAAGTTCCACCACAACCTTGCTGCCCGTTAAGGCTTCAATTCTCATAAGCAGGTAGTACCGTCCTTTTTCAATAGAGGAACGACCGCATGGGTCGTTCATGGGTCGCGCAGTTGCAAGAAAAAAGTGTGATGAGTCTGCGGCGCCTTCGCCGCCCTACTACTATCATATAGAATGGACACGCTGTGTGCAATACAAAGATGTTGCCAAAGTTGGAAACAGTTAGCGAACATGCATTTTTTTGGGATATCTCAACATCCCCACAGGAGTATTAAACATGCCAAAACAAAACCAACAACCCCGTTGGAAACAGCGTCTGGCCACCAATCGCGATGCCCGCCGCTGGAATCTCACCTCGCTTGCGCTCACGCTGCCGTTGCTGCTGCTGGGTTATTTTTACTATGGGGCATCTGCCCTGCATGTGGCGGTTGTTTCAGTATTAGCCGCCGTGCTCGCTGAGCTATTGTTCGGTCGCCTTTTCTTGCGTAAAAACACCCTAGGCGACTGGAACGCCGTGGTGGTTGGGCTGTGGATAGCCTGCATGCTACCCGCCTTCATCGCCCCGCCGGAGCAATATGACATGCTGGGCAACTACGCCGTGTGGTACGCCGCGCTGGGTTCGGTCTTTGCCATTTTGGTCGTCAAAATCCCCTTTGGCGGCACCAAACATATGCCTTTTTCACCTGCGGCTGCCGGGTTTGCATTCCTCACGGCATGCTTTCCGCACCGCGTGTTCACCTTCACCGCAAGCGAAGTTGTGGCACCCGTGCGCAGCCGTTCCATGGCTTTGCTATTAAATTTGGGCGAAAACGCCATCACGCCCAATAATTTTTTCAGGATTTTATTTGGGCACACGGTAGGGCCCATGGGCACAGGTGTTGTGCTGGTAATGGTCGTGTTGTTGGTGGTGATGCTATTGCTGAAAAGCCGCCGCAGCTATGCCATGGCCAGTTTGGGATTCATCGTTGCCGTTGCTGCACTTGCCTTCCTGTTCCCACGTGTTAGCCCCGGTGTTGACGGCATGACTATGAATCTTCGGCTGGCTTCCATTGGCATGGAACTGGTTTCGGGCAGCTTGTTGTTTGCGGCCATCTTTTTATTGCAGGAGCCTTCTACCTTACCCAGCCGCTGGCACACCCGTTTGGTGGTTGGTGTCTTGGCCGGCGGGTTGACTATCCTGCTGCGCCACCTAGGCACATTTGAGGAAAACGTAGTGTTTGCCATTTTGCTGGCCAATGCCGCCTTGCCCGCGATTTATCGCCTGCAGGATGAATGGCAGCAGCAAAAGATTTTCCGCAGAAAACAAGCGGAAGAAACGGAGGCCGCCGATGCCTAAACAAACAAAACGCGTCAAGCGTGAATCTGTTTTGCGCGGTGCATGGCTAGATAATCCCATGCTGGTGCAGGCCATTGGTCTCACCCCTGCGATTATCGCCACCACCAGTTTGCGCATGGCGCTGTGGTTTTCCCTAGTGACCGCCATTCACTTGCTTATTTGCGAAATGGTGGCCTCGCTTTGGTTAAAGAAATGGCATTCTTGGGCACGCACCGCTGTGTACTTTGCTATCGGCATTATTTTTGCGTTTGGCGCGGGCATGCTGTTTGAAGTCTGGGGCGGTGTAGTTGGCCAAACCGATGTAGTTGACCTGCTGATGCTGCGTGCCATTTTGCCGCTGATGGCCACCAGCTCCATTGCTGCGGTGCGTTGTGAACGCTTTGCGGTATACAACAACTTGCGTGCCAGTGTGCGCGATGCCTTGGTGAACGCCGTGGGTTTCACCGCTGTGATGATTATTATGGGTTTATTGCGTGAGGGTCTTGGTCATGGTAGCCTCTTTGGCGTTGAATTAACCGAAACCATGCGCATTCGTGGCTTTTGGATGCCCTTTGGCGGCTTTTTGCTGCTGGGCTTTTTGGCCGCTGCGCTCAAAACCATTTTGCAGTGGACCAGCCAACGTGGCATCACCACCGATGCTGACGAAGCCATGGAATTTTGCCCCGAAGACCGCCAAGAGCGTTTGGAGAAAATCCACCACCTGCTCAATGCTGCCGATGAATACGAAAAAAGCCGCAAGCCAGACGATGAGCCTGCGCCCGAATCACAGCAAGAAGAGGCCCAGCCTGAGGCCGAGCCAAAGCCGGTGTCGGTGTTGTTTGAACCAGCCACGTCTAATTTCACCCGTGAGTTCCCCAGGCTCGATGATCTGACCATTGAGCAACTGCTGGCCGAATTCCAAGGAGGTGCACGCGATGAGTGAAATCATGTATATGATTAACGGTGCCATTTACGCCGTGTTTTTGCACAACCTGCTGTTTAGCGGCGGCCTAGGTGCCAGCGAAATGTTGCGCGCGGCCCAACGCAACAGTGAAATCGTGCTGACTTCCGCGCTCATTTCGGTGTTTTCGGCGGTGTCTGCGCTGCTTAACTTGGGAGTCAACGTTTTGCTAACCAGCCAGCGCGACATCCTCGAGTGGCTATCGTGGCGTTATGGTATTTTCAGTGCGCAGCTGCCCGGCATGCAAGTTGTTTGGCACGCGTTTATCTTCGCCTTCATTTTGCTGGTGCTCTACTTGTTGGTGAACTTGGTTGTGCATTTTTTGCCCGCAAGCAAGCATAAGCTATTGTTTCAAAAGCGGATTGGTGCCGCAGCACTCAACACTCTAGTCATCAGCATACCCTTGCTGCTTCACCTGCGTGCGAATACTTCCATTGGCTTTGCGCTAGGTATGGGCTTGGGCGCCGGTGTAGCGTTTTACGTTGTTACCTTGCTGGTGAACAGCGGCATGCACGTGCTGCGCCAAAATAAAGCCATTCCCACGCAGTTCAGTGGTGTGCCTGCTACGCTTGTCTACACCGGTCTGTTGGCCTTGGCCTTCACCGGCTTTGCCGGCGGGCTGTCACTATTCTAAAATTACGCATTAAGCATTACGAATTACGCATTGGAGAAGCCCATGCAGCCAAACAATCTTTTCCAAGCCCCGCAGGACGGCGACCTGCACGGCTTTCAAACCGAAAACAAAGTGCGCAAGCGCAAACGCCGCCAACGCGTGGTGAGTGCGCTGGTGGCACTCGTGCTGGGCACAACAGCCCTAGCCGTGGGCTTTGTTGCCATGGAGGCCCTCTTACAGGTGAGCGAAGCACCTTTGCAGCCACCAGCGGAGTACATCCCGCAGGATGAACCGCCGCCCGAACCCGAGCGACCGCAGCTGCCTGATCTTGAGCCAACTTGGGAGCCTATGCGCAGTTTTTATGTGCCCATGGCTATGATGAACGACCGCTATCAGTCCGCGCAATTGCAGCAGCAAGCCGCTGCGCTAGATACCAATATGGCCGTGATGACTTTCAAGTGTGCTAACGGCTGGTTGACCTATCGCTCCACGCTGGGGCAGGGGAATGTGAATGCGCGCCATCGCACCAACTGGACGCTGTTCGACCTAGTGCGGCGCTCGCGCCAGCGCGTGGTGGCCGTGGTGCACACCTACAATGCCTACACCGGCCAGCGCACGCCTGAGGCCGCCATGCTCGCCATCATCCGCGAAATTTCTCGCTTTGGTGAATACAACGCCACCGTCAGCTATATCCTGCTAAGAGACCTAGATACTGACAACACGGATTTCATCTTGCAGGCGCAGGATGCCGCAGGCGAAGTCACTGTCATTCCCATGCTTACTCGTGCACAGGCACTGGCCACCGACTGGTGGGATATCGTAGACTTCATTGCTGTGGATACCCGCGACACTGAAGATGATCTGCACGAATACTTTTGGCGTGCCCGTCCGGCTATTCCCGTGGTGGCCACCCCGCAGCAAGACCTGCGAGACTATATTGTATTATTCGACGAGGTTCAGTAGATGATTTTCCATTCCCGCAACGCAGATCACAGAACACCGCTCGGCGCATTGCCCGCCGGCGAAACCCTCACCTTGCGTGTGGTGCTGCCACGGCATATTCATGTCACGTCTGTCATCCTGCACTGGGGCGACTTTGACGGCACAAACACACAAACTCAAGCATTTGTTTGGCAAGCTATGCAAGGCGAACACGAAGAAATCTGGCGCGTCAGCATCACCGTGGACGAACCCGGTCTATTTCGCTATCGCTTTGCGGTGGAAAGCTCGCACGGCCCTGCGGTCATTGGCCACGCTGGCGGTGGCGCAGGTGAAATCGGCCGCGACGGCTGGTGGCAGCTCACAGTCTACGACCCCGCCATGCAGCTGCCCGACTGGGTGCGCGGCGGCGTAATCTATCAAATCTTCCCCGACAGATTCGCCCGCAGCACTGCGACTTTCAATCTCGACTTAGCGTCTTGGGGCACCCAACCCCAGTGGAAACCCGATGAACAGGGCCGCATCACCGACTACGACTTTTTTGGCGGCGACCTGCGCGGCATCACCGAAAAACTGAGTGATCTCGCCGAGCTTGGCGTCACCTGCATCTATCTCAACCCCATTTTTGCCGCCGAAAGTAATCACCGCTACGACACCGCTGATTACCTGCAAATTGACCCACTGCTGGGCCGCGAAGCCGACTTCACTTATCTGTGCCAGCAAGCGCGCCTGCATGGCATTCGTGTGATTCTCGACGGCGTGTTCAGCCACACCGGCAAGCGCAGTGTGTATTTCGAGTCCGCACAACAGTCGCAGGATTCCTCCTACTACCCTTGGTACACCTTCCACAACTGGCCGCACGATTACGCCAGCTGGTGGGGCATCGACATTCTGCCCGAACTGCGCGAAGATCATCCCGCGGTGCTGGAATTTTTCAATGGCCAGCAAGGCGTGGTGCGGCATTGGCTGCGAGCGGGCGCAGCCGGTTGGCGTCTCGATGTTGCCGACGAACTGCCCGATGTCTTCCTCGACAGCCTCTTTGCCGCCGCGCAGCAGGAAAATCCCGACAGCTACATTCTGGGCGAAGTTTGGGAAGACGCCAGCAACAAGCACAGCCACGGCGGCCGCCGCAGATTCCTGCAAGGCGGGCAAATGCACAGCGTGATGAACTACCCCCTCGCCAACGCCATTGTGGACTTCGCGCTGCACGCACAAGCCGAGCAACTCGGTGAGGTCATCATGCACCAGCAGGAGCACTATCCACCATTCGCGTTGCATGGGTTGATGAATCACATTGGCACGCACGACACCGTGCGCATTTTGAACCGCCTAGCAGGGCAAACTCCCGGCCGCGAGCCTGCGCCAATCCCCGCTGACTTGCTGGACATCGCCCGCAAACGGCTCAAACTTTGTGCGGCGCTGCAATTCACCTTGCCCGGCAACCCTTGCATTTACTACGGCGATGAAGTTGGCCTGCAGGGCGGGCAAGACCCCTTCAACCGTGCATGTTATCCTTGGGGCAGCGAGGACGAAGACCTCCTAAAGCACTATCGCACGCTGGGCCAGCTGCGCCGCAGCCATGACCTCACCGCTGAATTTCGCATGATTAGCGCGGCCATGGGCTGTCTGTGCTATGAAGTTGGCACGCTGACGGTTATTGCAAACGCCAACGCGCATGATATAACGTATGGGCTGCCCTGTGGCCGTGAAATTGCGGTGCCCGCCGTGGCGGCGGTTTTGCTGTACGAATAAGAGGGCACAGCGAGCGACGGAAAGGTTGATGTATCGTGAAAAAGCAACCCAACATTGAATTTAATCCCGACCAAAGGCGCAAGCGCGATGTTTTCACACGGTTTGCGCTGGGTTTTGGCGTGGTATTGTTTGCCCTCGCTGTGCTTTCGGCGGTCGTATTGCAGCGCAGCGACTTTTTTGATGACTTATTCAACCGCGAGCTCACCACCATCGAAGCCCATGACCCCGATGCTTGGGCACACACTGGCGAAACCACATTGCTCATCGCTGTGCACGATAATGCCGCGCAACACCTGCGCTTTGTATTTTTGCTGCATGCAGACATTACTCAGCGCCGCTTTGTCGTTGAGCCTGTCACAGCCGGCGAAGGTTTGCTGGATGCCGCCTTGCGCACTGGCGGCGTGCGCGGTTTGCAGCAGGCAGTGGATATCCTCACCGACACACCGTCTGCGCGCTACATTGCCGGGCGAGACGCAGACTTTATCCGTTTTATCAACGCTATGGGTGTGGTACCCGTGCAAGTACCGCAACACATTGACCACCGCGGCGATTTCACGCTCACCCTAGCCGAGGGTAGCCAGCGCTTGCAGGGCGACATGTTGCTGCGTTACCTGCGCTATTTGGGCACGCATAGCCCACAAGCCCAGGCTGAGCTTTTCGCGCACATCCTACGTACCCACATGGTGCCGCGCCACGCGCAATCGCATGCCGTGCTGGAGACCCGCTTTGGCCATCTCACCGGCAACCTCACCACAGACATCTCTCACCCGGATTTCTTCGCCCGCCGCGACATGCTTATGGCGCTGCTGGCCGAGCCGGAAGAGCTGACAATCGAGGTTGTGTAGTTGTGTTACTTTTTTGAAACAGTAACCAAAAAACTTTAGCCGCATTCGGCGATGTTCATTTATGAAACGATAATAGAACACAGCGAAGCGACCAAGCCCCACCGCAGGTGGAAGAAAGGCCACACATGAATCAACAACAAGGACTATTTGACGAAAACATCGAACCCCAAACTAAACATAAAAAAAGCGGCTGCACTTGGTTTGCGCTGTTTACGTTGCTAGCAGTTATTTTGGTGATGCTGGCGGTGGTGCTATTCAATGGCGGCCTGCCTGCACAGGTGGAAACTTGGCTGCGGCCATTGCCCACCGTGCAAACGCAGCCCACATTGCCCCCCGTCATCCAACCGGTTGAGCTGGAACGTGCCGGCACATTTCGTTATCACTATAGCAACCTCACACAGCTGCAACAGCAGGCCTATCGCGCTATTTTTGAGCAGCTGCCGCATTTTCCCGAAAGCATTGCCATGCCCAACCTCACCGAAGACGACATGCGGGCAGTCTTCAGCGCCATTACCCTGGATCAACCCATGTTCTTTCAAATTTCCACCACGCACTACCGCATTCGCACGCAAAACGATCGCGTGGTGGCCTTTGTGCCGCAATATCGTCTGACGCATGAGGAATACCAACGCCGCGTGTATGCTGTGGCGCAAGCGGCACAGGCCATTGCCGTGCCGCAAGGTGGCACAGACTTCGACATTCAGCTTGCCCTGCATGATTACGTGGTGCAGCGTGCAACCTATAGCGATGACCTCACCGATGGCAATGGTGATGTAGCCACGGTGTATGGCGCATTGATTCGCGGACTGGCGTCTTGCGTGGGTTATGCGCAGGCCATGCAGCTATTGTTTGAGCTACACGGCATTCCCTCGTTTGTGGTGACGGGCGACGCAACCAATGCAGCGTTTTCTGGCCCGCATGCGTGGAATAAAGTGCAAATCGGCAACAACTGGTATCACTTGGACGCCACGTGGAATGATCCGGTGATGGACGGTGGTCGCGAAATCGTCAGCCGTGCTTATTTTAATCTGTCGTCGGTTGAGCTTGCACCCAGCCACGAGATTACCCCAAGTCGCCATGCGGCTAACTCGCAGGCGCAAAACTATTTCCGTCGCCGTGGGTTGTACTTCAGCGAGATTGACCGTTATGCGGAAATTCGCATTGCCGCGGCGATTATTGAGGCCGTGCATGCTGATCGCGGTGTGGTGGAGTTACGCATGACCAGCCCCGAGGCCCACGCCCAAGCCATTGAGCTACTGTTTGGCCGCAACCCACGCATCCACCGCATTCTTGCTGCCGCAGACCCTAACGGCACGCTCATCAGCACGCGCAACGTCTACCACTCCAGTATGGAGCAGCTCAATATTATCCGGATTTTCCCGGTCACGGTATAGGAGACACATGAACAAGAAGAAAATCGAACAAGCCATCCATCAAATTTTGCTTGCCATTGGCGAAGATCCGCAGCGCGAGGGTCTGCTCGATACTCCGCAGCGCGTGGCAAGCATGTACGCCGAGCTGTTTGCTGGGCTGCATGAAGACCCCGCGCAGCACCTAGTGATGTTCACGCAGGAGGGCGGCAGCGAGCCCGTCATCGTGCGTGATATTCCGTTTTACTCCATGTGCGAGCATCATCTGCTGCCGTTTTTCGGACACGCGCACATTGCGTATGTTCCCATTGGAGGGCGCGTGATTGGCTTGAGCAAGCTGGCGCGCATTGTGCAGTGCTATGCCCGGCGGCCTCAGCTGCAAGAGCGCATGACGGCGCAAATCGCAGACTTTCTGCACATGGGCATGCCCTGCGCGGGCGTTGCAGTGCAAGTTGAGGCTGAGCACCTGTGCATGAGCATGCGCGGGGCGGGCGCCATGGGCGCGCGAACGATGACCAGCGCAACACGAGGAGAGATTGCGTGTTCTTTTTTTGAAAAAAAAGAACCAAAAAAACTTTAAGCGCTTCGTGGGGGACTATTTATTGTTTTCATTCATCACAACGCAAACTGCCATCATGGCCATCATCAACCTCACGCCCGATTCCTTCTACGACGGCAACGTGAATGTCTCACCTGAGCGGGCGGTAGCCGCTGCCTTGCAAGCACAGGCCGACGGCGCGCACATCATCGACCTTGGTGCACAGTCCACCCGACCCGGTAGTATTCCTGTGCCGCCTGCTGAAGAGTTGCGTCGCCTGCTGCTAGTGCTCGCTGAGCTGCGCGGCAAACTGCGCGTGCCTATTTCAGTTGACACGTTCAGCCCCGAGATAGCCGAGCAAGCCCTGCAACACGGTGCGGCAATCATCAACGATGTTAGCGGCCATGTAACAGCCGAAATGGCGCAGGTGATTGCTCATCATGGCGCGGGCTGGGTGCTCATGCATAACGGCGGCGGAGCTGATGCCATGCCGGTCTACACGCCGGATGTCGTCACTTGCGTGCGCGATGAACTGGCCGCCATGATCAGCCAAGCCGAGCAATTTGGCATCACACGTGCACAGCTGTGCATTGATCCCGGCATTGGCTTTGGCAAAACCCAGCCGGATAATCTGCGGCTGTTGAGCCACATCGCCAAGCTTAAAGTTGACGATGTGGCTATGCTGGTGGGGGCATCACGCAAGCGTGTGACGGGTGAACACCTACCGCCCAGCGAGCGCCTGCCCGGCACCATCGCCGCGCACACCATTGCGCAGCTTGGTGGCGCGAACATACTGCGTGTGCACGATGTGAGAGAAGCTTTGCAGGCAGCGCAGCTACTTGACAATGTCGCAAAAATCATGTAAAATAGAAGGAAGCATGTATGCAGAAGATTTTCATTCAGGGCTTGCAGATTTATGCCTATCATGGCGTGCATGCACACGAACGCGAGCAAGGCCAGCCATTTGCACTGGACATCACCCTGTGGGCGGACATGTCAGCCGCCTGCACCAGCGATAACTTAGACGACACCGTGAATTATTCACGTGTGATAGACTGTGCAGCCGCCGCGTTCACGGCGCACAAGTTCAACTTGATTGAACGCGCAGCAAAATTCACTAGCGAGGCCATTTTGGCCGAATTTGCGCAAGTGCATCGGCTAATGATCACCGTGCACAAGCCGCAAGCCCCCGTGCGGCAAGCTGTAAAGGACATTGCCTTTACACTGGAATTGTCGCGCCCAACAACATAACTACACACAATTTGGAGGATTCTTACCCGACATGAGTGAAGCAGCGATAGCCCTAGGCACAAACCTAGGCAACAAGCAAGAAAATCTCAAGCAAGCCCTAGCCGCACTGGTGCGGTTGCCGGGCACCGAAATCCTGCGGCAGTCTTCAGTGTACGCTTGCCCGCCGCAAAACCCGCCCGCAGGCGCCGCCATGGAGGATTTTCTCAACATGGCCGTGGTGCTGCAAACGAATATGTCGCCATTGGCGTTGCTGGGTGCATGCCTAGGCATCGAAGCGGCAATGGGGCGCGTGCGCAACGAGCGCAACGGTGCCCGCATCATCGACCTAGACGTGCTAGTGTTTGAGGGCATGAAGAGCGAAAGCTTTGAGCTCACGCTGCCGCACCCGCGCTCCCTCGAGCGCCCTTTTGTGCTGCTGCCGCTGAAAGAATTGTATCCCACTGGGCGTGCGCCGGGGCTATTTTTCGACGCGCACTTGAAAGAAGTAGACATCTCACAATGCAAGAAAGTAGAAGCTGCATGAGTCAAACCATCGAATTTGCCAATGGTCTGCGCCTGCACCTAGACCCCATGCCGGGTGCGCTGAGCTGCGCGGTCAACCTGTGTGTGCTGTCGGGTTTACGCTTTGAGTCACCCGCGCAGGCCGGTGTGTCGCACATGCTGGAGCACATGCTGTTCAAGGGCACGCACACGCGTTCGGCGCGTGATATCGCTGAACTGACGGATGACCGTGGCGCAGCCATGAACGCCTACACCTGCAAGGAGTACACCTGCTTGTATGTGCGCAGTTTGCCCGAGCATCTGCACGACATGCTGGCGCTATTGGCCGACATGACGCAAAACTGCCGTTTAGACGAAGCTGATCTGACGCTGGAAAAAGGCGTGGTGGCCGAGGAAATCGCCATGTATGAAGATCTGCCGGAGGACTTTGCCTTCGATATCGCGCATGACATGGTGTGGCCCGCACATATGCTGGGCAAAAACATTTTGGGCACGCGTGAAACGGTGAAGAATATGACCACCGCCGACCTGCGCGCCTACATGAACGCGCGTTACAATCCTGCACAAATGGTGTTGTCCATCGCCGGCAAGTTTGACGAAATTGCCGTGCAAGCTTGGGCAGGGGAATTGTTTGGCAGCATGCAAGCGCGCGGCGAGGGCAGCGAGATCATCACCGTGGCCAAGTTTGTGCCCGGTGTGCGCTTCACGCCCAAAAACGTGGAGCAAAACCAGATTATTCTAGCATTTCCCGGCTGTTCGGGGCGCGATTCCAAGCGCTATCAGGCTGCGCTCGTCAGCACCATGCTGGGAGGCAGCACGTCGTCAAGATTATTCCAACGCCTGCGCGAAGAGTTGGGCTTGGTGTACTCGGTGGATTTCTTCAACGCCCATCATATGGCCGAGGGCATGAGCGGCATTTCGCTGGGCCTAAGCCAAAAAACGCAGGTGAAGGCACTCGATGAAGTGCTGCGCATCTTGCGGGAATTTCCTGCTACTGTCACAGCGCAAGAACTCAAACGCGCACAGGAGCAAGCCGCTGCAGGTCTGGTGATGAGCCAGGAATCCGCTGCGGCGCGAGCCTCACGCGTGGCTGGCAGCGAGCTGCTTTATCGCGACAATGTGCCGGTGGAGCAGTCCATCGCCGCCTACCGTGCTGTGACGCTTGAGCAAGTGCAGACCTATGCCGCGCAGCTGCTGAACCCGGCGAAATTTGCATTGTGCGTGCTGGGCAAATGCAGCAAAAAAGCCGAAAAAACCATGACGGAGATGGTGAGCGGGGGATGATGAACATGCAACGAAAAAAGCCATCGATGGTTCCCGTGGTTTTGTTCGCGATATTATCCTGTTTAGTGCTTATCATCATGATATCATTACACATAAATCCTGCGGCCTTCCCAGAACTC
Organism: Oscillospiraceae bacterium; assembly: GCA_009784445.1. Taxonomy (GTDB): domain Bacteria; phylum Bacillota; class Clostridia; order Oscillospirales; family Acutalibacteraceae; genus WRMQ01. Next base: position 27,691 of record WRBQ01000026.1, read on the forward strand.
ACGCAGGAGAACACCACCGAATTTTCCGCTACGCTAGCGGGCGTGCGCGAAGGGGCAGGCGATACTGTTATTTATTCTGTGGAATTTAGAGACAGGCTAGTTCCCTTTTTCAGACATGACATAGGCGATTTCGATCATTTGAAAAGTGGTCAAACCGTATTTTTCAGGGTTGAAAACATCTGGCTGGAGCAAATTGCAACAATGCCCTTTATCCCCATGATCACCTTTAGAACTGAAGCGGTAGAACTCTCTTCATTAAGCAGCTTCAATGAACAAAGGGCCGAAGGGCGCAGGGGACTTGCAATTTCGGGAATTTTTTGGTTCTCAGTCTTTCTCGTATTAACCATATTTTTTGCCATACGCCGCAAACGAAGCCAACGTTTTGTGACACCAACAAGCATAGGCAATTGTCCACTGCCCATTGAATAGGAGACACCCATGAACACCATCAAAGAGGCCCAGCGCATTGTGGTGAAGGTTGGTACCTCCAGCCTCACGCATGCCACTGGCAAGGTGAATATCCGCATGATTAACCGCTTGGCTGCGGCGCTCAGCGACCTGCACAACGCCGGCCGTGAGGTCGCGCTGGTGAGCAGTGGTGCGCTCAGCGTGGGCGTGAGCAAACTTGGCTTGGCCGAGCGGCCGAAAGATACCCCAACGCGCCAGGCTGCGGCTGCCGTGGGGCAGTGTGAGCTGATGTTCATGTATGATAAATACTTTGGCGAGTGCGGCAACAAGGTGGGCCAACTGCTGCTGACCATGGACGACTTCGCCCACGAACAACGCCGCGAAAACCTGCTGAATACTTTTGATAGGCTCTTTGCGCTGGGGGCGATACCGGTGATCAACGAGAACGACAGCGTGTCTACTGAAGAGATAGAAGGCTTGAACTTTGGCGACAACGACAAGCTTTCCGCCATGGTGGCGCAGCTTGTTTCTGCCGATGCGCTCATTATGCTTACGGATACGGACGGGTTATATACCGCAAATCCCAATGAAGACGAAAACGCGCAGCTCATTCCTGTGGTGCCTTGTGTGACGGACGAAATTCTCGCACTGGGTGGCGATGCCGGCAGTGCACGCGGCACCGGCGGCATGTTCACCAAGCTGCAAGCGGCAAAGCTGGCGACTGAAGCGGGCATTGACACCGTGATCGCCAACGCCGCACCGGAAAATCTCTATGCCTTGATGGATGGGCGACAAATTGGAACACTATTTAGGAGGCAAGCATGATTGAATTACTAGGCACAAATGCGCAACAAGCTGCAACGTTGCTGGCGATTTCATCCAGTGCTGTGCGTGACACTGCGCTGCAAGCCATGGCCGATGCGTTGCATGCACAGCAGGGCGAGATTCTTGCCGCCAATGAGCAGGATCTTGCTGCTGCGCGTGAGAATAACATGCGGGAATCACTGCAAGATCGCCTGCGTCTGACGCCCGAACGCATCGCAGGCATGCAGCAGGGCATTCTGGACATCATGCAGCAAAGCGACCCGCTTGGCTTGGTACTGGGCGGTGGCGTGCGTCCGAATGGGCTGCGTATTCAGCAGGTGAGCGTGCCGCTGGGCGTGGTGGGTATGATCTACGAAGCTCGCCCGAATGTGACTGCCGACGCTGCGGCGTTGTGCCTGAAAAGCGGCAACGCAGTCATCCTGCGCGGCGGACGTGAGGCGATTCACTCCAATACGGCCATTGCGAATATCTTACGCGGTGCCATTGCAGGCGCAGGACTGCCTGAAGATTGCGTGCAGCTGGTGAGTGATACCAACCGCGACAGCGCAACGGCCATGATGCAAGCTGTGGGTCTGATTAATGTGCTGATTCCCCGGGGCGGGGCAGGGCTGATTAACGCCGTGGTGCAAAACTCTCGCGTGCCGGTGATTGAAACCGGTGCAGGTGTGTGCCATACTTATGTTGACGCTGCCGCAGACCTCGACATGGCTCTGGCCATCGTGGAAAACGCCAAGTGTTCGCGGCCCAGCGTGTGCAACGCCTGTGAAACGGTGCTGATGCATGCCGATGTTGCCGAGAAATTCCTGCCGATGATGACCGAGAAAATGCCGCAGGTGGAGTTTCGCCACGACGAAGCCAGCTGGGGTGTGGAGTTTGGTGATCTGACACTTGCAGTGCGGGTGGTGGCCAGCCTCGACGAGGCTGTGGCGCATATTTCGCGTTGGGGCACAAAACATAGTGAGTGCATTGTAACGGAAAGTTACGCGGCTGCGCAGGCTTTTGCGCAGCAAGTGGATGCTGCTGCGGTGTACGTGAATGCGTCCACGCGCTACACAGATGGCGGCGAGTTCGGCTTGGGCGCGGAAATCGGCATTGCCACGCAGAAGTTGCATGCCCGCGGGCCGCTTGGTTTGCGGCACCTGACGAGCAGCAAGTATGTGGTGTTTGGTAGTGGGCAGTGTCGGTAATTCAATTCGCAATTCGTAATGCGCAATTGGTCGCTACGCGTGGAGGTTTTCCACAGGCTATGATAGAACACAGCGAAGCGACCGAGCCCCACCGCAGGTGGTTTTGGTTCTTTTTTTGCAAAAAAAGAACAAGAAGAGGAGAATCATATGAAACACAAACGAACGCATAAATGGGCATTTCCGCTAGGGTTGCTGGTAGTGGTGCTGGCGGTGGTTGGCGCGGTGAGCTTGATTGGCTCGGCGGTGCGCGGCGTGCAAAACTGGGTAGACAACCCCGCAGAACGTCGCAGTTATGAGGCCTTTTTGGCCAATGTGGTTGCCCGTGCGCCGGACCCATTCAGTGCGCCGGAACATGCGCATAATCCCGCGCAGCTGGTGGATATCGCACTAACAGCCTTGCTGCGGCGTGAAGACAACACGCCCGCAGACTTCAACATGGACGATTACGGCAATCTTGTTGTGCCGCAGCAAGCCGTGGCAGACATGTTTCGTGCACTGTTTGGCATTGACCTGCCGCACTACGCTGCACTAAGCCGTTATGTCTATGACTTTTGGTTCGACCCTGTGCAACAGGCATTTTTGGTGCCCTTTGCAGGCGAGCTTGTGGTTTACGTGCCGCGCGTGACTGGCATCAATCGCGTGGGCGGCTCGGTGGAGCTTGTGGTGGAGTATCTGCTTTATGAGGACACTAACCTCGATGAGTTCAATCAACGCCAAGAGCTTGTGGCGGTGCGCACCATGATTATTCGCTTGAATGAGCAGCCCGGCAATGCCCTTGCGTCTTGGCAAATTGAGCAAATCCGCCATCCGCTTGCCACGGAAATCGTGGCCGGCGCACCGATCCTGCGATAGCACCTGCGGTGCGGCTCGGTCGCTTCGCTGTGTTCTATTATGAGCGCATAAAGCCAAAAGACTTAAACTTGAGTTTAAGTTATGCCAAAAAACTATACACGCTGCGTGATGGACAAATGGCGTGAATTAGTATACACTTGTCTTATCATATATTAAAGGAGAATTTTATGTTAGACAATGTTCGCATTGGCAATCAACTCACGCAAAAGCGCCGTCAAAACAATCTGACGCAAGAGGAATTGGCTGAGCAGTTGGGTGTGTCTGTGCAAACCATCAGCAAATGGGAAAATGGACACACCTTGCCCGAAACAGCAACGCTGCCGCTGCTGGCAAGTTTATTTGATTGTTCGATTGATACGATTTTGAGGCCGCACGCTGCGCAAGATGCCGCGTTTCGAGATTATGCGCAGGCCATTGGCGGCGAGCCGGGCGAACTGGTGCTGCGGCTTTATCAAAACATGCGCAGTAAATTCGATTTCACAGTAAAACTTGGCGAAAAATATCAAATTTGGGAAACGGTGATCAACAGCAACAGCGCAGCATTTCACCAAGCGGGAAGTGAATATTTCATCCTGCGCATTGACGTGGAGGAAAACGGCAGTGCCACTGCAAGGCTGCCCTTGCCGAATTGCGCCAAG
>WRBQ01000027.1 GCA_009784445.1 Oscillospiraceae bacterium
ATGATTTCATTCCTTTCCCACCCTTTCAGGCACGTCCCAGTTTTCCGCGTATTTTGCCGAGCAAAACTTACTCCGCCATAACGGTAATCGTATTGTAGCGTATTACAGTACGAAAATCAAGTGATTCACCCAGATAATGCGATAAATTTGCGGAACAAAAACAAGTCTTTCCAAGCCTTGGCAACTTCCGCGCTTTACAGCGGGAAAGTTTGGCATTGATGTCATGTCCAGCGCTTTCGCATATACTGGGCATAGAGAGCCTAGGGATGTAAAAAACCTTCGTCGGGCGGCAAAAGCCGCCAAAAACCTCCCAGCTGGCGTCATTTTTTCGTTTTTTTCCCTTTACCGACTTGAAATAGGAGCAATAACCATGTATAATAGAAGAACACTATCGCGCAAAGGAGGTGCAGCCGCCCATGGAAGCCTATCTGGATAACAGCGCAACCACGCCGGTTTGCACCGAGGCCGTGCAAGCCGTACTACAAGAACTCAACGTCATTTGGGGAAATCCCAGTTCGATGCACCGCGTTGGTTTGCAGGCCGAGCATCTGCTTAATCAAAACCGTGCTGCCTTGGCCGCCGGTTTATCTTGCTCGCCCGGCGAAATCATTTTCACCTCCGGCGGCACCGAGGCCAACAACTTGGCCGTGCTGGGCACCGTGATGGCCCGTGCAAGGCAGGGTTGCCGCATCGTGACCTCCAGCGTTGAACATTCTTCCATTGCCGAATGCTGCGCCGAACTTGCCCGCCGTGGCTATGATGTGGTCTACCTTGGCGTGGACCACACCGGCCGCGTGAAAGAAGAAGACCTAGCCGCTGCCATCAACAAACAAACCATTTTGGTTAGCCTGATGGCCGTGAACAATGAAGTGGGCACCGTGCAGCCTATTGATGTCATTCGCCGCATGGTGCGGCAGGCAGGCGCGCCCGCGCTCATTCACTGCGATGCCGTGCAGGCCTTTGGCAAGCTGCCCGTTCACCCGCAACGGCTTGGTGTGGACTTACTAACCGTTAGCTCGCACAAAATTCATGGTCCCAAGGGTGCAGGCGCATTGTATGTGCGCAACGGGGTGAAGATTAGCCCGATTATGTACGGCGGCACGCAAGAAAAACGCCTGCGCCCCGGCACGGAGTGTATGCCTGCGGTTTCGGGTTTTGCCGCAGCCGTTGCCGCTATTCCCGACCACACGCAAACGCTGAACTATGTCGCCGAGTTGCGTGACCGATTGGTGGCCGGCCTGCAAGCCATGCCGGGCGTGTTCATCAACTCCCCGCCAGATGCCCTGCCGTATCTCACCAACATTTCGGTGCCCGGCTTGCCCAGCGAAGTCATGATCAACTTCCTCACCGAGCGCAATGTGCACGTGTCCTCGGGTTCTGCTTGTGCCAAGAACTCCAAAAGCCGTGTGCTGCAAGCCATGGGTCTGCCCGACAGCTATGTGACCTCCGCGCTGCGCATCAGTTTGTCGCGCATGACCACTTGGCAGGAAATCGACGCGTTTCTTTATGCACTGGGTGAGGCAATGGCTACTCTATTAAGAAGATAATACTATTTCACGCGGGCGGCGTAATCGCCGCCCCTACATACAATAAGAAAGAAAAAACCATGACCGAAATTCTTCTCATCAAAGCCGGCGAGCTGGTGCTTAAGGGCAACAACCGCCGCATGTTCGAGCAACAACTGGTGCGCAACCTGCGCCATGCGCTGCAACCCCTTGGTCAGTGGCAGTTTAGCTTGCAGCAGTCCACCTTGCAGGTGATTCCCGCAAACAGCCAGATAGACATGCACCGCGCCGCCGCACGGGTGGGACAAGTCTTTGGCATTGCGTGCTATAGCCGCGCTCTGCGCCTGCCAAAATGCATGAATGCTATTTTGGAGCACTGCGCACCATATTTGGACGAGCAGCTCATGGCTGCGCGCACCTTTAAGTGCGAAGCCAAGCGGGCGGACAAAACATTCCCGCTCAATTCGCCGCAGATTTGCGCTAAAGTGGGCGAGCAGCTGCTCAACGCATTTCCTCATCTTAAAGTAGACGTGCACAAGCCCGACGTTGTCGTCACTATCGAAGTGCGCGATCAATATGCGTTCATTCATGCCAATCAAGTGCGCGGCGCGGGCGGCTTGCCCGTGGGCACCGCAGGTGATGCCGCTATTCTCATCAGCGGCGGAATTGATAGCCCCGTGGCCGCTTGGATGATGGCGCGGCGCGGCTTGCGTCTTGTGGCTATTCATTTTGCCGCACCGCCCTACACCAGCCAGCGCGCAGAGGAAAAAGTGCACAAGCTGCTGGAACAAGTGGCGGGTTACAGCGGGCGTATTCGTCTGTTTGTGGTGCCCTTCACCGCCATTCAAGAGCAAATCAAAACGCGCTGCCACGAGGAGCTGTTCACGCTGATCATGCGCCGCGTGATGATGCGCGTGAGCGAGATCATTGCCCAGCAGGAAAATTGCGGGGCGCTCATCACCGGCGAAAGTCTGGGGCAAGTGGCCAGCCAAACCCTCGAGGCCCTTGCCTGCACAGATGTCGCCACCAGCATGCCTGTCTTTCGTCCGCTCATCGGCATGGACAAAGACGAGGCCGTGCAAATCGCCCGCCAAATCGGCACCTTCGACATCTCCATTTTGCCCTACGAGGATTGCTGCACGGTGTTCACACCGCGCCGCCCGCGCACGCGCCCCAAACTTTCTTTGGTTGAACAAGCAGAATTGGCCCTTGAGCTGGATACAATGATAAGTGAGGCTGTGGCGAATACGAAATATATAGTCATTGATGGAGAATAAAGTCGCTTCGCTGTGCTTTATTTTAGTTGAGAGGGAATCGTATGCAAGTATGTGAGATTATAAATGTTGGCACTGAGCTGCTGCTGGGCGAGATTCTTAACAGCAACGCGCAGTTTTTATGTCGCGAACTAGCGGCCATGGGTATTTCTGTGCAGCGGGTGAACACCGTGGGCGACAATCCCCAACGCCTGCGTGAGGACTTTACCCTTGCGCTTTCTCGCAGCGACATCGTGATACTCACCGGTGGGCTTGGCCCCACCCAAGATGACCTGACCAAAGAAGTGGTTGCCGAAGCACTGGGTTTGCCGCTTGAGGAAGACGCCAAACAAATGCAATGCATTGAGGAGTTCTTTCGTGTGCGCTGCCAGCCCTGTGTGCAAAGCAACCGCAAGCAGGCTATGGTGCCCAAAGGCTGCACGGTGCTATATAACGAAAACGGCACCGCGCCGGGGATATATATTGCGATGGACAGAAAAATTGTGGTATTGTTGCCCGGCCCTCCGCGTGAGCTAAAGCATATGTTCAACCACGCGCTTGCGCCGCTGTTGCAGCAATGTGGCGATGGTGTGATTGTGTCGCACCACCTGCGCACCATGGGCATTGGCGAAGGCCGCATGGCCGAGCTGTGCGGCGACTTCTTAGATAGCACAAATCCCACCGTTGCGCCCTACGCGAAAGACGGCGAAGCCTATCTGCGCATTAGCGCTGCGGCGGCTTGCAAAACCCAAGCAGAAGACATGTGTGCCTGCACAATAAAAAAATTGCAAAATGTGTTAGGAAATTACGCCTATTCTGTCGACAAACCATTAGAGCAGGTTGTGCTTGAGCTGCTGCATGCACAGGACAAAACCCTCGCCATCGCAGAAAGCTGCACCGGCGGCTCCATTTGCAAGCGATTAACCGACTTGCCCAGCGCTTCACGGGTGTTTGGCTGGGGCTTTGTGACCTACGCCAACGAAGCCAAGCAAAACTTGCTAAATGTTTCACGTGAAACAATTTCGCGCTTTGGCGCAGTGAGTGCCGAGTGTGCACAAGAAATGGCGCAGGGTGCACTTGCTCGCTCGGGTGCAAGTTTAGCACTGGCCGTCACCGGCATGGCAAGCCCAGCTGATGATACCAACAAACCCGCAGGCTTAATCTTTCTGCATGCTACAGACGGCACCCGGCACAAATCGCTCAAGCTTGAAACTGGCCGCAGCGATCGTGCCTACAACCGCAACGTGGCTGCCAAACAGGCACTTGACTTAGTACGACAACTGTTGATATAGTGGAGGTAAAACAATGCACGAAAACCCATGGGATCTGCCCGAATCGCAAGAAGCAATCGACGCCACAGAAGCGGTGATCGAAGGCGGACGCAAGCGCAAAACCTTCTTTGAGCAACACATGTTCCCGCTCAAAGGCGACAGCCCAAAAGAGCGCCTGCGCAAAATCCTGTTTGATGTGTTTGTGCTGATTGCGGTGGGCGCGCTTGCTTTCCTCGTTGTTTGGGCGGGGGTGTTGCCGTTGATGCACCACTCTCTTGTCAGAATAACAGACGATGCCCGTCCGGTACCCCGGTATGGCTATGAATGCCGCATTTGCAGTAATCCATGGCCTGAGGACGAGGAATACTGCGCCTTTTGTGCTGAGCATTTAGATGAAGACGACCCCGATCACCCAGCGAACCTTCCCCCCGCAGGTTATCGCGATGTGATTGCGCCGCGCGTGCGTGTGGGACGTTATTCGTTTGAAGAATTGCATGCCATTAATCGCGATGTGGTGGCGTGGCTTGAAGTGCCCGGCGCAGACATCGACCTGCCGGTGGTGCAGTCGAACACCAATTATTTTTACCTTTACCGCGACTTGCGCGGCCGTCCGTCGCGCCATGGCAACCCGTTTTTTGACTTCCGCAATCGTGTGCGCACATCACCGATGTCCGTTAACCTCATTATTTATGGCCACCACATGCGTGATGGCACCATCTTCTCACGCCTGCCACGTTTTCGTACGGCCGACGGCGTACGCCGTAACCCGCTAATCACACTCACGCTGGAAAACGGCGATGTGCATCAATATCTCATTTTTGCTTCGGTCATTGGCAATGGACGCTTGGAACACGACAACCTGCACATCTTCCTAGCCAACACCCCGGATTTCCCCACGCAGGCAAACTTTGAGGGCTTTGTGCGCGCCATTCGCCAGCGCAGCTTGGTTGAGGTTGACCTTGACGTGCGCTGGGGCGATTATCTCATCACGCTGCAAACCTGCATTTACGACTTCCCGGATGCGTTCTTGTTTGTGTTTGGCCGCCGTGTGCGCCCCGGCGAAAGCGCCACCCTGCCTGCCGGTGCTATACGCAACAACTCCAACCCGCGCCTGCCGCAAATTATGTTTGACCGTCAAGGCCGACAAAATCCCTTTGACCCCAACGATGTTTGGCATCCGATTCGTTCACGGTAAATTACGCGGCATGCTCGGATGAATAGGCAGATGGAAAATCCCGGCAAAGCCTGCCCTTGCTTTTCCGCAAGTGAATGGACTTTGCGGCAAATGCCGGAAAACGCATAATCACGCAAAAAAAAGCCAAGAAAATCTTGCCGTAAAGGCTTGAGTTCTTGGCTTTTTTGTGTTATAGTCAATTCACGTTAGCCGTTGCGCTTGCGTTCCCCCAGAAAAAAGATGTGAAAATTAAAGGATGTTAACATGAAAAAAATACAGCTGTTCACGCTGCAAACACAGCCGTGGCCGCAGGAAATTGCATGCCTGCGGGAGCTTTGCACGCGATGTTTCGATGGCGAACCGCCCCCCACGGTGGCGGCATTGACTGCCGAAGCTTTGCTGGAAAACTTAGCTACGTTTTTGCGCCGCCGCGATGTGTTTGTCATCGCTGCTGAGCCTGCGCAGTTTAACTTGCTTAAGGGTGCGTTGTTGCATGCTTTGGGCTATGCCTCCCACGTGCGTGCGCATGTGTTGGACATGCAGCTTGCGCCCACACCAGAGGATGCAGCTTTCCCCGTTGGGGCCAAGGCATTTCTTTCGCCGGACGGTTTGCTTAACGGGTTTGCACTGCATTGCGGAAACCAAGAAATTGTGGTGCTGCCGCTTTGCCTAGATCGTCTTGAGCAACAACGAAGGCAGATTTATGCCTACCTCACACGCGACCAAGGCATGCAGGACATTGCGGCGATGCCGGATGCAACCCCGCGTCGCCAGCGCATGCGGGCATTGGCGGCAACCGGCTTAACGGCGGCGGTGCTATTGAGCGGCGCAGCTTTAACCACGCAGTTTGCCACAACGCGCGCTGAAACACCGGTTGTTGAATATGCCGTGGAATTGCCGCAGGCCTTTGCACAGCCCGCACGTCAGCACGTGGAAGACGTGGTGAACATGCTGGGCAACGCATTCAATCGGCCGTCGATTATTTCGCCGCCGGGACAACAGCAGCCGGTTGCACAGGGAACATTTCAGTTCCAGGTGGCGGGCTTTGGCCATGGCGTTGGCATGAGCCAAGAAGGTGCCATGGAATTTGCACGCCGCGGTTGGACTTATCGCCAGATTTTGCAGCATTACTACTATGCGCCCGGCATTCGCATTGCGCAGCACGCCAACCCGCCTGCGTTTGTGACGCACGAAGGGCGGCAGTTTGCGCTTGATGAATACATCGCACGCATTGCTTGGCGCGAAATTGGGCACAGCGGCAACGTGCCCAATGAAGCGATGAGAGCGCAAATGATTGCGGCATATACCATTGCCAAGCGCAACAACTTCCGAACCACGGAAGTGAACCATCATATTTTGTCGGACGCTGAATGGAATTCCGGCTTTGCGCAGCAATTTCATGCGCCGATGCTGGCGTTGGCGAACAGTGTGCGCGGCACGTATGTGAGCCACAACGGCAGCGTGGCAGACGCGCTGTATTTTGCCAGCAGCGCGGGGCACACCGCCAGCGCACAGTGGGCCTGGAACGGTGCTTCACCATCGCCATACCTGCGCGGTGGACGCATGAGCCCTGAAGTTGTGGATCGTAGCAGCCCGAGCTTTACCACGCAGGAAATTCGCCGCATGGTGGATGACTATAACCGCAGGTTCCCGGGCAATGCGATTACGCTGTGCAACAACGCGGCACAGTGGTTTGAGGTGCTGAGCACCTGTGCGCATGGCTATGTGGAGCAGGTGAGGATTGGCGACAGAATCTTCACTGGCGGAAATGCGCGCATGAACTTTTTTGGCTCGCGCACGGTGCGTTCGCACCACTTTACAGTTAATTTTATACTAGGATAACGGGGATAAAGGGAATAGAGGAGAAACCGCCTTGCCGATGGAGCAGGGCGGCTGTTTTTTCACCCCCACCGTCACGCTACGCGTGCCACCTCCCCCAAGGGGGAGGCACCAACAATGTGCGCTGAAAATGTTTCACGTGAAACACGGTTTTTTGCTGAAAGGTAGCCTTGCGGTGGGGGAAGGCTGGCGTGGGGGTTGCGGCTGCCATGATCGAAGGTGCGAGGCGTGGGTCACGTCGCTCCGCGAGCCTTTCTCAGCCGCCTGAGGCGACAGCTCCTTCCCGAGGAAGGAGCCAAGGGGCTAAAAGCGGCGAGCGCCAATAAAACAATGCCCCTGCCATTGCGGCGGGGCAGTTTTTGTTTTTGTGATGCGGGCGGATTTGCATCCGTCCCTACAGGGCACTCTTGAGCACATCCACCATATCGAGTTCTTCCCATGGTAGGTTGATGTCAGTTCTACCCACATGCCCTAAAGCGGCTAGCTGGCGGTAAATCGGCCGGCGCAGGTTGAAGCGGTTGATGATGGCCGTGGGGCGCAGGTCGAAGTGCTGCTGAACCAGAGCTGCTAGCTGCGCTTCGTCAAGCTTGCCGGTGCCGAAGGTGTCTACGCGAATGCTGACGGGGCGGGCCACGCCGATGGCATAGGCCAGCTGCACCTCGCACTTGCGCGCAAGCCCAGCGGCGACGATATTCTTCGCCACATGGCGGGCAGCATAGGCCGCCGAGCGATCAACTTTGGTGGGGTCTTTGCCGGAAAACGCGCCGCCGCCATGGCGAGCATAACCGCCGTAGGTGTCGACGATGATCTTGCGGCCGGTCAGTCCGCTGTCGCCTTGTGGGCCGCCCACGACGAAGCGCCCCGTGGGATTGACGTAGAGCTTGGTGGCGTCGTCAAGCAAATTGGCAGGTACGATGGGCTTGATAACGTGCTCGGTGACGTCTGCGCGGATTTGGTCGAGGCTCACGCTTTCGCAGTGCTGGCTCGACACCACGATGGCATCGCAGCGCACGGGGGTATCAGTTTCATCGTATTCAATCGTTACTTGCGTCTTGCCGTCCGGGCGCAGATAGGGCAGGGTGCCGTTTTTGCGCACCAAAGTTAATTGACGAGCTAAAGCATGCGCGAGCGAAATCGGCAGGGGCATGAGCTCGGGGGTTTCGTCGCAGGCGTAGCCGAACATGAGACCCTGGTCGCCCGCCCCGCCGCCTTCTAAATCGCTGCCGCAGGCTTTGTCTTCAAGCGATTTATCCACGCCCATGGCGATGTCGGGCGATTGCTCATCAATGGCGGTGAGGATGGCGCAGCTGTTGCCGTCAAAGCCCATGCCGCCGCCGGTGTAGCCGATTTCGGTGATGACTTGGCGGGCGATTTTGGGGATGTCAACATAGTCGCTCGAGGTGGTGATTTCGCCCATCACCAGTACCATGCCGGTGGTGGTTGCGCACTCGCAGGCCACGCGGCTTTGCGGGTCTTGCGCGAGGATGGCGTCGAGCACCGCGTCGCTGATGGCGTCGCACAGCTTGTCCGGGTGGCCCTCGGTGACGGATTCGGAGGTGAAAAGTTTGCGGTTCATATATGTTCTCCTAACTTGTTGTTTACACGGCCATAAAGCCCCATATTATGCCGAATTTGTCTTGGAAATTCCCGCCCAGCTTCATATAAGGTGCTTGCTCAAATGGGTCAATGATTTTGCTGCTGCCCTCAAAGTGCTCGTAGCACGCCATTAAGGCTTCAACGCTGGGGAATTGCACGATTAAATGCGCGGGATGTGCGAAGTCTGCGCGGTCATTGAGAAACACGGTTTGGTCGCAGATTTGCATGCGCGCGTGGGCAATTTGCGTGTTGCCCTCGTAAGCTTCGGGGTCGTAATCGTGGTTGCTCACGATGTCGTACGCCTTGGTGTTGAATGCGGTTTCATACAGCGCAATGGCTTGTGCGCAGTTGCCGCGAAAATGCAAATGGGGGATAAGCATGGCGGTCTCCTTTGGTTCATTAGTAGGCAATTTCCCAATAGTGTCCATCTAAATCTCTGAAGTAAAAATGGTAGCCATTCCAGTCTTTTGCTTTTTCTGGTGCGTGCTCCACGTTTCCGCCCAAAGCTTTAACTTTTTCATGCATTTTATCAACGGCTTCCTTTGAATCAAGATTATAGGCCAATGTTATGCCGGAAAAACCAGTTGCGATTTTGGGCGGATTGTGTACATTAACATCGCTTGCCAATGCGTCGAGACTGTACAGCGCAACCCTAACGCCGTCCATTTCAAAGTCGCCCATTGCGCCGCCATCAAAAGTCACCTTGAACCCTAATCCATTGTAAAAGTCAATCGACTTTTGCACATCTCGCACGCCCAAGGTCACTAACATGTTTTTGTTTGGATTTGTCATCATGTCCTCTATTTCATTATGATTTTCGTGATGTCCTCGTGCGCCATGCCGATGTCGAGCTGGCCGCAGTGCTGCACGCTTGCGGGAAAAACCTTGCGGTTTGGCTTGCGCTTGAGCGGCAACAAGCGAAAGATGTCATCGACCAGCGAATCATCGCGCACTTCAAAGCCGAGCCATTTGCCGTCGTGCAGAACTTCAGCTTCGTCATATACGGCGCAAATTGCTGCGCTGAAGCTATCGCGCTGTTCGTCGAATTTTTCGCGCTCTTTTGCGCCTAATACCACGCAGGCGAGGAAATAATTCTCGCGCAAATGTAGCGATATCAAGGCTTTGCCGCTGCGCTTGAAGAACAAGTTGTTGTAGTGCTTGTGGGTGGGCTTGCCCTCCTGCCAGATTTCGTCGATCTCGTAATGATAGCGAATTTGTGCAGTGAGTGCCTCCCATGCGGGGGCGGCTTGGCCGAGCAGGGCGGCGACTTCGGCGTAGGGTTTGGTGGGTCGGTTCATGGGTGCTCCTTTACAACGAGAATGTGTTTTTGATCATGCCGGCAACTACGTCAGGCGCAAGATCGGAGTTGTCGATTTTCAGGTAGTTGCTCCAAGGAATTTCGCCGTCGGTGCTGGTGACCTGATAGGCTTTGTCGGTTTCGTAGATGGCTTTGGTGGTTCGCTCGGTGTTGCGCTTGGAGGGCTTGGCCTGCAAACGGCTGGGCATCACGTTGCGTTGCAGGCGCACCTGCTGCGAGGCAACCAGCTCAACGAAGTATATGTCGGCGTTGTGCTGCTTGAAAAAGCTGCAAATGTGCTCGAGATAATCCCAGCATGACGAGTCTTTGCTGAAGTCCATCATGTAGGTGAAAATCAAGCCGTAGTTGTTCGATTGCGCGAAGTCTGCAAAGATGATGTCGCGAATCTGGTGTTCAATGGCCATGTTTCGTTCGCCGTATATTTCGAGCACCGGCTCAAGAATCATGTGGCCGTGAAACAGCTTGAAGTCCGTGATGTTGACTAGTGCTTGCCCCACCGTCATCTTGCCAACGGCGGCATTGCCGATGAGAATTAAAAACTTCATGTGGCCACACCCTCCTGCACTTTTTTCATATACTATCTTAACACGAAATGCAAAGCCTGTCAAGTATTGCGCAAATTTTTGTTGACATCAGCGCAGGGCTGTGCTATAATAATGTATTGTATGGAGAGTTGTCCGAGTTGGTCGAAGGAGCACGATTGGAAATCGTGTGTACGCCTAAAACGTACCGAGGGTTCGAATCCCTTGCTCTCCGCCACGCCTGCGGCCCGCGATAAGATTGCCATCTTTTTCGTAGTAAGTTTAACCACCTGCGGTGGGGCTAGGTCGCTTCGTTGTGCTCTATTTGGGCATGTGCGAGGCGCAAGAGATTCACCGCAACACCACCCCGCGGTGGGGCACTGAAAAGTGCTTCACTGCGTTTTTTGAGGAGAAATTGTTGTGTTACAGTACATGGTTCTGAGCCTGAATACCACCATGCCATTCATCCTGCTTGCGGGGCTTGGCATTGTGTTGCGCAGGCTGGGGATGATTGGTGACGAATTTGCCGCAAAAGGCAACAAAGTGATTTTCTATGCCGGTATCCCGGTGGTGATTTTCAACACCATTCGCCGGGCCAACTTGTCTAATGTGTTTGACACGCAATTTTTGGTGTTTAACGTTGCGCTGATGATTGTGATTTTTTTGGCGGTGTGGTTATTTGCCGCAAAGCTCATGCGCGACAAAGACTCGATTTCGTCGTTTGTGAATAGCGCATATCGCAGCAGCCTTTCCGTGGTTGCGCCGCCGCTGTTTATGTTAATGTTCTACTACGACTCCGACCCGGATGTGTTCCCCAAAAGCATTTTGGTGGTTTCGGTGCTGCTCATTGTGTCATACGCCACGGCGTCGGTGCTGTTTGCGGTGCACGACCCAAAACCCAACCAAAAAGGCGTTGGCAAGGCAATTCTTAATGTAATTATTTCGGTGGCGAAAAACCCCGTTGTCATCGGTGTGGTGTTGGGTATTATTTTCAACGCGCTGGGCTGGGGCCTAAATAGTGCGGGCTACGATGTGTTGCCCACCTTCCTCGTCACCACCCTTGACCGCCTTGGCGGCATTGTGATGCCCCTTGCGATGATTTGCGTGGGCGCAAACCTCAAGTTCCATGGCTTTGACACGAAGTTTAAGTATGTGATTATTGCATCGGTGTTCAAGTTGCTGTTGATGCCAATCATTGGCGTGGCCATTGCGCTTGCGTTTGGCTTCCGTGGCAACGACCTGACGATTATCATGATTCTCAACGCCTTGCCCATGGCGGTTGGCGCCTATGTGATGCAGGCGGAGCTAGGTGGCGACACCTACATTGGTGGTTCGGTGCTGATGATTACCATGACGTTTTCGGCGCTGACGCTGACGCTGTTTATCTTCTTGTTTCGCGTGTTTGGCTTTTTGACGTAAATAAAAATTTTGGATAAATGTGAGGACGACTTATATGAAACTTCCGAAGGGCAGATGGGTAAGCGGCTTTTGGCCGATGATATTCATGAGTTTTTCTACCGGCTCGGTGTATTGCTGGACGCTGTTTCGTGAGGACATTACGGCGCACGCACCTGCATTCACCCCATTTTTGCTGACGTTGTGCTTTATGCTGGCGTTGTTTTGCTTGGGCATGACGGCGGCCTTTGGCGGCAAGCTGGTGGAGCGCAGCGTGAAACGCGCGTCGCTGTATACATTCATCTTTTTCACCGCGGGGTGGTTGATTACCGCCATTGGTGTGCACATTGGCAGCCCGCTGGTGGCAGTTATCGGTTTTGGGCCGATTCAAGGTATCGGGCTGGGGCTGGGTTATTTGACCCCAGTGAAGACGCTGATGATGTGGTTTGACGACAAAAAAGGCTTTGCGGCCGGTGTAGCGATTGCTGCGTTTGGTTTGGCGGGGCTGGTGGGCAACCCGCTGATTGGCATGTTGCTGCAAAACTTCACGGTTTATCAGGCGTTTTACATCCTCACCGGGCTATATGGCGTGTTGTGCTTTGTGGCTTACGTCATCATCGACCGCCCCGAGTTGAAGCCCTACGAAGCTGCTGCGCGCACGCTTTCGTTGAAAGAAGTTATCTTCAAGCCTAAGTTTGTATTTTTGTGGATGGTGCTGTTCATCAACATTGCGGCCGGGCTTGCACTAATGAGCCACGAACAGCAGATTTACATCATGCTGGGGCTGGATGAAAACCTTAACCGCATGATGATTGTGCTGTTCTGCACGTTCACGGCGGGTGGCGGCAATTTGGTGGGCCGATTGATCATGGCTTCATCGCAAGACAAGACCAACAAGAAACACCTGCCGTACTATGTGATGTCTATCGCTTCAATTGCAACGTGTATATTGGCGATTTTCATTGGCGGATTTTCGCACTGGTCATCGTTCGCGATTATTTTTGTGGTGCAGTTTTTCTTTGGGGCGGGCTTTGCTTGCTTGCCGGAAATTCTCAACCAGCAGTATGGCATGAAGCAGCTGGCCACCATTCAGGGCTATATGCTGACTGCGTGGGCCATCGCTGCCTTGGTGGGGCCGCAAATCGCCACGATGATTCTGGACATTACGCCAAGCGCACCGCCCAATGTTAGCCCAACACTGAGCTATCTGTACGCTACTCTAGCAGGCATGTTTGTGGTGCAACTGGGCTTTTTGCTGCTGTTTGTGCGGGCGGCCAAGAAAGACCCGCCAACACACGAGGTGGCATCCGCCGAAGCTTAATGCGGCGGAAAAAATCGCAAAACGCTTGACAGCGCGCCGGTTTTGTGCTATACTGTAGTCGCAGTCTATCAAAAGGGAGTGTTGACATGAACTCGGTTTGGCCGTATATCATCAGCTCTACTGTAGCCATTGGCGGTGTAATTGGCGGATTTTTTGCGCTGCGTGGCATTCTCGGTTTGATTTTTTGCTGCTAATATTCCCAAATATGAAACAAAACCCAGCCGATGCAGGCTGGGTTTTTTGCGTAACGCTACAGGTCGTCGGCGTCTTGCACGGGCGGGCCGCCGTCAATTGGGTTGCCGGTGTAGCTGCCCATGGGGTCGAACATGCTGACAGAATCCTCGGATACGTGCAAGGTGTCAAAGTTGATGCTTTCATCGGGGTCATAGCTGTTGTCGTCGGGCGGGAATTCAACGGGGAATTCGGCTGCGGTTTCCCACCATTGTCGGTGGCGGGCTGCGGTGGCGCGGTGGCGGCGACGGCGGATGTTTTCGAAAAATTGCATGCGTGCACACTCCTTTTAATGGTTAGGCTTGATTTTAGCTTGACATTTTAATGTGTGAATATGCATAATGCCACAAATTGTTAGCGCAGCGGAGAATTTTCCGCAAGATGCAAAGTAGACAGGAAGGATTTCCCATCGCGAAAATTTTCCGCGCTGCACTGTAACAATTCAGTGCGAAAAACATTGACTTGCGGCTTGAATTTTGTTATGATGATAGTGCGCCAATGTAGCGCGGACGTGAAAACAACCGGAAGTGAAAAGAAAAAGCCACCCTGCTGGGTGGTTTTTTACTATTAAAAAAAACGGCTTGCGTTGTGCCAGAAGAATTTGGCTAGCGTGTTTTCGCTGAAGCCCAGCTGTGTTAGATCATGCTGTAGCTGTAGTAATTTATCTAAACCTGCCAAGCTTTCGTGTATCGTGCAGCCGTCGAAGTCGCTGCCCAGTGCGATGCAATCTTCGCCGCCCAGCGCTAAGATGTGCGCCAAATGGTGCGCCACGGCTTGTGCATCGCCTGCGCCGCCGAGGAATTCTTGGCACAGGCATAACCCCACTAGGCCGCCGCTTGCAAAAATCGTTCGCAGCTGTTCGTCGTTAAGATTGCGCTGGTGTTGCTGCACGGCTGCACAACAACTGTGCGTGGCCAGAATTGGCTTGCCGAACTGCGCAACATCCCAAAAGCCCGCGGGATTTAGATGCGAGACATCAGGGTGGATGCCGAGTTCAATCATGCGCTGCACGGCCTGCTTGCCGAAGGGCTTTAGGCCCTGCGCTGAGCCGGTGCGGCAGCCGTAGCCGAGCTCGTTTTCGCCATTCCAAGTGAGGGTGATGGCCCGCACACTCAGTGCATGCATGTGGTCTAGGCGGGCTAAATCGCCGGCGAGGGCATTGCCGTTTTCGAGCGTGAGCAGGGGTGTGCAGGACTGTGAAATCTCGCCCAGTTGCGTGTGATATTGTGCTGCGATGCGGTCGAAGTAGTCGGCAGCGGCTTGGCCTTGCAGGGTGTCGGGCACGAAAATTGCCCAAAGCTGTGCCCATTGCTCGAATAGTTTGCCATGTTCAAGTGAAATGTGCCCCATTTTTGTCGTTAGGGTGTCGCAGTGCAGATCGAATACGCGCATAAAATACTTGCCTTTCGTGGGTTTACATGTTATACTATATACATGAAGATTTTGGGATATGTACTGACAGCGTTGCCGTTGCTGCTGAGCGCGTTGGTGGTTGAGCCCCGCGTGCTATTGCTGCAATGGGGCGTGGCAGCGGCAATGCTTGTTGCGCTGCACTATGCAAATAACAGGCTGCCGGTGCGTTGGAGACCGCCTGCTGCGCTATACCCTGGGTTGGCGGTCGGCTTGGCGGTGCGCATCACCATGCACCAAACCGCGGGCTATTTCGTCACGGGCGCGGTGGGTGCAAGCATGCATGCGTTGCTGCTGAGCTACCGCATGTGGGGCTTTCATCCCAACTGGCGCACGGTGCTGTTTTCCACGGTGATGATGGTGGTGCTGATTACCTGGCCGCGCAAATTTCCTCGGCTTCGCCGATTTTTGCCTGCTGGTTTTGTGGGTGTAGTCATCACAATTTTGCTGAATATTTTTCTGTATCCTGATGTGTCGCGGGTGATTATCCCCGAGCTGTTTTGGCGCATTCCGGCATCACCGCTTGCGATGTTGTTGATTTTCACCGCGTGGGAGCATGTGCCCTACGCCAAGCTGCGCGGGCTGCGATGGCATCAGCGGGCGTTGCTGTGCGCGATTGTGGGCACGATGTTCTGGTTCAACCCGCTGTGGGTGGCGGCGGGCTGCGCACTCGCTTGGCTGGTGAGGCGCGCTTGCCGACGCGGTCATTGATTTCACGCGCACGATAGTGTATCATGGTAGTATCAACCGAAAGGAGAATATGCCATGAAACTTCACCTTGGCACAAACATTAAGAACCTGCGGGCGGAGCTTAGTCTCACGCAGGAGCAGCTTGCGGCTCGTTTGGGCTGCACGGCACAGGCCATTAGCAAATGGGAAACTGAAACCACCGCACCGGATATCGCCATGCTGCCGCTGCTGGCGCAAGCATTGGGCGTGCGCATTGATGTGCTGTTTGAGGCGAGCAAAACGCCCTATCGTCACCGCGGCGAGCGGCTGCTTGCGGCCTATGAAGCCGACCGCAGCGACGAAGAAAGCTATCGTGCTGCACGTGCGGAGCTGGAAAAACGCTTGCCCGAAAACGATGCCGAAGACTACTTGAGCTATGCTTGGTTGCTTGAACTGCGTGCTTGGGATTATCTCGGGCGTGCGCAGGCGGGCTATGACACTGCGACTGAACTGGGCTGCGAAAAAGCCGCGCGGCAGAAGATGGCGTTGCTGCATAAGCTTGGCAAAGCCGAGCAACCATGCTTCAGCTCGGGTGATGCCACCAAGGCGCAGGGCAACTTTGACGAAGCCTTTGCGCTGTGGCAACAAGACTATGCGCAAGACCCGGAACTGGTTGACGCGTTGTACTCCATCGCCTGTTTGCACAGCGAGCTGGGCAATGTTGAGCCCGCACGCGCTGCCTGGCAAGCCGTGATTGACTGGTTGAGCGAGCGTGGCTATGAAAGTGAACTGGCGTGGCCGCGCGAGATGCTTGCGAAATTGCAATAAAAATCAAACGCCCCAATGAAACGGGGCGTTTATGTTTTTGCGGGTTATTCTGCGGGCTCAATGGCGCCAACGGGGCACATGTCTACGCATTCCTTGCAGATGTCGCCCGCGCACTTGCTTTCGTCGATGACGAATACGCCATCCACTTCGCTGATGCATTCGTTGGGGCAAGTGGCCTCGCACAGGCCGCAGGAGATACATTCTTCGTTGATTCGAAAAGCCATGGGATCCTCCTAATTTTGGTTATTGTTGTTGCTGTTATTATTGTTTTTCTTCCTATTTCGATGCCACGGTTGGCGACGGTTGCTTTGCTGTTGGCCCTCCGGTTTGGGCGCGTTGGCGCGTCTGATTTCGCCTTGCGCTTGTTGAGGCTGAGGCGCGGGTGCCGGAGTTTGCTTAGCCTGTTGTGCAGGCTGTTGTGTAGATTGCTGTTGCGGCTTTTGCGTGCCGTTTTGGTTGTTGCGATTCCTGTTGCGGTTGCGATTGCGGTTATTGTTGCGCGGCGCCTGCCCTTGCCCTTGACTTTGCTGCGGGCGCGTGGCTTCGCTTTGCTCGGTTGCAGGTTTTGGCGGTTGATTACTACGTTGCGCTGCGGGTTTTTGCTCTGGATTGCGCGGCTGCTGGTTGCGTTGTTGCTGCGGGTTACGTGGCTGACGCGGCTTTTGCTCGGCTCGGCGTGGCGGCGCAACGGGTTCTGCAAAACTGCGTAGCGGCTTGGCATCCAGTTCGCCCAGCAGGGAGTTATCGCGCAGCCCGGATTCCTTCACGGGCTTGCGGACTACGCCTTTTTCGTTGTCAAAGCGGAACATCACCGGTGGGCCGTCCATGCGGCTTTCGAGCTTAACCTTGATGTCCTGCGACACGGCGTTGAGCTCTGTCACTCGGCCTGGCCCTTCAGGCGTTTCCACGGTGGAACCCACGCGGGGCAGTGTTTTGTAGGCGTCGGCGTAGGCGGTTTCTTCGTACTTTAGGCAGCACATCAGTCGCCCGCAGGTGCCCGAAATTTTGGAGGGATTCAGGCTCAGCCCTTGCCCCTTAGCCATGTTGATGCTTACGGGATGGAAATCGCCCATGAAGGTGCTGCAACAAAACGGTCGCCCGCAAATGCCCAGACCGCCTAGCAGTTTGGCTTCGTCGCGCACGCCGATTTGCCGTAGCTCAATGCGTGTGCGGAAGCTGGAGGCCAAGTCACGCACGAGTGCGCGAAAATCCACGCGTTGGTCGGCGGTGAAGTTGAACACAATCTTGCTGCCGTCAAATGTGTATTCAACGTTGACCAATTTCATGTCCAATGCATGCTTGGCGATTTTTTCTTCGCCAACTTTGAAGGCTTCGGCCTCTTTGGCGGCTTTGCCAGCCACGTTGGCTAGATCTTGCTCGGTTGCGATACGCAGCAGGGGTTTGAGCGGCTTTTTGATTTCTTCGTCGGGCACTTCGGTGCGGCCTTGTGCAACTTCGCCGCACTCAACGCCGCGGGCGGTTTCCACGATGACGCGGTCGCCTTTGTTCACGTCATATTCGCCGGGGTCGAAATAGTACACGCGCCCGATTTCGCGAAATCGCACGCCGATGATGATGGCCATAGGGTTTCCCTTTCTATTTGACGATGCGGACGAAAATTCCGCATGTTTATTTCTCGTTGATTGCCGCCAAGCGCGTGATGAGCAAATTCAAGTTGGCGTTGCGGTTGAGCGCGTCTTCTAGCTTTCGCAAGTCGCTGTTGGAATGAGCGTAGACAAAAATGTTGGTGTCTAAAAAAGCTTTAACGCTCATTCGCTTCCTCCCGGTTAAACTTAAATCCGGTTGTATCTAGGTTGAAAGCGGTGAAGGTGGGGCGTTTGCGCTTGATAGGTTCAATGACGTCGTCGGTAATTAAAATGATTTTGGCTATGCCACGGCGGTTGCGAAATTGTTCGGGCAAACGTAATGTGTCACCTTGAAAATCTAATTGCAATTCGTATTGGTTCATCATGAGATTCCCCTTTCTATTTGACAATGCGGATGAAAATTCCGCATGTTTATTTCTCGTTGATTGCCGCCAAGCGCGTGATGAGCAAGTTGAGGTTGGCGTTGCGGTTGAGCGCTTCTTCCAGTTTTCGCAATTCGTCGATGAGTTTTAGTGCACGCGGTGCCAAGGTGATGTTCGCTACCAGTTGTGCGTGCAATGCTCGCCGCAAACAAGGCAGCAGCTCACGCAGTAAGTCGCGGTCGCCCTCAAGTGGAGCAGTGACTTCAAGCATGCGATAGGGTCGTGCGCCTTGCAGCATGGCTTGGGTGATGGCTGTGGTGTGTTGTTGCAGCAGTGCTTCGCGCTCGGGGTCAAGGGCTTCTTCGGCGGCGGGGCCAAGATTGACAGCCGCCACGCGGGAAATGACCGTTTGCAGCAGCAGTTTGCGTGCCGGTGCAGTTAAAATTAAGCAGACATAGTCGGGCGGTTCTTCCAGCAGTTTTAGCAGGGCGTTTTGCGCTTCGGCTGTCATGCTATGGGCGTTATGCAGCACAAACACTTTGTGCTCGGCCTCGTTGGGCAGCACCGTGGCCTGCCGGCGAATGTCTCGAATGGCGTCGATGTGAAACGAGCGCGCGCCGGTGCCGCCCTCCGCCAAGTGCAGGTCGGGGTGTATGTTCTGCAGGGCTTTGTGGCAGTGGTTGCAGCTATTGCATGGTTTTTCAGCAGGTTCGGGTTCGCCGAACAGGGAGCTTTGATCAGGGTCATGCGGTTGAGTTTCGCATAGCAGTGCCTGTGCGAGTTCGAGGGCGATTTCGCGCCGAAAAGCTTGCGTGCCCCCCTCAAGCAACAAGGCGTGAGGGAGGCTTTGGTGGGTTAACATTGCGTGCAGTTGCGTGGGTAATGCCATGGCAGTTCCTTAGAAGAAATCGTTTTTGATTCGCGCGGTTTTTTTGTGGCCGGCTTTCGCTAGGGCGATAATCGCCAGCAACAGTGCCAGTGCAGCCAGACCCAGTGCAACCCATGTGATCAACACGTTGTTGACCATGGTGATGCCTTCGGTGGTGACGGCATAGATCGGCTCGATGTCTGCATAGCCTTCGTCGCGCGCTAGTGGGTTGCGTTCGGGCACTTCGTAGGTTTCGTCCACCTCAATATAGCCGAGATAGTCATCATTGGCGGGCGTGTGCGCGTCATAGTCATACAGGACAATGTCGTTCATTGCGGGCACGATGCCTTCGACGCCGTCCCAGTCGGGGTCGCTACCGTCGGCGTTGATGATGGCGGCTGTGGGTAGCATGAATGCCACGGCAAGCAGCAAGACCAGTGCCAGTTGGAAAATGCGTTTCATGGAATCCTCCTAAGGTTTTTCATGCCGGTGTTATTTTTTCTTCACCAGTGCGATAATAGCCAGCACCAGTGCCAGCACGGCAACGCCGAGGCCAACATAGAATAGGGCAACGGGCACGCTGTGGCCAACTTCTGCACTAATGGGATCAATATCCAGATAATCGCTGATGGCGTTGATGCCGCTGCCTTCGAGTTCGGGTGCGTCAATGGTGTCTACATCGCCGTCGCGGGCTAGGGGATTGCGCTCCCATGTGCCGTCGTAGTAATCGTCGATTTCGATGCCGTACAGCGGGCTGTCGTCGGTGGGTTCACCAATGACGAGGATATCGTCCATTGCGGGGCGAATGCCAGCATAGCCGTCCCATTCGGGGTCAGAGCCGTCAACGTTGATGATGGCTGCCACGGGCAGCATTAGGGCCAAAGCAAGGGCAAGTGTTAAAGCAATTTGAAAAATACGTTTCATTAGATAAATCCTCCTAAAATGTTGTTTGAGTGGTGCAGTGGTATTATTTTTTCTTCACCAGTGCAACGATAGCAAGGGCCAGTGCCAACACGGCCACGCCGAAGCCAACATAGAATAGGGCAGCTGGTACGCTGTGACCGACGTTTGCGCTGATAGGCTCGATGTCCAGATAGCCGTCGATGGGTTCGATGTCAACGTAACCGTCGAGTTCGCCGCTGATGGCTGCGATGCCGCTGCCTTCAAGTTCGGGCACATCAATGGTGTCTACGTCGCCGTTGCGGGCGAATTGTGCGCGGTTGGGTTCTTCGGCGTTGATGTCGTAGTCGGGTTCTGCGTTGGGTTCAATGTCGCCAATGGTTAGGATGTCGCTCATGGGGCGGATGCCTGCGTAGCCTTCCCATTCGGGCTCGGAGCCGTCGAGGTTTGCGATGGCTGCCACGGGCAGCATCAAGGCAAGGGCTAGCAGTAGGGCGAGGGTAAGTTGGGCAATGCGTTTCATATGATCTTCCTCCTGAGAAGTGTTTTTGCATGGGCTAATTTTTCCCTTGCATACTTCTTTGTCGCGCATGATCACAAAATTCCTCACCTGCGGTACGCAAGTCGCTTCGCTGTGCATTAATCACGCCCCAGCAAAAGCAACGCACTATACTTATTATACCACATATTCATCAAATACGCAAGTTTTTTTCACTGCAATTTCCGCAATCGCGCAGAACCACTCATTTGCCGCGCGCATATACTGCATCAAGGGGGGATTTACATATGTTTGGCTGGGGACTGGGTGGCGGTTTGTGTAACCCTTGCGGGTTTGGCGGGCTAAACGCCAACCAAAACGTGAATATCAACAATAACAACAACACAAACAACAACGCCAATGCAAACAACGCGAATAACACAATGGGGAGTAGCAATATGTTAGGTGGACTGATGAACAACTTCGGCTCTATGTTCCCGGGTTGCATGCCCATGGGTGGCTGTGGCATACCCGGATTTGGCGGCGGTGGCTGCTGTGGCACGCCCACGGCGTTTCCATCCATGCCGCCAATGATGCCCAACTGTGGGGGTGGTGGCTGCTGCTGCGACGCTGAAGCTTGCGACGACCCGTGCCGCCGCGGCTTTTGCGTGCGCAATTTCCGCATCATCTCGCCTGATGGCCGCGAGTGTAGTTTTCCTGTGGCGATGCCTTGGTGGGCTTGCGGGCCGACCGGCGGTGTGGCTCCGGCGGCGGGCTCAGCGGCAGCAGAACCTGCTGTGCCCGACATTGTGGATGTTTCCGCTGCGCCTGCGCCCATGCCAGCACCTATGCACATGCCAATGGAAGAAAGTCCGCGCCGGGCGGCAGGCAGCTGCACAACGGCGTCGCAGTTGCTGATGCAGCGCTATAAGCTTGAAGAGCCGCCGCGTGCTTATGAAACGGCTAGGTATTACGAGCCGCCGCAGGATGCGCCTGTGCCGCGCCCGCCATGTGCTGCGCCGGAGTACATGCAGCAGCCGCAGCGGGTGTATCGCGAAGCGCCGGAGCATGCGGGTTTTAGCTAACTTGAACCAGCATGTAGGGGCGGCGATTACGCCGCCCGGGGGTTTTGAAAAATTTTATGGTTTCGGGCGGCATGATTGCCGCCCCTACAGGTGGTAATTCTCAAAATCATTCCATCATGCCCTTGATGACGTTCATCACGTCGTTGCGGCTCATAATCACCGGCACGGGATACAGTGGGTTGGCCTCTTTGGTGGCGCGGGCCGCCAGAGCAGGCAGGTCTTCCAGTTTGATTTGCGAAAACCCGGTGGGGATTTGCATGCGCTCGTTCATGCCACGAATGGCAGCGATGAACTCCTCGGCATTGTTTAAACCAACCGCTTGGGCCAACTCGCCCAGGCGTTTGTGTGCTTTTTCGCCGTAAAATTGCAGGACATGCGGCATGACGATCGCGTTGCCCAAGCCATGCGGCACATGATACAACGCACCGAGGGCGTGCGAAATGGCGTGGATATTGCCCACGTAGGCGCGGGTGAAAGCGATGCCGGCCATGTAGGAGGCCTCGAGCATGGCTTTGCGGGCGGCCAAGTTTTGGCCATCTTGATAGGCAGCTTCAAGGTTAGCGAAAACCAGCTTAGTCGCTTCCACAGCATTGGAGGCGGTTTTCTTCGTGTTGCTGCCGCCGATGTAAGCTTCCACGGCATGCGTGAGTGCGTCCATGCCGGTGGTGCTGGTCATGTGTGGGGGCAGCGCCAAGGTGAGTGCAGGGTCGAGCACAGCAAACTTGGGCAGCAGGCTGGGATCCATGCAGGCGAATTTTTCGTGCGTGGCGGGATTGGTGGCCACGGCTGCAATCGTCACTTCTGAGCCTGTACCGGCAGTTGTTGGCACGGCATAAAGCGGCGGCAGTTTCTTCAGCACTTTGAACAGTCCGCGCAGTTTGGCTACCGACTTGCGCGGCTTGGCAATGCGTGCACCCACCAGCTTTGCGCAGTCCATGGGTGAGCCGCCGCCAAAGGCAACAATGGCTGTGCAGGCGTGTTCAACGTACATCGCGCGCGCGGCTTCGATGTTCTCGATGCTGGGGTTGGGGCAGGTTTTGTCATATACATGGGCGGCCACGCCTGCGGCTTGCAGACCCGCCAGCATGGCCGTGGGCAGCTCGAGTTTCATCAGCACTTCGTCGGTGACGACAAGCACGTGTTTCACGCCGCTGTTGGCGATGTGCTGCACCAGTTCGTCGATGCTGCGCAGCAGGGTGGGTTCTTTCCAAGGCAAAAAGCAGGCGGAGAGTTTCATGGTTTTTTGGAATACGCGGCAGAATAGCTTAAACATTGCAAATCCCCCTAAATTATGTTATAATAATGATAACACAACTAAGGGGAAAGTGCAAGTTTTTTTTGTGGTTTTATGGCAGGGTGATTTGCATGGCAAGCGCTTCTCTTTCGCCGAATACTACAAGTGTATTCTCGTCTGAAAAATGCAATCGAAAACCGGGCGTATTCTCTACAGTAAGAGTTCCGATATAGGCTTGCTCTCGCAAGTTGAAAAAGTGCAACACAATCTCAAAATTTTCCCAACCATCTTCTCTCACCACATAGTATTTCCCATTGGGCGAAACCAACGTATACCCAAAGCAATTTGGGAAATACGCTTGCGGCACAGTGGCCAACAAGTTCTCGCTGGCACGAAAACGCGTTGCGCGCTCTAAGTTATTCAGTGTTAGAGAATGCACCCGCTGGTGACCGTTTCTGCAACAATGCCCGCAACTGCCGTTGTGAAAGTAAAACGTGTCACCACGACGCGTGAAAACATCCAATGTGTTTGGCGAATCAGGCACATCAATGGGTATACTTTGCATGCGCTGCAAGTCAAACACGCCGCGGACGGACAAGTGCTGTAAGCCTGAAAAGCCATATAAGAAAAATCGTTCGCTCAATATCTCGTGAACAAAAGGCGAAACGCTGGAATGCCAAGTATCTTCGGGGTCATAGCTACCCTCAATCAATAGTGTTTCAACGCCGTTGCTTTCGTTAATCAGCCAAAGGTCGCTCGCCTCACCTCCGCGGTGGCGCCATTGCAAGCTTAATGTTTCGCTAATTCGATCCATGTTTTCTGCCCAAGGGTTGGGCAGATTCATCAGTGTGTCGTGTAGCTGCGCATGTTCGGGTGCATGCAAGTTAATTTCTTCCCAGTGTAAGTTAGCTGCTGTGCTAACAACCGAAAGTACGGCAGCTTCAGTTACTGCCTCAGCCGTAGTGGTAATTTCAGTCGTGGTCGTGTACTCCGTGGTGGTTTCGTAGTCGTAATCAACATTCACCACCGCCGCCGAGCCGCAGCCCGCCAACAGCACAAGCACCAGCAAAATCGCAATGAGTTTCATGGCAAAGCCCTCCTTTTTGCCATTATACCACGCCCGCGCAGCATTGTAAAGTTACAATGTTGAAACTATTTCAGAAAGCGCAGGAAATTTCATGCAACCACAACGCTACCACACATTGGACGAGCTGCGCGGCCTGGCCGTGGCGGCTATGGTGTGCTATCATGCGCTGTTTTTGTGGGGCTTTGAGTTTGGCATGCAGCCTTGGGAAACCTTGTTCACCGCGGCCATGCCGGTGCAGCCGTTCATCGCGGGCACGTTTATCTTCCTGTGCGGCATCAGTTGCCGGTTTTCGCGCAGCAATGTCAAACGCGGGCTAGTGCTCGCGGGTATCGCCATGGGCGTGACGGCCGTGACGTTCTCGCTGCGTTTGTTCAACATGCAGCTGGAAATTCTCTTCGGCGTGCTGCATTTTCTTGCTGCTGCGATACTCTTATTCACGTTATTACGGCGCGTGCTGGATAAACTCCCCCCGTGGCTGCAACTGGCGGGCTTTGGCACGCTGTTCATCGTCGCGCGCATGGTGATGCCCATGCTGCCGCACACGCGCTCCCTTGTGCTGTTTATCGTGGGTGTGCCCAGCAATGCGTGGTTTACGGCGGATTACTTTCCGCTGTTGCCGTGGGTGTTCCTCTTTTTGGCGGGTACGGCGGTGGGCATGTGGCGCGAGCACTTCCCTGCATGGCTGGCGAAGCTGCGCTGCCGGCCGCTTGCTTGGTTGGGTCGGCGAGCCATTTGGGTATATCTCGCGCACCAGCCAGTGTTGATGGGCTTGGTGCTGCTGTGGCAAATTATTTTTGGGAGGACTGTGTGATGAAACGTGTGCTTGTGCTGGCGATTGCGCTGCTGTTTTTGGCGGCTTGTGCTGCGCCTGTGGTGGAGATGGTAGATGAAATCACCGCTGAAGAAACAAGAACGACTACGCAACCCGCTCGTGTCACCGAGCCGTTCGTCATTGCTGTTGAGGTTGACGAAGCCGACCCGTTTTCGTTTGTGTTGCGGGCTTACGCGGAGTTTATACAAGATTTTAGAGAAAACTTTGAGAGCGCTTTCTTGCGTGCTGCACAAAATCCATTGCAGCAACATTTTGTCATGCAATCGCACTGGGGATTTGAAGAAATAAATACGATTTCAATCGGCTGGCGCGGCATGAGAATGCCCATCGAATATGCGCTGTACGATATTAGCGGAAATGGCGTGGATGATTTATTGATACGTTTTATGGCTGGAGGATTTCCTGTACTGTTTGATATGTATTCTATTGTTGATGGCGTGGCGGTGCAGCAATTGCAAAAGCCTGGGTCGAACAATATAAGCATGCGTGTTTCTCCGAATGGTGCATCACTTGGCGGCGGACGCATGGGTAGTATGTGGTCGGACTTCTATCACTTTGTGGATGGACAACTGCAATTTGCTTACGGCATTCGTGAGTTTGATAGCTTTGATGAAGATATGAATCACTTTATACGAGCCTATGTGACTTACGAAAGCATAGACTATTGGGAAATTGCAACCCACATACCGCTTTGCGAGGTGGAATTGCGTCGCCTTAACACGCGATTTCCCGTGGAGCCTTGGTGCGACTCTGTGCTGGAGTGGCGGCCACTGTTTGTGCCTGCTTGACAAGCGCGCAAATTCGTGCTAAAATAGACATGGCGTTGTGCTGCGACGTGGTTAGTCCCTCCGAACGTTGATTTTCGATCAACGGAAGGGGGTGAGTGGATGGAGTACTTAGTTATCATGGCAATTATTTTGTTTTTGATAGCACAAGAAAACAGACGCAATAAAAAAGACTAACCGCCCTCCGTAGCAAAGGGCAGCGGTTAGTCTTTTCTGATGTAAAAATCACGAGGGGCTACCTTGTCGGCAGCGTCAACCCCCTTGACATTTCTATTATACCACAATAATGGGGCGCTGTCAAGGGGTGAATTCTGTAATAAAACATCGGAGGATATTATGAAACAACCCATTTGCCTGTGCATCATGGACGGCTACGGCATTGCCGAGCCTACGTCTGCAAACGCCATTGCTGCCGCAAAAACCCCGCGGCTGGACGAGCTGTTTGCTGCATACCCACACACCGCCATCAAAGCCAGCGGCATGGCCGTTGGCCTGCCCGAAGGGCAAATGGGCAACAGCGAAGTTGGCCACACCAACATCGGTGCCGGCCGTGTGGTGTATCAAGAGCTCACGCGCATTAGCAAGGCGATTGATGATGGTGATTTTTTCACTAATTCGGTGCTGCTTGATGCCATCAACAAGGCCAAGCAGAACAATACTGCTTTGCACTTGATTGGCTTGGTCAGCGACGGCGGCGTGCACAGCCACAACATGCATTTGTATGCTTTGCTTGCGCTTGCTAAGCAGCAAGGCTTGACGGAAGTTTACGTGCATGCGCTGCTGGATGGCCGCGATGTGCCGCCGACTTCGGGGCACGACTTTGTGGCAGAGCTTTACGCTAAGTTCGATGAAATCGGCGTGGGCAGCATTGCAACTGTTGCAGGGCGTTACTACGGCATGGACCGTGAGCGCAAGTTTGATCGCGTGCAGAAAATCTATGACGCCATGGTGCATGGCAAGGGCGAGCAATTCGCCTGCGGCTGCGATTATATTCAAGCCAGCTATGCCAATGGCGTGACGGACGAGTTTGTGCTGCCCGGCGTGACCAGCGATGCTAAAGCTATTGCCAATGGCGACAGCGTGGTGTTCTTCAACTTTAGGCCGGACAGAGCACGGCAGCTCACTCGCGCCTTTGTAGATCCTGCTTTCGACGGCTTCCCTCGCGCAAATATGCTTGACTTGAACTTCGTGTGCATGACGCAGTATGACGCAACCATGCCGGGCGTGCAGGTGGCCTATGCGCCGCAGTCGCTTGAGTACCCGCTGGGGCAAGTGCTTGCCGAGCAAGGGCTCACACAGCTGCGCATTGCGGAGTATACAAAATATGCGCATGTCACGTTTTTCCTCAATGGTGGCACGGAGACGGTTTATCCCGGTGAAGACCGTGTGCTGATTGACTCGCCGGACGTACCGACCTATGATATGCAGCCGGAAATGAGTGCGTATATCGTCACCGAAAAGCTCGAGGCGCTCATTGCGCAGGATAAGTATGACGCGATTGTGGTGAACTTTGCCAACTGCGACATGGTGGGGCACACGGGCGATTTCGCGGCGGCAGTTGCTGCGACCGAGGCAGTGGACACCTGTGTGGGCCGTGTGTGGGATGCCATTGCGGCCAAGGGCGGCATCATGCTGTTGACTGCCGACCATGGCAACGCAGACCAAATGATGGAGCCGGATGGCTCGCCCTTTACCGCACACACCACCAACGAAGTGCCCTTCCTAGTTGCCGGCTCTGATGTGCAATTGCGCAGTGGCGGCAAGCTGTGTGACATTGCGCCGACGATGCTGGCTATCATGGGCATTGCCCAGCCGGCTGCGATGGATGGGGAGAGCTTGATTGATGCAAGATAAATTCTGGTATAAAACCGGTTGGTCGCTTGACATGAAACATCAAACATGGACGGAAGACACCGAAAACCAAGTGGAATTTATCATTCAGGCGTTGCAGCTGCAAGGGAGCGAGCGGATTCTCGACTTGGCTTGCGGTTATGGACGCCACGCGCTTGCGTTTGCACGCCGCGGCTTTTGCGTTGTGGGTGTGGATATCACACAAGAATTGGTGGATGACGCAAGCAAATCAGCCCAAGAAAATGCGTTGAGCGCAACATTTATGTGTGCCGACATCCGCGCTGCGTGCTTTGAAAACGAATTTGACGTTGTGCTCAACCTAGCGGACGGCGCGATTGGTTACCTAGAAACAGACGAAGAAAACTTGAAGATTTTTGACGTGATTGCACGTGCGCTCAAGCCCGGCGGCAAGCATTTTATGGACATTTGCAACGCGGAACACGCACAGCGTTTCTTTCCCAAACGGCATTGGCAATTGGGCGAGAAAGAATTGGCTCTCGCCGTATTCGACTGGGATGACGAAACCCGCAGGATGCTCTTTGGCGGCGGCAGCGTTCGCCTTGGCGAGATTGCACAAGCGCCCGTTATTGTCCCGAAAAACCCAACGCGTCTGTACATGAAAGATGAATTGACCAGCATACTGCAAGCACGCGGCATGGAAATTTTGCGCGTGTTTTCGGGCTACACAGGCAAGCCGCAAACCAGTAAAGAGCTGCAATTGCTGGTGTGCGCAGAAAAACGTCAACACGCGTAACCCTCATAACTTTGTCCCCCCATGCATATACAAGCATGGGGGTAATTTTTATGCGCCGTGTTTTATTTATCTTAATATGTGCCCTCTTGCTTTTGCCTGCATTCGCATGCAGCACGGGCTATGGTATGGATTTGCGCCTGTTTGCCGAGCGCTTCAACGACAGTGCACGGGGCCGCGCTCACCTCGATTTAGCGCATTTTGTTGTGGAGGATGGCGATGCGGGCGGGCGAGTCTACCAAGCCTTTGTGGGCAAAAGCGAGCTGCTGGGTGTGTATGTGCTGCCGAGCGGGCGTGTGCACACGGTCACACTCACCGGCTTGCCCGACATGCCGCAGCGGGACTTCTATGTGGCTGCAATGCAGCTGCTGCAGGCTTTTGCTGAAGTATCGGGCGATCGCGCCGAACGTCTGCTGCAAGAGCTACAAGTGGGCGTGTTGCCCGTGCTGGGCGTGCAATGGCTTGAGCGATACGGCTTTCGCGTGAGCTATGCGGCCAACGAAGCCGGGCGATATTTTCGGCTAAGCTGCTTGCGGCACATGCCCGAGCAACCGCCGCTACCGACGTTGCGAGAAAGGATAGACTAAACGATGCATTGGTTATCGTCAACTGAAACGCTGCGCAAACTGGGCAGCGATGCTACGGAGGGTTTGCGCGCCGACGAAGTGCGCCGCCGCCTTGCACAAGATGGGCTAAACACGCTGAGCAAGCGCAAACGCGGCTCATGGATCGTGCGCTTTTTTTCGCAGTTCAAAGATTTCATGGTCATTACTCTGCTGGCTGCGGCGGGGATTTCCGCGATATCTTCGCTGATTCATGGCAGCGGCGATTACCTAGATTCCGTCATTATTACCGGCATTGTGATGATTAACGCCCTAGTTGGCGTGGTGCAAGAGGGCAAGGCCGAAAAATCTCTTGAGGCTTTGCGCAAGATGACTGCGCCCATCGCACATGTGTTGCGCGGCGGCAAAACCATGCGCGTGCCGGTGGAACAACTGGTGCGCGGCGATATTCTAATGTTGACAGCTGGTGATTATGTTCCGGCGGACGCACGACTGATTGAAGCGGTGGAGCTAACCACGCAGGAGGCTGCACTCACTGGCGAAAGCCTGCCCTGCCGCAAGCGGGCCGACGCTCAGCTGGCGCAAGCCGCGGCACTAGGTGACCGCCGCAACATGCTGCTGAGTTCCACCATGGTGCTCACCGGGCACGGCAAAGCGGTGGTCACTGCCACGGGTGTGGCCAGCGAAGTGGGCAAAATCGCGCGCATGCTCAGCGACGAAAAGGCACCGCCCACGCCCCTGCAGCAACGCTTGGAAAAAGTGGGTCGGCAGCTGGGTATTGGTGCCATGTGCATCAGCGTGCTGATATTTCTGCTGGGCTTTTTGCAAAACGTGCCGGTGATGGAAAGCTTCATGCTAGCCATTTCGCTTGCAGTGGCGGCCATTCCCGAAGGTTTGCCCGCGATGGTGACGGTGGTGCTGAGCATTGGCGTGCAGCGCATGGCACGCAAAAACGCGATCATTCGCAGGCTACCGGCGGTTGAAACCCTCGGCTGTGCCAGCGTGATATGCAGCGACAAAACCGGCACGCTCACGCAAAACAAAATGACTGTGACGCACCTATGTGATCTTTCGGGCGATTTAATTCCCGGCAGCGTACCCGCAAAAGAGATGCTGCGCTTGGCCGCGTTGTGCTGCAATGCACAAGTTGCCACACGGCGGCGTGGGCAAGCCGTCACCGGTGACCCCACCGAAACAGCCATTGTGGAGGCAGCTGCGTTGCGGCGTATTCCCGTGATGAAGGAGCGCGAAAGCCAAACGCGGCTGCTTGAACTGCCTTTTGACAGCACACGCAAGCGCATGAGCGTGGTTTGCCGCATGCCGCAGGGTTTGCAGATGATTACCAAAGGTGCACCGGATGTGTTGCTGCCGCGCTGCAAGCTCAGTGATAACGAGCGGGCGAAAATCACCGCGCAGATGGAGAACATGGCCGGGCGTGCCCTGCGGGTGATTGCCGTGGCGCAAAAATCCGTGGCGAGCACGCAACAGGCCACAGAAGATGAACTAACTTTCGTGGGCCTGTTGGGCCTGCATGACCCACCGCGCCGCGAAGCCAAACATGCTGTGCAGGTCTGCAAAACAGCGGGGATTATTCCCATTATGATTACCGGTGATCACGCAGCCACAGCGGTTGCCATTGCGCGGGAATTGGGGATTGTGGATGCCCCCACCGCCGCTGCGCGGCACCTCCCCCAAGGGGGAGGCATTGGCGAGGCCATCACGGGTAGCGAGCTTGATACCCTCAACGACGGCGAGCTGGACCAACGCCTGCGCAGTTGCCGTGTGTTCGCACGAGTAACGCCAGAGCATAAAATGCGCATCGTTAAGGCTTTGCGCGCACAAGGGCATGTGGTTGCGATGACCGGCGATGGCGTGAACGACGCACCGGCGCTCAAGGCGGCAGACATCGGTTGCGCCATGGGCAAAACCGGCACCGAAGTCGCCAAAGGCGCGGCGGATATGATCCTCACCGACGACAACTTTGCTACTATAGTGCATGCTGTGCAGGCTGGCCGTGGGATTTACGAAAACATCAAAAAGGCGGTGCACTTTCTCATC
>WRBQ01000028.1 GCA_009784445.1 Oscillospiraceae bacterium
GTTGCGTTTTTCTCAAGAATTAGTATAGGTGGTAATTCAATGACCAACGAAAAAATCGGCATCATCACATGCGCGCACGCAACCAGAGACATGGACTGCTGCGCCGCGCCCTGCCTGCGTGACCTCAACGAGCACCGGGGCAGCTTTGCCGAGCATCACGCGCAAAAAGCTGTGCTCGCCGGAATGCTGAGCTGTGCCGGCTGCCCGCCGCGTGGCTACCCGGAGAAAATCTTGCGCAAAGTCAACGCCCTAGCGGAGTTTGACATCACCACCATCCATTTTAGCTATTGCATGGTGGCGCTGTGCCCGTTTCTCAATCAGTACATCGCCTGCATTGCCAAAGAGCACCCGGGCATTCGCCTAGTGAAAGGCACGCATGCGTCTGACTTGAGCGCAGAAACATTCCGGGAGTATGTGCGCACCGCCTGCAAGCATGGGCTGAACATGAACGACGTGATTAAACGCAGGGTGGTTGACTATCATCAACAGGAGGACGAAGCAGATGAAAAAATTTAAAGCAGCAGCGATAATTATCATCGCACATGGGGTCATAGAAATCGGCGGGCTGTTTGCGGTGTTGCCCATTTGGCTGGGCGCTGAAGCAGCGGCTTGGGTTCCCTTTGCGCCGCCCGCGCCGGAAATCTTGATTGGCGGCGTGATTTGGGGCGTGCTTCGCCTCATCGGCGGCATTGGATTGTGGAAAAACCGCAAGTGGGCATTTGTGTTGGCGGCAATCAGCTGCGCCATTGCCATGGCTGCCATCTTTGAGGTGCTGCCCTTTGGCCTGATGGATGCCGTGCTGGGTGGTGCTGCGCTGATTTTGATGCTCACGGGCTACTTTGGGCAAAAGAAAATCCTTGAAGAATGAAGGAGAACCGCCATGAAAAAACTGCTCGCCATCTTGTTCGCGCTGTGCCGCATCGTTCCCCTGCAATCGAAGAAAGTCGTGCTGCTGCGGCGCTTTCCGCAGTGGGGCAGCCTTGGCTTGCTGGGCGACTACTTGCGTGAACACACCAACTTGCGCGTTGTGCCCATCGAAAACTGGCGCAGGTTAAGCACGGTTTATCACTTGGCCACGGCTGGCACAGTGCTGCTCAACGACGGCTTCAGCCCTCTTGCGAAGTTCCCGTTTAGCAAGCGGGCGCGCGTGGTGCAGCTGTGGCATGCTGATGGCGCACTCAAACGCTGGGGCGCTGCTGCGGATGAGCCCTTCCCCGAAAGCCACCGCTACACGCATGTGATTTGCGCAAGCCCTGCTATTGTGTCGCACTGGGCGGCCGCGTTTGGTGTTGCGGAGGATAAAGTGTTGCCGCTGGGTTCGCCCATGGGGGATGCGCTTGTTGCGATGCCGCGCGTTGAGCGAGACATTGTTCTATACGCACCTAGCCTGGGTGAGCCTGTGCCGCTTGATTTGCCGAATTTGCATGTGCGGCACCACCCCAAAGTGCAGCCCGAGCAAGAGAGCCTGGACAAGCTGCTGCTGCGCTGCAAGTGCGTGATTACCGACATTTCTTCTGTGATGGTGTCGGCAGCTGCATTGGATATCCCTGTGATTTTGCTGGCACCTGAAAGCGTTTTTTTTGATGACATTCACGCGCGGCCGCCTGGTGCCATTGTGTACACCGTGGACGAGTTGATGGCTGAACTCGCCGCGCCGGGGGATTATGCTACTGAGCGGGCGGCCTTTGTGGCGCACCACTTGGGTGAATGCGACGGCAAGGCTTGTGCGCGCATTGCGCGGGAATTATTTGGAGAGGATAATATGCGATGAAGCGGCTGTTGCGCATTGTTGCTGGCGTGATTGCACTGGTGTTGCTCAGTCAAGTGTCGTTGTTTGCGCAGGGCAGTGTGCGCCAACTTCAAAGGCTAGAAATTTACCTGCAACTGCGGCAGGCAAATGAAGACTGGGACGAGGATAATTGGTGGTTCAGGTGGGAGTCCGAATGGGTGTTTTGGCGCGTGGCGAGCAATTTTGCGCCGTATTCGTTGTTGGTTGATGCCACATATGACCCCTTTGCGCAATTGCCTTTTGCGCTGCGCCCGGGCAGATCACTGGCTGTATTCCGCTGGAGACTGCGCTGGCTGATGCGTGAAGAACTTCGCTTGGACCGTGAATTGCTGCATGGCCTAGCGCAAGGCGCGGCATTTGGGCGGTCGCTTGGCATGCCAGACTGGGTCATAACAGAGATTGTTTATCTCGAAATTCGTGATGCGGCCATGCAAACGGCGGCGTTTCGGCTATGGAATCAACCGCGGCTTGAGCGGCTTGTTGAGCGGTATTTTTGCCCGGATTTCTTGCACTTTGCCATGGCGGCAAGGTATGCCTGCCGGGGCTGCATGGGTAGCGATGAGGCCTATGCGTTGGCTGTGGCAGGGCAATGGCTGGAGCTTTATGCCAAGATTTGCTGCCAGCCTGATGAATTGCGAATTTCGCATTGACAAGCCCCCGCACATGTGCTATAATAGTAGATGCAAGGCGTTAGAGTTTTAGCTGAAGATGGCTAGAACACAGCGAAGCGACTTGCGCACCGCAGGTGTGGAGGTACGTATGCAACATCAACGCAACAACACAATATTACTGCCGGGTTTCGTGGATTTGCATGTGCATTTCCGTGAGCCCGGTTTTTGGCAAAAAGAAACCATCGCCACCGGCAGTGCCGCTGCCTTGCGCGGCGGCTACATCGCGGTGGTGACCATGCCCAACCTCAAGCCCGCGCCCGATTGCCTGCCCAACCTGCAACAACAGCTTGAACTCATCAAGCAGCAAGCGCAGTTGCCGGTGTTCCCGGTTGGCAGCATTACCATGGGGCAGCTGGGCAAGGGCGAGCTAAGCCGCATGGAGGAAATGGCTCCCTATGTGTGCGGATTCAGCGACGACGGCGTTGGCGTGAATGACCCAGCGCTGATGAAAGAGGCCATGCAACGCGCACGTGCGCTGGGCAAGCCGATCATCGCGCATTGCGAAGACTTGAGCTTTGGCGACGCACACAACCCCGCCAGTGAGTACAAAGCACTGGAGCGTGATCTTGAACTTGCTGCGCAAACGGGTTGTCACTATCACGTGTGTCATGTGAGCGCCGCGCAAAGCGTGGAACTCATTCGCCAGGCGAAGAAAGATGGCCTTGCCGTCACCGCCGAAACCGCGCCGCACTATCTTGTGCTGTGCGATGCCGATGTGCTGCTTGGTGACTATAACTATCACATGAACCCGCCCATTCGCGCTGCGGCAGACCGTGACGCCCTGCTTGCGGGCTTGATCGACGGCACCATTGACTGCATCGCCACCGACCATGCGCCGCACACCGCGCAGGACAAGCTCAACGGCTGTCCCGGCCTAGTGGGCCTAGAGACTGCCTTCCCGGTGCTGTATACCAAACTGGTGCGCGAGGGCGTGCTAACCCTCGACCAACTGGTGAACGCCATGGCGCACAACCCGCGCGAGCTGCTCAAACGCTGGACAAACCGTGTGTTTGGCGGCAGCGTGCTGTGGGATGTACAAACGCCCTACATCATTGAGCCGAGCGAGTTCGCCACCATGGGGCGGGCCACGCCCTTTGCGGGCTGGGAGGTATATGGAAAATGCCTGAACTAAGCAAAGTTAATTTGTTGCAGGCTGCTAATGGTGCAGACCTGCTAACCTACCACAGCGTTGGCGAACTCGATAGCCGCGCCCTGCACGTGCTGCAAGTAGAAAATCGCACGTTAGACTTCCACACGCATGAATCAGACGAGCTGTTCTACGTGCTGGAAGGGCAGTTTGTGCTGGAGGCTGACGATGCTGCAACCACGCTGCAAACAGGGGACATGCTCATTGTGCCGCGCGGCACCCGCCACCGCCCCATAGTGACCACGCGGGTGAAGTGCCTGCTGGTGCTGGGGGAGTGACCCCCACCGGCGCATTCGCGCCACCTCCCCCAAGGGGGAGGCACCGACCGGCTACGCTGAACTTACACTGCAATCATCAAGCTGAAAAAACATCTCACTAAAATCAACCCGCTTGGTTGATGCCTCCCCCTTGGGGGAGGTGCCCCATAGGGGCGGTGGGGGTATAAGGAGGCCACATGCAAATTCTCAATTTCACCATCACCGAAAACACGCAGCTCACCCGCGATATTTGGCGGGTGCGGCTGCACAACCCGCAGGCTGAGCGGCCTAAGACAGGGCAGTTTGTGAACCTGCAAATTGACGGGCATTACCTGCGCCGCCCCATCAGCATTTGCGACTGGGAAGATGGCACCTACACACTCATTTACCGCGTGGTGGGGCAGGGCACAACCGCGCTTGCGCAACTGC
Organism: Oscillospiraceae bacterium; assembly: GCA_009784445.1. Lineage (GTDB taxonomy): Bacteria > Bacillota > Clostridia > Oscillospirales > Acutalibacteraceae > WRMQ01. The sequence goes on from WRBQ01000028.1 coordinate 4,294, forward strand.
AGCCCGGACAGGTCATCAACATGCTCACCGGGCTGGGCAATGGTTTCACCATTATGCCCGCGCAACGGCCGCTGCTCATTGGCGGGGGCGTTGGCGTGCCGCCGTTATATTACCTTGCGAAAGAGCTGGTGAAAGCGGGGCAACGACCCACTATGTTATTGGGGTTTGCGCGGGAAGAAGATGTGCTGTTCCAAGATGAAAAGGAATGGGACGTCAAGGTTGTGATTGGCGGTTATGTGACCGACGGACTGCCTGCACACTACGATGCAATCTACGCTTGCGGGCCCGAGCCCATGCTGCGGGGGATTGATCGCACGGCCAAAGCGCTTGCGCCGGGTCACATGCAACTGAGCTTTGAGGCCCGCATGGCTTGCGGCTTTGGGGCTTGCATGGCTTGCACTTGCCGCACACAACAGGGCTACAAACGCATTTGCAAAGACGGGCCAATTTTGACTAGGGAGGAAATTCAATGGACTTAAGTGTGAAATTATCGGGCATCACGTTGCAGAATCCTGTGATACCCGCAAGTGGTTGCTGCGGCTTTGGGCATGAGCTGCGCCCGTTTTACGACATCAATATCCTCGGCGGGCTTGCCCTCAAGGGCAGCACGCTTGAACCTCGCTTTGGCAACGAACTGCCTCGTGTGGCCGAAACCTCGGCGGGCATGCTCAACAGTGTGGGGCTGCAAAACCCGGGCATTGAAGCCGTGGCGCAGGCCATCGTACCTGCCTTGGCCAAAGACTTTCATCAGCCCATTTTGGCGAACGTCAGTGGCTTTTCGCTGGAGGAATTCGTGAAGAGCTGCGAGATTATCACGCAATGCGATGCCGTGAGCATCATTGAGCTCAACATCAGCTGCCCCAACGTGCGCGGTGGCGGCATGATCTTCGGCACCTGCGCGCAAGCGGCAGCGGAAATCGTGGCTGCCTGCAAGGCGGTGGTGACCAAGCCGCTTTACGTGAAGCTCACGCCCAACGTGACGAACATTGCTGAAGTGGCCAAGGCCTGCGAGGCCGCCGGCGCTGACGGCCTCAGCCTCATCAACACGCTGCTGGGTCTGCGCATTGACTTGAAATCCCGCAAGCCTGTGATGGCCAACAAAATGGGCGGTTTAAGTGGTCCCGCGATTTTCCCGGTGGCGCTGCGCTGCGTGTGGCAGGTTTATCAAGCGGTGCAGATTCCTATCATCGGTCTAGGCGGCGTTTCGTCTGCCCGCGATGTCATTGAGATGATGCTTGCGGGTGCTACAGCCGTGCAAGTTGGTGCGGCGAATCTGGTGAATCCCATGGTTTGCAAGGAGATTATCGACGACTTGCCCGCTGAGATGGAGTGGTTGGGCATTGAAAAATTAACTGATATCATAGGAGGGGCACATGCCTAAAGATGTAATTATCCCATTGGATTTCCCCAACGCGCAAGCCGCGCTAGACTTCCTCGCGCTGTTCCCCGAGGGCGAAAAGCCCTATGTGAAAACCGGCATGGAGCTCATTTACTCCAGCGGGTTTGAACTGGTGCGCGAATGCAAAAAGCGCGGCCACAAGGTATTCCTCGACCTTAAGCTGCATGATATCCCCAACACGGTGCGAAACGCCTTTCGCGCCATGATGCAGTATAACGTTGACCTGATCAACTTGCACGCGGCCGGCGGCATTGAGATGATGGCCGCAGCGATGGAGGGCATTACCGCGCCGGACGGCAGCCACCCCACCGTTATCGCCGTGACGCAGCTCACCAGCACGAATGACACCCGGCTGCGTGAGGAACTGCTTATCGAAACCCCCATGGCTGAAACCGTGCTGCACTATGCGAAAAACGCTAAGGTTGCTGGGCTTTGCGGCGTGGTGTGCAGCGCGCACGAGGCTGCTGCCGTGAAGTCCGCCTGTGGGCAGGATTTCGTCACCGTCACACCGGGCATTCGCTTTGCAGATAGCGCTGCGAATGACCAAAGCCGCATCATGACCCCCGCGCAGGCACGCCAAACCGGCACGGATTACATCGTGGTTGGGCGGCCGATTATCGCAGCAGAAGACCCATTGGCGGCGTATCGGCGGTGCATGAGCGAGTTTTGGGGGGCGTAGCGGGCGAAAGTATGAAGCGCAAGCCACGTCGCTCCGCGAACCTTCCTCAGTCACCCGAGGTGCCAGCTCCTTCCCGAGGAAGGAGCCTTGGGGCTTAAGGATATAACGACATCAAAACTTGAAGAAGCAAGCTTCGGCTCCTTCCTCGGGAAGGAGCTCCCGCCGCAGCGGGTGAGGAAGGCTCGCGGAGCGACGTGATTTGCCTCTTGCGCGTTCGCTTGCGGCTACTCACAACCTGTAGGGGCGGCAATTATGCCGCCCGAATCATAAAAACACAACACAAAGGAGCCTCACCATGACCCGTTTCATCAAACTGCTTGCCTGCGTGTTGCTTATGGCTGTTGTGTTGTGGGCTTGTGCGGGTGGGGTGCATGACGAAACCGAAACCACCGCGGCAACCGAAACCACTGAAACAACACAAGAGCATACAACGTGGCCTCCACGCTATCCAGCTGAAATCCTAGACGAAGGGGCAAATTGGGCGATTCATTTGGCTAATATTGGTTCGAGTTATATCTATATCGCTTATGACCATGAGGGCAATGAAATTTTGAGGGGTGAAGACCACCGAGGCCCAAGTTTTACGATGCTCAATGAAAACTTATTGAAATTTCAGGTTCGCACAGGCACTGATGGCGCAAGACGCATACAGTTTATTGATTTAGTGCTGGGCACTTACTCGCCGAATTATCATGATTGGTCGTTGGATTCCTATGGCTACAGCATGATACTGCGCAACGAGTGGCTGCAAGATGAACAACGAGGACAGTGGGTTGCACACGACATGTTTGACCCGCAATATCGCCGCACGGAGCTTACGTTTGACTTTTGGCAAGGCGGTATATTTGATGTGCCACAGGAAGTTTTTGAGCAATTCCGAGGTATGACATTCTTCCGCTCAGTTGAATGGCTTAGCCCAACGCAGTTGCGTGTAGAGTATTTCCACTATAGCGGCGAATTCGTCACCCGAACCATTATATTAGACTAAGATAAGGAGAACATCATGACCCTATCCCACCAAATCGCCGCCGACCTGCTCGAAATCAAAGCAGTATTCCTGCGGCCGGACGAGCCCTTCACCTGGGCCAGCGGCATTCAGTCGCCCATCTATTGCGACAACCGCGTCACCTACGCCGAACCCGATGTGCGCCGCCGCATCACCGCGGGCTATGTCAGCGTCATTGCGGAGAAATACCCGCAGGCACAGGCGATCATCGGCACAAGTACCAGCGGCATTGGCTATGCTGCGCTGGTGGCCGAGGCCATGAACCTGCCCACGGGCTATGTGCGCGGCGGAGCGAAATCTCACGGCCGCAACAACAAGATTGAAGGCCGCGTCACCGCCGGGCAGCAAGTGGTGGTGATTGAAGATCTCATCTCCACCGGCGGCAGCGTGATTGAAGTCGTTGAAGCCCTGCGCGAAGCCGGCGCGGTTGTGCTGGGTATTGTGAGCATCTTCACCTATGGCATGACCAAGGGCATCGCCCGCCTAGCTGAGGCACAGGTGGAAAACACCAGCCTCACCAGCTTTGATTCACTGGTGCAGGTGGCTGCGCAAATGGGCTACATCGAGCCAAAAGCTATTGATGCACTCATTGCGTTTCGCAACAACCCGGCTGATGAAAGCTGGCGGGAGCTGCTGTGATGATGCTGATTGACCGACTCAATGAGAAAATCATGGCCTGCAAAGCGCCCATTTGCGTGGGCCTTGACCCGGTGCTCGAAGCCATCCCCACGGTGTACTTTGGCGGCGCGGCAAATGCAGCCGAAGCAATCTATGCCTTCAACAAAGATATTATCGACGCCGTGTATGAATTAGTGCCGGCAGTCAAGCCGCAAATTGCGTTTTACGAGCTATTCGGCAGCGCGGGTATTGCCTGCTATGAGCGCACCGTTGCGTATGCCAAAAGCAAAGGCCTGTTTGTTATCACCGACGCCAAGCGCAATGACATCGGCAACACCGCAAAAGCTTATGCCAAGGCGCATTTGGGCAAAGGCAGCCCGCTTGAGGCCGATTTCCTCACGGTGTCGCCATTTTTGGGCGAAGAAAGTCTGGTGCCCTTCATTGAAGTTTGCCAAGAAGACGACAAAGGCGTTTTCATTCTGGTGCGCACCTCAAACGCGGGCAACCGCATGGTGCAAGATGCCCAAAGCCCAAATGGTCGCACGGTGAGCGAAACCCTTGCGGCGTACATCAACCAACAAGCCTGTGCGTGTTTGGGCGAAACAGGTTATTCTTCTATCGGTGCTGTGGTTGGCGCGACCTACCCACATGAGGCTGAGGTGCTGCGCAAGGCCATGCCAACCAGCCTGTTTTTGGTGCCGGGCTATGGCGCACAAGGCGGCGGCGCGGCGGATGTTGTGCCCTGCTTTAACGCGGATGGCCTAGGTGCTGTGGTGAACTCGTCGCGCGGGATTCTCTACAGCTATGACAATCCGCAATGCTCGCGTGAAGAATATCGAGCGAGTGTGGTTGCCGCAACCAAAGCCATGCAGCAGGATATTTATGCTGCGCTGCGTCAAATCTACCCGAAGATGATTTATTGACTTGTGTGCGTTAACGACCGCTTCGCTAACCCGTTCCCCCTCCGCCTGCTTGTACAGGCACCTCCCCTAAGGGGGAGGCTTTGGTGGCTCGTTTCAGCGTAGTTCTTGCCTCCCCCTTGGGGAGGTGCCCCGCAGGGCGGTGGGGGAGCAGGCTAGCGAAGCGGTCAATTGCAAAAACTCTGCACGCAAGTGAGGAATTTCCCCCATCCCCAACGACCAATCTTACAAGGAGGTGTCTATGCCACGCCACCTAATCGACATCCAAGACTTCACGCAGGAAGAAATTGCTGCACTCATTGCCCGCAGTGAGGACATTATCGCCCGCCCGCAGGACTATCAAGACAGTGCCGCGCGCCAAAAACTGGCCACGCTGTTCTTCGAGCCAAGCACCCGCACACGCCTGAGCTTCGAGGCTGCCATGCTCGACCTCGGCGGATCAATTCTCGGCTTTGCCTCGCAGGATAGTTCCTCGGCAACCAAAGGCGAAAGTGTAGCGGATACCATCCGCACCGTGCAGTGCTATGCGGACATCATCGCCATGCGCCACCCCAAAGAGGGCGCGCCCCTTGTGGCTGCCCGGCACGCCACTGTGCCTATCATCAACGCGGGTGACGGCGGGCAAAACCATCCCACGCAAACGCTCACTGACCTGCTTACCCTGCATCGCGAGTTCGGCCAACTGCACGGCCTCACCATTGGTTTGTGTGGCGACTTGAAGTTCGGCCGCACCGTGCACAGCCTCATTGCGGCCATGGCGCGCTACCCCGGCGTGCATTTCGTGCTGGTTTCGCCCAAGGAACTCGTTGCGCCCGATTATGTCATCGACGTGATCAAACGTCACGGCGCAACCTATGAAGAATGCCGCACGATGGACGCCGTAATGCCCAAGCTCGACGCACTGTATATGACCCGTGTGCAGCGCGAGCGATTCTTCAACGAGGCCGACTATGTGCGCCTGAAGGACAGCTTCATCCTCACGCCGGACAAGCTCAAGCATGCCAAGCCAAATATGATTGTCATGCATCCGCTGCCACGCGTCAATGAAGTCTCTGTGTTGGTAGACGCCCTTGCGTGCGCGAAATACTTTGACCAAGTGCGCTACGGCAAATTCATTCGCATGGCGTTGATTTTGAAACTGCTGGGGAGGGACGCTGCATGAACCTAGATTTCATCGACAACGGCATTGTGCTCAACCATATTCAAGCTGGGCGCGCCATGCAAATTGTAGAAGCCCTCAAGCTGCACGAGCTAGAGAGCACCGTGGCCATCCTCAAGAACGTCAAAAGCACTCGCATGGGCAAAAAAGACCTCATCAAAATTGACGAAATGATTGATTTCGACGTGGACGCATTAGGTTTCATCGACCCCGGCATCACCGTCACCATCATCAAGCACGGCAAAATTGCGGAAAAGAAATACCTCACTCCGCCGCGAACGCTGACGAATATCATTCGCTGCAAAAACCCGCGCTGCATCACCAGCACAGAACAGGAAATCAACCAGATTTTCAGTTTAGCTCAACCAGAACCTCCCGTGTATCGCTGCCAGTATTGCCAAGCGGCGTACACGAATGGAAAATAATTTCAAACACATTTGAAGGAGAACCCTCATGAAAAAACTGCTTAGCATCCTGCTCGTCATGACGCTGCTGTTCGGCTTTGGTGCCGTGGCTGCGTCCGCCAACACCGTCGCGCTGCCGCCTCCGCCCCCATTGCCGCCCATGGGCCCCGCCGCTATGATTGCTTGGAATAGCATGATTAGTTTGATGCGCGTAACCGGGCAAACCTTCGGCTTTGCGGACTTCCCCGGGGATATGTTCATGACCAGCATTCGCACGCTGCACAACATGGGCGTGGACGTTGAACCCCTCGTTGATTGGGCCAGCGACCTCATTCCCATGGATGTGCGCCGCCAACTGCACAACGAAGGCATCGTCAGCTTCCCCGTGTGGGAGCGCAGCATCATCTGCCATTTGGTGTTCCGTTATTTGCTGTTTGGCTTCATTTGGATGTAAGAATTTGAAGGCTGTGCGGGCGGCGATGACGTCGCCCGCGCTTTTTCATGCCCTCATATGTGAAATTTCATTAAATTTTATGCAATACCGCTTGACATTTTCGCGCCAAGCGGTATACTTATATTAGACCCATTACATAATAAAGGGGAGTGCTTTTTATGGAAAAGCTCGCCGAACAACAACAGCAAAAGATTAGTATTCCAAAAACCATGATGATGGCCATGTCATTTGGCGGGGTAACCATTGCCTTTGCGCTGCTGCCCTACCTCACCGTCATGCTCGACCGCCTGTTGTCTGATTCCGCTGTGGTGGCCGACTGGAGCGCGCGCTTTGCGGGCGTGGCCTGGCTGGCAGACTTCCTTGCCACGCAAAGCTATGGCGATGCCGGTGCAGGTGCGAACTTCACCATTGCACCGCTGCTTATCGGTTTCATCGTTGCCATCATTTATCTCATGGGCATGGTGTTCCAGCCCATCTTCGGCAAAATGAGCGACAACTGGCGCTCGCGCTGGGGCAAACGGCGGCCGTTTATCTTTGTGCTCATGCCCATTTCGGCAGGGTTGCTGTTCTTGCTGCCCATCACCGCAAACGCCGATAGCCTGATTGGCCTGCTGATTGTATTCATCATTTTTTCGTTTGTCATGGCGGCGTATCGCGTGCCCACGGTGTCGGTGATGCCAGACCTCACGCCCAGTGAACTGCGCAGCAACGCCAACGCCATCGTTAGCCTTATGGGTGGCCTAGGCACCATTTTGGGCATGGGCATTGGCATGGCCATTGCGTTGATTTATCGTGCGGTGCACAATATTCCTGACTATGCTTGGGACGAATCCGTGATTTTCCCGCACATCTTTGCCTTTGGGGCAATCATGATGTGCCTGTGCGCCGCGGCGATGATTTTTGTGAAAGAACAAGACAGCCGCACCTTGGGCGAAGAGCTTAGCGAACGCAACAGCGCAGCAGACTGTCGGGCAGCCAAAGAGGCCAAGAAAGCCGAGGAGAAAAAACTCAAGCTTGACCCCAAGGCCCGCAGAAGTCTCATGTTCATGCTGGCTGGCCTGTTCTTCTTGTTCATGGGTTCAAACGTCATTCAAACTTTCTTTGCGCTGTTTGCCGCAGAAATTCTGCACCTGGATGCAACCTTCGCCATGATTCTTATGGCCATGTTCGCGGTTTGCGCCGCCGCCGGTGCCATCCCCGCGGGGATGTTCGGCCGCAAGTTTGGCCGCCGCAACACCATGATTGCCGGGCTAAGCATCATTATGGTGGTGCTGGTGGTGTTCTTCGGTGTGTTCTTGGTGTCCAGCTCGCGCAATGGCATGACCATGAACCAATACACCACGCTCAACCACGCCTATGTGGACGTGAACGCCCAAGCGCTTGAGCAAGGTGTAACGGCGCAAGACCTCGTGGCGCAAAACCCCGAAGAGTTCACGCACCTGCTTAGCATGACCAACAGCGTGTTTGATGCCAACTACACCAACGTGGCCGACGCCTTTGCCCGCATGCAAACGGCCATTCACGCCAACCTGCGCACGCTCAACCTGCTGATTTACCCGGTACTGGTTATCGCAGGGCTGGCCTCGATGATGCTGCTGGTGAATGCCATGCCCATGGTGGTGGAGCTAGGCGGCAAAAAGCGTGTGGGCACCTTCACTGGCTACTACTACATCGCCACTTACAGCGCGCAGATCATTGCGCCCATTTCGTTTGGTTTCTTCGTGCTGTTTGCCGGCACCTATATGTCGATGTTCTACTACATTCCGGTGATGTTTGTGATTGCAGGCGCAGTGCTGCTGTTTGTGCGCCACGGCGAGGCAAGCAAAGAAACACTGGATGATTCAGACGACGACGTTGCATCAGAACTACCGGAGCCGGAGGCGGCGTAATATACGCAATTTGGTAGGGGCGGATGCAAATCCGCCCGAACCTTAAAAAATATTCGCGAAAATCACAGAAAGAAGGAAAAACTTCGTATGAGCAACATTCTCGAAATCAAGCAGCTAAGCAAGTCGTATGACAGCAACCTAGTGCTGGATAACATCGACCTTGGGCTGCCCGCGGGCGCCATTATTGGGCTGATGGGCCCCAATGGCTGCGGCAAAACTACTTTGATGAAAATCATCGCTGGTCTCATCAATGACTACAAAGGTGAGGTCATGGTAGACGGCCAGCTCGTTGGTCCCTACACCAAAGAGCACGTGGCCTTTTTGCCCGACAAAACCTACCTGCCCCAGTGGATGACCGCCAAACAGGCCATCAACTACATGGATGACTTCTACAAAAACTTCGACAAAGCCAAAGCCACAGAAATGCTGGAGCAAATGCAGCTGAAACCCGGCATGCGCGTGAAAACCATGAGTAAAGGCATGCAGGAAAAACTGCTGCTGCTGCTCACCGTGTGCCGCAACGCCAAACTCTATGTGTTGGACGAACCCCTCGGCGGCGTTGATCCCACCGCCCGCAAGTTTATTACCGACACCATTTTGGGCAACCGCCCCGAGGGCAGCACCATGCTGCTTTCCACCCACATGGTATATGACATGGAAAAAGTCTTTGATTACGCCTTGATGGTGGGCCGCCAAAAAGTGCTGGTGTATGACAAAGTGGATAACCTCAACGCCAAAGGCCAAACGCTCAACGAACTGTTCCAGGAGGTATTCCCTTATGCTTAAATTACTCAAACATGAATTCCACCAAAGTGGGCGCATCTTCATGTGGCTGCTGATTATCAGTGCCGGCGCCGGTCTAATTGGCGCGCTCATTTCTCTGGGGCAAGACCCCGGACCCGGGCAGTTTGCCGGCGCAGTTTTGCTCAACGTGGCCATTGCCTTTGGCGCAGGCGTCATGCAAATTGTGGGCGTGATTCTGCTGCTGGTTTCCACCAACCGTTCCATGTTTAGCGAGCGCGGCTACCTCACGTTTTCGCTGCCAGTTTCGTCCACGGCATTGCTGGGCAGCAAGTTGCTCACCAATGTGGTGCTCATGGTGCTGAACATGGCGATGGCGCTTTCGCTGTTTGCGGTTGCAATCAGCAACGTCACACGCGTGCTTGCAGCTGCGGCTGACGGCGCACTGTATGAAATCGCACCGGATGCCTTTGAGGCTTTCGTAGAATTCCCACCGCTGGGCGAGTTTGTGTTGTTCATTGGCTTTTTCTTGATTGAAGCCCTCGTATTCCTCACCTTGGCGATGATGGTTGTGTTGTTTGTCATCACGCTCAGCCACGTGCGCCGCTTCCAACGCCGCAGCGGGCTGTGGACCTTCGTTTTCCTCGTTGTTATTACCGGTGTCACTTGGCAGGCAGTCAGTTTGATTACGCCCTTGTTGCCTGCCATCAACGTGCACTTGAACTTTGGCGGCCAGTTGGCCGGCGGCATGGCACCAGTTTATAACGTAAGCAGCGCATTTGTTATGCTGGCCCTCACTGCAGGCTTCTTCTTTGTTACAAACTGGCTGCTCAAGCGCAAAATTTCCTTGAAGTAATGATGAAACTTGGATTTTACGGGGGATCATTTGATCCCCCGCATGTTGGTCATGCGGCTGCCACGCAGTGCTTCGCGCATGCCATGCGGCTGGACAAGCTATTGATCATTCCCGCTGCACAGTCGCCTCTTAAAGGCAACCCAAGCGTGGCCGCCGAGCATCGGCTTGAGCTATGCCGCCACACATTTGACTATCCGGTGAGTGATTTAGAGCTACAGCGAATTGGCGTAAATTATACCATCGACACTGTGCTAAAACTGCGCGAGCAACACCCTGCCGCAGAGCTATTCATGCTCATCGGCACCGACCAGCTGGCGAACTTCACACGCTGGCACAGATGGCAGGAGATCCTGCAACTGTGCACCGTGTGCGCCCTGCAACGTGATGCTGTTGCCCTGCAAACGCAATTGCCTGTTCACCTGATTTCGGGCTTTGTGCCGGTGGATATTAGCTCCACCAAGCTGCGAGGCATGCTTGCGCTGGGCGAAGACGTTTCAACTCATCTCACACCCGCCGCCCTTGATTATATTCAGCAGCACAAGCTTTACACCGAGCCCAATCTGCCGCCCAAACGCTTGCAACATAGCCGAAATGTTGCGGACACGGCCGAGCAACTTGCGATTAAACATGGCGCAGATGTTGCTAAAGCAAAATTTGCTGGACTGTGGCACGACTGCGGCAAGTACATGGTCGAGCATGGCTGGATGCACGGCGCAGTTGGCGCGGACTACCTGCAACAGCACATGGGCATTGACGACGAGGATATCCTCGACGCGGTGCGCTACCATACCCTTGGGCGCGAGAACATGAGCACCCTCGAGCAAATCATCGTGGCGGCGGATCTCACCAGCACGGACCGAGACTACCCCGACGTTGAACATGTGCGCGCGCTTGCACAACAAGACTTGGCGGCCTGCTGCCGGTATATCATGGAATACAAGGCGCGAACTTTTTTGCAACGCAAGGCTGCAAGTCCGCAATCGCTCCGCGAACCTTCCTCAGACCGACCCGAGGTCGGCCAGCTCCTTCCCAAGGAAGGAGCCAAGGATTAAGGGGATAACGACATCGAAAATTGAAGAAACAAGCTTCGGCTCTTTCCTCGGGAAGGAGCTCCCGCCGCAGCGGGTGAGGAAGGTTCGCGGAGCGACGCGACTTGATTTTTATGCGTTCCTTATGGCTGCGTACAACATGTAAGGGCGCCGCATCGTCCCGTATAAAGGAGAATAAACATGCAACCTTTAGATTTAGCCATCGCCATCGCCGCCATTCTTGATGAAAAGAAGGGCAGCGACATTGTTGCCATCCACACGGCGGAGCAAACCATTCTGTCGGACTACTTTGTGGTCTGCTCGGGCACGTCCACCCCGCACGTCAAGGCGCTGACCGAAGACCTTGAATTCGAGATAAAAAAACGCCACGACATCATGCCGCGCGGCGTTGAAGGCCGCACCGGCGGCTGGATTTTGCTGGACTACGGCACGGTGCTTGTGCACGTGTTTTTGCCCGAACAACGCGAATACTACAATATTGAGCGCCTGTGGGAAGACGCCGAGAAAATCGAACTGGAGTTTTAACAAGCCATGCTATATACCAGCACACGCAACAACCAAATCAATGCAACCTCTGCCGAGGCCATCGTGCAGGGGCTTTCGCTCGAAGGCGGACTGTTTGTCCCGCGTAGCATCCCCGCCGTGAGCGCTGAAGAATTGGCCATGCTTGCGGGCATGGATTACATTGCCCGCGCGGACTATATTTTGTCCAAGTTTCTTGGCGCGCAAGGCGGCTGGGCGCCTGTCGAAGTGCGCGACTGCGCCGCCGCGGCCTATGGCGGCACCTTCCGTCACGCAGACGTCGCCCCAGTGGTCACACTTGACGACAACACCGACGTCCTAGAACTCTACCATGGCCCAACCTGTGCCTTCAAAGACATGGCGCTGCAAATTATGCCGCATTTGCTTACCCGCGCTGCGCAGCGTGAAAAACCCGGTCGTGAGCTGTGCATCCTCGTCGCAACATCAGGCGACACCGGCAAAGCAGCTCTGGAGGGCTTCGCCGACGTACCCGGCACCCGCATTGTGGTGTACTACCCCGACGACGGCGTTAGCCCTGTGCAAAAGCGCCAAATGACCACTCAAGCAGGCAAAAATGTGCGCGTGGTGGCCGTGCGCGGCAACTTCGACGACACCCAAAACGGCGTGAAGGCCATCTTTGGCGACGGCGATTTTGTGGCCAAAGCAGCTGCCGAGGGCACAGATTTCACCAGCGCAAACTCCATCAATTGGGGTCGCCTAGTGCCGCAAATTGTATACTACTTCAGTGCCTACTGCGACCTGATGAACAGCCGCAAACTCACGTCCGGCGAGGCCGTGAACTTCGTGGTGCCCACCGGCAACTTCGGCAACATCCTCGCTGGCTGGTATGCCAAGCAAATGGGTCTGCCGGTGCATAAGCTGGTGTGTGCGTCCAACCAAAACCGTGTGTTGGCGGACTTCTTCGGCAGCGGCACCTACGACCGCAACCGTCCGTTTTTCTGCACCAGCTCGCCGTCCATGGATATTCTCATCTCTAGCAATCTCGAGCGCTTGCTTTTCCTGCTCAGCGGGCAAGACAGCGCCGTGACCGCCGACTGGATGCAACAACTGAGCCAAAGCGGCAGCTATGCTGTGCCCGCTGATTTGCATGCTGCCCTGCAAGCGGAGTTCTATGGCTCGGCCTGTGATGAAGCGCAGTGCGCCGCCGCCATGGCCAAAGCTTGGCAGCAACAGGCTTATCTCAGCGACCCCCACACCGCCGTGGCCTTGCACGTGTTGGAGGAATACCGCGCCAAAACCGGCGACCAAACCCGCAGCGTGGTGGTCAGCACCGCAAGCCCCTTCAAGTTTGCGGGTAGCGTTCTTGAGGCGCTGGGCGAAACCGTACCCGAAAACGAATTTGACGCCCTTGATTTATTGGCCCAAGTGGGCGGTGTAGAAATCCCCGCGCCACTGTGCGGCCTGCAAGAAAAACCCGAACGCTTCACCGAAGTGTGCAACAAAGAAGACATGGCGCAGTATATATAATCTGTAGGGGCGGCTAGTAGCCGCCCGTTTTTGTAATATCAACGTCAAACATCTAGGAGCTAAAAATGCACTACAACGTCGTCATCGTCGGCAGCGGCCTAGCCGGGCTTTATGCCGCGTTGCACCTAGCCGAAAGTAACATGCGCGTGCTGCTGTTGAGCAAGCAGGCGCCCAAAGATAGCAGCTCTGCCATGGCGCAGGGCGGCGTTGCCGCTGTGCTGGAATGCGACGACGACAGCTTTGCCCTGCACCGCGACGACACCCTAGCGGCCGGCAACTACAAAAACGACATCGACGCCGTGGAGACCCTCGTGCGCGAAGGCCCCGAAGATGTGCGCCGTGTGATGAGCCTTGGCGTGCAGTTTGACCGCACACCCGAAGGCGAGCTAGACATGACCATCGAGGGCGGGCATAGCCGCCGCCGCGTGGTGCATCGCGCCGACCGCACTGGCCGCGAAATGATGGACAAGCTGCTGCCGCACGTGCGCGGGCAACAAAACGCCACACTGCTGGAAGACGCCACGGCCTTTGCCGCCGAGAAAATCCCGGGTGGGGGCTTTGTGGTGGATGCTCTCGTTGGCGGGCAGCCGCAACGCTTTTCCTGCGACTTTCTGCTGTTGGCCAGTGGCGGCATTGGGCAGGTTTATCGTCACACCACCAACCCCGCTGTCTGCACTGGCGACGGCATTCGTCTGGCCTATGAACTGGGTGCCAAGTTGCGCAACATGCGTTATGTGCAGTTTCATCCCACGGCTTTTGCGGGTGGCGGTGACGAAGTGTCACGTTTTCTCATCACCGAGGCAGTGCGTGGCGAGGGCGGGCTGCTGCTTAACGCCAAGCACGAGCGCTTCATGCACCATTACGACCCGCGCGAGGAACTTGCCCCGCGTGATGTAGTCAGCAAGGCCATTATTCTTGAGTCACAACGCGTGGGCAGCACAACATTTTATCTGGACATTCGTCACCGCGGCGAGGACTTTTTGCGCCAGCGATTCCCGGGCATCGCCCAAACCTGCCTGCGCCACGGCGTGGACATCACCAAGGATTTAATCCCCGTTTTCCCCTGCCAGCATTACCACATGGGCGGCGTTGAAGTTGACTGGCACAGCCGCACCAGCGTGCCGGGGCTTTATGCCGCCGGGGAATGTGCACACACGGGCCTGCATGGCGGCAACCGTCTGGCCAGCAACAGCTTGCCGGAGGCCCTTGTGTTTGGCCGCCGCGCCGCGCAAGATATAGTGCTAAGTGCTAAGTGCTTAGTGCTTAGTGAAGAAACTTTTATCAACCATAATACAACACAGCGAAGCGACGCAGCCCCACCGCAGGTGGAGCGCAAGCTGGTTCAGCAAACCATGCAGGATACCTTCTTCGTGTTTCCCAACAAAGCCAAATTGCCTGCTGCCGCGGTGCAAATGCGCAAGCTTTATGAAGAACTTTCGCGTGAAACCGCCACGCCCACGCGTGAATCCGCCGAGCTGCGCTCGCTGGCCTGCGTGGCCATGTTGATATTAGAGGAGTTATTGCAATGATTGAATTACCCGAAGCACAAGTGCTAGCCAAGCAAATGCGCGAAACTTTGGTTGGCAAAGTCATTGCGCAGGTACAGACGCTACAAACGCCACATGGGTTTGCGTGGTTTCTTGGCGACGCAAAAGATTACGAAGTGCTGCTGCACGGCCAAACCATTGCCGATACAATGGCCTTTGGCGGCAGGCCGGAGCTGCGCTTTGGCAACGGCATGCGGTTTTCGTTCGGCGACGGCGTGAATTTACGTCACCATGCCGCAGGCACAAAACTGCCCGCCAAGCACCAGCTGTTGCTGCAATTTGAAGACGACAGTGCGCTGGTCGGCACGGTGCAGATGTATGGTTTTTTCTCGCTGTTTGTGGACGAAGACAGCACGCACGAGGATGGGTACTATCGTGTTGCGGCAGAATCAATCTCGCCGTTGACTGACGAATTTGACTTCGACTATTTCACCAGCCTGCGTGCGCAATGCAAAGAAACGTTGAGCTGCAAGGCATTCTTGGCCACGCAGCAGCGCGTGCCCGGCTTGGGCAACGGCGTGCTGCAAGATATTCTGTGGCAGGCGCAGCTGCACCCCAAACGCAAATTGAGCACACTTTCGCCGGAAGAATTTCAAGCGATGTTCGCCGCCACCAAGCAAATTTTGGCAGACATGACCGCTCAGGGTGGCCGCAACACCGAAAAAGACTTGTTCGGGCAGCCCGGCGGCTACACGACCATTATGAGCCGCACTGCGCCCGCTTGCCCGGCTTGCACAGGCATCATCACCCGCAAGGCATATCTAGGCGGGAATGTATACTATTGCGAATCTTGCCAAAAGGAGAGCTGATCATGCTACCCAACCATCTTATAGACGATATGATCACCCGCGCCCTGCAAGAAGACATGCACTATGTTGACTTAAGCAGCTGCTGCCTGCAAGGCAACGCCAATGCCTATGTGCAAGCCAAAGCGGCGGGCGTGCTTTGCGGCGGCGAGATTTTCGTCCGCGTGTTTGCGCTGCTTAACCCCGCTGTGCAGGTGAGTTTGCACATGGCCGACGGCGCAGTCTTCAGCTCCGACGATGTGCTGTTGGAACTCAGCGGCCCCACCGCCACATTGCTGCAAGGCGAGCGCACCGCACTAAATCTGCTGCAGCATCTCAGCGGCATTGCCACGCAAACCCAGCAATTTGTGCAAGCGATTGCAGGCAGCGGCGCAGTTATTGCCGACACCCGCAAAACGTTGCCCGGCCTGCGCGCACTGCAGAAATACGCTGTCACTTGCGGCGGCGGGCGCAACCATCGCTACAACTTAAGCGATGCCGTCATGCTCAAAGACAACCACATCGACGCCTGCGGGTCAATTGAACGGGCGGTGCAACAAGTGCGCGCAAACATTGGCCACTTGGTGAAAATCGAGGTGGAAACCCGCAATCTCGGCGAAGTGCAGCAAGCCTATCACGCCTGCGCGGATGTCATTATGCTCGACAACATGAGCCTGCAAGCCATGCGCGAGGCCGTGCAATGGCTGCGTACGCAATCAAAGCAAGTGATTGTAGAAGCCTCCGGTGACATTTCGCTAGCCAATGCGCGAGACATTGCGCAAACCGGCGTGGATGTACTCAGCGTGGGCAGCCTCACGCATTCAGTGCAGGCGGCGAATATCAGCATGCGCATCAAGTGAGTGTCAAGCGACAAAAAAGTTTGACTTGTCCGGCTTTTTATGTTATACTATGTAGGAATTCCGCGTAGTTGCGCGACTGAATAGCATTGATAATTTGAGGAGGAATCCCTATGTTTTGTGAAGTTTGCGGCGCACGCATGGACGACAACGCCATGTTCTGCGATGTCTGTGGCCACCGCGTGATGGGTGAAGATACCCCCGTTGCACCACTGTCAGCTGCACCGCAGCCAATGGCGCAACAGCAATCTGCCTATGCGCCGCCGCCAGCAGCAAGGCCTGCACGCAGCGGCCCTGCGTTCATTGAGTTCAACGATGTGTCCAAAGAATACGTCATGGGTGAAGTCACCATCGACGCCCTAGACCATGCAACATTCGACATTGCCGAAGGCGAGCTATGTCTGATCATCGGCTCGTCGGGCGCGGGCAAAACCACGGCACTCAACGTGCTCGGCGGCATCGACAGCGTCACCGGCGGGCAAGTGAAGGTAGACAACCGCACCATCACCTCGCTTTCCAACAAGCAGCTCATTGATTATCGCCGCAACCAAGTGGGCTTTGTCTTCCAGTTTTACAACTTGATTCCCAACCTCACCGCGCTCGAAAACGTGGAAATCGCCACACAACTCAGTAAAAACCCCCTCAAGCCCGAGGATGTGCTGAACATGGTCGGGCTGCGTGACCGCATGGATAGCTTTCCTGCGCAGCTTTCGGGCGGTGAGCAGCAGCGTGTTTCTATTGCACGCGCTTTGGCGAAGAATCCGCGCCTGCTGTTGTGCGACGAACCTACCGGCGCGCTTGACTACGAAACCGGCAAGCAAATTCTGCAACTGCTGCAAGACACCTGCCGCCAAACGGGCACCACGGTCGTGATTATTAGCCACAACATGGCTTTTGAGCCAATTGCCGACCGCGTGGTGCGCATGCGCAGCGGGCAGGTATATGACGTGACGGTGAACCCAAGCCCGATGTCGGTTGCAGACTTAGAATGGTAAGGGGGGATAGTGATGACTAGAGCCCTGTTTCGCGACACCCTGCGCTCCATGCGGCGCACCTTGCCGCGCTTTATCTCCATCGTAATCATCGTTGCACTGGGCGTAGGCTTCTTCACAGGCCTGCGCGCGGTGTCACCCGGCATGCGTGCCGCGGCATATAACTTCTTCGCCGATTTGCACTTAGCCGACATTGTCATTCAATCCACCGTTGGCTTTGACGAACACGACCGCCTAGCCGTGCTTGAACTGTCCGGCGTAGAAAACGTGACCCTGTCGCGCTTTGTGGATGGCATCTTGTTTGACCCACCGCCCGAAGGCGAGTACGACCCCGTCATGGCGCAAGGCATGACCGGCGCGCCCTATGTCATGCGCGTCATCGGCCATGACTTTGAAGGCTATGACGAAAACAACCAGCGCAGCGATCGCCTCAATACCCTGCGCTTGGTGGAAGGCCGCTGGCCGGAAAATTACAACGAAGCGGTCGTCAGCGCCTATGCCAACCGCATGGATCCCCAGCGCTTTTCGGTCAATCAGCGCATTTTGGTGCGCGGCGACCATGAAAACTTGCTAGACACCGTGCGCAATGCCCCCGGCCTAGAAGAACGTCACGACGGTGGCGTGATTTATACGATTGTTGGCGTGGTGCACTCGCCCGAATTCCTCGCCATGGAACTCGGTGCGTCGCAAGCCGGCGGCGGCGAGCTGTCGGGCTACATTTACATCCCCAACCGCGCGTTCCACCGGCCATATTACACCACGCTGCTCATCGGCGTGGCAGGCTCGCGTGACCATGCGCCCTACACCCCAGAATATGATTATCTTGTCCGCCGTGTGCGCGAATCCGTGGAGGAAGAAGCGCAACGCATTCTTGCGCAGCGCACCGCACGCATTGGTCCGCAATTAGAGGAAGAAATCGAAAACGGCCGCATTGAGCTGGAAGAAGCCCGCCAGCAGGTGGAGGAACTCACCCAAGCCCTTGCCGACCGCCCCGCTGAGTTGGAGGCTCGCCGCCAAGAGCTCTTAGCTGAAACCTCGCAGGAGCGCTATGATCGCCTGATGGCCGAATTCGAACAAAATCTAGCCGAGTTTGAGCAAGCCCGCGAGCGCTACATGGTGGCGCACGCCCGCCGGGCAGCCATTCCCTACTCGCGCGAAGACTATATCCACGCGCAAAACCGCATGCGAACCGCGCAGGAAAGCTGGGAAATGGCAGACATGGGCCTGCAAGTTGGCCGTGCCGCCATCGAAACCGCTGAATCCATCCTCGAAAGCGGCGACCCCGCGCGCATGGGCAACGCCATTGCTATTCTCAGCATTTACTTCCCCATGAACCCCGGCGATGCCACCGTAGAAGGTGTGTCCAGAATGCTGGAAGAAGCCCGTGTAGACATGGACTTCCAAGAAGACATGCTGGAAGAAGCTCGCCTTGACCTAGAGCGCGAACGCGCGCAACTGGCACGCTTTGGTCCCTATCTGCGCGAGTTAGATGCCTATGAAGCCGCACGGCGCGACATTTTGGAAGCCGAAACCCAAATGCTGGACGCCCAGCACTGGCTAAATAACGCAGACATCATGTTTGCCATCATGCAGCACGAATTTGAACAGGCCGAGCGCGACCTGCAAATTGCCGTGCAAGAGCAAAATTTTGGCTTGCAGCGCATTGCCAACAGCGAGCGTCTGCTGCGCCAAGCCGAGAATCTGCTGTACACCCTGCCCTATGCCCAGTGGATGACCAACAACCGCGACCACTTCCCGGGCTACACCAACTTTGGCGACACCGCCGACAGCATGCAGCAGTTCGCCATCGCCTTTCCCATTTTGTTCTTCTTGGTTGCCAGCCTGGTGAGTTTCTCCACCATGACGCGCATGGTTAAAGATGACCGCAAGCAAATGGGCATGCTCAAAGCAGCCGGTTATTCGGCCGCAAGCATCTCCGTCAAGTATATCTTCTATGCCGCAGCAGCTGGCATACTGGGCGCCATTTTGGGCACAGCCATTGGCTTCCTATTCATCCCGCAGGCGATTTTCTTCGCCTACCAAATCTTGTATCTCATCCCCAATATGCCCTTTGCCTTCTTCCCAGCGGAGGCACTCATTGGTGTGGCCGCCGCGTTGATAGCCACCGTGGGCGCAGTGCTTGCGTCTGTTGTGGTTAACGTGCGCAACCACCCGTCGGTGCTCATGCGCCCCAAAGCGCCCCGCGTCGGCAAACGTGTGCTGCTGGAGCGCGTGCCGTTCATCTGGAACCGCATGGGCTTCACCGGCAAAGTGACCACACGTAACCTCATGCGCAACAAAATGCGTGCACTCATGACCTTCACGGGCATCATGGCTTGCACGGCGCTGCTCGTGGTCGGCTTCGGCATCGGCGACTCCTTGGGCACCATGCTTAACCGCCAATTTGGGCCCGAAAGCATCATGCGCTTTGACGCCCAAGCCAACCTGCAAGTGCCCATGCGCGCCGGCGACACCGCCCAGCTGCAGGCCTTTGACGCACACCGGCAAACCGGCGAAATCACCAGCATTTTGCCTGCATTCATTCAGCAGCTTTATGTCGACAGCGCAGGTTTCGACCGCCAAGTGCCTGCGCGCCTTTCAGTGCCCGGTGACACCACAGCCTTCTATGACTTTATCGACCTGCGCGACCACCGCACCGGCGAGCAACTGCAACTCACCGACGATGGTGCCATCATCAACGGCAAGCTGGCCGAAATCATGGACCTGCAAGTGGGCGACACCATCACCCTGCACTGGGGCTTGCGCCAAGCCGACGTGCGCGTGGCCAGCATCACCTATAACTATATCTACCACTGGATTTACGTGTCGCCGGCCTACTTTGAGCAAACATTCGGCATGGAATGCGAGTTCAATATGGTTCTGCTGAACCTCAACGAAGACCTGCGGGTGGCAGGGCTCAGTGGCGATGCATTGGCCACTGCCATGGAAGACCGTACCGCCTTGGCCCGTGAACTCACCGACACCGTGCACGTGATGGCCGTGGCCTTCAACCAAACCATCATCGACAGCGTGGGTGCGCAACTCAACCTCATGCGTAACGTAGTGATGGTGGTGTTCGTGGCAGCGTCGGGCGCCCTAGCGTTCGTAGTGTTGTATAACCTCAACATCATCAATATCTATGAGCGAATCCGCGAGCTGGCCACCATTAAGGTGCTGGGCTTTAGCGACAAACAAACCGACATGTTCATCTACCGCGAGAACATCATTCTTTCCGTGCTGGGCATTGCCGCCGGGCTTGCGTTGGGTGTGCCGATCTTCGGCTACATCATCCGCCAAGCCGAAATCGAAAGCATGATGTTTGTGCGCACGCTGGTGCCATGGGTGTTCATCGCCGCCGGCTTGGTAACCCTCGTGTTCGCCATCGGCATCAACGTGGTCATGCACTTCCGCATCAAAGGCATCAACATGGTTGAAGCACTCAAATCCGTGGAGTAGTCGTGAAACACAATCAAAACCTTCTTCTTAATTTAGAAGAAGGTTTTTTCTTTTTCACCCTTTTCGCGCAGGCGCATATGATGACAGTGTAAGGCTAAACGAAAGGAGGCCACACAATGTTCTGCGGAAACAACAACATGATGTTCATGATCCTGATCCTGATGATGTGCTGCAACGGCGGCGGTAGCGTTGACAATTGTTGCACCAGCAGCTGCTGCAATAGCTGCTGCGGCTAAGCACAACAAGCTTGCTCAAAACCGTGCATAAGGCAACCCTGCCGCGCATAAACATGCTATGCACAAGACAAATCTGAAAAAACGGGGGGTCATCTCATGAACAGCAACTTCAGCGCATTGTTACCGCTGCTGCTTATTTTGTTCGTCTTAGGCGCACTGGGCGGCGGTAACGGCAATAATCAATGTTGCGGCGGCAATGGCCTGTTCGGCGGCGACAACTGCAACTGTTGCTAGCTACCGGCCGAAGGACTTGGTGAGGCCTTGAAGCCTTGGGCTGGCGGCCTTGGAGAAAACAAGATGAGTGGAAACTCCTTGGATGATAATGGGAACATAAAGGTTGGCAAGTGGCCCAACAAAGCGCACCCATGCGGGTTTGACCTGCATGGGTGCGTATTTTTTATGTCGCTTCGCTGTGTTTTGTCCGACGTTGTTGCATCGCAACCAGCTCTGCCAAACACGCTTGCACCGGGTAGCCACTGCGTTGCATGAATGCGCGAACAAGCTCAGCTTGTTTTTTGGGGTATGGCGTATCATATGTGGCCAAGAACGCCGCCAGCCGCCCGCAGTCACCGGCAAGCGAGCCGGGCTGCAACGGCAGCTCAAAATCCACGGCGAAAATCTGCCTGCCGTCCCACAAAAAATTGCGGCCATTCACATCCCCGCGAGACAAACCCGGACAAGCCCCTGCAAACGTCGCGAACCAATCACACAAGGCCTGCGCCAACTGTGTAGGGTCATACTCCCCGCACTCAATCACATCCGGCAGGGGAGTGCCGGGCAGAAACTCCAGCACCAGCAGATTATCTTGTGCGGCAATCACCTGCGGCACGGGCACGCCATTTGCATGCAATTGCCGCAGTGTTTGCGCCTCGCACGTGGCTGTGGGCGAGTGCTTGTGCACCTGTCCATCCACCAGCCGCACATCATTTCTTTTTGATCTGAACGTCAATGGTTGCTCCTTCTTGGTAGCCCTCAAGCTCCGCGGCCACGGCTAGCACGGCGTTGCGCAAAATTTTCTGCACAAAGGGCACCATGCGAATTTCCTCACCGTTTATTTTTAGGCTAATGTCAAACGCAGGCTGTGGTTCGGCCGGGTCAAAGCATTCCAGATAAACCGGCACATTTTCCAGCAGGAAATCGCACAGCTCGGCCGCCTGCGTGCGTGCATCAAAGCAGCGCAAATCGCCAGCATACTTCCCCGCCGCGCAAATGGTGAACTCGTTTTGCTTGTCCGGCGTACAAATCACGTTGGGCACAGGCAGGTCGGCCACGCCCTCCAGCACCACCCAGTCGTAGCCTGCATAGTGCCGCAGCACATCGCGCATGGGCAGCTGTGTGGGAAACAGCAGGTCGGTTTCATGCTGTCCGCGGGCGGTGACTAAGTCGGCACCGGCCTGCCTGTGGCGGTGGGTATTGCTGCCCGGCGTATCCATGGCAAAGGCATCAAAGTGAATGTCCTTCACGCTCCCCACGCGAAAGCCACGCTTGCGCAGCTCAGCGATAATCGCCTCAATCGTTGTTGTTTTGCCGGTACCCGATGTGCCCAGCACGCTGAAAGCTTTCATAAAAACACTCTCCATAAGATAATTCCTGCCGCCCAAATCGCAACACCTGCAAGCCCAAGCCAGTCCACCCAGCGCATGCGCAGGGGAGCATAAGCCGTGCGGCGGTCGCGTGCGCCAAAGCCGCGCAGCTCCATGGCCATGGCCAGCTTGCGGGCTTGGTGAATGCCGCTTGCAATGGTCGGCATAATCAGCCAAGTGTAAATTCGCAGGCGTGCACGGAATTTTATCTTACGTAAATCCACCCCGCGCAGCTGCATCGCATTGAGGCTATCGCGATAGCTTTCGCCAAACAGCGGCACAAAGCGCAACCCAATGCTCAGCATGAATGCCAGTTGATAAGGCATGCGCAATTGCAACATCGCCTGCACCAGCACGTGCCCGGCATAGCCCGCCAACAGCGCGCCGCCCAGCAGCAAAATCACTAAGCGTTGCAGCACTGTGGCGGCAATCAACAGTCCGGCCAGCCAGTCTTGTGCCGCCAAGGTTTGCAGCAATGTGACAAAAACCAGCATAATCCACACGCCGCGCAGCCGACGCAGCAGCTTCAACAGCGGCGCACGGGCGAGCAAAACGGCAATCAACGCGCTGGCCAGCAGCGGCAGCATGTGCCATGCATCGCGAAACGCAACCGCAAAGCTAGACAACAGCAGAACGAATAAAATCGTCACCCGAGGGTCAATTTTCATGCAACTGCCCCTCCGTCATGCGAAGAATGCGCGTGGCATTGGCCTGCACAAAAGCCGCGTCATGGCTAATCAGCAGCACCGCCACGCCGTCGGCCAAGCAGTCGCCCAGCATGCGTGACAGAATCTCACAACGCCGCGGATCAAGCCCGGTGGTGGGTTCGTCCAAAATCAGCGCAGCAGGCCGGTTAAGTAGCAGCCCGCATAGCGCAAGGCGTTGCTGCTCCCCGCGGCTGAGTGTCAGCGTGCTTTGCTCGGCCAAGTGCGTTAGCTCAAAGCGGGCAAGCAACTCGTGCGCCCGCGCCTGTGATTCTTCTTGCGGCACATCGTCAAGCTCCTGCGTAAAGGTCAGTTCCTCCAGCACCGTTGGCGCAAAAATTTGCCGCCCCGGCTCTTGAAAGAGATAACCCACGTGCTGCCCAAACTGTGCGAGGCGCCAGTCCGCCGTGTCTTCACCGTGAATGAACACTGCGCCCTTTGAGGGTTTCAGTAGTCCGCAAAGCAACTTGCCCAATGTCGTTTTGCCACTGCCGTTTGCGCCGGTGATGGCCAGCAGCTCGCCAGCGTGCAGGCTGAAATTGACATCGCGCAGCGCAAACTTAGGGTAAGCAAAGCAGAGATTCTCCGTTTGAATAATCATAGCTTTACCTCGCAATCACACAGCTTAGCGCGGCGATTTTCATCATGGTCCACCACCAGCATCGCCTGCCCGTCGCGGCGCAGTGCGCACAGCACAGCCATCATGTTCGCACAAGCGTCGCTGTCCAGTTGGCTCAACGCTTCGTCCAGCAGCAGCAGCTTAGGCCGCAGCACCAGCACGCTAGCCAAGGCAAGCAGCTGCTTTTGTCCGCCGCTGAGTACGCCTGGGGGTTCCCCGCGCCGTGCCCACAAGCCAACCAGTTTAAGTGCTTCTTGCACGCGATTTTGCATTTCTTCACGTGGCACGCGCAAATTCTCCAGCCCAAAGGCAACTTCCAGCTCAATCGTGCCGCAAAACAGCTGCGTTTCGGGGTTTTGCATCACCATGCCAACCAAACTTGTGCGCTCGGCAGGGGAGTGCTCGCCCGGCACCTTGCCCGCAAGCAGAATTTCACCCTGCAACTCTGCCGCAATTTGCCGGGGAATCAACCCGCAGCAGGCATACAGCAAGCTGCTTTTTCCCGCGCCAGAATCCCCGCACAAGGCCAAGCTTTCGCCCGCCGCAAGTTGCCAAGTCTGCGGCGCAAACAGAGCCTCCTTGCCTGGGTAGGCAAGCGTAAAATCGCGCAGTTCAATCATAAGCGTAACTCAATGCCCGTCAGCCAGTGCACCCAGCGTTGGGCGAAATGGTCGTGCGGCAAAATCAATCGAAACGGCCCGCGCTCAACGCACAAGGCAATGTATGCACCCTGCATGGCCTCGCTTTGCGGCATGGCCGTGGCAAAACCATCGGCCGCTGAAAACACCACCGTGTAGTCAACGTCATCTTGGTAGGGAATGAACGCCGCCATGACATCACGAAACGGCACGGCGTAAAACTCAACATTCACGCCCGGCTGGCCGCCGCCGCGCAGCACCGCCTCAATGGGCTGCGGGTTAAGTCCCTCGATGTCCGCCACCGCCAGCACAATCACTTCGCCGGTGGTTTGGTGCGTGAGGTGCAGTTCGCCATCTGTAAGCAGCTGCTGCCGGCCTTGGATGGCATTCCAATTCAGCGCAAACAGCACCGCCACGGCAACCGCCAACGCAGCGATAATCGCAACAACAGCAATGGTCATTTTTTTCATATTAGCTCTCCTAGGTCGCGCAAATTTTCGCCCCGTTTTTTTTGGAAAATCGCGAAAAAACAAAAAATAAAATGTTTTTTTCGCAAAAAGTGCAATTCTGCGCAAAAAAGTGCGCAGAAAAGGGTGTTTTGTAAGATTA
>WRBQ01000029.1 GCA_009784445.1 Oscillospiraceae bacterium
CCGATCACATGCACCTTGAAAATTGAATAATGCATCCCCTGTAGGGGCGCGCATTGCGCGTCCGGACTCTTTATCCTGCTATATTAACGCACAGCGAAGCGACCTAGCCCCACCGCAGGTGGTAGGGGCGGCGATTACGCCGCCCGGCCTCTTTCTCTCGCCATATTAATGCACAGCGAAGCGACATTACATCACCCGCACAAAGAAGATGTTGAGCACCACCACCCCGCCAATCATCACCACCATGGCCGTGGCGGCGGCGAAATCACGCGCACCAATACGCAGCTGCTTAAGCGTGGTGCGTGCGCCATAGCCGGTGTAGCAACGGCTTTCCATGGCATAGGCGAGGTCTGCCGCACGACGAAAAGCCGACACAAACAGCGGCACCAGCACGGGCACGAAGGCCTTCATGCGTTGCGGCAGCGAGCCTGTTTCTAGGTTCGCCCCGCGTGATTTTTGTGCGTTCATGATGCGGTCGGTTTCTTCAATCAGCGTGGGCACAAAGCGCAGCGCAAGGGTCATCATCATGGCGAACACACCCACTGGCACGCGCAGTTTGCTCAGCGGCCACATCAGTTTTTCAAGCCCGGTGGTCAGCATACCTGGCGTGGTGGTGTAGGTCAGCAGCGAGCTTGTTGCAATCAAGCAGATGATGCGCACTGCGGTGAAGATGGCGTTGTTCAGCCCTTGCAGAGTGATGGCAGGCTCCCAGCCCCACAGGTTTACGCTGACGAGTATGCGGGCTTCTTCGCCGCCGACGGTGAACAAGTGCAGCAAGCTGGTGAAGATCACCAAAAAGAGGATGGGTCGCAAGCTGCGCAGTTGCATGCGTGCCGGCACGCGTGACAGCACACACAGCAAGACCGTGGCCAATGCAACTAGCCCCAGCGAGAAAAAATTCTGGCTAAGGAATATCACCACCATGAACACCAGCGTCAGCAGCAGCTTCATGCGGGCGTCCATGCGGTGCAGCGGGGACTTGCCCGCGTAATATTGGCCGATGGTGATGTCTTTAATCATGGGTGATTCTTTCTCTCATGTATTCAACGGTTTGCGTTTCACCGTTGCGACTGGGACGTAGGGGCGCGCATTGCGCGTCCGGAGTTTCCCATACGCCTGCGTCAGTATGTAGGGGCGGCGATTACGCCGCCCGGGGCTTGATGTTGCTTATAGTTTCGGGCGGCATGATTGCCGCCCCTACAGATTGCGCAATTCCTCCACACCCTGCTCCACCGTAAATACATCCTCGCGCACAGGCAACCCCGCTGCCCGCAAGCGCGCGAATATGCTCGTCACCGGCGGCACGGCAAGGCCCATGTCAGCCAGCTCGCCCGCACGGGTGAATACCTCGCTCACCGTGCCGTGCATGGCAACTTGCCCGTGGCGCATCACCAACACGCGGTCGGCCATGCGTGCCACTTCCTCCATGTTGTGCGAAATCAGAATGACCGTGCGCCCGGTCTCCTCGCGATAGCGCGCAATCATGCTCAAAATTTGCTCTTTGCCGCGTGGATCCAGACCAGCGGTAGGCTCATCCAGCACCAGAGCTTGCGGCTCCATGGCCATTACCCCGGCGATGGCCACGCGCCGTTTTTCGCCACCGCTTAGGTCAAAGGGTGACTTGGCCAGATAGCTTTCATCAAGCCCAACGAAGGTAAGGCTAGCGCGAACCCGCCGCGCGATTTCCTCTTTATCCAAGCCCATGTTGCGCGGCCCAAAGGCGATGTCTTTTTCCACGGTTTCCTCAAACAGCTGATATTCGGGATATTGAAAGCACAGCCCCACCCAAAAGCGAGCAGCACGAACGGCCTTTTTGTTTTCCCATATGTTCTTGCCGTCAACGAGCACGGTGCCGTCAGTTGGCTTCAGCAGCGCATTGAGATGCGCCACCAGGGTGCTTTTTCCACTGCCGGTGTGGCCGATGACACACAGCAGTTCGCCCGCGGCAATTTGCAGGTCAATGCCTTGGATTGCGGCGAGGGTTTCTTTTGTGCTGTTGCGGTAGCGGTGGCTGAGGTTGCGGGTTTCGATTGCGTGCATGGGCTTGTCCTTTCGGTTAATCGCTCGGGTTTGCTTCAATGATTTGGAATAATTGCCCAAATTGCTCTGGGTTGATATACATGAAACCGAAGCCATATTCGGCAAACACACCGCCACCATGCGTGAAATTTCGCTGGCTTCCATCGTGCATGTGAACGTGAATACGAAACGCGCCGCCAAAGAATCGATTATGATAACCATGCACACCGGTGAACTCCAGTGTGTTGATGTAGTCAACTACGCGGGCGATGTTTTCGGGGGAGCTGTATTCGCGGTCAAAACTTGAATCCTCTCTAGACCAAGTGATGCTGATATGCGCAATATCGCTGGCGTTCAGCCACTTGTATACTTCTGCGTCTTCGGCAGTTGTCGTGTAGGCAGCAGGGTCAGCGGGCGCGCCGCATGCAGCGAGAAAAACCAGCACAACGGCCAACAACAGCGCAAAAATCTTCATGGCAGCCTCCTATGTTTGTCCGGTTTATATGTAGGGGCGGCCATTGGCCGTCCGGGATATTGATGATGGGCGGTATCATAGCGGACGCGCAATGCGCGCCCCTACACAATCACCGCCGCAATGTCGTTCGCCAGCGTCGCAATTTCCGTTTCATCGCGGCCCTCCAGCATAATGCGCACAAGCGGCTCGGTGCCACTGGCACGCACCAGCACGCGGCCGTGCTCGCCAAGTTTCGCCTCGGCGGCAGCAATTGCAACGGCGACGACAGGGCAGCTTTGCAGGCGAGCTTTGGCGGCTGTATCAGCTTGCACATTCACTAGCACTTGGGGATACAACTCAACTTCGGCGGCCAATTCGCCAAGTGATTTGCCGGTTGCGCGCATCACATTCAGCAGTTGCAGCGCGCTGAGCTGGCCGTCGCCGGTGCTGGCAAACTCGCGAAAAATGATGTGCCCGCTTTGCTCGCCGCCTAGCGCCAGCCCGCGCTCGTGCATGCGCTGCAGCACGTAGCGATCGCCCACTTGCGTGATCTCACGCGCAATGCCGTGGCGATCGCAGTAGGCATGAAAGCCCAGGTTGGTCATCACGGTGACGGCCACGCTGTTGTGCGGCAGACGGCTTTCGCGCAATAGTTGCCGCGCACAAATGGCGGTGATTTTGTCGCCGTCCACCAAATTGCCGTGTTCGTCCACTGCAAGCAGGCGGTCGGCGTCGCCATCAAAGGCAAAGCCTGCGCAAATATCATCACGCGCACGCACATAAGCTTGCAGCTGCGCAACATGTGTGGAGCCGCAGTTGTGGTTAATGTTCACGCCGTTGGGCTTGGCATGCAGCATATCGCAAGCAAAACCCAACTCGCTAAACAACTGTGGCGCGGTTGCACTTGCGCTGCCATTTGCACAGTCAATGGCAAGCTTGGGGTAGCCTAAATCGCTCGCCAAAGTGGAAGGTACGGTGGAGCGCAGGTGGTTGAGGTAAATGTCAGTGTGTAGGGGCGCGCATTGCGCGTCCGTGCTTTCAGCGAGTGACGGACGGCCAATGGCCGCCCCTACAAGCCGTTCAATTTCCCGCTCCAGTTCATCGGGCAGCTTGTGCCCCTGCGCGTTAAACAGCTTGATGCCGTTGTATTCATGCGGGTTGTGACTGGCGGAAATCATCGCGCCGCCCTGGCATGCGAGGGCGGGAATCAGCTGCGCAACGGCGGGTGTGGGCACAACGCCCAGCATACGCACGCTCGCGCCTGCGGCTTGCATGCCCGCGGCCAAAGCTTGCGCCAAAGCAGGGGAGGATGCGCGGGTGTCTTCGCCAATTAACAATTGGCAGCCGACAGTTGATAGTTGGGCGAAAGCATGCCCTATCCGATAGGCAAGCTCATTGGTGAGTTCGGTGCCGGCAATGCCGCGCACGCCGTCGGTGCCGAATAGTTTTTGCATAGGATACCCCGTTTCATTGGTGTACCTATACTATACGGTGTTTGCGGGCAAAATATCCATTACCAGTAAAACGGGAAGGTGGTGAACACCCAGCGGCCGTCGATGAGCTCGCGGGTGTAAATGCAGGGCGGGGCATTGCTGGGGACGTGATTTCCGCTACCTATGTATTCAAGCCGATAGATGTGATAGGTGATAGCGGCGTCGGTTTGCGTAACTATGCGAATGCGGTCATGTCGAACGCCACCAAGGTTGCTGCCAGCGAAATAAAGATTCCCCTCATGCTCAAGGTAGGAGTTTGGACGAAGACCCATGAAGTCTTGTGTAGCTTGGGGCGATAAATAATCATGCAAAAAAGTTGCGATGTCGTTTATGCTTTCGAAGTTAGTGACCTGAAACCAAGTGCGTCCATTGATTTCAATGGGACTCCTAGAATCATATAGTGGCGCGAAAAAGTGACCAATTGC
Organism: Oscillospiraceae bacterium; assembly: GCA_009784445.1. Lineage (GTDB taxonomy): Bacteria > Bacillota > Clostridia > Oscillospirales > Acutalibacteraceae > WRMQ01. The sequence continues at coordinate 4,392 of WRBQ01000029.1, forward strand.
TTGCCATGCCGTTCCAAAAATTTCATCAATTTCCGTTTCACTGAGATAGCGTGGCTCAAATACAGTGGTCGGCTCTTGTGCGGTGGTGATGTACTCCGTGGTGGACTCTTCGATAGTGGTTGTGTGCTCGGCGGTGGGCGCAGCACAGGCAACCAGCAGCAACGCCAAAGCAACCAGCAAGGCAACAATCTTCATGATAATCCCTCCATCGACAATTGCGCACTGGGCGTTGCGCTTTGCGTGTTTTGAGGAATTCCCAAGTGTGCATAGGCCGCAGGGGTGGCCACGCGACCACGTGGCGTGCGGCCAAGGAAGCCAATCTGCATCAGATAGGGCTCATACACATCCTCAATGGTGATGGATTCTTCGCCCACGGCGGCAGCCAGGGTCTCAAGCCCCACGGGCCCGCCGTTGTATTGGTCAATCATCACTTTCAGCAGGCGGCGGTCAATGAGGTCAAGCCCAAGCTCGTCGATGTCCATGCTGTTGAGGGCAGTTTGTGTGGTGGGCAGGGTGATGGTTCCATCGCCCAGTACCTGAGCGAAATCCCGCGCACGTTTGAGCAGCCTGTTCGCAATGCGCGGCGTGCCACGGCTGCGGCTGGCTAGCTCAAGCGAGCCATCGGGGTCAATGGCGATGCCCAAAATGCCCGCGCTGCGCGTGACGATCGTGCCCAGCTGCTGCGGGGTGTACAATTCAAGGCGCAGAATCACGCCGAATCTATCACGCAGTGGCGCGCTGAGCTGCCCGGCACGCGTGGTTGCGCCCACGAGTGTAAACTTGGGCAGGTCAAGGCGTATTGAGCGGGCGGATGGTCCTTTGCCGATGATGATGTCCAGCTCGTAATCCTCCATGGCAGGGTAGAGCACTTCTTCAACAGCTCTAGACAGCCGGTGAATTTCATCAATAAAGAGCACATCGCCCTCGTTCAAATTCGTGAGCAGCGCAGCGAGGTCGCCGGGTTTTTCAATGGCGGGGCCGCTGGTAACGCGTAAATTCACGCCCATTTCGTTGGCGACGATGCCCGCGAGGGTGGTTTTTCCCAGCCCCGGCGGGCCATAAAGCAGCACATGGTCCAAGGCCTCGGCACGCTGGCGCGCCGCGGTGATGTAGATGTTGAGATTCTCTTTGGCTTTGTCTTGCCCGATGTACTCGCGCAGCGTTTTGGGGCGCAGCGAAAGCTCGATTTCCTCGTCGTGTTGGGTGAGTTCGGGCGTGGTGAAGTCGTTCATGTGATTATCCTTTTGATGGATTGTAGGGGCGTGCATTGCGCGTCCGTCCTCATTATGATGTGCGGAAAACTCGCGGACGGCCAATGGCCGCCCCTACAGGTTGTGCAATCATATGCCATGGGCGTGAAGATTAGCCCGTTGCTGTTTTGCCGCGGGCCGGTGGGCACAAAGCCATAGCGTGTGTAAAACGGCAGGGCGTGGTCGGAGGAAGCGAGGGTAATCTGCGTAGTGCCCTGTGCTTTCATCGCAGCGATGAGAGTATCCATCAGCGCAGTGGCAATGCCTTGGCGCTGATACGCTTGCTCGACATAAAGCTTGCGGATGTGTGTGTTGTCGCGCTCGCAGGCCATGCCGACTAGGCGGTCACCATCCAGAGCGAGAAACATTAGCCATTGGCCGGACTTGTAGTATTCATCCTGTTCGCGGTTTTCGTCGGTTGCGCTGCCATCTGGTCGCACAAATTGCAGGAAGATGCGCTGCGCGAAGTCAATGGCCGGGCGCACTTCTTCGGGCTGCACCGGGCGGATGGTGATGTGGTTCATATGATCATCCTTTTGTAGGGGCGCGCATTGCGCGTCCGTTTTCTTTATGATGTGCGGAAACTCACGGACGGCCAATGGCCGCCCCTACAGGTTGCGAAAAATCATCACCCCGCCAACTGCCGCAACGCCAGCCGGATTTTCTCCTGCGTGGTGGCGCTGTCGTCAATGCCGCGCAGGGCAAGCATGGCCTCGGTTTGCTGGTAGCCCAGTGCCAGTAGCGCGGCGAGGGCTTCGTTGTCCGGCGTGGTGAAGGCATTGCCTGCAGCGGCGGGTGCAGCATTGCCGGGTGAAAATTCCACCGTGATTTTGTCTTTGAGCTCAAGCACCATGCGCTCGGCGAGCTTTTTGCCCACGCCCTGCGCCTGCGTGATGGCACGGATATCACCCGCAGCGATGTGTAGCCCAAGTTGCTCGGGCGTGCAAGCGGACAGCACCGCAAGAGCCGCCTTGGGTCCCACGCCGGTGACATTCACCAGCTGGCGAAAACAGCGCAGCTCGGCCTGTGTGCCAAAGGCGAACAGGTCTAGGGCATCCTCGCGTACATTTAAGTGGGTGAATAGCGTGACCTCTTTGTTTAGATGCAGATCGCGCAGGGTGTTTGCGCTGGCGTGGCAGGCAAAGGCTACCCCGCTGCACGAAAGCGCGAGCGTGGCGGTGTCGATGTGCACGATGGTGCCAGTGAGGGAGTAGAGCATCAGAGCAGTCCTCTTTCTTGCCATTGTTTGGCGGTGGCGCGCCAGATATCATTCGGGATTGGCCAGCCAAGGCCGTGGTCGGCTTCGGCGAGAAATTCCATAAAAAGATTGCGGCCCAGCTCGGCGGCGCGCAGGTTTAAGCGCTGTTTGAGCGTGCTGCCGGTCATGTGCCGCCAAGCTTCGAAATCATAGGGCACGCGGCGTTGCTCAAACGTGATGTTGCTGCCTTGGCAGGTGATGAACGTGACGTCAGCGGTGAAGGCTGGGTCGAAATTTTCACCCACTGAACCTGTGTTGCAGATATAACGGCCGTTTTCCTCACGCACAAATGGGTTGCGATGGGTGTGCCCGCACAGTGTGATTGTCTCATCAGCGGGTGCTTCGATGTGCATCAGCCGTAGTGAAACATCCGGGTAGGTCAGCGTGACTTGTGCGGGCAGCGCGGCAATCCACTGCATGTCTTGCGGGGTGATGTCGCGGCGGGTGGCGGCCAGTTCTTCAAATTGGTCGTGGCCTTCCCAGTCGCTCAGATTTTGTTCGAGCTGGTAGTCCTCGTTGTTGCCACGGATGATGACGGCATCACGCCCGCGCAGCTCGGTCAGAATATCCTGCACATGGCCGGAGCTGAACAGGTCGCCCAGCACCAGCAGATGATCAACGCGCTCGCGCTCGATTTCCGCAAGCACGGCGCGCAGGGCAACGATGTTGCCGTGGATGTCTGAAATAACCGCAAATTTCATGGCTTACCTCTTCATTAATCTCATCAATGACCCAGCCGAGTGCGCATGGCAAATGGCGATGGCCAGTGCGTCGGCCACGTCGTCGGGCTTGGGGCAAGTGTTGAGGTGCAGCAGCAGCTTAATCATGTCTTGCACTTGGCGTTTGTCTGCGCGGCCATAGCCCACCACGGCTTGTTTCACTTGCAATGGTGTGTATTCATACACCGGCACGCCAGCCTGCGCCGCCGCGAGGATGATCACGCCACGGGCTTGGGCGACATCGATCGCCGTGGTTGTGTTGGTGTTGAAGAAGAGTTTCTCCACCGCCATGGCGGCGGGCTTATGTTCGGCAATGCGCCGCTGTACGCCCGCGTGGATTTCGCGCAGGCGTTGGTCGAATGGTGTGTGTGCTTTGGTGGTGATGGCGTTTGCCTCGATGAGGGTGAATTTGTTGCCGGTGTAGTCGACGATGCCGCTACCCACGATGGCGTAGCCGGGGTCTATCCCCAAGATTTTCATATATTATACTCCGGGCGGATTTGCATCCGATTTTACCCCCACCGCCCTGCGGGGCACCTCCCCCAAGGGGGAGGCAGGGGCTTGTTTTTTCAACTCATATTAGAAGTCTACCGCGAAGCGGCTAGGTTTTTTTGGTTCTTTTTTTGCAAAAAACCACCTGCGGTGGGGCTCCGACGCTTCGCTGTGTTCTATTCAAAACTCATTAAAAATCATCGCGCTCGCGTTCGCGGGTAATCATGCGCACGGGCGTGCCTTCAAGGCCGAACACGCCGCGGATTTGGTTCTCCAGATAGCGCTGATAGCTGAAGTGGAAGAGCTCTTTGCGGTTGACGAAGCACACAAAGGTGGGCGGCCGCGTTGAGGCCTGCGTGATGTAGTAAATCTTCAGGCGGCGGCCACGGTCGGTGGGAGGCTGCACGCGCGCGGTGGCATCAGCCAGAATGTCGTTGAGCTTGCCGGTGGTGATGCGCATAGCGTTTTGCTCGTCCACGAATTTCACCAATTCGAGGAGGCGGTCGATACGCTGGCCCGTTTTGGCGGAGATGAAAATGATCGGCGCGTAATTCATGAATGAGAAATCACCCATGAGTTTTTTGCGCATGGTGTCCATGGTTTTGCCGTCTTTTTCGATGAGATCCCATTTGTTCACGGCGATGATGCAGGCCTTGCCGGCCTCGTGCGCAAGCCCGGCCACCTTGCTGTCTTGCTCGGTGAAGCCTTCGGCGGCGTCAATCATGATGACACACACGGCGGCGCGGTCGATGGCCAGCTTTGCGCGCAGTACGCTGTAGGCCTCGATGCGTTCGTGCACGCGGGCTTTTTTGCGCAAGCCTGCTGTATCAATCAAAGCGAACTTGCCTTGTGGAGTTTCGATCAAAGTGTCGGTGGCGTCACGCGTGGTGCCGGGGATGTCGCTGACGATCATGCGGTCTTCGCCGGCGATTTTGTTCACCAGAGAGCTCTTTCCGGCGTTGGGTTTGCCGATAATCGCCACGCGGATGGTGTCGTCTTCTTCGGGGATTTCAACATCCTCGGGGAAGTGCGCGACGATGGCATCGAGCAGGTCGCCGGTGCCGTGGCCGTGCACGCTGCTGACGGGATATGGGTCGCCTAGGCCGAGGTTGTAGAATTCATACACGCCCACGGGGATTTCGCCAATGCTGTCGGCTTTGTTCACCGCAAGCACGATGGGTTTGCCGCTGCGTTGCAGCATTTGCGCTACATCTTGATCGTTGGCGGTGACGCCGCTGCGCAAGTCGGTGACGAAGACGATGACATCTGCGGTGTCGATGGCAACTTGCGCTTGGCGGCGCATTTGCACCAATATGACGTCGTCGCTGTGTGGCTCAATGCCGCCGGTGTCGACGAGCAAAAAGGTATGGCTAAGCCAATCGCAGTCGCCGTAAAGGCGGTCGCGGGTGACACCGGGGGTGTCGTGCACGATGGCGCGGCGGGTGCCGGTGAGCTTGTTAAACAGCGTGGATTTGCCCACGTTGGGGCGGCCGACAATGGCGACGGTTGGTTTCATGGTTTTCTCCAGTGGTTAGTGATTAGTGGTCAGTGGTTAGTTTTTTCAAATGTCATGAGGGCGCGGTGGTGGCTATCTTCTGGCGTGTAATTTTTGCGGGAGGTTAGCGAAAGGCCGCAGGTGGCGGCTGTTTCGATGAGATCATCGGGCCCGGCGTAGAGCCGCGCTTGGCGCAAGATTGCAGGGGCCTCGGCTTCGGTGATGGTCCACTGTGCTAAGCGGCTGCCCTGCCTGTGCCAGGGATTCATGCGCGTTTGCACCACAAACTGACCGCCGGGACGTAATACGCGGGCAATTTCTGCGAGCACGGCGGGGACTTCGCAGCTTTCGTCTAGGCCGTAGTGTGTGCAGACGGTGCTGAACAGGCCATCGCAAAAGGGCATGAACCAGTGGTTGGCGCACAGGGCGGCCACGCGTTCTTCCACGCCGAGTGCTTTGGCGATGCCGATGGCATTCTGTGTGCAGATGAAGTCAAAGTCCATGCTGATGAGGCTGCTTTGCGCGGGCAGCTGATTGAGCACGGCGTATGTGCCCATGCCAGCGCCGGTGGCAAGCTCGAGGATGGTTTGGGTGCCCGGTGCGTGCACGGCGGCAGCGTAGTCGTCTAAGTGGATTGCCCAGCCCGAGTTACGGAACATGGCAATGCGTTTTTCGCCAGACTGCTTTGTGGCGCAGTCGAAGGCATTGGGGATGTCCTCGTCGGTTTGGCGGATGGGCCTTGGGTCGGGCGCGCCGTGTTGGGCGTAGTCTTCGATGCGCGCAAGAAAAGCCGCTTTGTCGGGGATTTGCTGCAAGCGCCATGCCCTAGTGGCGTTGGTGAAGGATTCACTTGGGCCGTGTGTTGCCCACAGGGCGTTCATGGCTTGCTCGTAGGTGTCGCGCTGGCGGAAAAACAGCACGTGGTCTAGTTCGGTGGCGTTCATGGTGTGCTCCTTTCGAGATGTGAATTTGGGTGCACACTCATTATACACGCTATTTTTCTGCAATACAAGTCTTGTAATTTAGTGAATTTCATGGTATAATATTAGTAGAGGAAATTGCGTCAATTAGGCTTTGGGCGTCGCAGGCTACCACGCGCACTGGCATGTCCAGCGCGGCGGCGATGTCGTCGGCGGTGTAGTCGTCAAGCGTAACACCTTCGTGATTGAACATGGTGGCTGGAAGTAGAACGGTTGCATTACGGCGATTCAGCTGTGCGATGACGTCTTGCGCGGTGAGTAGCCCTGCTACGGTGATGTGCTTGCCAAGAAAGTCATTGCTGGTGGCTTGTACTTCTATATCAATATTATGCCACATTTTTTGCATTTCGTCAACGAAAAATTGCAGCAGGGGATAGGCGGCCTTGCCGGTGACGAGAATTGCTGGCTGAGCATTGTAAGACTCAGGCGGCAATTGTTGAAGCAGGTCAAGCATGTCGTCTTTAAGCAGCGCCCACATGCCCACGCCGTTTTCCAGCTGGCGCAAGTCGCCGTAATAGTCGATGGGCGGCACGTCTTGCTGGGCAAGGAGGAAGAATTCGTCGGCGGGGGTTAACTCAACGCCGGGCGGATTTGCATCCGCCCCTACAGCCCGATATTCATTAAAAATATCAATAACAGATTGCGCTTGCTCGCGCGTGAATGGCTCGAGCGGGTGCAAGTTTTCGCGGTGTTTGGTGATTCCCACGGGCACAGCTGCGATGGATTTGACAGTGGGTAGCTGCAGCAGATCATGCAGGCTGCGGTGCAGCTCGTCGCCGTCGTTAACGCCCGGGCACAGCACCAGCTGGCAGTTGAGCTCGAGCCCTGCGGCGGCGAAATCGTGCAGCCAGCGCAGGCAGTTGCCCGCATGCGGGTTGCCCATCATTTCGCAGCGCAGCACGGGATTAGTTGTGTGCACGCTGACGTTAATTGGGCTAAGCCGCATGGCGATGATGCGTTGAACATCGTGTTCAGTGAGGTTCGTGAGCGTGATGTAATTGCCGAAGAGAAAGCCCAAGCGGGCGTCGTCATCTTTGAAATATAGCGGTTTGCGCAGGCCGCGCGGCAGTTGATCAATGAAGCAAAAGATGCACTTGTTTTGGCAGGGCGTTTGCTTGTCCATCAGCCCGTCGGCGAAGTCTAGGCCTAGGTCGTCGTATTGGTCTTTGCGGATTTTTGCGGTGTACTGCTTGTTGCCGCGTTGCAATTGCAGCTTGAGCTTGCGCTCGGCGGCGTGAAAGCGATAGTCTAGCACGTCATTGATGACGTTGCCGTTGATGGATAACAGAACATCGCCCACAGCAAGTTTGCTGTGAGCGGCTGGGCTGCCCGGGGCTATGCCGGCAATTTGCTTACTCAGCTTTTTGTTTGGCTACCATGCGGCCTTTGTACATGCCACATTCGGGGCACATGCGGTGCGATAGCTTGAACTCGCTGCAGCTGGGGCAACGCTCAATTGCTGGTGCGGTGAGTTTCCACACGCTACTGCGGCGTTTGTCGCGGCGTGCGCGTGAAACTTTCCTCTTAGGTACTGCCATGATTACACTCCGTTCTTGTTGCTATATGATGTCCTTCAGATTTGCGAAGGGTGTGATGGTGTCGGTGTTTTCGGGCTGCGGTGCAATGCAATTGCACGGGGCTATGTTTTGGTTTGTGCCGCAGATGCCACACAGGCCGGCGCAGTCTGCATTGCACAGGATGCGCGGCGGCATGGTTAGAATGATGTCCTCCCAAATGAGGTCGCAAGGGCTAAAACGGTAGCCTTGCAGCAGCACGAAATCGTCGGTGTTTTCGTTGTTCAGCGAAAGCACCAAAGTGTGGTGCAGCGGCACGGCGATGCTGTGGGTGAACTCGTCCGCGCAGCGGTCACACTGGGTGGCAAGCTGCACCTGCGCGGTGCCTTGCAGGGTTACCACGCCTGCGCGGTTGCGCACCTCGCCGGTGATGACGGGTGGCTGCGCGAAGGGCAGGGCATCGTAGCTTGCGGGCATGGCAAAGCTGAATGGCTCGACCAAACCGGGCGTGTTGAACACGGATTCAAGTTCTAAAAAAAACATAGCAAAAGATATTATACCGCAAATTGTGCGGCTTGTCAATACTTAAGCGGCAATTTTTTTGCATATATCAAAGATTTCTGTGGGTAGCGTTGCCTCAGCTGCTGATATGGTGAAGGTGAAGGCGGTGTCGCTGGTTGTGGCAAGTTTGCTGACTTTTTGCAAAAAGCCCAGCAGCTCAACGGCATCACGCGAGCCAATGCGCAGGGTGGCGTCTACGAAAATGTCAGTGATGTCGTGGTCGCTGGCGCAAATGCCGGCCAGCAAGCCGTAAAACGCATCGAAGCCTGTAATGGCGTAGTCGTCGGTGGCGATGAGGCGGGCGCGGTTGGTGACTTCGTGCACGAGTTTGCGCTTTTTTTCCACGCAAATGACGTTGCCTTTGCTGCTGCCGGCAGCGGTGTTAACCAGCTGAACCAATACTTTTGTTTTGCCCGAACCGGGGCCGCCTGTGAGAATTTGAACCATAGAAATGTCCTCCTGATTATTTGTAGGGGCGCGCATTGCGCGTCCGGAATTTAATTTTAGAGCATCGGACGGCCAATGGCCGCCCCTACTCCACGCCGTAGTCTTTCTTGAGCTTGGCGCGTACTTTGTCATGTTCGCGGCCGGGCTTGCCCAGCAGCGCGAACATGAACTTCTTGTAGCTTTCCACGCCGTCTTGGTCAAAGGGGTTTACGCCCAGCATGTAGCCCGAAATGGCGCAGGCTTTCTCGAAGAAGTAAATGAGCCAGCCAATGTGATAGGCGTCGCGTTTTTCAAGGGAAATGACTAGGTTGGGACAGTTGCCTTTGGCATGCGCCAGTGCCGTGGCTTGAAAGGCCTTGCGATTGATTTCAAACAGCGTTTTGTCGGCCAGGTAGTTGAGGCCATCGCCGTCGTTTTCTTCTGCTTGCACCGCGATTGTGTTGTGCGGTTGGTTGAACACCAACACGGTTTCAAACAAAATGCGGCGGCCTTGCTGGATATACTGGCCGAGTGAGTGCAGGTCGGTGGTGAAATTGACGCTGGCGGGAAATAGACCACGGCCTTGCTTGCCCTCGCTTTCGCCATATAGCTGCTTGAACCACTCGCCAAACATGACCATGCCGGGTTCGTAGCTGGCGAACAATTCCACACTTTTGCGCTTGTTTTTGTGATAGAAATAGCGTATGGTGGCGTAGTCTTGGCAGGCGTTCTTGCCGTACGCATTCGCGGGACTTTCATAGGCCACTTGTGCGGCGGCGGCGCCTTGCAACAGTTGCTCAACGTCGATGCCGGCGCAGGCGATGGGCAGCAGACCCACGGCCGAAAGCACGCTGTAGCGCCCGCCCATGTCGGTAGGGACCACGAAGGTGGGCCAGCCTTGTCGCTTGGATTCTTCTAACAATGTGCCTTTGCGGGCGTCAGTCGTGACGTAGATGCGCTTGTTGATTTCTTCGGCGTTGCCCTGCCATTTTTCGCTGAGCAGGCGGCGGAAGTGCCGAAACGCCACGGCGCACTCGAGGGTTTGGCCGGACTTGGAGATGACGTTGATATAGAAATCACGCCCAGCGATGAGCTGCTCGAGGTCGGCGAAGTCTGCTTCGCTGAGCGTGCAGCCGGTGAAGTAGATGGCGGGCGTGCCCTTGCGCGTTTCGTTATAGTAGCGGCTGGTGCAGGCTTCGATGACTGCGCGTGCGCCGAGGTAGCTGCCGCCAATGCCGATGACCAATAGCACGTCCGCATTTTGCTTGATGTGCTCGGCGGTGGTTTGCACACGGGCGAATTCTTCGTGCTGCAGGTATTGCGACGGGAAACGCAGCCAGCCGCGCATGCCTGCGCCACGGCCAGTGCCGTCTTCTAGTGCTTGGTGGGCGGTTTGCGCCAGTGTGGTGAGCTGTTGCAGCTCGTGGTTGGCGGGTGTGGCTGCGCCGGTGTATTGCAGTGACAGTTCAAGTGGTTCCATGGTGTTTTACCCCCTAGGTGAAATTTTTCACATCATACCCTTTTATTATATCGCATTACATATGAAATTGCAAGCGTTTTCGTGTTAAAATTTCTTGACAAAATCGTAAATATGTGCTAAAATAGACTTGGTGCTGCGCGCTGTGGCGTGGTTGGTTTTCCTCTGAACGTTGATATATTTGTCAACGGAAGGGGGTGAGGTGATGGAATATTTGGTGATGCTAGTGCTGGTTTTGTACATGCTTACTGAGTTGAAAAGAACCGATAAAAAAGACTAACCGCCCTCCAGCTCAATGGTAGCGGTTAGTTAGTCTAATACAGAGGAGCTGCCGTGCCATGGCGCCAAGCCCTCTTGACAGTTCCATCATATCATATATGCGGGGATTTGTCAAGAGGGAATTTTGCTTGACTTTTGCGCGCAAATGGTGTATAATGGTAGTCATCAACGTTTTGGAGGAATATCCCCATGAAACTGCGCATCGGTATTATTATTTTGGCTTGCATGCTGGCGTTTGTGCCCATGATGGCGTGCGGCAACACAACACAGGAGGACAACTTTATGCTACCCGAACCCAACCTTGGCCCCAACGGCCAACCGCTGCCCCAAGTGGTGTTCACCATGGTGGACGGCAGCCAATTTGCTGCAGAACTTTATCCGCACATGACACCGAACACGGTGAACAATTTTCTGCAGTTGGTGAATGATGGTTTCTACAACGGTCTGACGTTCCACCGCATTATTAGCGGCTTTATGATTCAGGGCGGTTGCCCGCTGGGCGCAGGTTTTGGCGGCCCGGGCTACACCATCGCCTGTGAAACGGCAAACAATGTGCCGCATGCACCCGGCGTGCTTTCGATGGCGCATGCCGGGCTGAATACCGGCGGCAGTCAGTTTTTCATCATGCATGGCTACGCGCCTCACTTGGACGGTGTGCACACTGCCTTTGGCCAAGTTATTGTAGGCTTGGACGTGGTGAATACCATTGCGACCACGAACAACCCGAATACCATTCAAAGCATTGTGGCGCACACGCATGGCGTTGATTTCCCCGCGCCTGTGACCGGCCCTGCCAGATAGTCGATGACTTACGAACAAGCTTTAGACTACATTCACTCGCTCATGCGCTTCGGCATTAAGCCGGGGCTTGGGCGGGTGCGTGCTTTGTGCGAGCTGCTGGGTAATCCGCAGGACAAGCTGCGCATCATTCACGTGGCGGGCACGAATGGCAAGGGTTCAACTTGCACGATGCTGGCAGAAATCTGCCGGGCAGCGGGCATGAAAACCGGGCTGTATATTTCACCGTATGTGATTGATTTTCGCGAAAGAATGCAAGTGTTAACCCCCTCAGTCATCACCTGCGGCGATGCCAACTCCCCAAAGGGGGAGCCAAACATGATTTCCCATGAAGATTTGGCGCGCTTGACGGCGCACTGCAAGGCACTTGCCGAAACCATAGAAGAGCCTATCACCGAGTTTGAGTTCATCACCGCGCTTGCATTTGCTTGGTTTGCCGAGCAAAATTGCGATGTGGTGGTGCTGGAGGTTGGTCTTGGCGGGCGGCTGGATGCCACCAACGTGATTCCACCGCCGTGGGTGAGTGTGATCACCAAAATTGCCTATGATCACATGGATGTGCTGGGTGACACGCTGACGCTGATTGCGGGCGAAAAGTGCGGGATTATCAAGCCCAGCAGCCCTGTGGTAACCACCTGCGAACAAGGCGAAGAGGCCTTAGAGGTCATTCGCAAGATTGCGCAAGAGCGTGGCTGCACGCTGACGGAAGCCCGCATGAATGACTGCGAAATTTTGGAGAGTGGCATCACCGGCAGCCGTGCAAAGCTAGCAGGACTTGACGTGCACGTGCCGATGCTGGGTGAGCACATGTGCCGCAACGCGCTGACTGCTGTGATCACTGCACGGGTGCTGAATCTGCCGGACGAGGCCATTGTGGCAGGCATTGCGGCTGCGAGAATCCCTGCGCGCATGGAGATTTTGAGTGCCGAGCCGCTTGTTATTTTAGACGGTGGGCATAACCCAGATTGTGCCACGGCCCTTGCCAATGCATTGACGCAGCATCTGCCGGGGCAGAAGATTACCGCGGTTTGTGGCATGATGGCCGACAAAGACGTGGCGGCATATCTACAACTGCTGCGGCCGCACGTTGGGCGGTTGATTACCGTGCGGCCGGATAATCCGCGTGCGATTTCGGCCGACGAACTGGCGGCGCAAGCGCGTGCGCTGGGCTATGACGATGTGCAGCCTGTGGAGTCGCTTGAGGCGGCGCTACAGCAAGCGCAGCACCCGCTGCTGATTTGCGGAAGTTTTTATCTGGCTGGCGATGTGCGAAGTCGCTTTCTCTAATTTAAAGAAAAGACCACCCTCAAGCGGGGTGGTTTTCTTTGAGCCATTGCATCGCAGTGCGGTAGCCGGCAAAGCCTTGACCGGCGATGACGTGCTGGCAGGCCATGGCGCAGTAGGACACGCGGCGGAAGGGTTCACGCGAGTGCACGTCGCTGAGATGCACTTCTACAGCCGGGAGATTGACGGCCAGCAGGGCATCCAAAATGGCGACGCTGGTGTGGGTGTAGGCCGCGGGGTTGATGACGATGGCATCGGCTGTGCCGCGGGCTTGCTGAATCCACGTGACCAATTCGCCTTCGTGGTTGCTTTGGCGCATGTCGGCTTGCAGGCCAAGTTCTTGTGCGCTTTGCTGCACAAAAGAGACTAGGTCATCATAAGTTTGTGAGCCGTAGATACCGGGCTCGCGCAGGCCAAGCATATTTAGGTTTGGGCCGTTGAGGACTAGAATTTTCATGGGAATGTGCTCCGCACCCCTCCCTCACCGCTGCGGCGGAGCTCCCTCTATCAGAGGGAGCCTGGGGCTTTTCTCTTATAGTTTTTATAAATAGTTCAGCGCGAAGCAAGCTTTCTGTAAAGCATGATAGAACACAGCGAAGCGACCGAGCCCCACCGCAGGTGGCTACTCCCAGTTTAGCAGGGCGTTTTTCTCGGCGGATTCGAAAATCAACTCGACGAGGCGCAGCAGGCGGCGCTGTTGGTCATGCGTAACGATGGGTTGCGCGCCGTTTGCGAGCACATCGTAAATGTTGGCGTAGTAGGCTTCCCAGTCCTGCGTGTACTCAGGCAGGGGATAGGACTTGATGGTTTCGGGTGTACGGGGGGCCATGGTTTTGGTGATGCCCATGCCGGCCTGAATGGGCTTGGCGTCGTGCGTTTCCCAGTCTTTCACCATCACCACTTCGCCGCTCATGTCCCAGTCGTGAATGACTGCTGTGCCGTTTTCGCTGTTGACGTACCACATGGGCAGGCAGACGAAGTTGTTGGTGGCAATCTCGACCAAGAAGTCGATGCCGCCTTCAAATTTGCAGATGACGCGAAAGCCGTCGTCACAGTCTTCGTTGGTGACGTAGTACAGCTGGGCGTAGACGCTTAAGCAGCGGCGGTCGCCCATCATCACCAGCATTTGATCCAGCAGGTGAATGCCCCAGTCGTAGACCATGCCGCCACCGTGTTGCTTCATGTTGCGCCAGTCGCCGGGTATGCCGCGGCTGCCGTGTACACGTGACTCGATGTTGTAGCACGGGCCCATTTTGTTGCAGTCTAGCAGCTCTTTGATGGCGAGGTAGTCGGGATCCCATCTGCGGTTTTGGTGCACGGTGAACAGCAGGCCTTTTGCCTCGGCCACGGCTTGGATGTCGACGTAGTCGGCCAAGCACAGCGTGACGGGTTTTTCGCAGATGACATGCTTGCCGTGGTTGAGTGCGTCGATGGCGATTTCTTTGTGCACGTCGTTGGGTGTGGCGATGACGACGAGGTCGATGTCTGCGCACTCAAGCAAAGCTTGGCGGCTTGCAAAGGCAGTGATGCCGCTGTCGTCGGCGGCTTCTTGGCGGTCTGGGCAGATGTCAAAACTGCCGATGAGGTTGTAGCACTCGGGCAGATGCAGGGCGACGGTTCTTGCGTGCCAGCTGCCCATGCCGCCAAAGCCGATGATGCCCACGCCGAATTGTTTTTGCATAGTATTTTTCTCCTGAAAACTTGATAGAGAGCCCGGGCGCTACGCCACGAACACCCCCTGCGCCTGTGGCGCTTTCCCCCTCTGAAGAGGGGGATGACACGCTGTCTGCACAGCGTTTAGTTGGTTGATCACGAAAGTTAGTTCAGCGAAGTGAGTTGGTGATCTCCCTCTTCAGAGGGGGAAAGCCTGCGTAGCAGGCAGGGGGTGCTACACCCACCACATGTCGCCGGTGGCTTCGGTGATCATGACGTCTTTGAGCAGGGTGACGGCTTTGCTTAGACCCTCGTTTTGGCTCATGAGGCTGTCTTCGTGCTCAATGGACATGGCGTAATCATAGCCAACCATGCGCAGGTTGCTGACGATGTCTTTCCAGTAATTCGCGTCGTTGCCATAGCCCACCGAGCGGAAAATCCAGCTGCGGTGCAGTTCGTCGCCATAGGCTTTCGTGTCCAACACGCCGTTGATGGCGGTGTTGTAGGCGTCGATCTTGGTGTCTTTGGCGTGCACGTGGAAGATGGCGTCGCCCATAGCACGAATACAGGCGATGGGGTCCATGCCTTGCCAGATGAGGTGGCTGGGGTCGAAGTTCGCGCCGATTTCGGGGCCCACGGCCTCGCGCAGGCGTAGCAGGGTTTCGGTGTTGTAGACCATGAAGCCGGGGTGCAGTTCCAGACCGATTTTGTCTACGCCGTGGCTTTTGGCGAACGCTGCAAAGTCTTTCCAGTAGGGGATGAGTTTTTCGTTCCACTGCCAGTCAAGGATTTCGCCGAAGTCGTTTGGCCAAGGGCAGGTGACCCAGTTGGGGTACTTTGCGCCGTCGTGATCACCGGGGCAGCCGCTGAAGGTGTTGATGTTGCGCACGCCAAGGGCTTCGGCCAGCAGCACGGTGTCGCGCATGTCGGCGTCGAATGCGGCGGCGATTTCTTTGTTGGGGTGCAGCGGGTTGGCGTGGCAGCTTAGTGCCGAGATTTCAAGCCCGCTGTCTGCGATGGTTTGCTTGAAGGCGGCCAGTTTTGCGGGGTCCGCTAGGAGCTCTTTTGGGTTGGCGTGGGCGTTGCCGGGATAGGCGCCGCAGCCGAGTTCGATCATCTCGATGCTTAGGGATTTGAAGTAATCTAGGGCCTGCGCAAGTGGCAAGTTGCTGAGCAGGCAGGTGAATACACCAAGTTTCATGGCGGTAATCCTTTCGACGGTAGATTGTAGGGGCGGCCATCGGCCGTCCGTGGATTATTTATCGTGGGTGTGAGAGGTGCGGACGCGCAATGCGCGCCCCTACACGTTAGCTTTGAGCCACGCCATGCCTTTTGCCACGCTATCTAGGCCTTGGTGACGGGTTTCGTCCTCCAGAATGAGCCATTCGAGGCCGAGGGCTTTGGTGGCACGCAGCACGGCGTGTAGGTCGCAGTCGCCTTCGCCCAGTGCGGCAGAGCTTGTGTCTTCGCCGCCGTCTTTGATGTGCACGTGGCACACGCGAGCGGCGTTTTCGGTCAGGAATTGCTCGGCATCAACTTCGGCGATGTGCAGCCAGTAGGTGTCAACTTCGAGGGCGCAGGCCTGCTTGAGCATATCCATAGGCAGCGTGCCGTCGTCAAAGGGCATGAACTCCGTGGCGTGGTTGTGGTAGTAAACCGTGATGCCTTGCTTTTGGGCTTCGGCATAGGCCTGCGAAAGGATGGCGCAGGTTTCGGCGCAGTCTTCGGGGTCAGTGTGCGGCGCCCAGCCCAGGCCGATGGTGGTCAAGCCCAGTTGCTTGTGGAAATCGAGCGTGGCTTGCAGGTTTTCGGGCGTGTAGTGCTCCAAGGGCACATGGCAGCCGGTGGCCGCAAGGCCTGCGGCGTCAAGGGCGGCGCGAATGACATGCGCGGGCAGATCGTAGTAGCCTGCGAACTCCACGCCGTCAAAGCCCAAGGCTTTGAGTTTAGGGAACAGGGCAAGCAGGTCATCGCCGCTTTCTATCATGTCGCGCAGGGAGTATAGTTGGACGGAAAATTTCATGAAAGTTTCCTTTCAGTGTTGAGTGTAGGGGCGGCCATTGGCTGTCCGGACTATCGATTGCATATCAAGCCGGACGCGCAATGCGCGCCACTACAGGTTACGGTATTTTATAGGTACACCGGTTGACCAGTTTTGCTGCTTTCGTAGATTGCCTCGAGGATTTGCGTGACCACGAGGGCTTGATCGGCACGAGTGGGAGGCTCTTTGTCGTTAATGATGGCGTCGATGAACGCGCGGGCTTCCAGCTCGCTGCAATCGTTGCCGCTGCCATCAAAGAAGGCCACGCCGCCTGCGGCAAAGCTGGGTTCTTCAACGGTTTGACGGCCGTTTTTCACGCTGTTGATGCGCAGCTTGTTTTCGCCACGCAGCATGTCGGCACCGGCTTTGTCGCCCGCGAGCAGGCACACAGCCTCTTTGGCATCGGCGATGTTAATGGCCCAGCTGCTTTCCAGCACGATGGTGGCGCCGTTTTCCATGACGATGAAGCCAAAGGCACTGTCTTCAGTGGTGAAGATGGAGGGATCCCAGTCGCCCCATGCGTTGGCGGTGCGGGTTTGGTCGGCCAGTTTGCGGTATTGCGTGCCGACAACCATTTTGGGCTTGTAGTTATCCATCATCCACAGGGTGAGGTCAAGGGCGTGGGTGCCGATATCGATGAGTGGGCCGCCGCCTTGCTTTTCTTCATCCAAGAACACGCCCCAAGTGGGCACGGCACGACGGCGCAATGCCACGGCACGGGCGTAGTAAATGTCGCCGAGCTCGCCATTGTCGCAAACTTCTTTTAGATAGAGGCTATCGGGACGCCAGCGTTGTTGGTAGCCGATGGTGAGTTTCATGCCGGTGCGCAGGCTGGTGTCTAGCATAGCCTTGGCTTCTTTGTATGTTTTGGCCATGGGTTTTTCGCACATCACGTGTTTGCCGGCTTCCATGGCAGCGATGGAGATTTCGGCGTGGTTCCAGTTGGGGGTGAGCACGTAAACCGCGACGATATCGGGGTTTTTGAGCAGTTCTTTGTAGTCGGTGCAGAATGTGGCGTCGATGGTGCCGAAGGCGTCGCATGCTTTTTCAGCTTTTTCCTCCACGATGTCGCAGAATGCGACCATTTCGACTTCGTCGATTTGCGAAAGAAAGCGCATGTGTTTGCCGTGGGCGATGCCGCCGCAGCCGATGATGCCAACTTTAACTTTGTTTGCTTTTGCCATGGTGATTGATCCTCCTCGGTGATTATATTTTGTTCTTCCCTATTATACCGAATGTGCGCGAGAAAAGCAAGGCTTTTTTGCAGAAAGGCTGTGAATTTTTTGTGATGGGCAGTGTTATGTTGTGGGGCATGAAAATAGCGACACTTTTTTCTTGCATTGGGGCGTGAAATGTGCTATACTATGTATCATCAAACTTGAGAGGTGTACACTATGTCAAGCTTCATGCGTTACCTCATTGGCGCGAACTATCCCCACAAACAACGCCGCACAGGGCACATCATTGGTGCCCTTTTTATTGTGCTCATTTTTCCGCTTCTTTTTCTGCAAATGCAGGCCAGCAGCCAGCGAGCGACACTTACCGACCAAATGCGTATGGCCAGCACATTGTTGCGCGCAGACATTGGCAATATAAACAACGAAGAACGCAACGAGTGGAGCCTTGAAATTGAAGATTATTTGCGTTTGCGCATGGCTAGCTTTGTGAGCAATGTTAACCGCACACCCGGCACAACTCGCGTTGCAGCGTTGCTGTTTGACGGTGACGAACTGCTCGAAATTGAATCCACGCACGGCATGCTCTCTCGTAACCGCCAACCACTAGAAGACAGCGCATATGCGCTTGCTGCCGAAGTCGCCGCGATTGGCCGAAGACCCTACCGCCTTTGGATGGAGTCGCCTGATCTCAATCGCTTCACTATTCTTCCGCCCATTAACATTGAATGGGAAGATGTGTTTTTTGTCCTCTCTGATGAAAATTGCAATCTATTCATTGTTGTAGCTGGGCAACTGCGACCATACACGTTCATGGCGAATGTTATTCCGTTGATGCTTGCGTTAACCGCTGTGCTTTACGGTTTGATGGTCATGTATATTTCAAGCGGTTTCGCAAAATACGTAGATAAGCATCCCGAAAAATTCAAAATTCCCAAAGAGGAGAACCCCGGTGCCTAACCCCCCAGCGTCGCAATAACTATTGACAAGCGTATGTTTGTCTGGTATAATAAAATTGGTAGCGTTGCCTAGCGGTAGGCGGTAAGTCCAACCTCCGAAAGGAGGTGATGTGTATGGAATATTTAGTTGCGCTGATTGTCATATTATACTTAATGGATCGTTATCGCAGCAGCACATCAAAAGATTAACCGCCCCCGACGTCCAATCTTGGGCAGTTGATCTTTTTTGATTAACACTTAAGCGGAGGTTACCGTCTATACGGCAACGCTATCCTCGTTTATAGTATAGCACGAAGAGAAGAATTTGTCAAGTTGTTTTTTGAATAGAGCTGCGATGACAGTGCGGGAAAAGCTTAGGCGTGTGCATTGGTTTCTTTGGCTGAAGTATTTCTGTTTTGCGTTGGTGGGCATTTTATTTGTTTATGGCATAAGCGCTTGGCACAATGTGCTCGACACGCAGTCGCAACTATGGACTTCTAGCGATTTGATGAGAGCGCGCATTCAGATTGCCGCATTAGTTGCCGAAGATGACGATGATCTGATTGAGCAATTAACAGATAGCTTGCGGGAGATTGCGAGGGACGTGCAGTTTATTGATTCGGCAAATATTCATGTTGTAGTCATGTTGTTTGATGGTGATGAAATGCTTGAAGGTCGTGTAAGTGTGCTCATCAATGACAACACCCAGTTGCATCTGGAAGAACTTGCGCACAACGTAAATGCACGAATCTTAACGGGTGAAATAGAAATGCCACGCGGTATGTATGCCAGCCGTTTGCGCTCTATCCCCCGATGGTCAAACGATTGGTCAAGCGCCTACCAGGTGGAAGGTGATAACGACTTGGTGGTCGTTGTTGCTGCGCAGGTGCGTCCATATCTTAGATATCACCCTGCAATAAACATGGCGTTAATATTGATTGGCATATGCTGCGGAACATGGTACAGAGAAGAAAAGCAGAAGAAAGCCCGAATATCCAAAACACTCAATGAGGAGAACCCCGATGCCTAACACCCCCAAGCGCCGCATTCGCAACTTCAGCATCATCGCGCACATCGACCACGGTAAGTCTACCCTGGCTGACCGTCTGCTGGAGGCCACCCAAACCGTGGCCACGCGTGACATGAGCGCGCAAATCCTAGATAACATGGACCTTGAGCGCGAACGCGGCATTACCATCAAGGCACACGCGGTGACGCTGTATTATAACGCCAATGACGGCGAGACCTATGAGCTGAATTTAATTGACACCCCCGGCCACGTGGACTTTAACTACGAGGTTTCGCGTTCGCTTGCGGCTTGCGAGGGGGCGTTGCTTATCGTTGACGCAAGCCAGGGTATTGAGGCGCAAACCCTTGCGAATACCTACCTTGCCCTCGATCATGACCTTGAGTTGATACCTGTGATTAACAAGATTGACCTGCCTGCTGCTGACCCCGACCGCGTGGCCGCGCAAGTGGAAGAAGTAATCGGCTTGGATTGCAGCAACGCCCCACGCGTGAGCGCAAAAACGGGCCTGAATATCGAACATGTGCTGGAGAGAGTTGTGGCGGATATTCCGCCGCCCGAAGGTGAAGATGATGCGCCGTTGCGTGCGCTGATTTTCGACAGCATGTATGACCAATATCGCGGCGTGATTGTGTATGTACGCCTGATGGAGGGCACGTTGCGCGCTGGCGAGACCATGAAGCTGATGAACTCCGGCGCGGAATACGGCGTGGTGGAGGTTGGCCGCATGCGTGCGACCAAAATGGAGCCCTGCGACATGCTTTGTGCGGGCGAGGTGGGCTACATCACCGCGTCGATTAAGACGGTAAAGGACGCCAACGTGGGCGACACCATCACCAAGCCGGAAAACCCGGCCACGGAGTCGCTGCCCGGCTATCGCAAGGCGCAGCCGATGGTTTACTGCGGGGTGTATCCCGCGGACGGTGCGGAATATGAAACCTTGCGGGAATCGCTTGAAAAATTGCAGCTGAACGATGCCGCGCTGCATTATGAGCCGGAGACTTCTAGCGCGTTGGGCTTTGGTTTCCGTTGCGGATTTTTGGGGCTGCTGCACCTAGAAATTGTGCAGGAGCGTCTTGAGCGGGAGTATTCGCTTGATTTGGTGACCACCGTGCCCAGCGTTATTTATCACTTTAAGTTGACGGATGGCAGCACGCTGCAAATTGATAATCCCACGCACTATCCCGACCCGATGAAGATTGCTGCCAGCGAGGAACCCTTCACCAGCGCGCACATTTACGCGCCGACGGAATATGTAGGTGCGATTATGGATTTGTGCCAAGAGCGCCGCGGTATATTCCGCGACATGACTTATGTGACGCCCGAGCGGGTGGACATTCACTATGAGCTGCCGCTGAACGAGATTATCTATGACTTTTTTGACTGCCTGAAGAGCCGCACGCGCGGCTATGCGTCGTTTGACTATGAGATGCTGGAGTATCGCCAAAGCAAGCTGCAAAAGTTGGACGTTGTGCTCAATGGTGACATCATCGATGCGCTTTCGTTCATCGTGCATGCCGACAAAGCACCGGCGCGGGCGCGCAAAATTGCAGAAAAGCTCAAAGATCACATTCCACGGCAGATGTTTGAGATTCCCGTACAGGTGGCGGTTGGTGCGAAGGTGATCGCCCGTGAAACCATCCGCGCCATGCGCAAAGACGTGCTTGCCAAGTGCTATGGCGGCGACATCACCCGTAAGAAGAAGCTGCTTGAAAAGCAAAAAGAGGGTAAGAAACGCATGCGTCAATTCGGCAGCGTTGAGGTGCCGCAGGAGGCGTTTATGGCGGTGTTGAAGCTGGAAGAATAAACGAAACGGGCGGATTAATTATCCGCCCGTGATTTTTTTGTGCTTCGCGAACCTTCCTCACCCCTCGCGGCTCGGGGAGCTCCTTCCCGAGGAAGGAGCCGGGGGCTTGTTCCTTCGCATTTGAGATAAGATGACGGCGCAGATCATCAGTGCGCCGCCGAGGTAGCCGCGTGGTGTCATGACCTCGCCCAGTAATATGAATGCGCCGATTGCCGCCCACAGTGACTCCATGGAGTAGATGATGGCCGCTTTGGGGGCCTCCACATGCCGCTGAAAGAGCATTTGCAGGGTGTATGCCGCGGCGGAGGCGATGAGCCCACCGTAAAGCAGCGGCCAAAGCCCGGCACTGAACTGCGCGGCCTCGGGTTGTTCAAACAAGAACATGCCGATTGCGCTGAGCAATCCCGTGATGGCGAACTGCACGAAAGTCAGGCGCAGGGGTTGCACTTTTGGCGAAAACGCGCTGATGCTCATGATGTGCATGGCCCAGAAAATCGTGCCGGCCATCATCAGTAGGTCGCCGGTTTCGATGCTGCCAAAGCCGCCCTCTACGCTGAGGAGATATAGCCCGCCCATGGCGAACGCTGCGCCCAGTGCGGTGAACAGCGTGGGCTTTTTGCCCAGCACCATGCCGAAAATCGGCACAAGCACGGTGTAAAGTCCATTGATGAAGGCTGCCTTGCCTGCCTCTTGCGTCATGGTGATGCCCGCCTGTTGCAGGTTGCCGGCAACGAAGACAATCACGCCGGTGATGCAGCCATAAAGCAGCGTGAGTTTGAGTTCGTTGGGCAGTTTTTGCTTGCGTTCGAAGAGGAAGATCAGCGGCAGCAGCGCGAGTGCGGCGAGGATGAATCGCCCGGCCATGAAGGTCATGGGGCCCATGGCGCGCGAGCCTTCCACTTGTGCGATGAACGAAAACCCCCACATCAGTGAGGTGCCCAGCAGCAAGAAAGGGGCGATTTTTTTTATGGCAGGTTTTTGTAACAACGTGTGTAGTCCTCTTTGGTCATGATGTGTTTTTTGCGTCGATGACTTGGCTGCGCTGCTTAACCTCATCCTGTCATGGCGTTCGGGCAGCGCTCTTGCAAATACATTAACGCCAAATCTATTTCTTCTTCACAGAGGAATGACCAGTCAATTTTTCGCCCATTGCTAAACGTGATAATCACATGATAAGAAAAAAGGGGAGCACCCCTGCGCGTCGTATTATTGTTGAAAATTCTATCTTCAACATACGCGATTTCAGACAGCGGTAGCACCGCTGCATAATTATCAAGGAATATATGCTCTTGCGTGATTCCGCCAAATTGAAAGCGTGCAATTGGCTCCCCAACACAAGCTTGCTCAAAGCGACGCAAAGCAAATTCGTCCACATTGAAACGTTTCATTAGCCTTTTGCCTTTTCGAGCGTGTGCGCGAAAGAATATTGAAAAACCTAGCGGAAGCACAGTTACAATTAGACCAATAATCATAATCCATTCTGCGACTTCCAAAGAAAAAACATCATAGAAAGCGAATTCAAACACTGCACTTACACCAAAGGCAAACGGCAAAAATCCAGATAAGGCAATCAGGTAAAGGACGCGAGTGACTTTGTTGATACGCTTCCTTGCAGTTTCAAATAGATTAGGATCATGTTTATTCACGATGTTTTCCCCTTATATTTTCGTGCAGCATAACACATACTCACCTTTCTTCTTATACAGCATCTCGCACGCACCAAACACCTCACCCAGCTTGCGCATTGTAGACTTCGCGCCGTGTTTTTCCAGCACCACGATGTAGAACTTGCCACCGGGATTGAGGTGCTCGTGCGCGCCGTCGAACATGCGCCACA
>WRBQ01000030.1 GCA_009784445.1 Oscillospiraceae bacterium
TAAGGGTTTTTAGTCGCTTCGCTGCTCACGTTCACGCACAACACAAAGACCTAAGCCTCTGCATCGCACAAAACAAAAACAGTGCGACCAAATGAATCGTTGTTTAATTTTCAAGGTGCAAGTTCTTGCCACAAATCGATGCGCAATCAACCAAGATTTGCTAGCAGCTCTCTGCGGCGTGAAATATATCATACCACAACCACGACAGCTTGTCAAGGGGTTTTTGCAACTTTTTTCGCAAAAGCTGCACACGCAACCGGGCGTGTCGTCAACGTGTCACCCGACGAGTGCAATAGTCACACGCTGACGCACTGCCTGTCACCACTACAAATGCTCCACAGCCTTTGCAATGCATAACCTCAACCCGCGCGGGATTAAACGTTTTGGGGCGACTGCAATATTCGCAATTAACCAGCACATCCAACGAAATTGCCGACACTGCACCGCAACCCTCGCACAACATAGTGGTGCCTGCAAGTGCCTGTGCAATGCGGTCAATCCAAAGTGTTTTTTTGGATTTTGTGACCACATAACGCACTTCTGCGCCCGATTTTTGTTTGATGTAGAGATTGTACGATATCCAGTTGGATGTGACGCGAAACTCAAAACTATTGTCACGCATGGCAATGTCGCTTAGCGGGATAACAAGGGTACGCGCACCGCCAATGTTTCCCGAATGTGCTGTAAACACTAGCCTGCGGCTGGTTAGGTAAAGCTGCCCACCCAGCGTATTGAGTTTGCTCACCTGTTGGTTGGCGACACCCTCCAGCAGCAATTGTTCTTCAGGCAACAGGTGAAGTGCAGGAAATTGCATAATGACCCTCCCCTAGCGAATTTTATGTTCGATGATTTTTCCATCGCGCCACGTCAAGTCCACCCGGCGGTTGCCCGGCGCAGCAAGACCCTTCACACTGCCGTTTGCCCAGCACTTGGGTAACGCGGGCAACAGCAGCAATGTGCCGTCCTCTTTGCATTGCAGCAACATTTCGTGAATGCCTGCCACAAGGCCGAAATTGCCGTCAATTTGGAAGGGCGGGTGCGTGCCAAACAGGTTTGTGCAAGTGCCGCCACCCCATTCATATTGGAAGTTTTGGGTGTCTACCGGGCGCATTTGCATGTTCAACAGGTCAGCGGCGCGGTCGCCTTCGCGCAAGCGTGCCCACATGCCAACCTTCCAGCCCAAGCTCCAGCCGGTGCCTTCGTCACCACGTAGTTCAAGCGTGCGGCGACAGGCAGCGGCGAGTTCCGGCGTGTCATCGGGAGTGATCAACTGCGCCGGATGCAGGCCATACAAGTGCGACAGGTGGCGATGGGTGGGCTCCGCTTCGGGGTATTCTGCATCCCATTCAAGGATTTGCCCTTGCGAACCAATTTGGTGCGGCTGCAACTTGGGCAGCGCTGCGCGGACGGCCTGCATAAAGTCGTCGTTGATGTTCAACAGCGCACAACACTTATCCAAAATTTCAAAGGTGTCTTGCGCAATGGCGTCACAACAGGCAGTGCTTTTGCCAATTGCAAGACGATGGTCGTCCACCAAAAACAGGTTTTCGGGCGAGGTTGCAGCCGGAAAGATCAGCTTGCCTTCGTACTCCACCAGCATGTGCAAAATGTAGCGCGCTGCCTCTCTTATAATAGGATAGACGGTTTCACGCAGGAAGTCTGTGTCTTCGTTGTAGCGGTAGTTTTCCCACAGCTGGCGCGCCATCCATGCGCCACACAGCGGAAAGAAGTTCCACTGGGGATGACCGGGCGCAGGCGTTGCTTGCCGCCACAAGTCTTGATTATGGTGCGCACAAAAACCCGGTGCGTCGTATTGCACCTGCGCGACACGTGCACCGGTGACCGCAAGTTCCTTCATCATTGTCATGAAAGGCTCGGTCAACTCGGGCATGGCAGCAGGCAGCATAGGCCAATAATTCATTTGCGTGTTGATGTTGGTGGTGTAGTTGCTACGCCAAGGCGGTGCGGGGTTTTCGTTCCAAATGCCCTGCAGATTCATGGGTTGGGTGCCGGCACGGCTGCCCGAAATGGCCAAATAGCGCCCGAAGTTATATAGCAACACCGCAAGGGCGGGGTCATTGTTGTTGCTTGCGTGATTTTCCAGACGCTCGTCTGTGGGCAGGTTGGGCGCTGGGCTGTCTAGTTCAAACTGCACACGATTGTACAGCGCTTGATAATCCGCCACGTGCCGTGCGCGCAAAGCGTCATAATCGCCCTGCAAATTCAGTGGCTTGATTGCCTGGTTGGGCATTTGATCAAAGCCATTGAAGTTGGTTTGGCAGCCAAACAGCAGCACGATTTCCGTGGAGGTTTGCTTGACCACTTGCACGCCCGCGGTGAACTTGATGCCTTTTCCATTAAATACATAGTCGCCGCCCTCGGGGAACTCACCCGGGCATTCGCCGTGCCAAGACAAGCCGTCTTGACTGATTTTCAGCGGGCCGGTGAGCGAAATGTCGCAGGTGAAGGACGCGCTTGCAGTAAGTTTAATAGCCATGAGGTTATCAGGATGCGAAGCGAAAACTTCACGGCGGTAGTCCACACCACCTTGGGTATACTCCACAAAAGCGGTGGCAGTTTGCAGGCACAGTCCACGGGTGTAATTGCTCACTTCGCCGCTGCCGCTGATGCGCAAATGCAAGTCACCCAGCGGCAGGTAAGCCGCACAGCGCTCGCCCGCAAATTGATAGGCCAGTTCGTTGGCGGCAACGAGGTCGCCCGCCAAGGCGAGATCACGCACCTGGGCGAAGATCTGCGCCGCGCCGGGCTTGGTGCTATCTTTAGGGTAGCCCGACCAAAGTTCATCGTGGTTCAGCGCAATGCGTTCTTCGTTCACGCCGCCAAAAATCATGCCGCCCAAGTGGCCGTTGCCGATGGGGCAAGCGTGGGTCCACTGCTTGGCGGGTTGGCGATAATAAGTTTTGTGATTCATGGACAATTCCTTTGCATTTTTATGATGGATTTCATTATACCATATAATTTCGTTCTTGACAAGCCCTACATTGTGTTGTATAATAACAAATAGCATCCCAAATATTATGAACAAATGAGGAGAAAACAACATGAAACGTACACTAGCAATCGTGCTGGCATTGGTGCTTGGCTTGACCATGTTTGGCATTGGCGCAGCTGCAACCCCAGCGATTGAAGCCGATGTTGTGCTGATGGCACTGACCCGCACAGAAAGCGACGCAGCATTTGACCAAAGCCGAACATTTAATGCAACCGGCGGCGTGTTTCAAGATTCATCCAACTTGAGCGCATGGAACAATAACTGGCGCATTATGATCGGCTACGAAGGCACCGAAAGAGCGCCCATTGTCATCAATAACTCGGCAGTCATCGGCAACGCAACCGGCGGCCACGGCTTCAGATCTGTGGGTCCGGCAGCAGTTGACGCTGGCATCACCGTCGACACCGCCACAGCATTCCAAATTCGCTTTGAAACCACGGGCTATGAAAACATTCGTTTTTCGGCACGCCAACGCTCCACCGGTAGCGGCCCGCAACAATTTGCACTGGCCTACAGCCTCAACGGCCCAACCGGCCCGTTCACCCCCATTGCAAACTCAACCACCGGCAACGTGCAATCGCCCAGCGGTTTCCGCGATAACGCTTACACAGACTTCGACTTTGCGGCAGCAAACACATTCACCAACTTCGTGCTTCCCGCAACCGTGGCTGACCAAGCTGCTGTGTACCTGCGCGTATACATGGTAAACAGCACGTTGGAAGATCGCGCAAACGGCAACACTTCCATCAACGATATCGTTGTTATTGGCGACGAAATCTATCAAGAAGTGCTGCCCGGCAACGACGACGGCAATTGCATTTGGCTCACCGTGCTGACCATCGGCGGCATCATCCTGCTAGTTATTGTCAACGGCCTTGCCATCTTCCACTTTGTTCGCATTGTTGCTAACGTATAATCGTTAAGCCAATAAAACTTCGGCAGAGCATTGCGCTCTGCCGTTTTTTTTGCGGCCCACCTTGACAAGCCCAATTTTATGTCGTATAATCATATATGACAATAACACCAAAGGAGTCACCCAACCATGCTATCACTCATTCCGTTGTCTTCGCTTGAAAAAGTGTTTGCTGACGAAAAACCCGCCGCCGCGCCGATGTCACGCTTCACCTGCCTACAGGGCGAACGGCTGTCGTTCCAGCTTGCGTTTTCGTCAGATTGCGACACACAACTGAGCCCCGCCATCACCGGTGCGGGTGCTGCCTGCTGCACGGCCTACTGGGTGGAAGATGTGCCCGTGGGCAAAGCGTGCTACGAAGACAGCGACGAATTCTTTTTGCGCCGTGAGTCGGGCATGTATCCCGACGTGCTGCGCCCGGTAGCCACATCACTTGCCGCCAAAGCCAGTGTTTGGTATTCCCTTTGGGTGGAATTCGCCTGCGATTGCCCCGCTGGCGATTATGACATCACCGTCACGCTTGGCGAGCAAAGCCAAACCTTCACCGTCACCAAACTGGCTGCGCAATTGCCTGCACAAAAACTGCTGTTCACCCAGTGGTTCCACTGTGATGGCCTCGCGCAGTTCTACAACATTGCTGTGTGGAGCGAAGAATACTGGGCGATTCTTGAGAAACACCTGCGCTGTGCATTTGAACACGGCGTAAACTTCATTCTCACTACGCTGTTCACTCCGCCGCTAGACACCCAAGTGGGCGGCGAACGCCTGACCACACAGCTGGTTGGCGTGACCAAAACCGGTGATACATACGACTTTGACTTCGCGCTGCTCAGCCGTTGGTTTGACCTGTGCGAAAACATTGGCTTTGCGGCTTATGAACTGTCACACTTGTTCACTCAATGGGGGGCTGCACACGCACCCAAGATTGTGGATATCAACGGCACAAAACTCTTCGGCTGGGAGACGGATGCAACTGGCGATGAGTATCGCGGCTTTCTGCGGCAATTTGCCGCTGCGCTAATGCCTTATCTGGTGCAACGCGGACTGAAAGAACGCTGCTATGTGCACGTGAGCGACGAACCGGGCGAGTGGTGCTTGGAGATGTATGCCAAACAGTCGGCGTTCATCAAGGAGATTTTCCCCAAGCTGCCGATGATTGACGCGCTGTCAGACTTCGCGTTTTACGAGCACGGCCACATTGAACGCCCTGTGCCCTGCAACAATCACGTTGAACCCTTCATTGGCGTGGTGCCCGAACTGTGGACATACTACTGTTGTTCGCAGCACCACAGTGGTGAGTCAAACCGCTTCATGGCTATGCCGGGCTGGCGCAACCGCATCATTGGTGTGCAGCTGTGGAAATTCAAATGCGTGGGCTTTTTGCACTGGGGCTTGAACTTCTACAACTTGCAGTTCTCCACCCAGCCCATCAATCCCTTTGAAGTGACGGACGCAGGCGGTAACTTCGCCAGCGGCGACAGTTTTTCGATGTATCCCGGTGAAAACGGCGATGCACTTGCCTCCACCCGCTTGAAAGTGTTCTACGATGCACTGCAAGACCTGCAAGCGCTGCAACTCCTCGAACAAAAAATCGGCTACGACGCCACCTTGGCACTGGTTGAAGAGGGCATTGCGCCCATCACCTTCACCGAAAGTCCGCGCACGAACGAATGGCTATTGGATCTGCGGGAGAGAATTAACGCGGCATTGATTTAGTAAGGAAAAGAGGGAAATTCATGTACGACATTGCGATAATCGGCGCGGGCGTGATTGGTGCGCTGACCGCGCGTGAACTGAGCCGCTACGACCTGCGCGTGGTGCTGGTTGACCGTCTCAACGACGTGGGCGCAGGCACCACACGGGCCAACAGCGCCATTGTGCACGCGGGCTTTGATGCCCCGGTCGGCAGCCTGAAAGCCAAGTATAACGTGGCGGGCACAGCGGCCATGCCCGCACTGTGCGAGCAATTGCATGTGCCCTACCAAAACACGGGCAGTGTGGTGCTTGCCTTTGATGACGCCGACCGTGCCACCCTAGATGAACTGAAAGCACGCGGCGAGCAAAACGGCGTGCCCGGGCTGGAGGTTCTTGAGGGCGACGCTCTGTTCGCCAAAGAGCCAAATGCTAACCCAATCTGCACCGGCGCACTTTGGGCGCCCACGGCGGGCATTGTGTGCCCCTATGAGCTGGCCATCGCAGGTGCGGAATGTGCAGTACGCAACGGCGTGGAGTTTGTGCGCGAGTTCGCTGTAAAGGCAATTGACTTTACAGATGAGCAATTTACGTTGAAGGCCGACGATGGTCGCAGCATTTGTGCGAAAACTGTCATTAATGCTGCCGGTGTGCATGCCGACGAAATCGCCCGCATGATTGGCGACGACTCGTTTAGCATCACCCCGGTGAAGGGCGAATATCTGCTGCTGGACAAAACCCAGCAAGGCGTGGTGAACACCGTGGTGTTCCAGTGTCCGTCGCCCATGGGCAAGGGCATTTTGGTCAGCCCCACAGTGCACGGCAATGTGCTCGTTGGCCCCAACGCCGAGCAAGTGGACTGCCGCCTGAGCCTGACCACCACCGCCGCTGCACTGCAAGAAGTGCAGCACGCCGCCAAGCGCAGTCTGCCGGACTATCAAATCCGCGACACGATTACGTCATTCGCGGGGCTGCGTGCGCGTTGTGATAGGCACGACTTTGTGATTGAACCCAGCGCAGTGAACCCGCAGTTCATTCACGCCGGCGGGATTGAATCGCCCGGGCTGAGCGCTGCTCCGGCCATTGCTGTGGCACTCGCTGACATGGCTGTGTGCGATGCCGCAAAAAAAGAAGACTGGAACCCTGGCCGCGCCAAGCCAGTGCGCGTGCACGAGCTGAGCCACGATGACTACGCCGCGCTGGTGAAAGAGCAGCCTGCCTATGGGCGCATCATCTGCCGCTGCGAAACCATTAGCGAGGGCGAAATTTTGCACGCCATTCACTCCCCTGCCGGTGCCCGCGATGTTGACGGCGTCAAGCGGCGCACACGCAGTGGCATGGGTCGCTGCCAAGGTGGATTTTGCGGCACTAAGCTGCTTGAAATCATCGCCCACGAGCTAAACATGCCCATAGAAAATGTGACAAAATCCGGCGGAAATTCGCAAGTTTTGCTGGGGAGGACAAAGTAAAATGAATTATGATGTAATCGTCATCGGCGGCGGGCCTGCAGGCATGGCTGCCGCCCTGCAAGCGCAGGAAAATGGCGCAACCCGTGTGCTGATATTGGAACGTGACACCTTTTTGGGCGGCATTCTCATGCAATGCATTCACACGGGCTTTGGGCTGCATTACTTTAAAGAAGAACTCAGCGGGCCCGAATTCGCGCACCGCTTCATCGAGAAAATCGAAGCGAACCCAGCCATCGAAGTCAAATTGGACACGATGGTGCTTGATATACAGTCGGGTGAGCCACATAGCATTATCGCCGTCAACAAAGCTGATGGTCTCATGCAGCTAAGCGCAAAGTCCATCGTGCTTGCCATGGGCTGCCGCGAGCGGCCACGCGGTGCACTCAACATTGCAGGGGCGCGGCCTGCAGGTGTGCTTAGCGCAGGCACAGCACAAAAATATGTGAACATGGACGGATATCTGCCCGGACGCGAAGTGGTGATTTTGGGCAGCGGCGACATCGGCTTGATTATGGCGCGGCGCATGACATTTGAAGGCGCCAAGGTGAAAATGGTCTGCGAACTGATGCCTTATTCCGGCGGGCTAACGCGTAATATCGTACAATGCTTGAATGACTTCGATATCCCGCTCAAGCTCAGCACCACGGTGGTTGACATCCACGGCGGCGACCGCGTGACTGGCGTAACGATTGCGCAGGTGGACGATAACCGCCGCCCCATTCCCGGCACGGAAGAACACGTGCCCTGCGACTTACTGCTGCTTTCGGTGGGGCTGATTCCCGAGAACGAGCTTAGTCGTGCGGCGGGCCTCGCTATTGACCCCATCACCGGCGGCGCGCTGGTGAATGAGGCCTGCGAGACGGAAATCCCCGGCATTTACGCCTGCGGCAACGTGCTGCACGTGCATGACCTTGTGGACTATGTTGCCCTTGAGGCTGAAGTTGCGGGTGCTGCTGCTGCGCAATTCGCAATGCGCAATTCGCAATGCGCAACGGGCGACTATGTCGCAACACGCGGCGAAAACGGCGTGCGCTATGTTGTGCCGCAGCGTGTGAACAAGCAGGCCGATGCGCCCATTACGCTGTATTTCCGCGTGGGGCAGGTGTATGCCAATGCCAGTGTGCAAGTGCGCGCTGGGGATAAAATCCTAGCCAAAGAGCGCCGCGCACGCATCACACCCGGCGAAATGGAACACCTGATGGTGAAGCCCGAACAGCTCGCCGATTGCAATGAACTTGTTGTGGAGGTAGTCGCATGATGGAATTGAACATGGTCTGCGTGGCCTGCCCCATGGGCTGCCAGCTTACCGCACAAATTGAAGGCGACGAACTCATTAACGTCACCGGCCAAAACTGCGGCCGCGGCGTGGCCTATGCCCGCGCTGAAGTAGCCAACCCCGCGCGCGGCTTTCACTCCACGTTGCGTGTGCTGGGCGGCGACCTGCCCATGGTGAGCGTGAAAACCGCACAACCCGTGCCAAAGCATAGCCTGATGGACTGCGCTGCCGCCACGCGGGGCATCACCGCAAACGCACCCATTGCTGTAGGCGACGTGCTGCTGCGCGACATTGCAGGCACTGGCGTGGACTTAGTGGCAACCACCCGAGTGGCCGCCCATGGTTGACGAACGCTTTGAGCTAATCTGCCTGCTGTTTCGGCTGACGGGCTGCCCGTATTTCGGCGAGACGCAAACGGATTATCAAAAGCAGTTGCAACAAAGCTTTGCCGAGCATAAAAATCACCCTGCGGTGTTATCGCAGCACGAATTTTGCCGCGCACTTTGCCGCGCATGCCGAGTTCTATACTAAAGAGTGGGCGCGCTTTGCCAAAAAATATGTCAGCAGGATTGACCTAGAATGGTTTCGGCCCTACATTGACCCGGCCAAGTTGCATGTTGTGCTGGGTGTTTCGCTGCCCAACCACTTTGGGTTTGGTGCCATGGCAGGCGATGAAGTTTACTTCACACTGGGTGAAGAGCAAATGAAAAAACGGCCACACAGCATTGCGGCGTTGCTTTTCCATTTGCTCACCAAGCCCATGGCCGATGATTGGTTTGCGAACAACGAGACTTTCCGCCAGCTTTGCAACCGTGATATTTTAAAATACTGCACGGCGAAAGATATGGCACGAGAGTACATAGCCGCTGTTCATGTGATGCTTTATCAGCTTGAACATGGCGGCAAGCTGGAAAAGCTGCTGCGCAAGCAAAAAGACAATGGGCTGACTTATATCAAAGACGTGTACGACATGTTTGTGCAAGAATAAATGAAACCCACCCATGCAAAATGCTGGGTGGGGCTTTTTAAGGTTTCGGGCGACTAAAGAATATCTCCCGTCAGCGCCCATATACGAACTCACGCAGCAGGCGAGCGTTTTCGGCATAATTGGGCACAATAACGAACTGCCGGTTGCGAGTTTCGTTGCGAGATGTGCCGGGCGCCGGGATGCGATGCTCTGCGGTGCGGTACACTGTGAGCAGCGGCGCGCTGAGCGCCAGCGACACCACGCGCGGGTG
This sequence comes from Oscillospiraceae bacterium, assembly GCA_009784445.1. Lineage (GTDB taxonomy): Bacteria > Bacillota > Clostridia > Oscillospirales > Acutalibacteraceae > WRMQ01. The sequence goes on from WRBQ01000030.1 coordinate 9,602, forward strand.
ACTAATGCTGGTGTATACACCAGGCAAGCCGTTGATCACTAAGGGAATAAGCAAAAACGGATTCCGCTGCACACGTTGCAGCATAGCATCGATGACAACGCGCTGACGTCTGCCCCGCTCAAAATCGTTGTCTAATGTGCGGATACGGGCGAACATCTGCGCCTGTGGGCCGGTAAGCCAAACCACGCCGTTTTGCTCCATTTGGCGGTGTAGATCGGCTGCATTGAGATGCCTGCGCAGCCAAGTGCGACTGGTGAGATAGTTAATCTCGCGTGTTGTCATGGGCACGGCTATGCCGCCTAGCGCGTCGATAATATCAGCAAAGGCATCATAGTCCAACAGGATATAATGGTCAACACGAATGCCGAAGTTTTCGGCCACCACACGTGCCCCCAACGAACCGCTGCCATTTCGGCCAATGGTTGCTTCATTAATGCGGCGAAAGTCACCGCCGGGGTAGCGCACCAGAGTGTCGCGCGCAATGGAGGTCATGCGCAGGGTGGCGGTGCGGTGGTCAATGCTCAGCAGCATCACGGCGTCTGCGCGGTGGCCATCGTCCACACCAAGCACTAGGATAGTTGTCACCAGCGGGCTGCTGTTTGGGCGGCGCGCAATGGCTGCATGCGTGGGCTGCATGGGCGCGATATTCATGCGTGTGGCGGCAACGGCAGCCAACACGGCAACCGTGCCCGCCAAAGCTGTGACGACAATCAGCAGCCAAAGCAGCACACGGCGCAGAGCACTGCGACGGCGACGTTTGCGTTTTTTCGGCTGTTTGACATCCGGTTTTGGCTCCGGCAGTTCTTCTTTTGCCGGTGTTTTTTCTGGTTGCTCGTTCTCTCCAAAATTCAAAGCTTCTGGCGGTGGCGCAAAGGCCTGCCAGTCAAATTCTTTTTTCAGTTCATCGTCGTTGTGCATACGCTCACCTCCTCTTCTATATTATTCTACCAAATTTGCAAGGTGAGCGCAAGCTTTTTTTCTTGCAATTTTGTACCAAGTGCGGTATAATGGTGTTACATCAACATTCACCCGAGAGGAGCACATATGAATTTCACCCCTGTTAACAACGCCACAGGCGCGCATGAGGGCTTTTGCCTGCTGAAAACCGTGGAGCAAAAAACCACCGCCAAAGGCGCCACCTACCTTGACTTGACCATCATGGATACCACCGGTGAAATGAACGCAAAATTCTGGGATTTTAGGTCCGGTGTGCATGTGTTTGCTGCCAATGACTTGGTGAAAGTGCGCGGCACGCTGTCCGTCTACAATGGCGTGGATCAATTCCGCGTGGAGCGCATTCGTCTGGTGGAAGAAAATGACAATGTGCGCATGGACGATTTTGTACCCTGTGCGCCGCAGCCCGGCGAAGAACTCCTTGCGGAAATTCGTGCATGTGTAGAGAATTTTTCGCACTCCAAACTTAAAGAACTCGTGCTCAATATTTTGCAAACGCGTGAAACCCAGCTGCTGTATTGGCCGGGCGCGTTTCGGCTGCACCACGCGGTGCGTAGTGGGCTGCTGTGGCACACCGTGGCGATTTTACGCATGGCACAGGCCGTGGCTGCGCTTTATCCGCAAATCAACAGCGACCTGCTGTTTGCCGGCGTAATTTTGCACGACATTGAAAAGCTCACCGAATACGACGTGCCTGCCACAGGGCTTGCTTCGGGCTACACCCTGCGCGGCAATCTAGTGGGACACTTAGTAGGCGGTGCAGTGCTGCTGGAGCAAAAAGCGCAAGAGGTCGGCTTGGACGAAGAGACCACCCTGCTATTGCAGCACATGCTCATTAGCCACCACGGCTTGGCGGAGTTCGGCGCAGCAAAGCCGCCGATGTTCCTTGAGGCCGAGGTGCTTTCGCAGCTTGACCTGCTTGACGCCCGCATGCACCAGATGAAAACCGCGCTGCAAGGCGTACAGCCCGGGGAATACACAAACAAAATTTGGGCCCTCGATAATCGTAAATTCTATAAACCTCGAGGTGAAAAATAATGCACCCCACCAGAATATTCTTTGAGAAAACCGGCCGCGCTATTTATATCTCACACCTAGATTTAATGCGTGCCTTCACCCGCGCGCTGCGCCGTGCTAACCTGCCTATGTGGTACACCGAAGGCTTTAACCCGCACCCATATTTGGCCTTCCCGCTGCCGCTGCCATTGGGGCAACAAGGCCTGCGCGAAGCCTGTGATATCCGCCTGCTGGAAACCGTGCCGCACGATGACGTGTGCACGCGGCTCAACGCTGTGCTGCCCGAGGGTTTACGCGTGCTCACGGTGCAAGAGCCGTGGGACAAAGCCGGCGACATCGCTGCTGCTGAGTATCACATCACCGTGAACGGCGACATTGCGCAAGCTGAGTATTTGCTGCGCGAGGGCAAGCTCACTGCGAAAAAAATGGGCAAAAAGGGCCACCGCAAAGTGGAAAAAGAAGTAGAGCTAATGCCTATGGTGAAGCAATACGCTTTTGAAAATGATATGCTGCACTGCACGCTAGCAGCCGGCAGCACGGTGAATCTTAACCCCACGTTGTTGCTTAATGTGTTGGGGCTTGACGCCACGCAACTTACCCGTATTCGCCTGCTAAAACACGACGACAGCGCGTGGGCATGAATAATTTGTCCGCTGTCAGCCTATTCTTTGTATAACACACAAAGAAAGGCTGATTGCCCTGCTTCGTTCATTCAGACGCATGCCACGCCGCAAGTTTATGGGCTTGGCGCTGCTTGCTAAGGTCATTTGCATCGTGTTGGCTGTGTTGGTGATTTTCTTCGCCTGCACGTCACCGGCGTACACGCCCGAACCCATTACTACAACAGAGGAAATCACAACGGAAGTTACCGAGGAAGAAACCACGACCACCGAAGCCACAACAACCGAAACCACTGCGGCACCCACAACTGCGCCGCCTGTTCGTGCGCACAACACGATTTCTACCCTCACCCCGCCGTCCGGACTGGAAATCGTGAACAACCGCCCCACCAACATGGTGCGCAGTTATCACACCGGCATGGGCACGGCCTACTACTGGCGCGGCTTAACCGCCACTGGGGTGTATGCCCGCAGCGGCTTTGTGGCCGTGGACCCGCGCGTGATTCCCTATGGTTCGCACCTGTGGATTGTGAGCAACTGCGGCACATTCATCTATGGCTATGCCATTGCGGTGGACACCGGCGGCTTTGTGCACCGCAGCAACCCGCCCATTGTAGACATCCATCTATATGACCCCGGCATGGTTAGACAATTCGGTGTGCGCGGTGTTACGGTGTACGTACTGGACAAACCGCGCGTGCGCCTGCCGTGGAATCAAAACTGGCCGGCGGGCGAGGTGTATTCCCACCGCCTGCGCCGTGGCGCAGTGACGAACTCGATGGTGAATGGGTAGCACCTGCGGTGCGGCTCGGTCGCTTCGCTGTGCATTATGATGATGAGAGAAAGAGGGCGGTCGAACGCTGCTCACCTCTACGCGTGAGACGACCAAGGTCGTAATTTCTCTCGAACCATGATAATAATTCACACGCCTTCCGGCAACACTATGTGCCGGAGGGCAATTTTTATGGAACATGAACAACAGCATGAACAGTACCAAGAGTTAGTGAAACAGATTTCGCCCAAAACACCGCACGCCAAGCGGCTGATTCTGGCCTTCGTGGTAGGCGGGCTGATTTGCGCGCTGGGCGAGGGCATTGCACAGGTGTGCATTGCATTTGGAGTTTCACAGCAGCACAAGCGTATCATTGTACCTTGTGCGCTGATTTTTCTTGCCGCCGTGCTCACCGCATTTGGCGTGTTTGATAAAATCGGCAAGCATGCAGGTGCCGGCACAAGTGTGCCCATCACTGGCTTTGCCAACGCCATTATTGCCCCTGCCATGGAACATTACCACGAAGGCTTAGTGCTAGGCGTTGGCGCAAACATGTTTCGTTTGGCGGGGCCGGTGCTGGCCTTTGGCACGGCGGTGTGCTCGTTGTACGGCATCATTTATTTTTTCTTTTTGAGGTGAGGATATGGCAAAACGCATTGCACGCAGCGTGATAGAATTCAGCAAGGCGCCTGCGATACTCGGCCAAGCGGCTGTGGCGGGAAAAATCGAGGCCGAAGGCCCATTGGCAGGCAAGTTTAGCGAAGTATTCATGGACGAACGCCTTGGCCAACCCACTTGGGAACAAGCCGAAACAGCACTGCAAGCGGCCGCGATCATGCACGCCATGGCCGCTGCCAACTGCAGCGCCGATGACATTGACCTGCACATCGGCGGCGATTTAATCAACCAGTGCACCGCCACCGGCTTCGCCCTGCGCGATGAAAACATTCCCTTTGCGGGGGTTTATGCCGCATGCGCAAGCTTTGCGCTTGCGCTTGCACTGGCTGCAAATTTAATCGAAAGCGGCGGCATGCAACACGTAAGCTGCTGCGGCAGCTCACATTTTTGCGCGGCCGAAAAACAATTTCGTTATCCGCTTGAGCTGGGTGTGCAGCCCACGCCAACCGCGCAGCGCACCGCCACCGCCGCCGGAGCAATCGTCCTGTCATCGGCAAGCGATAAACCAAAGCCGCGCATCACCCGCGCGATATTCGGCAATGTGATTGACATGGGCGTGACCGACCCCAGCGAAATGGGTGCCGCCATGGCTCCCGCTGCGTGGGACACCCTGCGACGCTTTTTCCAAGACACCAACACCCAGCCCAGCGACTACGACCTCATCCTCACCGGTGACTTGAGCCAAATTGGCACGCACTTGCTGCACGAACTCGCTCGCCAGCAGGCTGGACTTGATCTTGCCCTTGTGCACCGCGATTGTGGGTTAATGCTATATGACCTCATCGCGCAGGATGTGGGCACGGGTGGGTCAGGTTTGGGCTGTTCTGCTGCTGTGTTGTGTGCGGAAGTCTTGCCGCGCATGCTTTCTGGCGAGCTCAAGCGCGTGCTGTTCATCGGCACAGGTGCCTTGCTATCTGCGGTTTCGCCGCTTCAGGGGGAGAGCATTCCTGCCGTGGCGCACGGTGTGTTAATTGAAATGACTTGATGAAGGAGAAAAGTATGAACCAGACCAAAAGCATTTTTACTGCCCTGCGGGGTTATCAAATTGCCAGCCGCACCGCCAAAGTGCTGCGCGTGCTGCACGTAGTTGCGCTGTGCGCGGCGGCAGCATCCTTAGCTATTGGCGGGGTGCGGGTGGTGCAAGGCGTGAAAAACGCACAAGAGTAAACCACCTGCGATGGGGCTGCGACAGAACTTACCGAAAAATTACGCTTGCCTTTTGGCGGGAAATGCGCTATAATATAAGTTATTATAAGCGTAAAGGGGATTCCTATGGCAACCTTCCGCCCATTTCGCGCCATTCGCCCAACCCAAGAACACGCCGCCGCCGTGGCCGCGCTGCCCTATGACACCATGAGCAGCGCCGAAGCCCGCGTGCGTGCCGCAGGCAACCCGCATTCGTTTTTGCACATCGACATGGCGGAAATTGACCTGCCCGAACACACCAACCCGTACGACGACATCGTATACGAAACTGCGGCAGCAAACTTGCAGCGCTTCATCGCCGAAGGCACCTTCAAGCAAGACGACGCGCCGCAGTACTACATATATCGCCAAACCTGGCGCGGACGCACGCAAACGGGTCTTGTGGGCTGTGCCTGCATTGATGATTACCAAAACGGCATCATCAAAAAGCATGAGCTAACCGTGCAAGCCAAGCAGGAAGACCGCATTCGCCACGTCACCACCTGCAATGCCAACACGGGGCCAATTTTCTTGGCCTACCGCGATGCGCAAAGCATCGCCGCCAAGCTTGACAACTGGTGCAACACGCACCCAGCCGACTATGATTTCACACAAACCGACGTGCGCCACGAGTGCTGGGCGATTGACTGCCTTGCGCTGACCGCACAGCTGCAAGCTGCCTTTGCTACTACCCTTGCGCTGTACATCGCAGACGGGCATCATCGCAGTGCTTCGGCGGTGCATGTGGGCCTTGCGCGCCGTGCCGCTGCGCCGAACTACACCGGGCAGGAGGAGTTCAACTTCTTCTTGGCAGTTTGCTTCCCACATGACCAGCTGGAAATCCTCGACTATAATCGAGTTGTAAAAGACTTAAACGGCCACACGGCAGAAGATTTTCTGTCGAAGGTGGCGGAGAAATTCACCGTACAAGCTGCCGACGCGCAAGTAAAGCCAGCCATGACCCACGAAATAGGCATGTATCTGGACGGACACTGGTATCGTCTGCGCCCACATGCCGGAACATATGACGAGCGCAGCCCGGTTGGCCGCCTTGACGTGGAAATCCTGCAACGCAACCTGCTTGAGCCATTGCTGAATATCGACGACCCGCGCCGCAACAAGCGCATTGCCTTCATCGGCGGCATTCGTGGCCTAGAAGAACTAGAGCGCCGCTGCGATCCTGCTGCTGGCGACATGCGCGTTGCCTTTGCCATGCATGCACCCAGCTTGGATGACCTGTTCGCCATCGCCGACAGCGGAAACATTATGCCGCCCAAGAGCACATGGTTTGAGCCCAAGCTGCTCAGTGGGTTGTTTATACACAATTTGGAGTGAGGAGAATGCACATGAAACGCGTACTACTGACACTGGCACTTGCGTCATTTTTATTTGCGCTAGCGGGCTGCCAAGGTGGTCAGACAATTCCCCAAGCAGAAACGTCTCCGCCACCATTGTCTGCGCTACGCACGCCCTATCTCGGCAACCCCTCCGCCGTTTTCACAATTCTCGGGCAACTACCTATGCCAGCAGATGGCTGGGTACAGCAATTCACGGCCATGAGCAACGCAAGTCAATTTGGTTCACCAGAACTAGCACCCTACACGCTAACCGTGTTTTACCACCCGGCAGACGACATTGTGGCCATACCCACGGAAGACACCCTGCCCATTGCTGCGTTTGAGTACAACGCAGGCTGGTTGTTTGCGCTGATTGACAACCTGTTGGAAGTCACCTTTGCCATGCGCACAACGCCGCTTGATGGCAACGAACTGCATCAAGAGACCTACACCCTATACTGGACAATCGCCCGGCAGGATGCTACCCTGCCGGAAATTTATGACACAACGGAGTGAGCGATGGACTTGTGCATCATCAATTACCGTCACGCAAACAGCGTCGCGCTGAAAAGCATCATGCAACTGCCCAAAGATGAAGCTTTTGTGCTAGCTAAAACATTGCATGATGAATCACCCTGCCGTGCACACAAGCGCTTTGGCGCGAACTTTGCGTGGTACTACGAACATCGCTTGCGCACAGAACAATGGCTACACGAGCAATTCATCGCGCTGGGCGGACAGCCCCAAACAAAGCATCCATTTTATTTTGTGTTGCATGGTTGCGATAGCTTTCATGCTAACTTTAACCACGGCGAAACGTTTCGCATTGCGCTGCACGAAATTGACCCGCGCCATGTGAGTTTCACCTTTGGCGACAGCTGCAAGTTCATGGATTCACCGCATCGGCAGCGCCCGTTTTTGATGAATGAATTGCTCGCACACATCGATTCATACGGCAATATAGAAACTTTCCTGCGCAGCGTGCAAGAGACTTATGATTGCATTGAAGCGCAGTTGTGGACACACACGTATACCCAACAAAACTAACAGGAGTTTAATGCCATGCAACCCTACAACCCCAAGCATATCGAACCCAAGTGGCAGGCCCGCTGGGAAGAAAGCGGCGTGTTTCACGCCAAGCAGGACTTTAGCCTGCCCAAGTTTTTCGCGCTCATCGAGTTTCCCTATCCCTCGGCGCAGGGGCTACATGTGGGCCACCCGCGCAGCTACACCGGCATGGACATCATCGCCCGCAAGCGCCGTTTGCAGGGCTACAATGTGATGTACCCCATCGGCTGGGACGCCTTTGGGTTGCCGGCGGAGAACTACGCCATGAAGCACGGCGTGCACCCCGGCGAAGTGACCGCACAAAACATCGCGACCTTCACCAAGCAGCTCAAAGCACTGGGCTTTAGCTTTGATTGGTCACGCGAGGTAGACACCACCGACCCCGGCTACTACCGCTGGACGCAATGGATTTTTCTGCAAATGTTCAAGGCTGGGCTGGCCTATAAAAAAGAAATGCCCGTGAACTGGTGCACCAGCTGCAAGTGCGTGCTCGCGAACGAAGAAGTGGTGCAGGGCGAGTGCGAACGCTGCCACAGCGATGTGGTGCAAAAAAACAAAAGCCAGTGGATGCTCAAAATCACCGAGTATGCCCAGCGGCTCAACGATGACCTTGACTTGGTGGATTTCATCGACCGGGTGAAGGTGCAGCAACGCAACTGGATTGGCCGCAGCACCGGCGCACAGGTGAAGTTCGCCACCACGGCGGGTGATGTGCTTGAAGTGTACACCACACGGCAAGATACCCTGTGGGGCGTGACTTACATGGTGCTTTCGCCCGAGCATCCGCTGCTGGACAAGTGGCAGGATCGCTTGACGAATTTTGATGAGATTCTTGCTTATAAAGCTGATGCGTCGAAAAAAAGCGAATTCGAGCGCACCGAGCTCAACAAAGACAAAACCGGTGTGCTGCTGCAAGGCGTGCGTGCCATCAACCCGGTGAACGGCGAAGAAATCCCCATCTTCATTTCAGATTATGTGCTCATTAGCTATGGCACTGGTGCCATCATGGCAGTACCGGGGCACGATGCCCGCGACTGGGAGTTTGCCCGCGCCTATGATCTGCCCATTGTGGAAGTGGTTGCTGGCGGCAATGTGCAAGAAGCTCCGTTCTTGGATTGCAACACGGGCGCGCTGGTCAACAGCGGCTTCATCACTGGCATGAGCGTGGAAGAGGGCAAGGCGGCCATCACGAGCTGGCTGGTTGAGCAGGAGCTAGGTAGCGCAAAAGTCAACTTTAAGCTGCGCGACTGGGTGTTTGCCCGCCAGCGCTATTGGGGCGAACCCGTGCCCATTGTGCACTGTGACAAATGCGGCATGGTTGCTCTGCCCGAAAGCGAACTGCCTCTGGTGCTGCCACACATTGAGAAATACGAGCAAACCGAAGACGGCCAAAGCCCCTTGGCTTTGCAAACGGAGTGGCTCAATACTACCTGCCCCACTTGCCATGGGCCTGCTGTGCGTGAAAGCGACACCATGCCCCAGTGGGCGGGCAGCAGTTGGTATTTCCTGCGCTACTGCGACCCGCAAAACGAAACCGCATTGGCCAGCCAAGAGGCACTCGACTACTGGATGCCGGTGGACTGGTATAATGGCGGCATGGAGCACACCACGTTGCATTTGCTTTACAGCCGCTTTTGGCACAAGTTCCTTTATGACGTGAAAGCCGTGCCCTGCCCCGAGCCTTACCAAAAACGCACTAGTCAAGGCATGATTTTGGGCGAAGATGGCGTGAAGATGAGTAAGAGCCGCGGCAACGTGGTGAACCCCGACGACATCATCAATCAATATGGCAGCGACACCATGCGCCTGTATGAGATGTTCCTAGGCGACTTTGAAAAAACCGCCCCGTGGAACTCCGCGGCCATTAAAGGCTGCCGCAGATTCCTTGAGCGCATTTGGAGCCTGCAAGATAACATGCAAGGCACTGCCATGCGTGCTGAGCTGGAAGGCGAATTCCACCGCACCATTCGCAAAGTGAGCCAAGACACCGAGCAGCTCAAGCACAACACAGCGATTGCTGCTTTGATGAGTCTGCTCAACGTCATCACCGAAAGCGGCAGCATCACCCGCGATGAAATGAAGCTGCTGTTGATTCTGACCAACCCCTTTGCGCCGCACATGACCGAAGAGCTGTGGGAAATCCTCGCGCTGGGCGGCTGTGTGACTGACCAAACTTGGCCGCAGCACGACGAAGCCAAGTGCGTGGAGGCCACGGTGGAAATCGCGGTGCAAGTGAATGGTAAAATCAAAGCACGGTTGAATATCGCCGCTGATTGCACGCAAGAGGATGCACTGGCAGTTGCCAAGGCAGAAATCGCGCAAGACATTGCAGGCAAAACCATTGTGAAAGAGCTTTATGTCCCCGGAAGACTTGTCAATATAGTTGTTAAGTAAGGAGAGGGTTCACATGGAAAACACCGTACTAGACCGCGAAGAGCAACAAGCGCAAGAAATCAAACACGTTTCGCTGCGCGAGCAAATGGCGTTCAACTTTTCGGGCCTGTTCCGCGATATGTCACGCGGGTTGTTCATTGGCCAGCTGCAAACCTTTTGGGTAATGGTGATGGGCAACGATCCGCTGATGATGGGGCCGCTGCAAGTGCTGCAACGCATTTGGGACGGCATCACCGACCCGGCCGTGGGTGCCTACTTCGATCGCCAAACCTACACCGACGAGAAAGCGCGGCGATTCTTCAAAAAAACGGCTATTCCATTGACCGTGCTGCTGATGCTGATGTTCTTGCCCATTCGCTTTGCGCAAAGCGATACGCTCAACGCTTGGCTGCACATGGGTTTCATCCTGCTGCTCTACTTGCCTTTTGACCCCATGGAAAGCCTCAACGGCACGTCTTTCATGAGCTATTATAACTCCATTTCCCCAAACGTGCAGGAGCGTAACGGTATCATCGCGCGGTCACGCATGTTTTCTAGCTTGGGTGGTGCGGCGGTGGGCGGTATTCCTATGATTTTTGGCTGGTTCACCAGCGGTCCCGATGACGTGCAAGGCCGCATGCGCATTTTCATGATTGCCGTTGTGGTGGTTGGCGCAGCCTTCCTGCTATATAACCTGCTGATGTATACCCAAGTGAAAGAGCGCATTATTTCGCCGCCACAAACGCAGCAACAAAAAATCCTGCGCATTTTCCGCGGACTACTGAAAAACCGGCTGTTCCTCATTTTGGTGGTATCCAACACCATTGGTGGCATCATCAACCGCGGTGCAACTGACGTGTTTCTGTTTGAATACAACCTAGGCGACATCAGCTGGCACGGTTATGTTGGGCTAATTGGCGGCTTTCCTGCGCTGCTGATTGCCACGTGGGCCATGCCCAAGCTGTGTCAATATTTTGAAAAGCGCGACATTGTCATTGGCAGTTCCATCATGCGACTGGTCATTCGCGGTCTGTTCCTATTCATCGGCATGCGTCCGGGCATGTTCAACCTCACAGGCGTTAATACCGCCATGAGTGCGCGCTGGTTCTTCACTGCGGTTGCTTTCCTCAACGAAGTCCCCGGCGCCATTCGCGGACAGCTATATTGGTCGATGTTGGCCGACAGCGTGGACTATGGCGAATGGAAAACCGGCAAACGCAACGATGGCGTGGTCTACACGACCGAAGGACTCATGGGCAAGGTTTTCGGATCCGTCGGCGCAATGAGTACCGGCGTAATTTTAAGCGTGCTTGACTTTAGGCCGCAAGCGCCCTACCAAAGTGCGCGCACCATGCATGGTTTGTTCGTTGTGCCCATGGTAATTGAGCTGATTAGCATCGCCTGTTCCACCGTGCCATTCTTCTTTTGGAACGTTACCCGCAAGCAACACGCACAGGTCATTGCAGACATTGCGGCACGCAACGAAGTAGCCGCCGAAGAAACTGTCGAAACAACCTAACCAAATCTCTATAACCAATCCTCGTCCGTTCGCATATCATGTGAACAGGCGGGGATTTTGCATTCATGCGGCCCAGCCTTGCAAGCGAAGATTCGCGGGCGCAACCGGGCAAAGGTGGCGGCACAGGCCGCCCGGGGATAGCCTTTGCACCGTTGTCCGCTTCAATATGGGCGATAGGGATTAGGGGTAGGCGTTAGGGCTCCCCTGCACCGAACACCTAATTCCTAATGCCTAACCGGCTTCCCGGGGTCAACATAAGTCGGTGTTGCTGCCTGACCCCGCAGCGCGGCAACACCGTCTCCTTTGAGGGGGCAAGCCGCTTCGCTACATTTCTGTTGTGTGCCACGCTGGCGCAGCGGCACTCCCCATTATGATGAGAAATTACGGAGGATCAATCATGAATTGCAATCAATCAACCTGCCGAACAAACCAAGCACAAACCGTGTGTTTTCGTGTGTTGGACCAGGACGGCTGCCCGGTTTGTGGCGCACTGTTTGAACTTGCTATTGAAAACGAAGAGGGCAACGGCCCCTTCAAACTCGCACTTTCAGACAAAAACGGCTGCGTAAACTTTTGCGGCGTGCTGCCGGGCGACTATCTGCTCACGCTCGTTCGCCCGCCCTATGGTTATGAATCGGAAGCGGACGAAGAAAATGGCGAATACCCCGAAAGTTATCCTGTGCACGTAACCAACAGATGCGTGCGCATTAACAACCTGCCGCCGAAATGCTTTGTAACAGCTTTGCAAAAAACTCAGTTGGTGCCCGAAGGCCTGCAACCACCCACGGTGAACGAAGTGGACGTTGGTGCCTTGACCATCAGCGGCTACGACGCCGACCCTTGCTGCAGCATTGAAATTCGCTTCCCCTGCTGCCGTTGCATTACCACAAAAGTGCTGCGCGACGGCACTTGGATTGCCAATGTTCCCTGCAACGTGAAATTGGCCGAAGACGACGAAATTGACGTTGTGCAATGCTGCCAAGGTCGCCGCAGCCGGCGCGCCGTGGTTACCGTTGGTGGAGGCATTAGCGACATCGATATTGCCGGTGCCAATGCCAGTGCTGAAATTTGCCCTTACGACGAGTTGTACCAAGGCGTTATGATCGTGTAAAATTCCGGAAAACATCATGTACAACAATCCCCCTTCATGGCAAGGGGGATTTTTTTCTTTGCCCTCTTTTGCCGTCTCCATATCTTAATCACAATTTTTTGAAAAAAACACTAGCTTTTCGCGCGCGGATGTTGTATAATATAAGTTGGATATTTATTGATGAGGAGAACAACCGCCCATGAGCTTCATAAGCAAAGAAAAAACCGCCCCCGCAACCTACAAAGTAAACGCCACAATTTCGGCCGAAGATTTCGGCAAGGCATTGGACGCTGAGTTTGCCAAGCAACTGCCCAGCATCACCATGCCCGGCTTTCGCAAAGGCAAAGCACCGCGCAGCATGCTGGAAAAACGCTTTGGCGAATCAGTCTTCTTCGAGGACGCCTTGGATGCCCTGCTGCCTGAGGCAGTTGCTACTGCAATCAAAGACGCCGAACTTGAACCCATCTTCCGCCCAGATAATCTGGAAGTTGATGAGCTGAGCAAAGAAAAAGGCGCAACCTTCAGCTTCACCGTCATCGTGCAGCCCGAAGTGGAAATTGAAGGCTACAAAGGCATTGAGGTAGAGGTACCCAGCGCAGACGTAACAGACGAAGATGTGGATGCACGCATTGACGAATTGCGCGCCCGCAACGCCCGCCAAGTGGAAGTTGCTCTCCGCCCGGCGCAAGATGGCGACATTGCTGTCATCGACTTCAAAGGCATGCTCGACGGTGTGCCCTTTGACGGTGGCACCGGCGAAAACTTTGAGCTCAAACTTGGCTCAGGGCAGTTTATCCCCGGCTTTGAAGAGCAAGTGGTTGGCAAACAACCCGGCGAAAGCTTTGACGTAAACGTGAGCTTCCCCGAAGAATATCACGCTGAGCACCTTGCTGGCAAGCCGGTGGTGTTTGAAGTAACCCTGCATGAGCTGAAAGCCGAAGAACTGCCGCCGCTTGACGATGACTTCGCACAAGAAGTGGGCGAAGACTACAACACCGTGGCGGATTTGAAAAAAGGCATTGCCGAAGAATTGGTAGACAGCAAAAAACAAGCCAGCGACGACGCACTCGACAAAGGCGTGCAAGACAAACTAGTCGAACTGCTGCAAGGCGAAATTCCGCAGGAAATGTTTGACCGCCGCACCCAACAAAACATTGAAATGTTCTTGGAACGCTTCCAGCTTTCGATGGAACGTTATGCCGAAATCTTTGGCGAAAGTCCCGATGCCCTCACCGCACGACTGGCCGAGCAAAGCACCATGCAAGTGAAAGTTGAACTCGCGCTGGAGAAAATCGCGCTGCTGGAAGACTTCACCCCCACCGCTGAGGAAATTGAAGCCGAACAGCAACGTTTGGCCGAGCAATACAACGTGCCGCTGCAACGGGTGAAAATTGCTGTGCCCGAAGGCGACATCGTCAAAGATCTCAACCGCGTGCGTGCCCTTGAGTTTGTGAAGGGCACAGCGATTAAAGCCTAACTTTTCGTGTCATAATTATGTATTAAACTTTGGAGGTACATCATGGCATTAGTCCCCATGGTCATTGAACAAACCGGGCGCGGCGAGCGCAGCTTTGATATTTTCTCGCGCCTGCTCAACGAGCGCATTGTGATGCTCAGCGACGAAGTGAATGACGTCACTGCCAGCTTGGTCATTGCACAATTGCTGCACTTGGAAAGCGAAGATCCCGAAAAAGACATCAGTTTTTACATCAACAGCCCCGGCGGCAGCGTGAGCGCAGGGCTTGCGATTTACGACACCATGAACTACATCAAATGCGATGTGGCCACAATTTGCATGGGCATGGCCGCAAGCATGGGATCATTCCTGCTGGCAGCAGGCGCAAAAGGCAAGCGCATGGCACTGCCCAACAGCGAAATTATGATTCACCAGCCCATGGGCGGCGCACGCGGCCAAGCCAGCGACATCAAAATCGCGGCGGATCACATCCTGAAAACCCGTGCGCGGTTGAACAATATTTTGGCCGAACGCACCGGGCAAGCGCTTGAAATCATTGAGCGCGACACCGACCGTGACACCTTCATGACCGCGCAAGAGGCCATGGAGTACGGTCTTGTGGATAAAGTATTGGATAAGAGATAGCTAGTGAATAGTGATTAGTGCGTAGTGGTTAGTGTTTTTACTATTCACTAACCACTAATCGCTACGCACTAAAATCAAGGAGTTTGTATGCAAGAATATTTTCACGGCGAGCTGCCGCAAAATGTCATCTGCACATTTTGCGGAAAAAGCCAAGCCGCTATTGATAAACTCATCGCAGGGCCAGGCGTATTCATTTGCAATGAATGCGTGGAGTTTTGCGTGGATATTCTCAACGAGGAACATGACGAACTGCCACCCATGGAGCCACTGCGCCCGGTGTTCAACAACCGGCTGCACACACCCATGGAGCTAAAGCGCAAGCTTGATGACTTTGTGGTTGGCCAAGATGCCGCCAAAACCGCCCTTGCCGTGGCAGTATATAATCATTACAAGCGCATTGGCCACTTGGGGCAGCGCAACAGCCGCGTGGAAATTCAAAAGAGCAACGTGCTGCTGCTGGGACCCACGGGCTCGGGCAAAACCATGCTGGCGCAAACCTTGGCGCGCATTCTTGACGTGCCCTTTGCCATCGCCGATGCCACCACGCTGACGGAAGCCGGCTATGTTGGCGAAGACGTGGAGAACATTCTGCTGCGCTTGATTCAAGCGGCCGACCACGACGTGGAACGCGCCGAACAGGGCATCATCTATATTGACGAAATTGACAAAGTTGCACGCAAAAGCGAGAATCCGTCCATCACGCGCGATGTGTCGGGCGAGGGCGTGCAGCAGGCGCTGCTGAAAATCCTTGAAGGCACCATGGCCAGCGTGCCGCCGCGCGGCGGCCGCAAACACCCCGGCGACGAATTGCTGCAAATCGACACCACCAACATATTATTCATCTGCGGCGGCTCTTTCGCGGGCATTGAGTCCGTCATCGAGCGCCGCGTGGGCGGCAGCTCCATGGGCTTTGATGCGCCCATTAAACTGCGCGAAAAAGAAAAAGTTGACCAAATGCTGTCGCAGGTTATCCATCACGACTTAGTCAAGTTCGGCATTATTCCCGAGCTCGTTGGCCGTATGCCTGTGATAGCCTCGCTAGAGGAACTGGACGTGCCCAACTTGGTGCGTATTCTTAGCGAACCGCGCAACGCGCTGATTAAACAATTCGGGCAGCTGTTTGCCTACGACAACGTGGAATTGGAATTTGAACACGATGCCCTAGTGGCCATCGCTGAGCAAACGCTTGAGAAAGACACCGGCGCACGCGGCCTGCGCAGCGTGATGGAAGCTCTGCTGCAGCCGCTGATGTATGAAATTCCCAGCGACCCAACCGTGGAACGCGTGGTGGTCACTGCCGCATGCGTCACGCAGGGCGCGCCACCGCAAGTGGAACGCAACCCCGTGCGCATGAAGCGTAAAGTAGGGTAGTTCTTTTTTGAAAAAAAGAACCAAAAAACTTTCCGTCGCTTCGCTGTGGTCTACGATAGGCCGTGCGTTTGGCGACCTTAAGGAACATGAATGGACAAGCCACAAGGTGATCTGGCCAAGCTCATTGAACAAAGCCAGCATGACAACATCCCCGCCCGCAAACCACGCGGCCCGGGGCTTTCGGCGTGGGCAACGGCTGCGCTGGTTGTTCTGTTTGCCGCGGTGATGATCGTACCCGCGGCGCTCAATTTGAGTTTAACCGGTTATGCTGCGCGGGGCTTGTGGCACGAGCTGCGCGGCAACAACCAAGCCGCCATTGATGTGTACATGGAGCTAGTGAACGTGGAAGCCGATATTGAAGCTTGGGCGCGCCACAATTTCGCCTTGGGCGGTGGTACAGGCTTCACCACCAATCATTTCAGCATTGCACGGCGCATTCTCATGCTGGAACGACTGTACGGTCCCATCGATTTTTGGCGCATGGAACAACAAATGCACCTGCATCAAATGCCGCCGCTGCTGGCTTGGTTTGACTACAATCGCATGCCACGCCGTCTGGCGAACTTCGCCGAACAGGTAGAAATCGTGGAGTTGATTTTGTTCGACAACACGCAGCGCGATGACCTGCCCGCACGCCACGTATTGATTTACGACAGCATCAATCTGGCCGGACTGGCCATGCAAGACCCCACCAGCGATGAAGTGGGTGCGTTGCTATATGCACTGCAGAACGACCATCGGCATGAATGGTGGATGACCTCCACTGTGGCGCAGGAACGCGCCCGCGTGCTAGAAGACTGGCCGCTGCTGGCGGATTTGGCCGAGCAAGCAGTGGCGCGCAATCCCTTTGACTTTGTGGCCATGCAACGGCATGTGCGTGCGCTGTTTTTGATGGGCGATGAGAGCCAAGCCTTAGCCATGGCAGAGTATTACGCTACTACACAGCCGGAAGTTGCGCCGCTCATGCAGCTGCAACGCGCGGAGTTTTCTTTGCGCTCAAACGACGAAAACACAATTGCCCTCACTGAGCAACTGCGCGCGCAGCACCCGCTGCAACATGGGCAGGATAATTCCATTCACATGAGCGCCACCGCGCTGCAGGGCGCGGCCTTGCTGCTGCAAGGCGAGATTGACCAAGCCGTGGTGCTGCTACAAAGCTATGTGGAAGGCCCATTCCTCATCAACGAGCAACTGCTGTTCACCGCCTATGCGGCATTCATCGCGGCAGCCGAAACCGAGTTCATTGAACACCTCACCGCGCCGCTGCACCCGCAGTTGCAAGCGCTGCATGCAGGCGAAACCACACTACATGAAATCTTCGCAGAAGGGTGGGGTGTGTTCTGAGAACAATTTATTTAATTAGCAAATTCGTCACGCTGCCCGGCGCGTTTCTCAAAGGCTTTTGGGA
>WRBQ01000031.1 GCA_009784445.1 Oscillospiraceae bacterium
GCTGGTATAGATTGCCGAATGATTTCAGCAATTTTTCGGACTTCTTGATTGACAGCCAAGCGACTCACGCCCTTTCTATTCTTTATTATACACCATTTTTGCACAAATTGCAACTCAAATTTTCATTGAATGGAGTGAATTTTATGGCCTTACCCGCAGCAGCCGCAGCAAAGGCTGCCCTCAAGAAACTCGCCATTGCCTCCGCTACCGACAAGCGCACTGGAAAGACCGTATTGAGCATCATCGGCGGAGTTGTGTTCGCGTTGGTCACGCCTGTGCTTGCCTTGCTGGCGGTACTCAACAGCGGTGCAGAGCTTGACATGAGCGCCATTTTGCAGCAAGCAAACAACGCTCAACTCGCCTATTTCGAGTCCATCATGCTTGCGATTGAGGACGAAATAACAGCGCAAGAGCTGGACATTGACCCTTTGCGCGCGCAGATAATCTTCATCTCTGCCTTGCGTGACCACTCGCGTGATGACGACTTTTTCGCGACTTTCATTGCCTGTTTTGCTGATGAACGCGGGGAATTTGCTTGCATTACGGACAACTTCGATGTAGCGTTTACCAGCGAAGAAATTGCACAAATCGAGCAGCTCATTGCCTGGGCGCATCAGTCGCAGGTCGGCACGCCCAACAATCTACATAACCGAATCGCTGCCATGACTGCAGATGATGACACCCCATTTGAGGGTGTTTTTTTGTCGCCGCTCAGAGATAGAGCGTGGCAATCTGTGCTGACTTCGAGCTTTGGCTACCGCATGCATCCCATTTCGGGCGAGCGCAGATTCCACAACGGCGTGGATTTTGGACTGCCGATGGACACTGCCATCTACGCCGCTGCTGCCGGGCGGGTGCTGATTGTTGCCTATGATGCCCGCGGCTTTGGCCACTATGTTGTAGTCTACCACGGCGGGGGTTATGCGACGTTGTATGCACATAATTCGCGCATTACCGTCAGCGAGGGGCAGGAAGTGATCAGCGAAACGGTCGTTGCCCGCAGCGGGAACTCCGGCAGCTCAACTGGTCCCCATTTGCATTTTGAGGTCATTCGCAATGGGCGGCCGGTGAATCCAACCCGCTATCTATCTAGATAAAAAGGAGAAAAAACAAATGGAATTGAACGCGATTTTTCATCGCAAACAGCCCGAATTTGAGCCGCAGCGTTGTGTGGTTGCGAAAATTGTTGAGCTGTGCAGTGCCGATTTTCAAGAATTTCGCTCCGGCATGATGCACGATTGGGACTTCATCGCCGAGAATATCCCGCTGATGGGCTTCGATGAAAATGGCACGCGCCACTGCATGCTCGTGCTGGGCGAGGGCTGCGATGACGGCATTTTGGTCGATTCGCAAGGTTACGATTACGCGCGCTATGCCTCGTTTGTGCCGGGCGCGCGTGAGCTTTTGCTCATGGCGCAGCAGATGGCTGAGCTGGGATTTGTCAATCAGATTGCGCAAATTGAGGCTGCAAATCTTGACTGCGCCGATGATTGGATGTCTAGCGCGCGCGGGCTTGCGCAGGTGGATACCAACAGTGATGTCGAAAGCCACTTGGATTATCTGCGTTGCCTGCGGGAATTCAGCGATGCCTTTGCGGAAATTGACCAGCAATATGAAGAAGTGGCCGCTGAGATTTTCAACTATAAACCGGGCTACTTGCCCACCGAACTGTTGCCTGCTGCCCACTGGATTTGCAACGGCGGCACTGCTGACGAGGCCTACATCAAAGCGCAAAATGGCGACTTCGACCTTACGGAGCCAACCGAACAAACGGCAGCTTCGGCGCAGGCACAGGGGCTCGATGCGGGCATGATTTTTTAACAGAAAGGCAAACTCATGAAACAAACCACCATTCAACTGCGCTACGATGCAGAGAAATATGACGCGTTGCGCGTGGCACTCGAACTCAAGGGCACCACGCTTGAAGCCGAAATGCTGACCACAGTCGATGCGATGTTCGACAAAATTGTCCACAAGGCAGTGCGGGATTACCTGTTGCTTAAGTCCAGCTCAGAGAAATAACCCGCTGTCTCCCCCGTGTCGCAAGTTTGCAGCCCTTGGCGGCTCCGTTGCCCCATCAGTGCGCTAAATCGCGGCGTGGGCGGTTTGTGGGCGCGTGTGGCACCGATGCAGCAAAACGCTTGCATCAGGGCAACGAGTTTGCGAGGATTTGCGAAAGTTAGCAGGTTAAAGTCCGGGGGTTGTGCGCAGCTCCCCGGACGGTTTACAGCGCCCGGCAATGCCGGTCGCACAAGGCTTTGCGGGATTGGCTGCGCAGGGGTTGTGATTCGCCAAGTTGCGAAAACTGTGGGTTGTAGCGCACGAAAAGCCTAGTGTTTCGCCAGTTTTGCAGGGGTTGCAGCCCTAGAAAGGACATATGTTCAGCGAAAAAAGAAAGTTTGCGCTTTGGGCGCAGGAGGACATTTACGACCTCATTGAAGCACACTACGCCGCCGACGGCTGCAAAAGTCGCTCGGAGTTCATTGAACGTGCTGTGCGGTTTTACGCGGGATATTTACAGACCGGCGGCAACGAATTTCTGCCCCGTGCGCTGGTCAGCACCATGCGCGGTATGCTTGACACACAAGAAGACCGCGTGTGTTCACTGTTGTTCAAGCTGGCTGTTGAGATGGCGATGCTGATGCATGTCACTGCTGCTGCCAACGATGTTGCGCCCGACACGCTTACACGTTTGCGTGGGCGTTGTGTGCAGGAGGTGAAGGCACTGCGCGGAAAAATCTCTTTCGATGATGCCGTGCAGTTTCAGCAGGATGATGCGAATGGCTAAGCTCATTTTCAAGTGCAGTTATATCAAGGGCAAACGCAGTAGGAACTTTGTACGCTATATTGCTACGCGTGAAGGCGTTGAAAAGTATATCAGCTATGTGGATGGTAGACCGAAATCGCAGGGGCTGTTTTCCGATGCGAACGAGCCGCCTGTGCTCAATCGTGTGATGAAAGAGCTTGCCGCACATAATGATGTAATTTTCACGCCGGTCATTTCGCTGCGGCCGGAGGATGCTGTTCGGTTGGGTTATGATTCGCCCAAAGCTTGGCAGACGTTGTTGCGCGCGCATGCGCAGACCTTTGCGCAGCAGATGGGCGTGCCCTTGGAAAACTTACGCTGGGTTGCGGCCTTTCACAATGAGCCAACGCATCCACATTGCCATGCGGTGATGTATTCCACCGGCAGGCAACCCTATCTCACACGCCGCGGAATTGATAACATTCGTTCTGCCCTTGCGCGGGATATTTTCAAACAGGATTTGATGCAGGTTTACGAGCAGCAGACTACCCATCGTGATGACCTGCGCCATGCCGCGAAAGAACTGGTACAGCAGCATGGCGACCCTGTGGTTGAAGATTTACTGCACCAGCTTGCCGGACAACTCCGTGACCACAAAGGCAAGAAAGTGTATGCCTATCTTTCGCCAGCGATGAAAGCCACGGTGAATCGTGTTGTCGATGAGCTTGCCAAAGACCCGCATGTTGCGCAGCTCTATGATTTATGGTACGAGCAGCGGGAGGCGGTGCTGGCGACTTATGCTTCTACGTTTCCCGAACGGATTGCGTTGAGTGAGAATGAAGTATTCAAAAGCATCAAGAATGCCGTGGTTGCAGAAGCAGCGAAGTTGCAGTTTGAGCAACACAAGCAAGCGGCTCAACAAAACGGTGCAGATAATCTTGCACTGGGTTCGCTGCGGTTGCTGGGGCAGTTGGCAAATATCATCGAAAGCGATATTGACAACACGCCTGCGCAGGTGCAGACGGATAGCAAGCTGCGGCTGGAAATTGCGAAGAAAAAGCAGGAGCAGGGTTTGCGGATATAGCGCTGCTATCATTCGCTAAGATGGCTTAATCCCTCGCTTGGCAGGCCCATCCATCACATGTCCACACGCGTCAAAGCGAGAACCATGGCACGCACAGTCCCACGAATGTTCAGCCGAATTCCAGCGCAGCTTGCAACCCATGTGCATGCAGCGCGGCGTGCCGAAGCTAAGCAAATTCTTTGTTGCCTTGCCCATGTTCGTTGCAAGCTGCCGCGATAACATGGAACGCTGCGGTGAATACAACTCGGACAAATCACTTTTGCCTTGCGTGATGAGCTCACACAATACCTGCGCCGCGACCATCGAGCCCGTCATTCCCCATTTGTTGAAGCCAGTGGCAACGTAAAGATGATTGGCCCCTGCCCTGTGCTTGCCGATATACGGCACACGGTCGAGGCTCATGCAGTCTTGCGTAGCCCAATGGAATTGTTCTGTGGCTTGGGGATATGCCCGACCCGCAAGCGCGTGTAACTCATGAAATCCGCCGCCCGGCTCACCCGTGCGATGATCACCGCCACCTACAAACAACAAATCACCGTAAGTCCGAAACGAGTGCCCATTTTCGCGCGCGTCAACATACATGCCGTCCAGTGTTTGCGCGTTTTCTAATGCAATGACATAGCTCCGATGTTGATAAAGCTTGAGCGCATACAGCCCCAAGATGTTCACCAGCGGGTAGTGCGTGGCCAACACAACATGCTCGGCTGTGATAGTACCGACCGGTGTGTGCGCTGTTTTGCCAACGAGCTTGTTGACAAATGTGTTCTCGTAGAGTTCTAGATTTTCCGCTAATGCAAACAGTAATTTCAATGGATGAAACTGCGCTTGATTTTCCATGGCAAGCGCGCCGCAAGTATTGACCGGCAACGGCAAATCTTCTTGCACATGTGCTGCCAGCCCAAGCTGGTGATACGCCCGGGCCTCGCGCTCCAATGCAGCACTGTCGTCTGTCGAATAGACGTAAGCCGTGCGGTGCTCAAAATCACAGGGGAATTGCGCAGCAAGGGCTTGATATTTCTTGATTGCTTGGGTGTTTGCCTGATAATATTGCCAAGCTTTTTCGTGGCCAATTCGTTCAAGCAAATCGGCATAGATTAACCCATGCTGGGCGGTAATCTTCGCTGTGGTGTTGCGGGTTACACCGCCGCCAATCTGCTTAGATTCAACGACCACGCAACGCAGACCGGCTTGCTTAAGCTCGTGCGCTACAAGCACACCACACATGCCGCCGCCGATGACCAGCACATCCGTTTTTGTGTCGCCCGCAAAGGCCGGACGACTGTTTCGCTCTGTGGTTGCGCTCCAAACGGAGCCTTGTGAAATATTCATGTCTTTAGCTTGCCCCGTGCGGTTAAAATCACGCATTACGTCCCACAAAACGTCCGATAGCGGCAAGCCGTGGGCACAGGCAACTGTGCATACTTCTCCTGCTGCACCGTGTATGCATATGGGTTGCGCAAGGCATTTAGCAGTTCGCTCATCACCCTGTAATCATCATGTTCAGCGGCATGCAAGGCTTCTTCCACTAGGTGATTTCTTGGAATTATCGCAGGGTTATGGCGCTGCATGAGTGCTTTGGCTTGCGGGCGGTTTTCGCTTAGCGTCAACGCCCGAAACGTGTTTGTATAATCCGCTTGAGACTGCTGCATGGATGCTAAAAATTCGTGAATCCGTGCTTCATCGCCCGGTTGTTCTTCGAGCATGCCAAGCTTTGCTCGCATGCCCGCAAGCCAGTATTCATGATAAAGCACCCAAAATTCTGCGATGGCCTTCTGTGCTACTTCGACATCAATAAATGGCAGCAGCGTTTCAGCAAAGCGTGCCAAATTCCAAGCCGCCGCCTTTGGCTGGTTTTCGTAAGCGTAGCGGCCATGCGTGTCGATGGAGCTAAACACAGTAGCTGGGTCATAGATGTCCATAAATGCACATGGACCATAGTCAATGGTTTCGCCGCTGATGGCCGTGTTGTCTGTGTTCATCACGCCATGAATAAAGCCAACCAGCTGCCATTTGGCAATCAATAATGCCTGCCGCTTCACGACCTCTTGCAGAAGCAACAGATATTTATTTTCACGGTCTGCAATGCCGGAAAAATGACGCGCAATGGTGTAATCCGCCAGCGCGCGGACGTCCTCCGTTGTGCCAAATTGCGCGGCAAATTCAAATGTCCCAACACGAATGTGGCTTGACGCAACCCGCGTTAACACTGCGCCGGGAAGTGTCCTTTCACGCCGCACGGTTTCACCAGTGGTGACAACGGCCAAGCTTCTCGTGGTTGGAACGCCAAGGGCATGCATGGCTTCGCTGATGATATATTCCCGCAGCATGGGTCCCAGCGCGGCCCGGCCATCGCCATCGCGGGAGTATTTCGTTCTACCGGAGCCTTTGAGTTGGATGTCAAAACCCTTCTGCTCGCCAAGCAACAGAGCGCGGCCATCGCCCAGCATGGTGAAATGCCCGAATTGGTGCCCGGCATAAGCTTGCGCAATCGGCTCGGCACCTTGCGGGATTGCATTTCCGGCAAAGACTTCTAGGTCAAATGGCACGTCTAAAAAGTCCGCAAGCGACTGATTAAAGATAACCAGCTTTGGGCTGCGCACAGGGCTTGGCCGCTGTTTCGTGTAAAATTTTTCGGGCAGTGTTGTGTAGCTATTTTGCATGCTTTCATCCTCGCAAATCTTCTTTTGATTATGGTTTGCATGAATGGGGAAAATATGCTCATTTTGGCCAGCAGGCAATAAACAGAAAAAGCGTAAACACACAATGCCTTCAACACTCACTTCAACCCAAATAGCGACCCAGCGCAGTACAAAACTGTAGCCAATTTTATATCAAAGGAGTGATACCAATGTCAACTTTCATCCCCTTCACCCGCGAGGATATCCATCAGGCCAAGCACGCCGACCTCGCTAGTTTCCTCGCATCCCGTGGCGAAACAGTCAAGCGCAGTGGCTCTGAGCAAGTCTGGCTTGAGCGCCACATCACCATTCGCGGGCATCAGTTTTATGACCACTACGAAAACGTCGGCGGCACGGCCATTGACTTCGTGCAGAAATATTTTGCTGCCAGCTTTCAAGAGGCTGTGCAGCAATTGCTTGGCCACGGCGTTGTTGTCGAATCCATCGAACGCCAACGCATCCGCCCCGAATTCAAACTCCCGCCGCGCAACAGCAACATGCGGCGTGTGTACGCTTACTTGCTCAAACAGCGTTGCATTGACCGTGCTGTGCTGGACTTTTTCACCCACCACAAGCTGATCTACGAGGATGCGAAGTATCACAATGTTGTGTTTGTGGGTGTTGATGCAGACGGCACTGCCCGCCATGCACACAAGAAATCCACGGCCAGTCAAAAGTCATGGCGGGCGAATCAAGCTGGCAGCGATGCCAAGTTTGCGTTTCACCACATTGACACCAGCGAGAAAATCTTTGCCTTTGAGTCGCCGATAGATATGCTCAGCTTTATCTCCATGCATCCGAAAGATTGGCGACAACATAGCTATGTTGCGCTTTGTGGAGTCAGTGATGAAGCGCTCATGTACCAGCTAAAAACACACGAGCATCTACGCGAAGTCGTGCTGTGCCTAGACAACGATGAGGCCGGACACATGGCCACCGGCAGAATTTCACAGGCGCTGCAAGGTTATGCTGTTGAGGTGCAAACGCCACGCTTCAAAGATTTTAATGAGGATCTCGTGGCGTTGAGACAAGTGGAGGAATTACATTGCGTAATTACACAATCCTAGTGCTGGTCGGCGGCGGGTTTTTGCTGCTGATGCTGGGCGCACAGTGGCTGAATAATCGCGTGAATTTGAACGGCATCAAAAGTAAAACCGTGGGCGATGGCCAGCACGGAACAGCTCGTTTTGCCACACCCGCTGAAATCAAGCAGACCTATAAAAGCATCTCATTCACTCCCGAACTTTGGCGCGATGGAGAGAACCTGCCCGATTGCCAAGGCATCATTGTTGGTCAGAAAACTATCGGCAAAAAGACCGTTGCGCTGGTCGATGAAGGCGATGTGCATGCGCTGATGATTGGCGCTGCCGGTTGCGGCAAGACGGCATATTTTCTTTATCCGAACATCGAATTTGCATTGGCCAGCGGCATGTCATTTGCCGTGAGCGATACGAAAGGCGATGTCTATAGAAATTACGGTCACATCGCACAAACCCGCTATGACTATGACGTTGCGGTGCTTGACCTGCGGAATCCGACCAAGAGCGATGGTTTCAATCTGCTGCACCTCGTCAACAAATACATGGACTTGTGGCTGCAACATCCTGCCGACATTTCACTCAAAGCGCGTGCAGAAAAATATGCGAAAATCATTGCCAAGACCATTGTGTTTTCTGATGGTGGCTCGCAAAATTATGGGCAAAACTCGTTTTTCTATGATGCCGCCGAGGGTTTGCTCACCACTGCCATTTTGCTGATTGCAGAGTTCGCTGAGCCACAGCAAAGGCATATTGTCAGCGTATTCAAGCTCGTGCAGGATTTGCTGGAACCGTCCGACACGCCCGGAAAATCCTGCTTTCAGCAGCTCATGCAACGGCTGCCCAGCGAGCACAAGGCCAAGTGGTTCGCCGGGCCTGCGCTCAACACCAGCGAGCAGGGTATGGCTTCGGTGTTATCCACGGTTTTGTCACGGCTCAATGCCTTTTTGGATTCGGAGTTGGAGCAGCTCATTTGCTTTGATACTTCGATTGATGCCGAAAAGTTCTGCAAAAATAAGTGTGCGCTGTTTATTGTCATGCCCGAGGAAGATAACACGAAATATTTCATGGTAAGCCTAATCATCCAGCAGCTGTACCGTGAAATTTTGAGCGTGGCTGATGAAAACGGCGGGAAGCTGGACAAGCGCGTAATGTTTTACTTGGATGAACTGGGCACGCTGCCGCCCATTCAATCCGCCGAGATGATGTTCAGCGCGGCACGGTCTCGGCGGCTGAGCATTGTGGCCATTATTCAATCCTACCAGCAGCTGGAGAAGAATTATAGCCGTGAAGGTGCTTCAATTATTTGCGACAACACGCAGTTGACCATTGCGGGTGGCTTTGCGCCGGGCAGTGAATCGGCTGAGCGCATTTCCAAGGCCATGGGCAGCCGCACGGTGTTGAGCGGCTCGGTCAGCCGTGGACGCGAAAATTGCACACAATCGTTGCAAATGATGGAGCGGCCGCTGATGTGCGGCGATGAACTAAAATCCATGGACAAGGGCAGTTTCATCGTGCTGAAAACTGGGGCTCATCCGTTTATCTCAAAGCTGAAATTGTTCTTCAAGTGGGGCATTGTCTTTGATGAGAAAAACCCGTACATCCTGCAAGACCAAGGCGCACGAGTGGTGGATTATGTGGACAGGATGCAGGTTGAGGCTGCTATTCGAAGAAAATTCCCGGGCGTTGTTGTGCTAGAGTCGCCTGTGCCGCAACCCTCGCAAAAGCTCAATCCCAAGGCGAAAAGTCGGCTCAAGCGGGAGGTGAAGGCATAGCATATTTCACGCACATTTACAATGATGAGCGATTGCAAAAACGTGCAAAGCTGGTTTATGTGTATCTGCATGACAGGCAGAAAGACGGCGTGGCTTGGCCGGGGCTTAACACGATTGCACGGGATTTGTCGTTGTCGCGCAGTACCGTTAAACGGGCTATCACTGACCTCGAACAATTTGGCTACCTGCGCAAAGAAGCCTGCTTCCGTGCAGACGACGGCAAGCAGACTTCAAATCGATATGTAATTTTGAAATAACGCTGCGCCAAAGGGATCTCTCCGTCAGTGCGATGACCTGCACACTAGGTCATCGTGACCCACTCTATGAATTACTCACTTTAAGAGTTTATCACTGGCAGAAAGGAAACACAGCGCAGGACATGACATCCTGCGCTGCATTGGCTATTCTTGCTCTGCCGGTTCTTCTTGCTGGCGTGTGAAATACACACACTCGCCCGGTGTGCCACCAATTGGCCGCAACGCGTCCCAGATTGTCAACACATCGTTACCCTGCATGCGCAACGTCAACAGCACATCGCCCGCATGGAACATATTATGTGCGTTGCCAGGCAGGTTGTTCATGAAGATTAGCGTGATTTCATCCGCGTCGCCCTCCACTGTTGCCAGCAGGCGAATCGGGTGCTCGCCGCCCACTTGCACGGTGGCGTATTATCGCTCTTCCAGCTGGAACACCAACCAACGTCACAAACATTCTCACAGTCCCCTTCAAAAAGTACCAAAGGCTGCCGCGCATACAGCAACCTTTGGAAGCGCATTTTTTACCAGCCCAGCAACCAACCAATCAAATTTCCAATAAGAGCTATGGGTATAAGAATCGGCGACAGCAATACGAGTATAATTTGTATCCAAAACCAAGACATTTGCGTAAACTCCTCTTCAATCAAATAATTTAATACTGGCTAGGGAATCACTCTATCCCACCTCCCTAGCATATCATATGTCAAGTTTCTTGTCCATACCGTATTATCCCAGTGATAATACCTAACTCCGTGCTTAACAATAGAAGAACTGACATTGTCAGCATATGTTCCTTGGATTATTTCACTAACAAATCCGTGATTCCAACCGCTATCTCCCTGTAATCCAGCGGGTATCCAACCAGGATTAGTAAGAATTACTCCCCATACATAAGAAGTATATTTCACATAATCATTTCCATGCCCTGGCATATCTTGCATTGGATGCAAAGCGTAGCCTACATAAAACCATTGACTCTCAGTTATATTATGGTTGTGATATAAATCAATGAGTCTGCCAAAAGCTCGCCACTCTCTTGCATCAGTCAACAAAATGTTGACAAAATGAAGTGTGTTATTGAAGTGCCACGATACTGCATAACAATCTCCATGTCTAAAACCACGTGGAGCACCTAGTTGTCTATCAACAGCAGAATTTCCAGCGATTATTCCTAGTCTATCCGTGCGGTTAGTAAGACCCATCTGGTATGCCCATGTGTAAGTGCCGTATAATGTGCCGTTAATATTTGCAATTCCTACGAGCCCCAAGACATCTCCCGGGCGCACGGGCAAAGGTACTACAAACGACCAATTCCCACCATAATGTACATCCGCACCCCACATGCCATTGTGATCAACGACATTAACGGGATTATTATCACAATACGCGAACATGTTGGTGCCAACAATGCCGTTGCCGGTGTCGAAGAGCACATCGGCGTTGAGGAAGCGGCCCCATTGCGGGTTATACCAGCGGGTTTGCAGGTAGAATAGGCCCACATAGGCATCGTAGAACTTGCCACGATAGGTTAGCGGGTTGAGGTTGGCGAGTTCTTCATTGCTGCGAGTGCGTTCACTCGTGTTGCCGGTGAAGAAATTAGCAATGCCTTGGAAGAACCCCGGTTCGCTTTCGGGGAAAATCTCGCGCTGCGTGTTACCCCAAGCATCATAAGTATAGCGCACAACCACGCTGTTGTCAAGTGGGTTAATGAGGGAAAGGATGTCACCGCGCGGATTTCTTTCATAAAGCAGCGTTTGAATGCCTGTTTCGTCTTGAATCGCAATGCCGAAAGGCTGGTTCAGCTGGTCATACAACACACGCACAACCGTGCCGTCATCATGCAACACAGCGGCCAGCCGCAGGTCATCATGCCACGTGTAGCGCGTCACCTGCGCACTCAACACCGTGATGTCAAACAGGTCAAGCGTCCAGTTGTCAGGATCTATATCCACCGGCATGCTCGTAATGGCGATTTCGCTGACTGTGCGGCTGGTCATCATGCCCCGCACGTCGTAGGTGTAGGAAACCAGCTGCGTTTCGGTCATCACATGTGCCAGCTGCCGCCCCGCCGTCCAAAAGTAGGCTATCGGTTCAACACCATCATATACCAAAACCGGGTTACCCATGCTGTCGCTAACGATATGTGCACCACCAATACCAGTGAGCAAGTCGGGCCAATTTGCGTTTTCGTAGGCATAGTTGATCGTTTCAATCGCCGACCCAAGTGCCCCAAGTGTGAACTCATGCGTTGTTCTGCTCAATATATTCCCATGGTTGTCATAGCTGAAGATGAAGGTCTGGTTCAAGCTTCTGTTGTCTTCACGAATGAGCTGCTGCGCTTCGTCGTAGGTATAGCGATACATGAGCACGCCATCCAGCCTAATCTCTGTGATGTTACCATTGTTGTCGAAAGTGTAGTCAAACACTCGGTTTGGCTGACCCGTGATTCTGCTTTCAACGCTGCGCAAGCGAGCACTTGCCCGGCTGGCGGTGTCGGCATAGGTAAATACGGATTCAACCGTTGTGCCATGTGCCGTGCGTGAGCTGGTCAATGCCCGCCCGAACCAGTCAAATTGCGTTTGTGCTGCCGCGTTTGCGCCGTCAATCACGGTGTAGCTGTTCGTCATGCCAGTTGCTGAGCTGTGGGAATTGCTGTGTCGATTCACAAAATTCACGCCATTGACTGTGTCAACGAAGTTTCCGTCCTCGTCAAGGCTGGATTCGTAAAGCACAACGTTTTCGTTATTCAGCAGGGCAATGGTGAAGTTGCCAGTTTCGTTAAATGTTGACACAAGCCCCGATTGATTGTCGATGATTCGAACCACATTATCTCCAATTTCGAACGCATAGGTCAAGCTCCCGCCGCCATCTAGGGAAATCCCCGCGATAGCTCCGTCTTCATTGAACATATAGGTAATTTCTTGGCCATTGGCAAACGCTAGGGCGTTCACTCTCAGCGCATCTTCGCAAAGATCGCGTGCAAACAATCTAGTGCCACCCACATAGGCTGCGGTTTTCATGTCATATTCATTGTGCACAAAGCTGTAAACCGTGCCGCTGCCTGTTTCGATACCAACAAGCAAGCCGTCATCATTGTAGATATATTGAATCGACCTAAGGCCTTGGTTCAGCGAGATGAGATTTTGCATGTCGTCGAAGGCCATAGTAACTTCGCCGCCCTCGCCGTCAATGGCTTGAACAATCAAGCTGTCTTCCTCATGCTCGAAATGCATCACTCGACCAAACGGATCAATGCTCGTTCTGCGATTGCCGCTAAAGCTGAATTGCGTGGACATCGTCCGCGTGCCATCACTACGCCCGCTTTCAATCACATTGCCGTTGGCATCCCATTCGATGACCGTGAAGCTGTTGCAGGATACATAGTTGCACAGGGCTTCGTTCTCGCAGCGGCACTCGCAGCCGGGGATTTCGCAGCTTGTGCATTGGCAACTATCAAGATTATCCGCATATAAAGCTCTGGGTGCTCTAGCGGCTGGTATTCTCGTGGGCGCGATGAGATAAGCAAACGGGGTACCGGCTGACGCATTATTAAATTCTGAGCGCGATCTGCCGTGATACTCCTGAATGTCGTGTCCAAGATGATCGAGATGATCAAAATTATGCCTGTCACCTGCCGTTAAATGAACCATACTACCAGTAGAATTGAATATCCGAATTTCATTTACAGTATTAAGCCCTGTGTATGTACCTCTTGTATACGTAAACGTCCTTTCGTGATAAATATTACCACTTACATCCACAAGCGGTCTTCCGTCAATCACAAGCGTACCACGCCTGCTTCCGGCGACTCTCTGAGCTGTATTTGCAGGGTAAGACGACACCCTATTTATCCGGCCATTTGTATCAAGTTGCAGTCCAATGTGGCGGCCTCGACGATTGTTTCTATTTTCATCACGATAAAAATGATAAAAATAGTAGGTTGCATCTCGAAGCGCAATCAGCCTGTTGTTAGCATCGTTAGAATAAACATAGTGTGTTGTATAATTCGGGAGTGTAGTCCAATTATTCCCTCTATTCCTATTACGACTATCTTGCAATCCGAAGTAATCAACCGTTGTTAAGTTACCTCTACTGTCATACGCATATCGCATGATTCCGAATCTCATTCTAGGTTGATTACTAAGCGGCCAAGACCTTACGCGTGTGTATTGAGCCTCTAGCTCGCTTAACCTATTGTTCCCATCGTATCTGAATATGTAGTGGAATATTTCATTGCCACGCTCGTAACCCGTAATGCTGCTGATCGCTTCAATTCCATTAACTATAGGTCTGTGCGCAATTCTAATCAGAGCATTGCGATTCAACGTATCTTGGGTGCTTCGTATTTCGCGCAGTCTAAACAACTGGCTGTCGCTCGGAAGGCCAGTTCGATCAAATCGCAATACATTGCCGTAAACCGTATGCAGTTCAAAGACAGAAGCATTAATTTGACGTATTTCCCGATAAGGTGTTGAATTAAAACAATAGCCAACCCAACTGCCCCCAACTTGGTGGAACAGAATCATTTCACCTCTTCTGTTAAAATAGATTAAGCGCTCTTCTGCATCAATGCTTGTTTGGAATATAAACTGATTGTAGCTTGTCAACCAGCCGTTGCCAAAGCTAGAATTGCTTACGCTCAATGTACCTATTCTCGATTCGTTTGATAAGAATCTATACGCAGCGGTATTGTAATTGTGCGAAAGATGTGCGGGCATTCTATAATGATGGCTAAGATTATTAGTCGCGTGATCGAACACCTGTTGAGCAATAGAGCTGTTTTGCCCATGCACTTTTATATTATCAAACGTAACCATATAGTCCAAATGGATATTGTCAACATATACATTGCCCGCCCTGCCAGCTCTGAACACATGCGTGCCCGGAATCAAGCTATCTCTTCTGATGTAGCGTGCACGCAATTCATCACCGCAAAGACTCAACCTGCCTGTGTAGTTAATGTCATAATTGTTCAGCGCGTAGTTGCCAATGCTGACGCTTGCAGTTGTCGCAATACGCGCCAAGCGGTTCGTTGGCGGCAAGGAACTTTGCCCCGCCCGATTGCCCGAAAATCTTGCAGCTGAAGCAATATTTAGGTTGGCATAGGCCGTTGCCGGAATAGTGAAAGCATTGCTGTACAGCGTGGAAAAAATACCACCACCATTGTTCACCGCAGTGTTATTCGAAATTGTGCCGCCGGTCATGTTGAAGCCCATGCCGTTGGCAATTGTGCCGGAAAACACGTACACGCCACCACCGCCGCGAGTTGAGGAACGAGAACGGTTATTGCTGATCGTCCCACCAGTCATGTTGACGCGACCGTTTGTCGCAACGCGGATGCCACCACCGCTATTGCCTTGGTTATTATGGATTGTGCCATTTTGCAGTGTGAACGTTGCGCGCGTGGATGCTGCGGTTCCGCTTCCCTCAACATTGACACCACCGCCGCCAGTCGATATGGTTCCACTTGAGGCATTATTGTTCTCAATGCGTGCGTTGGCGCCGTTCATCGTAAACTCCGCACCAGCGGCAAGGTGAACACCACCACCGTTGGCTGTAGCTATGTTGTTGCGAATCGTGCCGCCAGTCATATTCACACGACCATTCGTTGCAACACGCACACCACCGCCGGAGCTGCCCTCATTACCGTCGATTATACCATTTTGCAACGTTAATGTAGCGCGTGTGCTATCGGCTGTTCCGCTTCCCAATAGGTTAATGCCGCCGCCGCCATTTGCCGCAGTTGTGCTTGTGGAACGATTATTTTCAATACGCGCGTTGGTGCCGTTCATCGTAAACTCCGCACCAGCAGCAACATGCACACCGCCGCCGTTGGTTGTGGCTGTGTTGTTGCTAATCGTGCCGTTGGTCATGTTCACGTGGGCGTTTGTTGCAGCTCGTACACCACCACCGGAGGGTGCCGTATTGTTATGAATCGTGCCATTTGTTAGCGTAAATGTTGCACGTGTAGCAGCATCTGTTCCACTGCCCAACACGCTAACACCACCGCCGCCGTTTGTTGTAGTCGCACTGGTGGAGCGATTATTTTCAATGCGTGCGCTGACGCCATTCATCGTGAAAGTCGCACCAGCCATCACATGCACGCCACCGCCGTTGGTGGTAGCGGTGTTACCACGAATGATGCCGCCAGTCATCGTGATTTGTGGACCCACGACCATACTGGCCGCATCCACCGAGCCAATTCCGCCACCCGAACCTGCTGTATTGTTTTCAACGGTGCCGCCAGTCATTTCGAATATTGCGCGATTTACGGCAGCCGAAGACACGCCCACGCCGCCACCGTTATTTGCTGCGGTGTTCCCACGAATTACGCCACCGCGCATCCTAAATGTCGTGCCATTAATTCCCACATGTACGCCGCCGCCATGCCGCGCCGAAGTGTTGTTTTCAATCGTGCCGCCTGTCATTTCAAACACAGCACCGTCAGCAAACAAGCGCACACCACCGCCGCCGCGCCCGGAATTGTTGGAATTGTCCGTGGTTGAGTTGTTTTGGATCAAGCCGCTGGTCATGGTCATGTGGCTATTCGCGCCAAGTTCAACTCCGCCGCCATTCACAGCTTGGTTATTGCGAATTGTGCCCCCAGCCAGAGTGAACGTTGCGCGTGTGCTTGCCGCTGTACCGGTGCCCGCAAGTGCTACCGCACCACCGACGATGGTGCGCCGACAATTCTCGATAATACTGCCGTCGCGCATGGTGAATGTACCGCCAGCGCGGACTTCCACGCCGCCGGAGTTGTTTGTGTTGTTGGCCGCACCGCCGCTGAACGTAATGGCTTGACCAAGCGTCAAACTACCATGCACAATGAAGTGCCGATGACCATTTTGCGCTTGCGTTAGCGTTCGCCTTGTAGATGTATCCGAGGCGATCGTAATTTGCTGATTGGCGGCAATAACGATTGCTTCGCCGTTTGTAGCCAATGATGAAATATTTCTGTCAATAAACAATGTTGTTGGGGTATTAGGTGGAACTGAGTCGACAGCAGTGCGCAGCGCAGCCCAACTGGTGACAACAGTGCCTTGCCCCTGTCGACCTGTGTAGTTGATGTCATGATTGTTGAGCGCGTAGTCCCAAATGCTCACGCTTGCGGTGGTCGCGATTCGCGCCAAGCGGTTGGTTGGCGGAGCAGACGGTCCCGTGCCCGCTGTGTTGCCGGAGAATCTTGCTGCTTGGGCGATGTTGAGATTGGCGTATGCTGTGGCTGGCACAGTTTCAAGCGTGCTGTGCAATGTGGAGAAAATTGCGCCGCCATTGTTCGCCGCAGTGTTGTTGCTAATCGTGCCGCCTGTCATATTGAAGCCCATGCCGTCAGCAATTGTGCCGGATGATACATACAATCCACCACCACCGGCCGTGGACGTGGACGAAATGGAGCGGTTGTTCGTGATCGTGCCACCGGTCATGTTCACGCGGGCATTTGTTGAAACCCGCACACCGCCACCAGAACGACCTTCGTTGCCACTGACTGTTCCATTTTGCAGCGTGAATGTTGCACGCGTAGCGGCGTCTGTTCCGCTGCCTGCAACGTTAATACCTCCGCCACCGCTTGTGGTTGCCGTGCTGCTGTTGCGGTTGTTTTCAATGCGTGCAGTGGCACCGTTCATGGTGAACTCCGCGCCAGCTGCAAGATTCACACCGCCGCCGTTGATTGTGGCCGTGTTGTTGCGAATCGTGCCGCCGGTCATCGTAATTTGTGGGCCAATCACTGTGTTTGTTACATCACTTGTCGCAACGCCGCCTCCTCTGGCGGCTGTGTTGTTTTCAATTGTACCACCACTGATGAAAAATGTCGCTCGATTCGCCGTGTTTGAAGCGACATTCACGCCGCCGCCACTCTGCGTCGCGATGTTGCCGCGAATAATACCCCCACGCATGGTGAATGAAGCACCACTCGCGCCTAAATGCACACCACCGCCATGTCGAGCAGAACTATTGTTTTCAATCGTGCCGCCGCTCATTTCGAACGTTGCAGTCGCGGCATTCAGCCGCACACCGCCACCGCCGCGATTCATATTACTAGCCGTGTCCGTGGTTGAGTTGTTTTGAATCAAGCCGCCACTCATGGTCATACGGCTGTTCGTGCCAAGGTTGACGCCACCAGCACTCAATGCTTGGTTGTTGCGAATCGTGCCACCATCAAGGGTAAAAGTCGCACGTGTGCTTGCCGCTGTGCCAGTGCCAACGACCGTTACCGCACCGCCAGCGCTGCTCTGATGTCGATTGTTTTCGAGAACACTGCCTTCAAGCATGGTGAAATGCCCGCCAGCGCGAACTTCCACACCGCCGGAATCGTTCGTATTATCCACAGCAGCACCACCGCGTAACGTGATGCCTTCGCCGAGTGTCAAGCTGCCTTGCACGATAAAGTGTCTTTCGCCCTGCTGACCCTGCGTTATATTCCGTTGCGTGGTGTTGGAACTCACTAATGTGATTTGCCGGTTGACAGGAATGGTGATCGGCGTGGTGTCTTCACTCAAATGAGCGGAAAAGGCACTTGCGATACGTAGTGTTGTCGGGGTATTTGCCGAAACTGCGTTGACGGCAGCGCGCAATGCTGCCCAAGAGGTGATTGCGGTGCCTTGCCCTAGCAACCCGGTATAATTAATGTCGTAGTTGTTCAGCGCATAATTCCAAACGCTAACACTTGCCGTTGTTGCGATGCTTGTCAAGCGATTGCTGGGCGGCAAGGAGTCTTGCCTCGCCTGGTTACCGTAGAATCTCGCTGCTGCTGTAATGCGCAGATTGGCGTAAGCCGTTGCCGGAACCGTTGCATCAGTGCTGTGCAGCGTGGTAAAAATGCCGCCGCCATTGTTTGCTGCAGTGTTGTTGCTAATCGTGCCGCCGGTCATGTTGAAACCCATACCATTGTCAATTGTGCCATCCGCTCCGCCCCTCACATGCACGCCGCCGCCGCCGGCAGTTGATGTTGCCGAAAAAGATCGATTGTTGGTAATCGTTCCGCCGGTCATGTTCACGCGCGCGTTTGTTCCGATCCGCACACCGCCACCAGAACGCCCTTCGTTGTCGCTGATGATGCCACTTGTAAACGTAAATGTCGCGCGCGTGCCAACCTCTGTGCCGCTGCCTGCAACGTTCACACCACCGCCGCCATCTGTTGCAGGCAGGCCGCTAGCGCGGTTGTTCTCAATGCGTGCATTAACACCGTTCATGGTGAAATTTGCACCAGCTGCGAGATGCACACCACCACCATTGGTCGTGGCTGTGTTGCTGCGAATCGTGCCGCCGGTCATCGTAATTACCGGTCCAGCAGTTGCGTTTGAAATGGTCTGTGTTCCCACGCCGCCACCGTTGCTCGCCGTATTATTTTCGATTATTCCGTTGCTCATGGTGAACGTAGTGGGACTGGTAGCATTTGATGAAAGTAAGGCAACACCACCGCCGACGCCGGTTGCTGTGTTTCCGCGAATGGTGCCGTTGATCATGGTAAACACTGCGCCGCTAGTCACACCTAGCAACACACCGCCGCCGCGCTGTGCAGAAATATTGTTTTCAATCGTGCCGCCACGCAGCTCGAATCCAGACGTTGCCGAGCTTAAACGCACACCGCCACCGCCAGTACCTACTGCGTTTGCGGCATCCGTTGTTACATTGTTTTGAATCAAACCGCTAGTCATGGTCATCTGACCATTTGTGCCGATGTTTACACCGCCGCCATTGGGAGCACTGTTGTTGCGGATCGTGCCGCCCGCCAAAGTGAAATTAGCACGCGTACTTGCCGCTGTGCCACTGCCAATGAGAGAAACTGCACCACCAACAATCGTGCGTCTGCAATGTTCGATGCTGCTGCCTGTGTTCATGCGCAACGAGCCACCGGCACGCACTTCCACGCCGCCAGAATCATTCGAGTTGTTCGCTGCGCCGCCACGCAACGTGACACCCTGCCCAAGTGTTAGCTCACCGTGCACGATAAAATGCCTGTGACCTTGCGCTTGGGTAATGGTTCGCACAACACTGGTGTCTGAACTCACCAGTGTGATTCGACGGTCAGCGGGGATGACTATTGCTTCGCTATTTGTTGCCAGCGCGGAAAAGCTACCTGCAACGGGAAGTGTAGTTGCGGTATTTGCTGGAGCAGCATTGATGGCATCGCGCAGACGAGCCCATGTGGTGACTGGCGCCACATGCCTAATCTCTAACGCTGGGCGATTGCTGGTCAACGCATTTCTCGACGATGCCAAGTCTACGCGAGTGTCTCGGTTTTCGTCACCAATCATGATAACAAAGCCGTGGTTTTCGGCAGGGTTTTCATGCCAGCTACGCACAGTATTAGGAATAGAAAGATTATATGTATGACCGCTTGCCGAAACAATTGCCCGCGTGGTGATTCGACTGCCATGGGTGGGCTGGTTGTTCCAGTTGAGGCTTGCAGGTATAGCTTGTGTAAGCCGATAAAGATGCATGCTCATGCCCGATTGAAAGCTGTAGGTGCGGTTTTGCGTAAGTTGCAAATTAGCCGACATAATCAAGTTGCTACTGGGTATCGAGGAAAGGTCAAAGCGCATATAAGTACGATTTGTACCGCCACTTATACCTAAAACAGAGTGTGTTCCCACAAAATTGATTAGGGTATTTCTAATCAGATTATTGGAGGAATTCACATAAGTATCTCGAAGTGGCCCTTGTGTGAATGTTTGCAGCGACAACGGTGCAATTGTCACGGGCATTGCTGCTGTGTTAATCCAGTCTGCATTAGCACTGACCGCAATAATGCCATCGCGAAGTTCCATATCAACACTATACGCCTCGCCAGTCGCATCAAACATCATGGGAGCCTGTAGCTCGAATACTTCCTCGCCGCTCGTGGCGCTAATCAGCAAAAACGATCCATCTTCTTGTGCTGCAGGAATCAAACCATCTAGCTCTAATTGAAAATCAAAGCTGTATTCTTCTTGTGTTTCGTTGATGATAATATGCTCACTCACGCTGTTATGGGTCACGACCTGTTCTAGGTCAATCCCTGGCAACACATCATCAAATGCCACAACGGAAGCCAAGTTCTCTGCCTCCACAACATCTTCGTTTTGCTGCGCGATGCGCTCTTGTCTAGTTCGACCTTGTGAGCGATTATTGCGTTGTGCGCTCGCATTTATTGTCCTAGCTTGTCCGCGAGGAGCGTTTCGACCTTGAGTTCGAGCGGACTGATCTGCCTCAATGTCAATCAACCCAAAGCTTACGCGATAATCGTTTTGACGTATCGTAGTCAGCTGTTCATCGCAAAATTCCTGCGGAATACTAATATCCAGCCCCGACGCAGCTGGAACAAAAACCGTATTGCCATCTTCGTCTATCGATAACAGCAACCTGTTATCGATGTCCTGCCATATGCCGCTCTCGTCCAAGAAGTTCACCGGCTGCGCGAACAAGGCCGTGGTAATCGTGCCATCCTCATGCAGATAATGCCGCACGAACTCACACTCACGCAGCGAAACATCCTCGCCGATGATGGGTGAAAGTTCTTCATTATCGTCAGCGTCAACGTATTCGTCTATAGCCAGAAAAAGCGAATCATTGACATCAGGCAGTAAGATGTTTTCGTCAACAATCGGGGGTAATACAAAATTTTCGCTAATTGTAGGAAATTCAGTTGTTTCGTATGGCATTGCAACGCCGACGGATGAAGCCATTGGCACAAGCATGGATACGGCAAGGAGTACCGCAAGCAACTTTGCAGGCACTTTATTGCTCAGTGCGCTCAAGGTTGATTTGTAAAGTTTTTTCATGGTAATACTCCTTTAAATCGCATTTTTTATGAACATGCCGTGGGCATATTTTAGCACAATTTCCCACTAATGTCAACAATTTATTTATATTAAATCTAAATTCATTCCATTTATTTGTGCATTGTGACACGGAAATGTGCTTTGTCCTATTGACAATGCCTCAAAAACCTGTCACAATAAATGCATCACATTTCGTGAAAAGAAGTTAAAAGGACAACGCAACAGATGTTAAAATGAACCCTAGCAAAAGAATAAAATCTTGCTTTAGCACGTGTCATCCTCCCGGCATGTGTGAATTCGTATGCGTCAGCGCAGTTGTCCATTGCGGACATCTGCGCTTTTTTGTTTTCTATCGCCCCCGCGCGCCACCTCTGGTCGTTTTGCTATCACAACAAAACGAACTGGAGGAAAGAGAAATTGTCAACCGAGAGCTACACGCTCAACATATACAATCCTGCAACCAAGCAGGTGGAAATGGTTACCGTGCCCAAGGAAGTCTACGATGAATATCGCCGCGGTGGGTGGACGATTGAGAATAACGACCGCCGATTCCGCAGGCACGAAACGCCATTTACTGACTTGCGTGGTAATCATGAGAATTTCGATGAATTTGCATCAAATAATGATTTGCTAAACCAATTGCTTGCGCAAGAATTGCAACAAGCCATCGCACAATTGGACGAAAGTGAGCGCAATTTGCTGCTCGCTTTGTTTTTACATGGTCAGTCAGAACGCCAAATTGCAGCATCAAAAGGCGTTTCGCAGGTCGCCATTCACAAGCAAAAACGAAAAATCATAAAAAAATTGCAGAAAGTTATGATTTAATGGTTATCAGCAGGCCGAGATTTTACCGATACAAGTAAGAGGATAATTTTTGTCCTCGCTGTTCTTTGACAACCGAATAGTTCCATTTAGCGAATACGTTGCCTTTGCCGCGAGCTTAGAAGCAGCCCCGCCATGACCCCGTTATGGGTGAGCGACCCAGGGCTGACTTCACCCCAAGCCTAGCAACTTGGGTGCCACGACCAGCAAAGGCCATAATGATACTTCATCCCTGTGGGGGTGGCCGCGTGAGGGGGCCGGTGAAATTCCGATGAGGGCTGCTAAGCCGTTTGCTAAATGCCCAGTCCAGGAGCCGAGGGCGAATTGGACAACGCAAAACAGTAACCTGCGGTGGGGCTCTCATTTGAGTGCCATCGCAGGTGTATATTGAGCAAGCCAAAGCCCGCGCTGCTTTTGCTTGCTGAGTATATATTATAAAGGAAAGAGGAAAATCAATGAACGATCAAACCACCCGCAACGCCTGTTACATTTGGAGCATGAATATGCTCAAGGCACTGGAAGCTGAAAAACTGCTGACGGCTACCGAAGTTGAACGCATCACCAAGCTCAGCGAACAGCACTACCAACCCGGTCTAATTGTGTTGTAATCGTAACTTCCGCAAAACCGCTAGCATTCGAACTCCCTTTGTGGTATGCTTGTGTTACAGAAAATAAAGGAGGAAACCTATGCCGCAAATCACAACAATCCCAGCGTTTGACCTGCCCACACCCGTGCAACTGCGCATGGCTGCGTACTGCCGGGTCAGCAGCGACAGCGCTGACCAGCTCTACTCCTACGCCGCACAAGTTCGCCACTACACTGAATACATCAATGCAAATCCCGACTGGACGCTGGTCGACATTTACGCCGATGAGGGCATCACCGGCACAGAAAGTGGCAAGCGCAACGAATTCCAACGACTGCTGGCAGACTGCCGACGCGGGAAGATTGACCGAGTCTTGTGCAAATCCATCAGTCGCTTTGCCCGCAACACGGAGGACTGCCTCAACGCCGTGCGCTTGCTGAAAAGCTTGGGCGTGACCGTGTTCTATGAGCACGAAAACCTCGACACCGCCGACATGGACGGCGAGTTCCTACTCACCATGCAGGGCATGGTCGCCCAAGAAGAAAGCATGAGTATCTCACGCAATCTGCGTTGGGCGGTACGCAAGCGCATGGCAGATGGCACATACATAAGCAGCAGCACACCGTTTGGCTATCGCCTACTAGATGACCAGCTGGTGATCGTGGAAAATGAAGCTATGGTGGTTCGCCAAATCTTTGAGTGGTATTTGTCAGGGCTGGGATTGATGGCAATCATTCATCGCCTGCAACAGGAGCACCCCGAAAAAATATGGCATCGCAGTGCGGTAAAATATATCCTCAACAACGAGCACTATATCGGCGATGCGCTGCTGCAAAAGAACTTCACCTCGGAATCGCTGCCGTTTCGCAAACAGTGCAATCATGGGGAACTGGCGCAATATTACGTAGAAAATTACAATGTGCCAATCATCAGCCGGGAAATCTTTGAGGCCGCACAACAACTGCGGGAACAACGTAAGACGGCACCAGCCGACTCGGTCGGGCAACATGCACTTAGCGGCAAGTTGCGCTGTACTTGCGGTGCAAGTTTTCGGCGAAAGATGGTCAACGGCACAGCATATTGGGCTTGCAAAAACCACAACGCCGATGCAACAAACTGCC
The DNA here is from genome assembly GCA_009784445.1 of Oscillospiraceae bacterium. Classification (GTDB taxonomy): domain Bacteria; phylum Bacillota; class Clostridia; order Oscillospirales; family Acutalibacteraceae; genus WRMQ01. The sequence continues at coordinate 23,870 of WRBQ01000031.1, forward strand.
CCATGAAAGCCATCCCCGAAAGCACTATCCACGAAACCTGCCTGTTATTCTTCAATAAGCTCATCACACACGGCGAACAAATCCTGCCACCGATGATTGCCCAGCTGGAAAATCTGCAATCCAAAGCCAATGGCACCCAGCAAAAAGTCTATCAAATTGACCAACAGCTGGCGGCACTCACGGCGCAACAACTCGCGCTGACCAGGCTATATAATAAAGGTATGTTGCTGGATGCCGCTTTTACGGCACAGAAAAACAAACTCAGCGGTGAAATATCCAAACTGCGCACTGACCGCCGCAACGCACTTCGTATCAATGACAATGACGACCAATTGAATCAACTACGCGCTTTGCAAGAAAGCCTAGACGGTCTTTCGATGCAGGGCGATTTTGATGCCGAATTGTTCCGTGAGGTGGTGCAACACATAGTGCCATCACCCACGGAACTAAATATTACACTCATGGGCGGCTTGGAATTGACCCAGGCTCTGCCCAACCTCGAAAGGCGGTGGCGGCGATGAAGAATCGTTACACAGCACCGTTTGGTTATACGTTTCATCAAGGCCAGCTGGTGGTGCATGCCGATGAAAGCGATATCGTCAAGCAGGTGTTCGCGGACTACCTTGCGGGTTCTTCTTTAAACGATATAGCAGAAAAGCTCACGACAAGCGGCATCGAATACCTGCCCGGTCGCAGTGATTGGAACAAAAATCGGGTCAAACGCATGCTGGAAGATGAGCGCTACTTGGGCACCGAGCAGCTCTCTGCACTGATTGATGAAGCCGATTTCCATGCCGTGCAAACCCAAAAGCACCAGCGCAATGACAGGAAAACCATCAAAGCCGAAAGCCATATCAGCAAAGTGACTGTGCCTGTAGTCTGCGCTGCATGCAATTTGGCAATGACCCGCACGCACAACCCTAAGCGAAAGATTGCAGATGTTTGGTGTTGTGATTGTGGGGTAAAAGTGCAACTGGCTGATGAGGATTTGCTGGCGGGTACCACCGAAGTGCTGAATCTGCTGATTGATGCCCCTGCGCTTATCAAAGAACAGCCCCAGCAAATTGACGAAACTCAGCAGTTAGAAATCCGCCGCTTGCATAACGAAATCAACCGCAACCCCACGCAGCAAGACATCTTCGCACTGGCGGCTGCAAGGTTTGCGGCCATCAGCGATGCCCTGGCGCAGGCGCATATGCTGCGCTCGGTGTTTGAGCGAGTTGTGCCACTAGCGGGATTTTCAAAAGAGCTATTAGAACAGACAGTCAGCCAAGTATTGCTGGGCGATGGTGTGTATCTCAAACTGAAGAATAATCAAATTGTTGGAAAGGGAGATGGCCATGGAACTGGTTTTGCAACAACGCACGGTGCGGGAAATCCCTGCGCTGCCTAAACTGCTACATCGCGAATACCGTCAACTACGCACCACCGCCTATTGCCGCGTCAGCACCAAAGCGGACGAACAGCACCTCAGCTATGAAAACCAATGTGCATTCTACACCGACCATATCCAACAAAACCCCGAATGGCGGTTTGCGGGCATTTTCGCGGATGAGGGCATCACCGGCACCAGCACCAAGAACCGCCACGGTTTCAATCGCATGATTCGTCAGTGCAAGGCCGGGAAAATTGACTTGATTATCACTAAGTCAATCAGCCGTTTTGCCCGCAACACTGTGGATACGCTCAACACCGTGCGCGAGCTCAAGGCTATGGGAATCGGCGTAATCTTCGAGAAAGAAAACATCGACACCCGCAAGGCCAGCAACGAATTTCTGCTCACTGTGTTTGCGGGTTTGGCGCAGGCCGAGAGTGAGAGCATCAGCCAAAACGTGCGCTGGGGCAAGCAAAAGAGGGCTGCACAGGGCAATGTTTGCATCGCTTACGGCAGTTTTTTGGGCTATACAAAAGGTGAAAACGGACCCGAAATCGTCCCCGATGAAGCCGAAACTGTGCGCGAAATCTACGCCCGTTTTCTTGCTGGGGATAGTTTTAATACTATCGCAACTGTACTTGAACAACAAGGCAGAAAGACCGCCCGCGGCGGTGAAAGTTGGTCGTCCACCAGTATTCGTTCCATCCTGCGCAACGAGAAATACAAGGGCGATGCGCTGTTGCAAAAGACATATATTGAGGACTGCATCAGCAAACGCATTCGCGTCAACCGCGGTGAACTGCCGCAATATTATGTGGAAAACAGCCACCCGGCTATCATTGAGCGTAAGGTTTGGGATAGAACCCAAGAGGAACTTGCAAGGCGTGCTGGCAAACGCAAAGTGAAAGAGGTCGGCACCAAGACGGAGCAGGGCAAATATTCAAGCAAATATGCTCTGACTGAACTGCTCATCTGCGGTGATTGCGGCACACCATATCGTCGCTGCACATGGTCGCGCAACGGCAAGAAAAAGATAGTTTGGCGCTGTATCAATCGCTTGGATTATGGCACGAAATATTGCAAGAAGTCGCCAACGATTGAAGAAAGTGCTTTGCAAAATGCAATTCTGAGAGCCATCACTAACCTAGCAACCAGCGAACCGCTTGCCCTCGACACGCTCAAGCTGCACATCGAAATGGGTTTGCAGGATGCGCCCGATGAAACATCTTCTCTGCGACTTCGGCTCAATGAACTCAACACCCACTTGATTGAACTGGTGGCGACTAACACAGCCGGGGGCATTGATGACACCGACAACGATGCC
>WRBQ01000032.1 GCA_009784445.1 Oscillospiraceae bacterium
AAAAAGTGCGCAGAAAAGGGTGTTTTGTAAGATTATATGGAGGGGGTCGTTAGCAAGCGGGCCACTGCGGGCGCGAAAAAACGCTCTTCGAGATGGTTTTTTGCACCACAAGCTACACTGCAAAACTAACCGGCAAGAGCTCTGCCAAACCCCGATCACATGCACCTTGAAAATTGAATAAAATCCTCTTCATGCAACCAGAATAGACCACAGCGAAGCGACGTTTTCATCAACCTAGCCCCGCACCCTGTCCTTAAACACGATGCCATCCATGTGGTCAACCTCGTGCAAAAATGCCCGCGCTTTCAGGTCGCTGGCCTTGAAGATGAACCACTTGCCGTGGCGGTTTTGCGCCTTGATTTTCACCACCATGGGGCGAATGGTGTGCGCACGCTCGCCGGGGAAAGATAGGCAGCCCTCTTCTTGCCGCTGGCGGCCGCTGTGGCCAATCACCTCGGGGTTCACCATCTCGATGAGCCCGTCGCCAGTGTCGATGACGGCCACGCGGCGCAGCACGCCCACCTGCACCGCAGCTAGGCCGCAGCCATCAGCCACGCGCATGGTGTGCGCAAGGTCGTCAATCAGCATTGCCAGCCGCTGGTCGAATTTCTCCACCGGGCGACTTTTTTGGCGCAAAATGGGGTCGCCACCCTTTACGATTTTACGGATTGCCATATATTCTCCTAAATCTCAGCGTTCATGTCGGCATACGCCGTTACGTCGCTAAATTTGTTGTCTTTGCCAAAAGTGATGAGCACTTCGCCAACCATGCGGCGAAAGCTTGCGCTGTTGCGGCACTTCAGCAGCAGCCGCCAGCGGTACTTCTTGTTCACGCGGCTCACCCGCGCAGGCATCGGGCCCAGCACGATCATCTTTTCGCCGGGGTATTGCTTCACCAAGTCCAGCAAAAATTTTGCGCCGGATTTGACCAATTGCTCGTTTTCGCCAGTTACGCCCAGCATGCATAAGTCACAGTAGGGCGGATATGTCATCAGTTTTCGCATGCGCAGCTCACTATCAAAGAACGCTGGGTAATCTTGGCTGGCGGCCTGCATAATCACTTCGTTGAAGGGGTTAATGGTTTGAATGTAAGCCACGCCGGGCTGCTCTCCCCTGCCTGCACGGCCGGCCACTTGGGTCAGCAGCGCAAAGCTGCGCTCAAGCGCGCGATAGTCGTCAAAGTACAGCTGTTGGTCGATATTCACCACACCAACCAGCGTCACATTCGGGAAGTTCAAGCCTTTCGCGACCATCTGTGTGCCAACGAGAATATCAAACTCATGTGCAGCAAACTGGCCCAGGATTTCCTCTCTGGCATGTTTTTGCGCGGTGGAGTCAGCGTCTAGGCGGGCAACTCTGGCATCAGGCAGCAGACGTTCGAGTTCGTCCACCAGCTTTTGTGTGCCTGCGCCGCCAAAGCGCATGGTGAGCTTGCCGCAGTCGGGACAGTTATCGGGTGCAGGGCGCGTGTGCCCGCAATAGTGGCACAACATGCGCTGCACAGATAGGTGATACGCCAAGGAGATGCTGCACTGCGGACAAGTGACCACCTGTTTGCAGCCGGTGCAGGTCAAGTATGTGCTAAAGCCGCGGCGATTCATCAGCAAAATGGCTTGGCGGCCTGCGGCGATGTGCTCTTGCAGTGCGGCTAGCAATTCGCGGCTCAGCAGGTTTTCTTGGCTCAGCAGGTCAATGGTGCGGACTTCCGGCAGCTGCGCATTGCCAAAGCGCGCAGGCAACACTTCCAGTTGATATCGCCCGGCTTTTGCGTTGGCATAGCTTTCGATTGAAGGTGTCGCGGAACTCAGCAGCAGTAGCGCGCCATGTTGTTTGGCGCGGGCCTTTGCCACATCACGCGCATGATAGCGCGGCGATTGCTCTGACTTATAGGTATGCTCGTGCTCTTCGTCCAAGACGATCAGCCCGATGTTTTGCAGTGGCGCAAACACGGCGCTGCGGGTGCCCAGCACCACGCAAGCCTGCCCGCCACGTGCCTTTTGCCAAGCCTCGGTACGCTCGCCCACGCTGCGCGAACTGTGCAGCAAAACGACATCATCACCATAGCGCGAGCTAAAAATGCCCAGCATTTGCGGGGTCAGCGCAATTTCGGGCACCAGCACCAGTGCTGTTTTGCCCTGCGTGAGAACATCGTCAATGAGCTTGAGATACACGCTGGTTTTGCCCGAGCCAGTGACACCAAACAGCAATGCGGTGGCTTTTTGCGGGCTGCGCAAATTCTCATAGGCGGTTTGCTGCTGGGGCGTGAGATCGATGGTAGGGGCGCGCATTGCGCGTCCGTTTTCCAGCGGACGGCCAATGGCCGCCCCTACAAGCACATCGCGTTTCACCAATGCCTGTACAACGGCACTCGTCACAGCGCAGTAGCCGCACAGTTCTTGCAGGCTGGCCGCGCCGTTTTCACGCAGAAAGTCTACCACCAGTTGTTGCTTTGGGGTCAGCTGACCCAGCTCGCCATTTGCCAATGCATAGACTGTTTTGGTGCGCGCTTGGCTTTGCTGCACAGCATCCGTCTGCCGCAGAAAATAGCCCTTTTCGGCCAGCTGCTCCGGCAAAGTGGAGTCTGCGGGCAGCTTGCATTTTTTCAGCAAATCCTCACGCTTGGTAAAAGGATTGCGGGCACGGCGCAACGCTTGCAGTAGCGCAAGTTCGCGATCGTCTAGCAGGCTTTCGGGTGGGCAGTCGTCAGGCGGCAGTGCGCAATACAGCACATGCATTTGATGACGCAGCCCGGCGGGCACCATGGCGCAATAGGCCTCAAACAGCGTGCAGAATGTGGTTTCTTTCAGCCAAGGAATGAGCGCAACCAAGTCTGCGGGCAAGGGTTCGCCCGGCAGCACACTGGCGATTGCCTTGGCCTTGGCAGCAGGCGGATTGTTGTGCAAATCTAGCACCACACCAACACGCGGTTTGCCTGTGCCAAAGGGCACGGTTACCCGCATGCCGGGCTGCACTTGCAGGTTTGCTGGCACAGCATAATCAAACGCCTTATCAAAGTGATAAGCCGTCCCCTGCACTGCCACTGCTGCGAACAAGTGCATTATGCGTTGCGTGCTTCTTCTGATTCCAGCACGGCATAATCATCGTTCAAAAAGTCATTTAGCGACAGTGTCACGGGCTTTGTGGGCAGGCTGCGGCGGTCAGCTTCGGCGTCGTTGACCAGATTGCGCGCGTGTTTGGCCACGGCGGTCACCAGCGAATAGCGGCTGACGTTCTTGTTCAAAATGGGGCGCACATCTACATTAAGCATCGTTCATTACCTCTAGTAAAATATTTTTATCTTTAAGCTTTTCGGCTTGGATAATCGCTTGAAAATCGGTGGCGGCATCCGCCAGCACGCAGTTGCGAATGATATAGTCAAAGCCAGGTGCATGGGTGAGTTCTTGCTTGGCAATGGCGATGCGGCGTTCGATGTCCTCAGGTGTGTTGGTTTTGCGGTCAATGAGGCGCTGGCGCAGCACGGCCAAGCTTGGTGGCACCAAAAACACTCGCACACAGTCGGGGTATTGCGCGGCGATGTTGGCGGCACCCTCCACCTCAATCTCGAGGACCACGGTTTTGCCGGCTGCAAGCTGTGCATCCACGGCATCTTTGGGTGTGCCGTAGTATTGTCCATTATATATGGTATGCTCCAAAATCGTGCCGTTTGCCAGCTTTTGCTCAAATTGCTCATGGGTTGTGAAGTGATAGTGCACACCGTCCAGCTCGCTTGGTCGAGGGTCACGCGTGGTGAGTGAAACAGACAATGCGATATCTTCACCGTTGGCAATGACCTGTTGCAGCAGGCTGTCTTTGCCGCTGCCAGACGGTCCACTGAGCACAATGAGCAGGCCTTTAGTCGCCATTTGCGGTCACCTCCTGTCCGAGCCGTGCGGCTAGTATTTCGGGTTGCAGATAGCTGATCACCACATGCCCGCTGTCGAGCATCAGCACGCATTTTGTTTTGCGGCCATGCGTGGCGTCAATGAGCGTGCAGCCCGCCTTGGCCTCTTGGATGATGCGGCGAACGGGCTGGCTTTCGGGCGAAAACGCGCCCAGTACCCGCGCGGTATTCAGCAGGTTGCCGAAGCCGATGTTTAATAATTGCATAAAATCTCCTGCTGTAGGGGCGACCATTGGTCGTCCGTGATTTTGATGGCGGGTGTTGGGTAGCGGACGCGCAATGCGCGCCCCTACAGGTCGCGGGTTAGCTTACCCAGCTTTCGTTTTCCACAAAGCGCAAGGTATCGAGGTGAACGGCAGGCATGTTGAGCATTGCACTCATGCGCCGTGCTAGGGTAGACTTGCCACTGCCCGAATTGCCGATGACTACGATTCGTTGCATCGCCGCTCCTCACTAAGCACTATTCAATGTTCTGCACTTGTTCGCGGATTTTCTCCACGCAGCTTTTCATGTCCACCACGCGGCGGGTGATGTCCACATCGCCGATTTTTGAGCCGATGGTGTTGCATTCGCGGTTGATTTCCTGCACCAAAAAGTCCAGCTTGCGGCCAACGGCGGCGTCGCCGGCGAGCATGTCGCGCAGTTGATCCATATGGCTGCGCAGGCGCACGGTTTCTTCATCCACCGCTGTTTTTTCCGCGAAGATGGCGGCTTCTGTCAGCAGGCTTTGTTCCTCTATTGTTGTGGTTTCCAGCAACGCTTGCATTTTGGTGCGCAGTTTTTCCATGTATTGCGCGGTGAGTTCGGGTGCGCGTTGTTCGATGAAGCTTACGTGCGAAAGAATTTCATCGGCACGCGCTAAAATATCATCGCGCAGGCGCTGGCCTTCAAGCTCACGCATGGCGATGAACTTCGCTAGGGTTTGCGCCGCTACGGCTTCCACGGCCGCCCAGATTTCTTCTTCATCCACGGTTTTTTTCTGCACGGTCAGCAGGTCCGGCACGCGCAGCAGCGACGTTGCGGTGATGTCATTGGCAATGCCGTGGTTGGTCTGCATGGCTTCAATGGCGGCTTGGTAGCCCGCCAGCAGCACCTCGTTGAGTGCGACTTCCACGTGGCTTTCGCCTAGGAATTCCACGCCAACATAGCATTCCACTTTGCCGCGGGTAACTTGCGTGTTGGCCAGCTTTTTCAGTCGGTCTTCCAAAAAGCCGCAGCTGCGCGGCACCCGCACCGAAAACTCAAAGTAGCGGCTGTTCACGCTTTTCATTTCGCAGGTGATGCGGAATTGTTCACTTTCGTGCTCTGTGCGGCCAAAGCCGGTCATGCTGCGCACCATGGCAAAGCCCTCCCCTGTTTTGTTCAACTCCCTTCATTATAGCATAAATTTGCATAAATTGCAAGCCCCAAAACCAAGCTGCAAAATTCATGAAAAAATCGCTTGCAATTGGGTAACGAGCGTGATATAATTGAAAAGAATATATATGAAGGAGAAACATATCATGGACACTCGTTTTGCCATTTCGGAATATCATGACGCAGCGGAAGTTACCCGCCAGCTGGACGAACTGATTCAAAAGCCGCTTTACTCCATCAGCCCCAAGCGCCTAAAGCAATATGAAAAAGAATACTACGGCGAAAAATGCCAAAAATCAAAGGCGATGATCGAAGAAGCGCGCAACATCATTCCTGGTGGTGTGCAACATAACTTGGCGTTCAACCACCCCTTCCCCCTTGTGTTCACCAAGGCACAGGGCGCGCACCTGACTGACATTGACGGCAACGAATACTTGGATTTTTTGCAGGCTGGTGGTCCCACGGTGTTGGGGAGCAACCCCGAAAGCGTGCGTGAGCAAGTCTTTGATGTACTCAATACCTGCGGGCCTTCCACGGGTTTGTTCCATGAGTATGAATACAAGCTGGGCAAAAAAATTGCCGACAGTGTGCCCACGGTGGATAAGTTCCGCATGCTCAACTCTGGCAGTGAGGCCTGCATGGCCGCTTGCCGTGCGGCTCGTTTGGCCACCGGCAACAAGAATATTGTGAAAATGGGCGGCGCATATCATGGCTGGAGCGATGCTTTGGCCTATGGCATTCGCGTGCCGGGCAGCAAGAGCATTTTGGCCGAAGGTGTGCCCAACAAGATGACCAAATACACGCAAGAATTCTTCCCCAATGATCTTGATTCACTTGAGCGTGTGCTGCGGTGCAATAAATTCCGCGGTGGCACGGCAGCGGTGTTCATTGAGCCCTTGGGTCCGGAAAGCGGCACGCGTCCCCTTGATAAGGACTTCAACAAGCATGTGGAACGCCTGTGCCGCAAGTACGGCGCAATGTTCGTGTTTGACGAAGTGGTGACGGGTTTCCGCATTGGCATGGCGGGTGCACAGGGCTACTTTGGCGTGGAACCAGATCTGACGATTTTCGGCAAAGCCATCACCGGCGGTTATCCCGGTGCGGGCGGCGTGGGCGGCAAATACAAGGTGATGCAACACTTTGGCGCGGGGCTAGACAGCGGCAGCGGCAAGAAAATCAAGAAAGCCCTCGTTGGCGGCACCATGGCTGCAACGCCGCTGAGCTGCGTGGCGGGCTACTACACCTTGGAGGAAATTGACCGCACCAACGCCTGCCAAGTGGCTGGCCAAATGGGTGATCTGCTCACTAAAGGGCTGCAAGACCTAGTGAAGAAATATAACCTACCGTTTGTGGTGTTCAACCAAGGCAGCATTTGCCACTTGGATAACGCTGGCACCATGCACTATGCCATCAACTGGAGCAAGCCTTGGACGATTCCCAGTGTACTGAAAGAAACCAGCGTGCGCAAAAAAGAAATGGAGCATATCGGTGCGGCTTACATGGCTGAAGGCATTGTGACCCTCGCTGGCAGCCGGCTCTACACCAGCGCGGCCTACACGCCGGAACTCATTCAAGATGCACTGAATCGCTTTGAGCGTGTGTTTGCCAATTGCGTGAAGCTGTGATTTTAGAACAAAGTGTAGGGGCGGCCATTGGCCGTCCGGAGATTCTCGCGTAGCGTAAAGCAGCCGGACGCGCAATGCGCGCCCCTACATACTGACGCGGACGCCAGCGAAATCCGCAATCCCAGTTACCGCGTCGCGAGCCTTTACATCGTATAATCAAGGAGAATGATATGGACATCCAACAAGCCAAACTGGCCGTCATCGCCGCAGGCAAACGCCTGGTGGACTGCGGTCTAATCGCCCGCACATGGGGCAACGTGAGCGCCCGCGTGAGCGACACGCAGTTCGTCATCACGCCGTCGGGCAAGGCCTATGATGGCCTGACCCCTGACGATATCGTGCTGGTGAATATTGCAGACATGACCCACGAGGGTGACGTAAAACCCTCCAGCGAAAAAGCCGTGCACGCCAAGGCTTATGCGCTGCGGCCGGAGGTCGGCTTTGTGATTCACACGCACCAGTATTATGCCTCGATCGTTTCGGTGATGGGCAAAACCGTTGCGGTAGACGAACAATGGCGCGACACCCTTGGTGACAGTGTGCCCATGGCGGCTTATGGTCTGCCCGGCACCGGCAAGCTCACCAATGGCGTGACCAACGCACTGGCTGGCAGCCCGAAATCCAAAGCTGTGATTTTGGCGCACCACGGCACCATTTGCGTGGGCACAGACGAAGAAGACACCTTCAACGTGGTGGATGTGCTGGAGCAACAGTGCCGCGCGTTTTTGCAAGCGCACGGCGTGGAAGACTTGCCTGCTCAAACTGAACCCAGCGTTGTGACTGAGCGTGAAGATGGCTCGGTGGTGCTGCACAGCAAAACCCCTGCGATTTTGCAGGTGTCGCAAACGAGCGATAAAGTGCTGCCTTACTTGGATGATTTTGCGCAAATTGCAGGCGTGAAGCTCACCACCAAGTTGGGCAAACGTAGTGCAGTGCTGTTGCCGGGCGAGGGCGCGCTGTGCTATGGCAGCAGCCTTGACGAAGCTCAAGCCGTGGAAACCGTGGTGGACAAAAACTGCGCGGTGGCACTGGCAGCCGACAAGTTCAGCAACGTGAAGCCGCTGGGTTGGCTAGACAGCACATTGATGCGTTTTATCTACGTGAAGAAATATAGCAAGAAGAAGTGAGTGTGCGACGCGGACTGCGCTCGCCGCGCGGGCAATACTTTTTTTGCAAAAAAAGTATTCAAAAAAACCTAGATTTAATTTTACAGACCCCTACTTTCTGCGTGGCAGTGAAGTGGGGGTCTGCTATTTTGATAATCGTCCACCGCGAAGCGGCTAGGTTTTTTGGTTCTTTTTTGCAAAAAAGAACAGCGTCCCTACGCAGATGCCAGCGCGGCGTTCACTTCTGCCATGGCTTCTTCGTTGAGCTTATACTTGGTTGAGAACACAAACAGTGCGCCCAGCACCAACACCGGCGGAATGAGGAACATCATTACGGTGATGCCCTGCTGCGCTGAGGCGGGCTGCACGGCCAGTGCGCCGTCGTAGCCCGTGATGGCGAGGCCCGCGAACATCACAATGGCTTGAATGGCGTAGGCGATTTTTTGCAGCAGGTTGCGCATGGAAAATACGAGGGCATCGCTGCGGTAGCCCAGCTTGAATTGGCCGTAGTCCACCAAGTCGCTGAGCATGATGGTTTGTGCCACAAAGCAGCAACTTACGCCCATTGCACCAAACACACCAAAGGCGATAAACAACGGAAAAACATCGACAGTTACGCTGAATAAATACATGCCGAGATAGCCCACGATGGCCATGACCATGGAAAGCTTGACCACGCTGTTGCGTCGCATGCGGCGCGTGAGGATGGGCAGTATGGCCAAGCCCAGTGCCATGCCGCCGCCCACCACTGCGCTAAACACGGTGATGTAGGGGATGTTGCCGAGCGAGCCAATTTGCACGTGCGCGAAATAGTGCGCTTGCAGCCCTGTGACCAAATACCAGCCCGTGTTGGCAAGAATGGCCACCAGCACGAAAACCGGCAATTGGTCGTTGTTGCGCAAGGTGCTGTACACCGCACGCAGAGTAATCTTTTTGTCGCTGGGGGTGGTTTTGGCCACGGCATCAATCTTGCCGGTGGTGAAAAACGTCACCAGCAGAAACACGATCATCGCCGCTGCGCACACGGCAGCCCAGCGTTGAAAGCCCGGCGCGTTGTAGCCGTCTTGCCGCCCCAGCAGCATAATCATTGGATACGTGGCCATGGCGATTAACCCCTGCCCGGCACCCGAAAATGCCCGCGTAACCGTTGCCACAATGTTGCGGCGGCGCGGGTCGCTTTCCAAGTTGGGCACCATGGACCAATAGGGCGCGTCCATGATTGTGTCTGTGATGTCCCACAAGAAGTACAGCACGGTGGCGTAGAAGTATATACGCAGTGTGCCCACGCCCGCCTGCCCCCAGGGGTTGGTGAACAGCAGCACCAGCACCACTGCGTTGGTGAACATGCCGATGAGCATCCAAAAACGATATTTGCCGAAGCGTGATTTCGTGCGGTCAATGAGCGCGCCAATGAAGGGGTCATTGATGCCATCAAACACGCGTGCGGCAAAGGTCATCACCATCAAAAAGATGGGGCCAAGCAGTAGGATGTCTGTGAAATAAATGCTCAAAAAGCTAAAGAATAGGCCGTAGCTGAGGTCAAGCCCCAGTGCGCCTGTGCCAAAACCAAACAGTTTGGGATAGCTGACTCGTTGTTGTTTATCCATTCATTTCTCCAAACAGTGTTTTGTTGGCCTTGTGCAGCTGCTTGTATACCGCGAAATACTTGTCATACTGTGCGCTGTGCCGCGGGTTGGGCTGATAGGTTTTGACGGCGGGGATGATCTCTTTGGCCTGCGCTAGGCTGCTGATTGCCCCGCAGCCCACGGCGGCCACCGCAGCGGCACCCATGCTGCCCACGTTTTGCGGGCTGGCCACGGTTTCGACCACGCGGCCGGTGCAGTCGGCCAGGATTTGGCACATGACATCGCTCAATGCGCCACCACCCACAAAGCGGATGGTTTGTGAGGTGGCGATCTTCTTGCGCTGGGTTTCCAACATCCAGCGCAGGTGATAGACCACGCCCTCTACCACGGCACGAATCATCTCGGTTTTGCCGGTTTCTAGACTCAGCCCAAAGAACATGCCGCGTGCGGCGGGGTCTTCAAAGGGGCAGCGGTTGCCGTGCAGCCAGGGGGTGAAAATCACGCCGCCGCTGCCGATTGGTGCTTGTGCGATGATCTCCATAAGATAATCGTACAGCGAGGTGTACTGCGCTTCGTGGTCTGGACTTTCGTGCTTGAAGGTTTTGTTTAAGTACACGTTGATTTCGTCAAGGGCCATGTGGTTTTTCACCCATTCCAGGCACTTGCCGGCGGTTTCTTGCTCCGCAAAATAGTTGAACAGACCCGGCTGTGCACCCAAAATGGCTGCGATGTTCGCACTGGCGTCTACCATGCTTTTGCTCACCACGGTGCTCACCCAGCCCGACGTACCGCAGTAAATGTGGGTGTCGCCAAGCTCCACCGAGCCTGCGCCCACGCCGACGAGGGCAGCATCGCCGCCGCCGCCAAACACGGGAATCCCCGCCGCCAAGCCGAGTTCTTCGGCCTGTTGATGGCGCAGCTTGCCCACTTCGGCGGTGCAAGGCACAATCTCGGGCAGGTGGTTGATATCCACGCCCAGCATGTTGCACACGCTTTTGCTCCACTGCTGCTTGTGGATGTCGTATAGCAGCGTGGCAAAGGCGCTGTCGGGGGTCATCACGCAGCGGCCTGTCATGCGGGCGATGAGGGCTTCTTTCACGTCGAGCCATTTGTGGGTTTGGGCGAAAATTTCCGGTTCGTGCTGTTGCACCCATTTATATTTCCACACCGGGTCCTTTACGCTAAGTGGTGCTGCGCCTGTGCATTTTAGTGCTCGCAGCAGCTTGACGACATTTCCACCAGCCACCTGCAAGCCATGCGCCATGCCGCGTTTATGTTGCTCGGTGGCGCGTTGGTCCATGTAGCTAAAGGCGCGGCGCAGCGGCACGCCCGCTTGATCCACCAGCACAAGGCCTTGCATCTGCGAGCAAAATGAAATGCCAGCGATGTCCTTCGGCTGCACGTTGGCCTCGGCTAGAGCTTTGCGCGTGGTTTCGGCCATGGCGGCCCACCAGTCGTTGGGTTCTTGCTCGGCGCCGCCGCCGGGCAGCACATGCAGCGGATAGCCGCCGCTGGCTCCGCTGAGCAATTCGATGGTTTTCCCCACGCGAAACACGCAGGTTTTTACGCCGGTTGTGCCGATGTCGTAGGCTAAGATGTGCATGGTGTGCCCTCCCCCGTTTTGCTTTGGCTTTATTATAGCACGCCTGCGGCGATAACGCAAGTCTTAAATGAGATTTGTGGGGTGGGCGTGTAGACGTGACGAAAGCGCGAGACGCAAGTTGCGTCGCTCCGCGAACCTTCCTCAGTCACCCGAGGTGCCAGCTCCTTCCCGAGGAAGGAGCCATGGGGCTTAAGAGGATAACGACATCAAAACTTGAAGAAACAAGCTTCGGCTCCTTCCTCGGGAAGGAGCTCCCGCCGCAGCGGGGTGAGGAAGGTTCGCGGAGCGACGCGACTGACTCCTTTCCACGTAACTGGAAGAGGACACAGCGAAGCGACCAAAAACCCTAACGCCACCTGCAAAAGCAAGTGGCGTTAGGGTTGAAGGGTTTGTATGAAGCAAATGAAGAAAGCAAGTAAAGTGCACAAGCGTACTTATCTTGTACTACATATAGTATATCACAAGCTGGCGAGCGTGTCAAGCGTTTTTCTGTGAACTTTTTGATTTTATTTTCTTTGGGGAATTTTAACGAAAAAAAGCAGTTGCTTTTTTGCCGCCAATGCGCTATAATTATATGTATGATTATTGTAACAGGTGCGCACAACAGCGCAACGGTGTTCACCGGCAAGCTTGAGCCAACGGCCGAGCAACAAATTCTGGCGGTGTGCAACCGGCCGGAGTTCGCCCAAAGCAAAATCCGCATTATGCCCGATGTGCACGCCGGCATGGGCTGCACCATCGGTACGACCATGACTATCACCAACAAAGTGGTGCCGGGCATGGTGGGCGTTGACATTGGCTGTGGCATGGAAACCGTCAAACTTGCGCAGCGCGACATTGACTTTGCTGCGCTGGATGAAGTCATTCGCCGCAACATTCCCAGCGGGCAAGATGTGCGCCGCAAGACGCACCCGCTGAACCGTGAGATTGACCTGAAGACACTGCGCTGTGTTGAGCATGTGAATCTTGAGCGCGCTTGGCACAGCATTGGTACGCTGGGTGGCGGCAACCACTTCATCGAGGTTGGGCGCAACGATGCCGGCGAGCTTTATTTGGTGGTACACAGCGGTAGCCGCCACATTGGTAATCAGGTGGCCAAGTATTATCATGACCTTGCGTGGCGTGCGCTCAAAGGCAAGACTGACCTGCCCAAAGACCTTGCCTATTGCGAAGGCGCGATGTTTGATGACTATATGCACGACATGAAGATGATTCAGCGCTTTGCCACGCTTAATCGGCAAGCCATGACGCAGGTGATTCTTGAACACATGCAGCTGACAGAGCTTGAGCGCTTCACTACCATACATAACTACATTGACACAGATGAGATGATTTTGCGCAAGGGTGCCGTGAGTGCCAAAGCGGGCGAGCGGCTGCTGGTACCCATCAACATGCGCGATGGCAGTTTGATTTGCGTGGGCCGCGGCAATGACGACTGGAATCAATCTGCGCCGCACGGTGCCGGGCGATTGATGAGCCGCATGGCCGCCAAAAAGGCGTTGAGCATGGAGGAATACGCTGCCGAGATGCAGGGCATTTTCACCACTTGTGTGGATCGCAAGACATTGGATGAAGCCCCCATGGCCTACAAGCCCATGGAGGAAATCGTGGCGCACATTACGCCCACGGCAGAGATTGTGGAACGACTGAAACCATTATATAATTTCAAGGCGAGTGAGTGAGTGGTTGTGTTGTAGCCACGACGAACGCGAAAGAGGAATGTCATATCGCTCCGCGAGCCTTCCTCAGTCACGCGCGGCGCGTGCCAGCTCCTTCCCGAGGAAGGAGCTCCCGACCTCGCGGAGGGTGAGGAAGGTTCGCGGAGCGAATGAGGCTTTCGGCTCGCACTTTCGCTTGCTCTTCTTGCTTAAATATCCCCAAAACCTAGATTGGAGAACATGAACATGGCATGGTTGATTGCACTGGTTAGCGTTTTAACGTTCTTACTTATTTTGGTGGCGATTGCTGGGCGCGTGGCGTTCCAAATGTCGCTTACACGGCCGAAGGAAAATGGATCGTCGCTGAACAAAAAAGATAACCCCGAAGCCCAACGGCAAGCCGAGCTTTACAAAGAAGTGGGTGACGTTGGCCGCGCATGGTTTGCGGCACAAAACCTACAAGAGGTCGAAATTTTCTCGCGCGATGGGCTGACGCTGCGCGGGCATTACTTGCCTGCTGCGGGCGAAAGCCGAAAGCTGGTGGTGTTTTCGCATGGCTACACCGCAGACGGCCAGCGTGAATTCGGGGCGTTTTTCCGCTGGTATCATGAGCAGGGTTTTCATATCGTTGCACCCGACCAACGCTGCCATGGCCGCAGCGAGGGCAAATACATTGGTTTTTCTGGCTTGGAGTGCTTAGATATTGCAGACTGGGCAGATGAATTTGCACAGCGCCTTGGCGACGGCGCCCAAGTTGTGCTGCATGGCATGAGCATGGGTGCGGCCACGGTGATGAATGTGAATGCCAACAAGCCCGCGGCTTATATTAAATGCATTGTGGCGGACTGCGGATTTAGCAACGGTTTTGATATGATGTGGCTGGCTGCGCAGCAAAAGATGGGCATGCCCAAAGCCGCAAAACCGGTGATGTGGAGCTGCGCGGTGTGGTATAAGCTTTACACCGGCAAGTCGCTTAAGCGCGACGCTGACCCCCTAGGTAAGGCCGCGAAATTCGCACGGCCTACACTGTTTATTTGCGGCACAGATGACCCCTTTGTGCCCTGCTATATGACTGAACAGTGCCACGAAGCGGCCACCTGCGAAAAAGAGTTGTTTCTTGTGCCGGGTGCGCACCACGTGATGGCGTACTACCTGGATAAAGCGGGCTACGAGGCCAAACTGGCGAGCTTTTTTGCACGGTGGATTAAAGACGAGGTTGCGGCATGAATAATCGAGCCGACTGGCTCAACGCCATGCTGAAAATCACCGACCCTGTGTTGCAAGCACTGCATCAGCGTCAGCTTAAGCAAACCATGCCGCTGCATGAACCGCGCGAAACGGCCTATCTTGAGGCACTTGGCCGCAGCTTAGCAGGCATGGCGCCTTGGCTGGAGCAGCCCAGCGAAGATTCAGCAGAAGAGCAGCTGCGCCAACGTTATTGCGCACTGGCATGCAGCGCCATTGCAGCGGGCACAGACCCCGCCTCCTCGGACTTCATGTGTTTCACCGCACAGCAATCCATTGTGGACGCGGCCTTTTTGGCGCATGCCATTGTGCGCGCACCGCAGGAGCTATTTTTTGCGCTGCCAGCGGAGCATCGGCAGCACCTGATTGCTGCGCTCAAGGCAACGCGTGTGGGGCGAGCGCCCTACTTTAACAACTGGCTGCTGTTTTCGGCAATGATTGAAACCGCGCTGTTTGTGATGGAACAGCCCGACTGGGATCAAATGCGCGTGGACTACGCCTTGCGCCAACACGAGCAATGGTACCTTGGCGACGGTGCATATGGCGACGGGCCTGCGTTTCATTGGGACTACTACAACTCTTTTGTCATCCACCCCATGCTGCTGGATATTTTGCGCACGGTTGGCTCACAACACGAGCAATGGCAGGGCATGAGCGAGCCTGTGCTCGCGCGGGCACAACGCTACGCAGTGGTGCTTGAGCGCATGATTTCGCCCGAGGGTACTTACCCGCCCATTGGCCGGTCGCTGTGTTATCGCTTTGGGGCGTTTCAAGCTTTGGCGCAATTGGCACAGCAACAGCAGCTGCCGCCGGAGCTTCCTCCCGCACAAGTGCGCTGTGCGCTGAGTGCGGTGTTGCAACGCTTTTTTTCCAACGAGCAGGACATGTTTGACAAAAACGGCTGGCTGAAGATTGGCATGCTGGGTAACCAGCCCGGCTTGGGTGAAAGTTACATCACTACCGGCAGTCTTTATCTGTGCACGGCGGTGTTTTTGCCGCTGGGCTTGCCTGAGAGCAACGATTTTTGGGCAGGTGCGAATCAGGCTTGGACGGCCAAGAAAATCTGGGCTGGCGAAGATTTGCCCGCTGATCGGGCGTTGTGCGATAACGGAAGATTTTAGCGAAATAATTTTCGAAAACGCTTGCATTTGCTCGCGAAAGATAGTATAATATAGTCGGTGTCGCGCATAGCGGCGGTTGCTTCCTTGCTCCCGAAAGGGGGTGAGCGGTTGGAAACAATAGAGCTGTTGATTTACTTACTGGTTTTTCTGGTGGTTGCAACACGTTTTCTTGAAACAAAAGACCACGGCAATAAGAAGTAACCGCCCCTGAGCCAGCAAAGCTTGGGCGGTTACTTCTCGCTTTTTTATCACATTGGGTGAGGGTTAGAGCAGTTGCCGACTGTTGTGCGACACTGTCCCTCGTTTCTCAGTATAGCATGATTTCGCTTGTGTGTCAAGCATTTTTTTATTTGAGGAGAACACGATGAATTTATTCGAACAACTGCAAGCGCGCAATCTGATTGCGCAATGCACTGCACCAGAAAAAGTGCAAGCGCTGCTCAATGGCGGCGAACCCGTGAAGTTTTACATTGGCTATGACCCCACTGCTGACAGCTTGCATGTGGGGCACTTGGTTGCCGTGATGTTCATGAGCCACATGCAACGTGCGGGGCATATTCCCGTGGCGCTGTTTGGCGGTGGCACTGCACTGGTGGGCGACCCCAGCGGCAAAACCGACATGCGCAAAATGCTCACACCGCAAGATTTAGCGCACAACATCGCTTGCTTTAAAACACAAATGGCACGCCTAGTGGACTTTAGCGAAGGCAAAGGCGAAATTGTGAACAATGCCGACTGGCTTTGCGGGCTGAACTACATTGAGTTTTTGCGCGAAATTGGCGTGCATTTTTCCGTGAACCGCATGCTGGCTGCTGAGTGCTACAAAGCAAGACTCGAAACAGGTCTT
This sequence comes from Oscillospiraceae bacterium, assembly GCA_009784445.1. Taxonomy (GTDB): domain Bacteria; phylum Bacillota; class Clostridia; order Oscillospirales; family Acutalibacteraceae; genus WRMQ01. The sequence continues at coordinate 16,049 of WRBQ01000032.1, forward strand.
AGCTTTTTCGAGCTTAACTACATGATCATGCAGGGCTATGACTTTTTGCATCTGCGCCGCAACCATGGCGTGACCATGCAGCTGGGCGGCGACGACCAATGGAGCAACATGATTGCCGGCGTGGAGCTAAACCGCCGCGCCGATCAAAACGAGGTCTATGCCCTCACCTGCAATTTGCTGCTGACCAGCGAAGGCAAAAAAATGGGCAAAACAGAAAAGGGCGCTGTGTGGCTTGACCCCGAAAAAACCACGCCCTATGATTTCTATCAATATTTCCGCAACACCGCGGATGCCGATGTGATAACCTGCATGAACATGCTCACTTTTGTGCCCTTAGAGGAAATCGCAGATTATGCAACACTTGAGGGCAGCGCCATCAATGAAGCCAAGCAGCGCCTTGCCTGGGAAGTGACCGCACTCATCCACGGCAGCGAAGAAGCCGACAAAGCCCAAGCCGCAGCCAAGAGCTTGTTCGGTGGCGCGGGCGCAGGTGGCAGCACGCCCAGCACGCAGATTGACGCCGACATCAATATCATTGATGCGCTGACGCTGACGGGTTTGGCGAAAAGCAAAAGCGAAGCACGGCGGCTGATTGAACAAGGCGGCGTGCTGGTGGACGATGCTAAAGTGACCGATTTTGCCTATATTATTGAAAAAATTGCCCTGCCGGTGATGATAAAAAAGGGCAAAAAGGGCTACCATCAGCTGACATGATAAGTTTGTACTATACGTGGATGGAGCACAGCGAGGGGCGTGCATTTGCTTGCCATATGCTGGGCTGCCATGAGGATGACATTCGCATTGCGCCGGGCGGCAAGCCTTATTTGCCCGGCGGGCCGCACTTTAGCATCAGCCACAGCGGCGGCATGGTGCTGGTGGCGGTGTGCGAAGACTCCCCCATTGGCTGCGATGTTGAACCTGCAAATCGCGCAGTGAAAAACGAGGCTGCGATTCGCCGTAAGCTTTTCCCGGGCGAGGATGATGTGCCGTTTCTTAAGCTTTGGACGGCCTACGAGGCGCGACTAAAATCCGGCTTGGGTGAGGCGGCGGAGATATTATTTTGTGATGCTCATGCAGATTTTATTGTAGCGGTGGCTGCACCAAAAGGAGAAACACTTGCACAAATATCGTACTTGGGTTGAGATTTCACTCGATAACATTGCGCATAACGTTGCTGCAATGCGTGAAAAAATGCAGCCCCATGTTAAACTTTTGCTGTCGCTGAAGGCCAATGCCTATGGCCATGACGCGGTAGAACTTGCGCGGTTTTTGCAGGGCAAGTGCGATATGTTCGGCTTGGCCTGCTTGGACGAAGCCCTCGAATTGCGCCGCGCTGAGATTGCCACTCCCCTGCTGCTGCTGGGCTACATCGCAGCTGAGCAATACGCCGAAGCGCTTGTGCATGACATTACGTTGACGATCTATACGCTTGAACAGGCACAGGAGCTTTCACGCGTTGCGGTTGCACAAGATAAAACTGCAATCGTACACATTGCCATTGACACCGGCATGAGCCGCTTGGGCTTTGCGGATGATGCGAAATCGCTTGAAGAAATTGCGCAAATTGCCGCGTTGCCTAATCTGTGTATTGAGGGGTTGTTCACCCATTTTGCCTGTGCTGATGAAGCCGACAAGGCCTGCGCCTTGGAGCAATATGCTCGCTTTGATATTTTTGCTGCAAAATTGCCCGACATTCCTGTCAAACACGCTTGCAACTCCGCCGCGCTGATTAACTTTGACTGCCACTACGACATGATTCGCGTGGGGCTTGCGTTGTATGGGCTTTATCCCAGCGAGCAGGTGGAGCACTCTGCGCTGCCCCTGCTGCCTGCCATGACTTGGAAAGCACGCGTGAGCCATGTGAAAACCGTGCCCGCTGGCACCGGTATTAGCTATGGCCACACCTTTGTGACCGCGCGAGAAACCCGCGTGGCTACCCTGCCCGTGGGCTATGCCGATGGCTATCCTCGTGCGCTGAGTAATGTTGGCCACGTGATGATTGCCGGGCGGCCCGCGCCGATTTTAGGTCGGGTGTGCATGGACCAATGCATGGTGGATGTGACGGACATCCCCGGCGTTGCGGTGGGCGACGAAGTGCTGCTGGTGGGCGATGGCATTAGTATGGAGCAGCTTGCGCAGTGGTGCGGCACGATAAACTACGAAGCTTGCTGCCGGGTGAGCGCCCGTGTGCAGCGCGTTTATGCTTATGCTGGGGAAACGCACCACATCTAGTGTGAACCTGTCGTATATGCCCAAAAAATAAACTATATTTTGTGTCTTTTGCCTATTGACAGGCCTGCCGCAAAGTGCTATAATAGCTTAGCTAAAAGATACCTTGGAGGATGTGGACTCGTGAAAGTCATCAAGCGCGACGGCACTTTTGTGCCCTTTAATCGCAGCAAAATTATTCTGGCCATGCAAAAAGCCAACCTAGCGGTGGAGCCTCAACACCAAGCCACCGACGAGCAAATTGAAGACATTGTGCGCGGCATTGAGCGGCGCACGCGTGAGCGTATTCTGGTGGAGGACATCCAGGATATTGTTGAGCAAGCGCTGATGGAGCTGGGCAAGTATGCCCTAGCGAAAGCCTACATTATCTATCGCTACACCCGTGCCCTTGTGCGCAAAGCCAACACGACGGACGACACCATTCGCGATTTGATTCACGGCAAAAACCGCGACGTGATGGACGAGAACTCCAACAAAAACGCGGCCACGGCGGCCACGCAGCGCGATTTAATCGCAGGTGAAGTGAGCCGCGACCTTACCCGCCGCCTGTTGCTGCCGGATCACATCTCCCAAGCGCACGACGAAGGTGTGATTCACTTTCATGATACTGACTACTTCCTGCAACCCATCTTCAACTGCTGCCTGATCAACATTGGCGACATGCTGGACAACGGCACGGTGATGAACGGCAAGCTCATCGAAAGCCCGCGCTCATTCCAGGTGGCCTGCACGGTGATGACGCAAATCATCGCAAGCGTCGCTAGCAATCAATATGGCGGGCAAAGCGTGGATGTAACCCATCTAGGCAAGTTTCTACAGCGAAGCCGCGAAAAGATCAACAAACAAGTGGCCGAAGACTGCGGACACAGCATTTCGCCGCAGGCACAGGACACCCTAGTGAACACCCTGCTGCGCAACGAGCTGAAAAGCGGCGTGCAAACCATTCAGTATCAAATTAACACGCTGATGACGACCAACGGCCAAAGCCCCTTTGTTACGCTGTTCATGCATTTGCGTGAAGACGATGAATATTGCGCCGAGAACGCGCTGATCATCGAGGAAATTCTCAAGCAGCGCATTCAGGGTATCAAAAACGAAAAGGGCGTGTATGTTACCCCGGCCTTCCCCAAGCTCATTTATGTGCTGGAGGACCACAACAGCTTGCAAGGCGGCAAGTATGATTATCTCACAAAATTAGCTGTGCAGTGCAGCGCGAAACGGCTTTATCCTGACTATATTTCCGCGAAAAAAATGCGCGAGAACTACGAAGGCAATGTCTACAGCTGCATGGGTTGTCGCAGTTTTCTTAACCCATGGAAGGACGAGCACGGCAACTATAAATTTGAGGGGCGCTTTAACCAAGGCGTGGTGAGCCTGAACTTGCCGCAAATTGGTCTGCTTTGCCGGGGCGACGACAACGCCTTTTGGGCCATGCTGGACGAACGCTTGGAGCTTTGCTTTGAGGCGCTGATGGAACGCCACAAGGCGCTAAAAGGCACGAAGAGCGATGTGTCGCCGGTGCACTGGCAATATGGCGCCATCGCAAGGCTGGCCAAAGGCGAGCTGATTGATGACTACCTCGTGGGCGGTTACAGCACTATTTCGCTGGGTTACATTGGGCTGTATGAAGTGACCAAGCTCATGCGCGGCGTGAGCCACACCGACCCCGCTGGCCTTGACTTCGCCCTGCAAGTGATGCACCGCCTGCGCGCCGCCGCCGACAAATGGAAGCAGCAAACCTCCATTGGCTTTGGGCTTTACGGCACGCCGGCCGAAAGCTTGTGCTATCGCTTTGCGCGCATTGATGCCGAGCGCTTTGGCCAAGTTGCAGACATCACCGACAAAGGCTACTACACCAACTCCTACCACGTGGATGTGCGCGAGCCGATTGATGCCTTTGCTAAATTCAATTTTGAGTCACAGTTCCAGACGATTAGCAGCAGCGGTGCCATCAGCTATGTGGAAATCCCCAACATGCGGCATAATCTTGAGGCGCTTGAGGACATCGTGCGCTTCATCTACGATAACATTCAGTACGCCGAGTTCAACACCAAAAGCGACTACTGCCACGTGTGCGGCTTTGACGGCGAAATCACCGTGGACGACGACTTCACCTGGCAGTGCCCGCAATGCGGCAACAAAGATCGCCAGCAAATGAACGTCACCCGCCGCACCTGTGGCTATTTGGGCGAAAATTTTTGGAATGTGGGCAAGACGCGGGAGATTAAGGATCGGGTGCTGCATTTGTAATTTACCCCCACCGCCCTGCGGGGCACCTCCCCCAAGGGGGAGGCGGGGCTTTCCTCTTAGGCTTTCATTAAGATTTCACCGCGAAGCGTCTGCTCCCCGCAGGGGCGGCTAGTTTTTTTGGTTCTTTTTTGCAAAATAAGAACAGAAAAGAGGCCCCATGCAATATCTTATCAAAACTTTCTCACCTGCCCTGAAACGGGGCGGGTGGATTGCCGTTGCGGCGGCGGCGCTGTTTGGCGCAACCTGCGCGGTGATGCTGCACAGCCCGCACGGTTTTCTCAATTTGCACATGGTGCAGGAGCTGAGCTGGTTGCTGTTTGGCGCAGTGGGTCTAGCGATTGCAGCGGGTATGCTTGTGCTGGGCGTGCTGCAACAGCATCAACGTGGCATGGCCATGGCGGTTGCAGGCGTGGTGGCATGTTTCAGCTTGCTGGCAGCCATCAACGCGCCCAGCGATATCATCTTGGCACTGGGGCTGAGCCTGCCGGTATACGTCGTGCTGCTGTGGGCATTCAAGCCCGAGCGGAACCCCTTTTTGCGAGCGCACAACATGCCCATGTGGACAACCCATCTAGTGGCGGTGCTGTTGTTTGTCATCTTCACGGCTGTGATGGCTTACTACAGCATTTTGCGGCTGCGAGTGTTCAACGCCACCACCTTTGATCTTGGCATTTTTGCGCAGATGTTTGAGTTCGCACGCCACACCGGCCGTATGCTCACCACCGTGGAGCGCAACCAGCTGCTGAGCCATTTTGCGATTCATGTGTCGCCCATCTACTACCTCGTGCTGCCGTTTTACCTGCTGGTGCCGCGCATTGAAACGCTGCTGGTGATTCAAGCGGCAGCGGTGGGCGCAGGTGTGTTTGCGGTGCGTGGCATTGCGCAGCATCTGTTTGGCAAGTCGCCGCGGCTGATTATCATGAGCTGCCTATTGTTTATCTTCAACCCTGCTTTCTCTAGCGGGCTGTTGTTTGACTTTCACGAGAACAAGTTCCTCACCGTGCTGGTGCTGTGGGCGATTTACTTCATGCTTAAGCAAAAGGCGCTGCCCATGCTGCTGTTCACCGGCCTTGTGCTGATGGTGAAGGAGGACGCTGCTATTTACGCCGGTGTGCTGGGTTTGTGGCTACTATTGGGGCACAAATGGGCAGCTGAAAAAGAGCGCCGACGCGTGCTTTCGGCCGTGGGGATTCTCGCGGCGAGTGTGGCTTGGTTCCTCATCGCGCGGGCGATTATTGAATCACTTGGCGGTTATATGATGGTGAGCCGCCTGCAAAATTACTTCCTGCCCGGCAGTGTTGACCCTGGCTTTTTCGATGTGATGCAGGTTATTCTTAGCAACATGGGCTACGTGATTTCACAGGTGTTTACGGCCGAGAAATTCCCGTTTATGCTGTGGCTGCTGCTGCCCCTAGGATTTACCCCCCTGTTGCGCAAAAAAGGCGCCGACTGGGTGTTGCTCATTCCGCTGCTGGTCATCAATTTTCTGTCCAACTACGCTTTCCAGTTCCGCATTGGGTTTCAATATCACTATGCCACGTTTGCCATGGCCATGGTGTTGGGGCTGCTTGCGCTGCGCAGCATGAAGCGCATCAACCGTCAGCGAATACTCATCTTTGCGGTGATTGCCAGCATGCTCACTACCCTGCCGTTGCTGCTGCCGCGCTTTGCACATTTTGAGCGTACCATGCAGGTGAACGAACAGCGCATCGCGCAAGTTAACGACGTGCTGCGCAACCTGCCCGAGGGCAGCGTGACGGCAACCACCTTCTTGGCCGTGCATCTATATCGCCGCCCGCACTTGTATATGTTCCCTAACTGGCATGGCGACAGAGTGCCCGCTGTGACCGAATGGCTGCTGGTGCAACCGCGTGAGCTGGAAACCAACCAGCATGGCTTGCGTGAGTTCGTTGAGCAAAACTATGAGCTTGTGCAGGAAGTTGCGTTTGTGATGGTCTTTCGGGCCATTTCGTATGGCGGAAATGTAAACGATTCATAAAATTTTGCAAAAGCCCTTGATTTTGCCAAAAAAGCATGTTATAATAGAATTAGCACTCAGCTACAATGAGTGCTAATTTATTGCACATTTTTTATAACATAGGAGGAACAGCAATGACCATTAAACCCCTTAGCGACCGCGTGGTGCTGCAAGCCGTGGCCGCTGAAGAAACCACCCGCAGCGGTATTATTTTGGCGGGCAACGCACAGGAGAAATCGCAAATGGCCGAGGTTGTGGCCGTGGGCCCCGGCACTGACGACAACCCCATGACCGTGAAAATTGGCGATCGCGTGATCTTTAAGCAATACGCCGGCACGAATGTGAGCTTGGACAAAGAAGAATACACCGTACTGAGCGTCGCTGATATTTTGGCGACTGTAGAATAGCCACCTGCGGTGGGGCTCCCTCGCGTTTTTTGCCCATGTGCATCGTTTGCGCAGTGGCACGCGCTAGAATTTTTATTTGAATTATAGGAGGAATTACATTATGGCAAAGCAAATTATTTTCGGCGAAGAAGCTCGCCGCGCCCTGCAAGCGGGCATTGATAAACTGGCAAACACTGTTATCATCACTTTGGGGCCCAAAGGCCGCAACGTGGTGCTGGACAAAAAGTACGGCGCACCGCTGATCACCAACGATGGTGTGACTATTGCCAAAGACATTGAACTGGAAGACGCCTTTGAAAACATGGGCGCACAGCTGGTGAAAGAAGTGGCCACCAAAACCAATGACATCGCAGGTGACGGCACTACCACTGCCACCCTGTTGGCGCAAGCACTGGTGCGCGAAGGCATGAAAAACGTGGCTGCAGGCGCAAACCCCATGGCCGTGAAATATGGCATTCAAAAAGCGGTTGACACTGCCGTGGAAGCCCTGCAAGCCCACAGCAATACCGTGAGCTCCCCTGCTGACATTGCGCGCATTGCGACTGTTTCTTCGGGCGATGCAACCATCGGCCAAATCGTGGGCGAAGCCATGGAGAAAGTGACCAAAGACGGCGTGATTACCGTGGAAGAAAGCAAAACCGCCGACACCACTTGCGATGTGGTGGAAGGCATGCAGTTTGACCGCGGCTACATCAGCCCCTACATGGTGACCGATGCCGAAAAAATGGAAGCTGTCATCGACAACGAAGAAGCGTTCATTCTCATCACTGACAAAAAGATTGCAAGCTTTGCTGACATTCTGCCGCTGGTGGAGCAAGTGCTGCAAATGCAAAAGAAACTCGTGGTCATCGCTGAAGACATTGAAGGCGAAGCCCTGCAATCCATTTTGGTTAACCGTCTGCGCGGCATCTTCGTGTGCGTTGGCGTGAAGGCCCCCGGCTTTGGCGACCGCCGCAAAGAAATGCTGCAAGACATCGCTACCCTCACTGGCGGGCAAGTGGTGACCAGTGACTTGGGTCTGGAACTCAAAGACGCCACCATTGCTGACTTGGGTCGCGCCAAAACCGTGCGCGTGACCAAAGAAACCACAACGATTGTTGGTGGTGCGGGTAACAAAGCAGATATTGATAACCGCGTGAGCCAAATTCGCGCAGCCATTGAAGTGAGCACCAGCGACTTCGACCGTGAAAAACTGCAAGAGCGCTTGGCGAAACTCGCTGGCGGCGTGGCAGTGGTTAAAGTGGGCGCTGCCACCGAAACCGAAATGAAAGAGAAAAAACTGCGCATCGAAGATGCCCTTGCCGCAACCAAAGCAGCCGTTGAAGAAGGCTATGTGGCAGGCGGCGGCGTGGCACTGCTGAACTGCGTGCCTGCTGTGCAAGCGTTGCTGAATGACATCACCGACGCAGACCACAAAACTGGCGTGAACATCGTGCTTAAAGGTTTGGAAGCTCCCCTGCGCCAAATTGCGCAAAATGCAGGCGTGGAAGGCAGCGTGGTGGTCAATGCGATCATGGCCAAAGGCGGCTTGAACTACGGCTATGATTTCGCCACTGACACCTACGGCGACATCCTGCAAGCGGGTATTCTTGACCCCACCAAAGTTACCCGCAGCGCGCTGACGAATGCGGCCTCAGTTGCAGCCATGGTGCTGACGACGGAGTCCCTAGTGGCCGACAAACCCGACCCCGCAGCCGACGCAGCCGCAAGTGCAGCTGCCATGGCAGCTGGCGGCGGCATGGGTGGCATGTACTAGGCACCTGCGGTGCGGCTTGACCGCTTCGCTGTAGTCTATCCGAGAAAACATAAAGAGGCCGGGGATTATCCCCTGCCTCGTTTTTTGTGTGCGAAATGTTTGCGGCCTCTTTGTCATACTTGGATAAAGCACAGCGAAGCGACTTGCTCCCCGCAGGGGCGACCGTCTCCCCTCTTGACGGTCGCTTTTGCTTTATGCCAGTAATTCGCTTAGCCAGTCTAAGAACACCCGGTCAACACAGTCATCTTCCGTATGGTCCGCCAGCACGTTAATCACGTAAGTTTTGTGCTGGTTGTTTGCATGGTTGAGTGCCATTTTTTGCAGAATATCAAGCTTTGCGGAGTTAGTCATGTGCTGCACTCCTTTGAAGGGTTATTTCGGCTATAGGTGAGGGGGAGCCTATCTCCTTTTCGTTGCTGTCTTTTGTGACATTATACCACAAAAAATCGAACATGTCAAGCTGTTTTTCGAAAAAACTTTCACGCCTGTGGCGAGCTGGTCGCTTCGCTGTGCTTTACTTGAGCATGATAAAGAGGCAGGGAATTACTCCCCGCCTCTTTATGAATATTCGGATAGATCACAGCGAAGCGACCAAGAGCCGCACCGCAGGTGCCACAGCGAAGCGACCTAGCTCCCCGCAGGGGCGGCATATACGTCGTATTGCGCCCAAATGTCTTCCAGCTCATGCAGGGTTTGCAGCATTTGGTCGCCCTGGCTACGCGCGCAGGCGGCCAGCAAAGCGTTAATCAAGCTCAGCGGTGCCACGAGGGAATCCACGAAGGATGCGGCGTCGCAGGCGGCGAGCAGCACATGCTGGCTCACCTGTGCAATGGGTGAATGCGAGGCGTCGGTGATGGCCACGGTGGTGGCGCCACGGTCACGCGCAAAACGCAGCGCGCTGAGCGTGTGCTCGGAGTAACGTGGAAAGCTGATGGCGATGCACATGTCCTGCTCGCCAATGCGCATCATTTGCTCATAAGCTAAGGTGTCCACATGCACGACATCGGGGTGCAGAATGTTCAGATAAAGCGCCAAAAAACTCGCAAGCGTGGCCGAAGAGCGTGTGCCTTGGATATAAATGCGCCGTGCTTGCGCAATGGCCTGCACCACTTCGGCAAAGGCCTGGTGGTCGGTTTGTTCAAGTGTGCGGCGAATGAGCTCGGCGTCGGCAGCCATAGTGCGGTCGAGTATCTTATCCTCACGGCCGCCCAGTTTTACGTCGGCAGCCTGCAAGCGCTGCACGCTGGTGAGGCTGCTGCGAATCATGTTCTGCAAATATTTTTGCAGTTGCGGGTAGCCGCCATAACCGGCCACGGCCGCAAAACGCACCACGGTGGATTCACTGACCCCCACCGTTGCGCCGATGGCAGCCGCCGTCATGAATGCAGCTTTGTCTACATTTTGCATGATGAAATCGGCCACTTTGCGGTGGCTTTTGGATAACCCGGGATAATGCTGCTGAATTTGTTGAAATATCATGCCCGCAAACTCACACCCATCTTGTCAAGTGCCTTCACGCAGCGTTTGACTGCCGCGTCGGCCTGTTCGTCGGTCAGCGTGCCTTCTGCGCTGCGCAACCGCAGGCTGAATGCCACGCTCTTCTTGCCGCTTTCGACTTGCTCGCCGGTGTACACATCAAACAGCGCAACTTGCTCGCACAGCTTGCCGGCGGCCTGTTCAATCTCGCGTTGCAGGGTAAGCACCGGCAGGTCGATGTCGCACACCACGGCCAAGTCCCGCGTAATGCCCGGGTAGCGCGGCAACGGTTTGTAGATGATTGCGCGATTTGCATTGGCAAACAGCACGTTGAAGTTCATGGTGCAGGTGTAGGCACGCATGCC
>WRBQ01000033.1 GCA_009784445.1 Oscillospiraceae bacterium
ATGGGGCGTTTATGCTGTTCGTCAAACAAATCCTCGGCGGCAAGGCGTTCTTTGAGCTGCTCAAAGGCTAGATACAGTGCGCCTAAACCGTCGGGCTGCATGGCTTCGGCATAAACTTGAAACTTGCCGTCGCGTTCATACAGCGATGCACGCCCGAACACCACCACGTGCATGCCGTTGTGCGGCACAAAGCCCAAGCGACGATTCGCTTCGGCAAACATGACCGCCGGCAATGCGGCTTTGTCATCCTTGAGCGTAAAATACCAGTGCCCGCTATAGTGCGCCTTGAAATTGCTGATCTCGCCCGCCACGGCCAAGCCGCGCAAGCCGTCGCTTTCCTCCAGCAGGAACTTGACATATTTATTCAGTTGCGAAACGGTGAGGGGTGCTAACATATCATGCCCTCCCCTGCTAGTATTGCGATGCCCGCCGCGTTGTCTGCGCAAAATTCCGGCGCAGCGAACAGCGCATGCGGAAACGCCGCACAAAATATCTCGCGCAGCACTTGGCTGCAACACACACCGCCCGCGCAAACCAGCGGCAAGTCACCCGCCGCATGCGTAATCTCTATCATGGCCTGCGCAATCGTTGCCAAGCAAAACCGCGCAATGTTTTCCGGGGAATCCTCTATCTGCTTGCACTGGTTTTCCACGCCAGAAAGGTGCATTTGCATGCCCGTTACACTCGCACGCACGCGCTGATGCTCGCCACGCTGTGCCAGTGCGTCGAGGGCAGGCCCGGCAGGGAAGTCTAATCCCAGCTGCGCCCCCACACGATCCACCAGTTGCCCGGCGTTGAGATCCGCCGTGCCGCCAATGCACGCAGCCTGTAGCCCGGGGCGCACATGCAGCAGCTCGGTTGTGCCGCCGCTGACATGCCAGGCCAAGAACTCACCGTGCAGCAAATCCAGCCGCTTAGTCGAATATAACGCCGCGGCCAAATGCCCCTGCTGGTGAGAGTACATAGTTAAAGGTATATCTAGAGCACTTGCGATGGCCTGTGCGGCACTCAAACCTGCCAAAAAACAGGGCATGTAGCTGCCCTGCACGTCACGCGGGCGGTTGCTCACGCCCACGGCGGTGATATTCTGCCCACGCAAGAACTCGTCAATCATGGCAGGCAGCGCAACCGTGTGATGAAACAGCGCATCTCTCTGCCGCAGCCCCAGCTCGCCAGCCTTCACCGGTAGCGGGCGTTTAGCCTGCCAAACCAGTTCGCCATCATACAAGGCCAAACTTGTGGTGTAATTGCTTGTGTCAATCCCCACCGCCTGCGGCGGGGCTCCGTCGCTTCGCTGTGTTCTATTCTGCTTCACTGCTAGGCTCCTGCTCACTGCTTCTAGCGATAGCACCTAACAATCCATTCACAAACTTCGGCGCATCCTCGTCGCCATAAAGCTTGGCCAATTCCACTGCCTCGTTGATGCTCACACCCACGGGGATGTCGTCCATGTGCAGCATCTCGCAAAGGGCAAGGCGCAGCAGCGCACGCGTGGCGCGCGGGATGCGCCCCAGCCGCCAACCAGGCTTAAGGCGCTTGGCGATTTCCTCATCAAGCGCTGGCAAATTTTCCACCGCAAGGGTAGCAAATTGTAGCGCAAGTTCATGCAGCGACTCGGCGTCTTCGTCGCGCGCGGCAAGCACAGCTTGCAAATCGGCATGAAATTCCATCTCAAACAGCAGCGCGAAGGCTTGCTCACGCGCGGCGCGACTTTGTTGTTGTGTCATGGTAAACTCCCAACGTGTGTAATGCAACTATTATACCACACTTGCAGTGAATATTCAAGCATAAAGTGAATACTGTTATGTTGCATGAATCAACTTCGCGTTTCCCTGCTGCCACGCGATTTTAGCTTGCGCAAAACCTGCCTGGCACAACAAGCGCATTTCATGCCGAGCCGTCAGCGGGGTATCGAAGTGCGTTTCGCCCGGCTGCTGATGTGCTTGCGCAAGCTTGGCAAAGTTCGCACGTTCTTCTCTGGTGTTCTTCGCAAAGTAATCACAGTTGAGGAACACGCCACCCGGCCGCAATGTGCTGCGCACACGCGTGAACAGCTGCAACTTTTGCGCAGGGCTAAAATGATGCAGGCTCATCACCGAAATCACAGCATCAAACTGCGCGGGCGGGAAGTCATAATCAAAATAGCTCATGCACAGCGTTTGCACGTCCAAGTTCGCACAACGCTCGTGTAGCAAATCAAGCATGTCCTGCGCAAGATCAATGCCCAGCACCTTCGCTTGTGGAAATTGCGCGAAAATTGCAGGGAGCTCAAGCCCGGTGCCGCAGCCTAGGTCAAGAATATCACGCGTGCCTGCGGGCAAATGCAGCGCAACGATGTCTTTGCTTGCCATGCCGCCGTCTTTCTTCAAATGCCCTAGGTGCGCTTCGTCGTAGATTTCGCTGCGGGCATTGAAGAACTGCGCCATGGGTTCCAGTTGTTCGTTCAAATCTAAAGCTCTCCTTGCTTCATTTTTGCGATGATTGCGTCCATGTCATCCGGAGCTGCGCGGTTGAATTTCCGCACCCCGCAAGCTTGACAGCGATGCACAATCTGCCAGCCTTTTTTGCTGTGCTGCACCACGCCCACGGGCTTCATTAAGCCAAAACATTGGCTGGCTCTGTCGCCGGGCACATCGTCAACATGCAGTGAATGCAAACATTGCGGGCAATGGTTGCGATAACTGCCGTTGGTCAGCGGCAACACTGCTGCGCCACAATGGGCACAGATGAATGCGGTATTTTCAGTTTTTCTGCTCACACCGAACCTCCTGATATTTGATGGGTTCAAATATCAAAAGGCGGGGTTCTGTTTGTTCTTCGCGCTGCGCGCGTTCCGGGCTTAACCAAAGAGGGGCCGATTCTCCGCTACCCTTTAGAGGCCTCGAATACTTCCGCTTCCTGCTTCAAAAGGGCATATTGCATCCCCTTGTCCGAACTGTTCCGCGCTTGTGCGCGGCAATGTATGGCGCTTATACAAACACCATCCAGCGGTAGGCGTCATTTGATTTCACCGGCGATTTCTCGGCGTCATCCCCCGTTAGGTTGTGAAGGTAAATGTCGTCCAGCTCGTCCAAGTCTCCCCTGCCCGCAGCACAATGGACGGAAAGCTCGGCTGGTTTGGTGCGTCGGGCCAAAACTGGGTTTCCAAGCAAAAGCCGGTGAAAGGCTCGCACAAGCACTCGCCGGTGTAGAGCTGCACGCCAGGCAGGTCGGTCTCGACGGTCATGCGGCGACCACTGGCGGGGTCAAAGGCCTCAATCGCGCCCGGGTTGCAGAAGTTCACGTCGTAAACCTCGCCGATCTCACGCAGCTGGCGGAAGTCAAAACGCGTACCCGCCACGCTGGCAAGCTCACCGGTAGGACAAAGCATGTCGTTCAGCGGCAAATAATGCTCAGCATCAATGCGCAGCTGCTGATTGAAAATCTGCCCGCTGCCCGCGCCCGCTAAGTTGAAATACGCATGGTTGGTGAGGTTGAGGATGGTGTCGGCATCGCTTGTGGCTTCATACTCAATGCGCAGCGCGCTGCCATCAAGCGTATAACGCACCAGCGTAGTCACCGTGCCGGGGAAACCATGTGTGCCCGCCGCGCTGGCGTAGGCAAACGAGATGCTGCTGTCGCTGACTTCACGCACATCCCACAGCGCGGTGTTGAATTCCTTCGCGCCATGCAGGGTGAACTCCCCCTCGTCGCTGGCAGTGAGATTGAACTGCTCACCATTGAGCGTGAACTTCGCGCCGCTGATGCGATTACACACACGGCCGCAGATCTCGCCGCGCGCAGTGTTGTTTTCCATGCGGTCTTGCAGATCTGCGTGACCAATCAGTATGTTAGCAGGCGTGCCGTGGCGGTCTGCCACCCAAAGTTCATCGATGGCTGCGCCGAAGGACACAAATTTTGCCTTGATGCTGCCGTTGTCTAGGGTGTAGGCATAAACTTCGCTGCCGTTGGGGTGCATACCATAAAGCATTTTGGTCATAGAGTTCTCCTTGTGCGTTTTTTTCTATTATACCACACAACAAAGGGCTTGACAAGCCTTTGCAGAATCAATCATGTGATTCTCTATACCGTGAATACTTAGCATCATCAGCGCCGTGCTACTTTTAGTGCTCAACGCCGTAGCTATTGTGCGAAATTTTGTTGAGGCGTAGCTCCCTGCCCGAATCTTCACGGCAGAGCATTGCACTCTGTCGTTTTTTTGCGCAAAATGCAAAAAAGGGCTTGACAACCGCCCGCCAATGTGATAAAATGATAGTTGTTGCGGATATGGCGGAACTGGCAGACGCGCTAGATTCAGGTTCTAGTCGGGGCAACTCGGTGGAGGTTCAAGTCCTCTTATCCGCACCACTACGACCATCCATATGGGTCTTTGCCTTTTGGGTGGTTTTTTCATGTCCAAAATCACGCCACCAATTCCAGACTTGCGGCTAAAATATTATATTTTGCTGGTTCGCGATGATGTGAACCGGCATTTTTATTTTGATTCAAAATTAGTAAAAAAACCTTGACATTTAAGTTAGTTTATGCTAACATACAAGTTAGAAGAAACTAACTTAAATGGAAAGAAGGGTATACGTTTTTGACAAAACGCTTTTTCGCTCGGCAATGGAAGCGCATGATTATTATGTCGCTATTTATCTTACTGGTGGTCTTGTCGCTTGAAATTGGCTCTATGAGCGACATTGGTATGATGGCGGCAATCCGCGGCGATGAAAATGCACGCCTAGTTTTTGTGCACAGCCGCTTGCCACGTACGATTGCCGTGGTGTTGGCGGCGGCCGGGCTTTCAGTGGCAGGGCTGCTGATGCAAGCGGTGAGCCGCAACAAATTTATGTCATCCACCACAGCCGGCACGATTGATGCCGCCGCACTGGGTTCGCTGCTGCCGTTTATTTTTTTCGGTCAACAATCCGGTTGGGTGCAAACGCTGTTTGCGTTTGTGTTTGCGTTGTTGTCAACGTTACTGTTCACGGCGGTGATTAACCGGCTAAAAATTCGCGAGGTTGTTTACATCCCGTTGCTGGGTATGATGTACGGCGGGCTGATTCTGGCGCTGTCCACGGCGTTATCTTTTCGTTTTGCTGAAGTTGGAGCGATGGAATTTTTGCAGCAAATCTACTTGGGCAGCTTTGCGCGGCTTGGCGACTTCCGCTTTGTTTGGATTGTCAGCATCCCCTTGGTGCTCGCGGTGGTGTTTGCCACGAAATTCAGCATCATTGGCCTTGGGGCTGACTTTGCAAAGAACTTGGGGTTGAACTACAACCGTGTGGTGATGTTGGCACTGGTGATTGTTGCGCTAATTAGTGCTTCCACGTTTGTTGCGGTGGGGCCACTGCCGTTCATTGGGCTGATTATCCCGAACATGGCAACGTCTTTTTACGGTGACAATTTAAAGAAGTCCATCGTTGACTTGATGCTGTTTGGTGCAGTGTTTGTGCTGCTTTGTGACATTGTGAGCCGCTTGGTGATGTTCCCGTTTGAGATGAACGTGAGCGTGACCATCAGCGTGGTGGGCGGTGTGGTGTTTATGATGTATCTGTTAAGGGGGATGTATGGCGGAAAATTACGCAGGCGCAAAGCAACTGTGGCATAAATTCCAGCTTTTTGCGGCATCAAGTGGCACGAGCTCTCGAGCAACGTATAGCAGAAAGCGCACGGTGATGGTGTTTGTGGTGCTGTCGGTGTTGTTGGTGGCCGCCACGGCGCTGTATCTTTACTCGCGCACTTGGGCGAGAATGCAGCCGATTATTCAGTTGGGCATTCCTGTTTCGCCTGATGCATTTGCGAATATATTGGCTCGGGCGATTCCGCACTTGGTTGCCATGGTTGCGTCGGCAGTGGTGTTGGCGGTGGTGAGCCTTTCGTTCCAAACCATCACACAAAGTCGTGTGCTCACGCCCTCAATGATCGGCTTTGACTCGGTTTTCGTGGGCACGCAAACGGCACTGGTGTTTATCTTTGGCGCGTCACACCTGTTGTTCGCTAACCCATTGGTGAACTTTTTTGTGAGTGCTGGCGTAATGATTGTGATATCATTTTTTATGTTTGGCTTTATCTTGCGCTCAAGCCGCAATAATACCGTGTTTTTGCTCATGTTCGGGCTGGTGCTCAGCGGAATTATCAGCAGCAGCACACGCTATTTGCAAATTATCATGAATCAAAGCGAGTTTTTTCAGGTGCAGGCGGCAACCAGCGTGAACATCAACAACATCAGCGCAGACTTGGTTTGGTATGTGCTGCCCATCATAATGGCAGTGGTTGTAGTCACATTGCTGCGGCATCGCAAGTTCAATGTGATGAGCTTGGGGCCACAGCAAGCGAAAGGCTTGGGCGTGGCATATGAACGAGAGTTGAACATAAACCTCATTCTCATTGCCGTGGGCATGAGCGTGGCAACGGCGCTCATTGGCCCGCTAACATTTTTGGGCTTGCTGGCGGTTAATGCCGCACGTGAGCTGCTCAAGACCTACAAACACATGCCGCTGTTCATCGCGTCATCTATGATTGCGACCTTTGCGCTGGTGGCTGGGCAAGGCGTGATGGAACTGCTGCGCGGTGCTGTGCCTGTGACGGTCATCATCAACCTGGTGGGCTGCACCTATATATTCTACTTGATACTAAAGGAGAACCGTGTATGATACAAGTGCAAAATATCGTGCAGTCGTATGGCCGCGACAAGGAAATTCTCAAAGATGTGAGCCTCACCGTGCGGGAACATGAAATCACGGCACTCATTGGTGCTAACGGTGCAGGCAAGTCCACACTGCTGAGCGTGATGACCAACCTTGTGCCCGCCCAAAGCGGCCAAGTGCTGCTGCACGGGCAAGACATCCGCAACATCAAGTCCAATGAGCTGGCTAAGCACATTGCGTTTCTCAAACAAAGCCAGCAGCTCGCCATTCGTATTACAGTGAATGACTTGGTGGAGTTCGGGCGCTTTCCGCACTGCGGCGGCAAACTGGGTGACGAAGACAAGCGCAAAGTTGCCGAAGCCTTGGACTACTTGAACATGGGCGACATGGCCGAAAAATACCTCGATAAAATTTCTGGCGGGCAGCGTCAACGGGCATTTATCGCCATGATTTTGGCGCAAGACACGCCGTATATCTTCCTCGACGAACCGCTGAACAACCTCGACATCCGCTACTCTGTTGAAATGATGAAAAACGTGCAACGCCTCGTGAGCGCCCTTGGCAAAACCGTGATTGTTGTGTTGCATGACATTAACTTTGCCTCGGCCTATGCGCACCACATCGTAGCCATGCGTGATGGCAAAATCGCGAAAGAAGGCCCGCCGTGCGAAGTAGTGACTGCGCAAGTGCTCGACCCTGTGTTTGAACACAAATTCCATATCATCGACCACGATGGCAAACAGGTGAGCCTGTATTACGACCATGACGAAGCGTCGGCTTGCAAATTCTGCGGATAACAGTGCTTTCGGGCACTTATCATAAAAACCACTTTATTTTTAGGAGGATTTCCCCATGAAAAAACGCATGTTAAGCATCGCATTGGCACTTGCACTGGTTGTTGGCGTAGCTGCCATATTTATTGCTTGTGGCGGCGCAAACGAACCAACCACAGAGCAAGACCAAACCATCCCCGCTGCTGCGCAACGCACGCGCGACAGCATCGAAGTCACAGATTTCAACGACCTAACCGTGACCTTGCGCCAAAATCCCAGCGTTGTGGCTATCTACGACAACGGCATTCTTGACATGCTATATAACGTTGGCTTCGAAAACACCGGTATCGAAACGCTCATTATTCCCGACCCTGCAGGGCTGCCCGATATCCTTAGCTGGTATCGTGAACAGTATGAACTACAAGGACGCAGGCGAAATCAATGTAATTAATGGCGGCACATTGTTCTACGTAGATTGGGATGTGCTGGACATCGTGACACCGGAGCTGGTGATTTTGGGCGCACGCTCGTTTGGCATGAACGCTGCCGGCGACCGCCTGAGCCCCGAAGACAATGCACAATTCCGTGCCGATACCGAAGAGCGCTACGCCAGCACAAGCTTCATCCGCCTAACCATCCATGTGCAGCATGCCGATTTGCTCAACGACATGCGCTTTAACGCCAATGTGCTGGGGCAAATTTGGCCCGACACCGCGCCCCACTTTGCTGCACTCATCAATGAAATTGAAGTGCAGATGAACGAAATCGCCGCCATCACCTCAACATCGGACCTAGAAGCTGTGTTTGTGATGATGACCACCGCAGACACGTTTTCCGTGTTCTTGGCCAACAGCCGCATGGGCTTCCTGTTTGATGAATTTGGCTTTAATCCACTAGAACTGGAACTTCCCGGTTTCCAAGACCAACACGGCATGGACGCTCGCGCTGAATTTTTGCTGGCAGCCAACCCGGATGTTATTTTCTTGCTTGACCGCACTGAGCCGCTCACCGGCAGCGGCGCAGGCGCACAGGCGTTCATGAACGACCCAATGATTCAGCGCACTGCGGCATATGAGAACGGCCATATCTACACTGGTTTGCCCATGGCAGAATGGTACACCGTGGTAGGCGGCATCAGCTCGGCGCGCCGCATGATTGCGGATGTGAATCGCTTTATCACCAATTATCATGCATCATAAATTATGGTCGCAGCGGCCTAGCCATAAGTCCGCAGGACTACTGCGGGTATTTTATTCAGCGAGGTCTTACGCATTTCGCTCAGCCTCGGCTAAAGTAGCTTTTGAAAAAACACGCACTCACAAACTGTGAGTGCGTGTTTTTGGTGACCCGTACGGGACTCGAACCCGTGTTGCCGCCGTGAAAGGGCGGAGTCTTAACCGCTTGACCAACGGGCCATTTTTACGGGAGGCTTGAAAAACCTGGTAGCGGCAACTGGATTTGAACCAGTGACACTCCGGGTATGAACCGAATGCTCTAGCCAACTGAGCTATGCCGCCACAACATTATATATTATACACCATGTTTGCGGCGTTGTCAAGGGGTTTTTTAACTTTTTTTCGTGCATATTTTTCTTGACAAATTGCGCGCCGTGTCGTAAACTATAAAGCATGAGGAGGTGCGCCATGAACATCGTGTATCAAACCATCGACAAAGCAATGCGAAAGAAAATCATTGCTGAGTATGGCAACCGCGAGGCAAGGTATACTCGGGATTTTGAAACCACCATCAAAAAACATGTGCACCTTGAGCCGGACAGCTGTTCCATTGCCGCATTACATGAGGGCAAACCTGTTGGGTTTATTTCTATCTGCACCAAAACCTTTGCTGCGCCATTGAGCCACGTGCAGGATGCATATATCGACATCCTTGAAATTGACGAGCAATATCGCCGCCAAGGCATTGCCGCGGCACTTGTTGCGCAAACTGAGACCTGGGCTGCGCAGCAGGGTTTTGCGCAAATTCGCTCATGGAGCAGCGACAACAAAGTTGAGGCGATTTCCATGTGGCATGCGTTGGGTTATGGCTTGTGCCCTGCGAAAATTTGGGTTGAATGGTGCCAAATGGCGGTGGATGGCTTCTATGTGGTGAAAAAACTCACTGCACATGCAAAGTGAATATTGACAAGCTGCCGAAAAAGTCGTATACTATATATAGTACCTAAAACAAGGAGATACACATGAAAGTTGGCATCATCATGGGCAGCGATAGTGACTTGCCCGTCATGCGCGCAGCGGCGGACATCCTCACCGAGCTGGGCGTGGAGTTCGAACTCACCATCGTGTCGGCACACCGCACACCGCAGCGGTTGGTTGAATACGCAACTTCAGCTCGCCAGCGCGGACTTTCGGTGATTATCGCGGGCGCGGGCGGTGCGGCACACTTGCCGGGCATGGCGGCTTCGCTCACCACGCTGCCGGTCATCGGCGTGCCGGTGCAGACCAAAGCCTTGGGCGGCGTAGACAGCCTGCATTCCATTGTGCAGATGCCACCGGGCATTCCCGTGGCCACGGTAGCCATCAACGGCGCACAAAACGCGGGCATTTTGGCTGCCAGCATCCTCGCAGTTAGCGATACAGCACTGGCGCAACGCTTGGCGGACTATAAAGCGCAGCTCAACGCCATGGTGCATGAGAAAATCGCTCGGCTGGACGAGCTGGGCTATGAGGAATATTTATCATGACAATTGGTATCGCGGGTGGCACAGCAAGCGGCAAATCGACGTTTACAGAGCAACTGAAAGCAGCCCTGCCCGCGCTGCGCGTGAAGTTGATTCACCAAGATAGCTACTATCTGCCGCACAAGAAATTGCCGCAAGTGCAAGCGCCTTTTTCAGGCAAAACCTATCGCGATTACAACCACCCGCAGAGTGTTGAGCTGGACAAGCTCACGCACGATTTAACCAAGGCCAAAGCTAGCGGCAAATACGACGTGATTCTGATTGACGGTCTGTTTGTGTTGCAACACCCGCCGATTTTCGCGCAACTTGACCTACGGCTTTTCGTGGATTGCCCCGCTGACGAACGCATCGTACGCAGACTGCGGCGCAACATGACTTGGGGCTTGAGCTTTGATGAAATCGCTGAGTTTTATCTCGACTTGGTGCGTCATCGCCACGACGAATTTGTTGAGCCCACCAAACATCGCGCAGACGTGATAATCAATGGCGCGCAACCGTTTGACATAGCCATTCAAATCCTTGCAGCCTACATAAAAGGAGTAACCGCATGAAAAAAATCTACACCGGCAAAACCAAAGACGTGTTCGACAACGGCGACGGCAGCTATACCCTGAAGTTCAAAGACGACGCCACCGGCAAAGACGGCGTGTTTGACCCCGGCGAAAACCAAGTTGGGCTGAGCATCGAAGGCCTAGGACGCGAGTCGCTGCGACTGACGAAATATATCTACGAACTGCTGGAAGCTCAAGGCGTGCCCACACAATTGCTTGACTGCGACCTTGATGCCGCGACCATGCGCGTGCGCCCGGCCGCAATATTCGGCTGCGGCATTGAGTTCGTGTGCCGCTGCAAGGCTACCGGCAGTTTTCTCAAACGTTACGGTGCGTATGCACAGCAGGGGCAAGATTTGGGCTACCTCGTTGAAGTGACCCTGAAAGACGACGATAGAAAAGATCCACCCATCACCAAAGATTCGCTGGTTGTGCTGGGCATCATGTCTGCCGCAGACTTTGACATTTGCAAAGCACTTACACAACAAATCTGCAAAATTCTTGCAGAAAACCTAGCATGTAAAGGCCTCGACCTTTACGACATGAAGGTGGAGTTTGCCCGCACAACCAACGGCGACATCATGCTGATTGACGAAATCTCGGCCGGCAGCATGCGGGTGTATAAAGATGACCAATGGGTGCAGCCCATGGATTTGACGGCCATGATTTTGGGGGAATAACATGAACCTCTTTAAGAAAAAAATCGGCATTGTGGGCGGCGGCCAACTGGGCAAAATGATGATACTTGAAGCCAAGCGGCTTGGCCTGTGGGTGGCTGTGCTTGACCCCAGCGCAACATGCTGCTCGGCAAGCATTTGTGACGAACTCATCGTTGCGCCACTGAACGACACCGCCGCCTACCTAGACTTAGCCAGCCGCGTGGATGTGATTACCTACGAGTGGGAGAACATCAGCGCCGCAGCATTGGAGCAAGTGCCCGTGCCGGTATATCCCAGCGTGCAAAGCCTAAAAATTATTCAAAGCAAGCTGCTGCAAAAGCAAACCCTGCGCAACGGCGGCGTGCCTGTGCCGGATTTCACGGCGGTGCACTCGCTTGAGGATATCGTGCAAGCAGGACAGCAGCTTGGCTACCCGCTGGTGTTGAAAACACTCGGAGGCGGCTACGACGGCAAAGGCGTGGCCGTGGTGCAAGACGAAAACGACATACCAGCTGCGTATGCAAAGCTGGGCAGCGGTGCGCTGCCGCTGATGGCTGAGCAGTTTGTGCCTTATGTCTGCGAGATTTCTATCATCGCCACGCGTGGCATGGACGGCAGCCGCGTGATCTACCCCGTGGCGGAAAATCACCACGAAAACAGTATTCTGGACACCACCATTGTGCCTGCACGCATTAGCTCAGCTGTAGAAGCACGCGCGCGTGACATCGCTGACCGTGTGCTGGAAATTCTGCAAGGCGTGGGCACCTGCTGCGTGGAGATGTTCGTGACGGCAGACGGCCAAGTTTCGGTCAACGAGGTCGCCCCCCGCCCACACAACAGCGGGCACTATACCATCGAAGGCTGCCTGACCAGCCAGTTTGAGAATCATATTCGTGCTGTGGCAGGCTTGCCGCTTGGCGATGTCTCGTTGCGGCAACCCACTGTGATGGTTAATCTGCTGGGGCAAAGTGCCGGCCCTGCGCAGCTGCTAGGCGTGGAAGAAGCGTATGCAGACCCTCAAGTCAAGGTGCATTTTTACGGCAAACCGCTGAGCAAAACCGGCGGCAAGGCGGGGCACATCACCGCGATTGACAGTGCGGTTGAGGGGGCCATCGCACGTGCTGAGCGAGCGCGAAACATCGTGCAGGTTACTGGTGAATAAGACAAGCGGGCGACAAAATGTCGCCCGCATATATTTTGTGAAAAAATTATGAAAATTCCTCTTGACAAGCCCCGCGCGCAGTGCTATACTATAGGATGTGGGCATTTTGCCTGATAATAAAAACGTGATGAAAGGTGTACTAACCATGGACTACTACTACGCAGCAAATGGCGTGAGCGAAATTGGTGCAAACAGTTTCGAATGGGCCTATTTGCTGGGCATTGCGGGCGCGGTGTTGGCGCTTGTCTTTGCCTTTTTCCAAAGCAGAAAGGTACTGAAATTCAGCGAGGGCAACGATACGGTGAAAAAAATCGCCGCATCAATCCGCGCAGGCGCGAGTGCCTACATCAAACGGCAATTCAAAACCGTCAGCATTTTCTACATCGCCATGTTTGTGCTGCTGGTTGTGCTGGCCATTCCCGGCTGGGTAACCCCGTTTATTCCCGCAGCATTTTTGGTTGGCGGCGTGTTCTCGCAGCTTTCCGCACTCATTGGCATGAAGATTGCCACCGCAGCAAACTCCCGCACGGCAACGGCCGCCAGCGGCAGCCTCAACAGCGGCTTGCGCGTGGCGTTTTCGTCCGGCACAGTGCTTAGCTTCACGGTTGTTGGTCTTGCCCTGCTTGACGTAGCCGTGTGGTTCTTGCTGCTGCGTTTTGTGTTCCAGCTCGAAGCCCAAGACATTGCTGCCAACATGGTAATGTTCGGCGTTGGTGTGGCGGTGTTTGCGCTGTTTGCTCGTGTGGGCGGCGGCATCTTCACCAAAGCGGCTGACGTTGGCGCAGACCTAGTGGGTAAAGTGGAAGCCGGCATTCCCGAAGATGACCCGCGCAACCCCGCTGTTATCGCCGACAACGTGGGCGACAACGTGGGCGACGTGGCCGGCATGGGTGCTGACCTTTACGAAAGCTATATTAAATCCATCCAAGCGGCATTGGCCTTGGGCGTTGCTGCATTCTATGGCGTTGGCCTGCACTGGGAAGCCATGTTCTTGCCGGTGGCACTGGCCATTTCGGGCGTTATTGCTTCGCTCATTGGCACGTTTTTCATTCGCACCAAAGAAAACGCCAACCAGAAAGACTTGCTCAATACCCTGCGTCGCGGCACGTACATCGCAGCAGTCCTTGCGGCCGTTGCAGCAGCACCGATTACCTTCTTTATCCTTGGCAGTTGGGGTCCGTACATTGCAATCGTGGTTGGCTTGGCAGCAGGCTGTGCCATTGCTTACTTCACCGAATACTATACCTCTGCGCACTACAAACCCACTCGCAAGTTGGCCGCATCCAGCGAAACTGGCTCGGCCACCATCATCATCGGCGGCATTGCGTTGGGCATGAAATCCACCTTCGCCATTGTGATGATCGTCGCCGCGGCCATCATCGGCAGCTTCATTGCAGCCGGCGGTTTTGGTGAATTCACCATGGGACTTTACGGTATTGGCTTGGCGGCAGTTGGCATGCTGAGCACCCTTGGCATCACCCTAGCCGGTGACGCTTACGGCCCTGTGGCCGACAACGCCGGCGGTATTGCTGAAATGGCGCACCTTGGCGAAGAAGTGCGCGAACGCACCGACGCGCTTGATAGTATTGGCAACACCACCGCAGCCACGGGTAAGGGTTTTGCCATTGGTTCGGCTGCGCTTAGCTCCTTGGCCTTGCTGGTGAGCTTCATTAGCATCGCTGCCAGCCGTGTGGCAGAATACCACCCCGACCGCGTGGCTGAATATCCTGGGCAGTTCGCAGGGCTTAACCTAAGCATTACCAACCCAGCAGTGTTGGTTGGCCTGTTCATCGGCGCAGTATTAGTGTTTGTGTTTAGTGCGATGACAATGAACAGCGTGCAAAAAGCTGCGCAAAGCATCGTGATAGAAGTGCGCCGTCAGTTCCGTGAAATCAAAGGGCTGATGGAAGGCACCGCCGAAGCAGATTATAAAACCTGCGTTGACCTGTGCACCAAAGGCGCACTGCGCGAGATGATTATGCCGGTTGTGCTGGCGGTTATTGCGCCAATTATCACTGGTATGCTGTTCGGCATTGAAGGCATGGTAGGTCTCATTGCAGGCGCAACCGTGGTTGGCTTTGCCGTGGCGATATTCATGGCCAACGCTGGCGGCGCGTGGGACAATGCCAAGAAATATATCGAAAGCGGCGAGCTTGGCGGCAAAGGCAGCGACAACCACAAGGCTGCCGTCATCGGCGACACTGTAGGTGACCCCTTCAAGGATACCTCCGGCCCCGCACTCAACACGCTGTTTAAAATGCTTACGACTGTTTCCATCGTGTTCGTCAGCGTCATCGCAGCCTACGCGCTGTGGTATCAATTTTAGTCGCTATTAATTTTTCAGGGGGACAGACAACCGTCCGTCTCCCTATTTTGGCCCTTTAGCTCAGTTGGTTAGAGCCCCCGACTCATAATCGGGTAGTCCACAGTTCAAGTCTGTGAAGGGCTACCAAAAAGAGAGCAAGTCCTTGTATATCAAGGGCTTGTCCTTTTTTTATTGCTTAAATCGGACAAGAAAAACAAGCTTAGTGGACAACATAGACTACCCGATTATTCACGAAAAATCGCCTAATCGGGGGCGGTAGATTGAATGCACTTTTGCTCTTATGAATACACATAAGACAAAGGGGGCTACATCATGCAAAGGCTAACTATGCAACCCAAGGCCAAAGAATTAAGCCTACAAGCCGTGTTCGACAAGTTCAAGCATTTAAGAAGATAAAAAACTTGTCCGAGGAAACTATTCAGTATTACGAGGAATGCTTTAAATTCTTCACAGAATATTTCCCTGCTGACCAGCCATGCACGGACATCACAAAGGACATCTGCTTAGGCTATATTCAGATTTCTTTTTCTGCCTTGATTAGCTCTACTTTAAAGCGGGGTAGATATTCTTGTTCTATGGCGTAATATAACGTTGCCCGAATGCCCCGCAAATAAGCGTTGACGGTAGTGCCTTTTAGGTCTGGCCGAGTTTCCTGCAAGTGTTGAAAATAATCATAGAAAGCCCCACATGCTAAATCAGAGCATGTGGGGTTGTTGTTAGAATGGCTTATACACCTTAATCCTACAAGGAACACGCCCTGCCCTGTTTGTAGGCTCTTTATCTCGTCTGGGTGATATAAATCCCTCCTCGCACTCCCAAAGCCTGTTTCTGATGTACTCAGCCCCTTTTGTTGCAGTTGGCAGGTCATTTCTAATGTCGAGCTAGTGCCTAAGATGTTGGCCCAATTCTCGGCGTTGACAGCACTGTTTTGCCTCATCACAAGAAAGTTATTACAATTCTCTATCACTTGTTCTTTGAACGCTTCGCCCGCCACATAATCCAAGTCACTAAGGCTCTGTGTAGCCAACACACAAGTAAGATTGGCACTGCGGGACTTATTCACCAAGTCAATCAATACAGGTGAAGCATAGCTGTTTATCTCATCCATAACAAAAAATGTCCTATCATTCGCACCAAATAATCGGCTCATCGCCTTTTTGCTGTCAATGAGTATCAGCCTACCAATCAACAGCGAAAGTTCGAGATAAATTAGCGGATTCAGTTTAAACAGGATTATTGCTTTTTCTTCAAGTGCTGTATGAATATCCACACCGCTTTCATGAAAGATATAACCAAGTTCACTTTCTGCTATCAAGCTAAAACGTGCCACAGCATTTTCAGCAATCTTGCCACTGGTCTTGACTATCTCCATGTTGGCTAGATGTTCTTCGTTGGATATTTCCCCGCACTGTTGCAGGTTTCCGCTTAACTCTGCAAACTTATCAATACCCATGTGTGCAAGTATACTTTTGAAAGACAACGGTGCTTCTCCACTTTCATAGCGTGAATATGTTGCATGGCTCACATGGAGCAAGTACGCAATTTCTTTTTGCGTAAAATCGTTATCCTCTCTTAGTTCTCCCGAATGCGTAGACGCAGGTTCATCACCCCGAAAAGGACTATATCAGCATTTTGTCGAAGAAAAGAAAATCTTGCAAATTTTACAAAATTTACCAGTCAAGCCCTTTGGCGTGATACAATAAAATCACAACAGGTGTTGACATAACAACTTGCGAAAGGACGGTGATGATCATGCACATACCACAAATCACAGCATAGACACAGCCATAAGAATTTATTAATCAGTTTCCCGAAATAGGGTCAAAGGAAATTGCACAGCTCTTTTGGAAAAACGAAGAAACAAACACAAAAATTAGGACTGTAAAAATCAAGCTAGAGGTTGTTGTGAATACGTTTTTATGCTAAGATAAGAACAATTTCATAGCAACCCTTTTTAAGGGGGTTATGAATATGCCAATATATAAAGTTGGAACTGTCAAAAAAGACGGATTACAAAACACAAAGCGAGGCACTTATTCCGAATTGAGAACCATGCTGAATTATGCGGTTAGATTGGAATATATACCGAAAAACCCATTGTACAAAGTGCGGAAACTTCAAAGAACCATTGGCTATCCAGCGAGAAATGGATTTTTATACGGCAGAAGAATTCAGACAGTACATTGATATTGCAAAACAGCAAGCAGAAGAAAAACAAACAAAAGAGGAAAACCTTTACGAGTGAAATTTCTATGTATTCTTTGCGATTGCTTTTTACATGGGATTGCGAAAAGGTGAAATAGTTGCATTGCGCTGGAGCGACATGCAAGGCGAATACTTAGACATCAAGCGTAGTGTAAACGAGAAAGGCGTAGAAACACCACCAAAAAACAGGGCATCTATACGAAGATTGCAAATACCTGCACCGCTGATGGAAATATTACTTGCACACAAAGAAAGACAAATGCAATTGCCTAACTTCAAAGAAGAAAGTAGAATTTTGGGTAATGACAAATGTTTAAGTACTACATCTTTATGCTTCACTAGCAGGCGTTAAGAGGATACGAGTTCACGATTTTAGACACTCGCATGCATCATTCCTAGCTTTTATGGGTATAAACATCCAAGAAATTGCCCGAAGATTAGGACACGCCAGAGTTGAAATGACATGGAATACCTACGCTCACCTATATCCGCAGGAAGAAGAAAAAGCTATTGCAGTACTAAATTCAGCATGAAATCCATACACGATTTTTACACGTTAAAGGCAAAAACAAGCGAATGCGATTGACATAACATCAAGGCAAATGAAAGAAAAACAGCTAAAACAGATGCCTTTAAAAAAGCTTTTAAAAGTTAGCATAATATAACTGAAGCTTTGGGTCGGGGTTCTGCAGAGTCTTTTTAGACACTTACCATTTTGAAAATAATCGCTTGAAATCAGTACTTGCGGACTTTGAATTTTAGCCATACACGCCTAGTGCACGATTTATGAAACAAAAAATATATTGGGGTTGCTATGAAATTCAAAATATCCGAAAACGCAATGCCCTAATCTGCTTGAATGCCGTGGCAGCAGCCTGCATAAAAGCAACCAACTCGCCCAAACACATGGATGAGCAAAATAGAAGGTATCATGATATCTGCAGCATCCCAAAAATCCACCTTGAATTTTCGCACATAAATCAGTGCAAAAACAAAGCCCAGAATTAAACCACCATAGGCAAAACCTACGCCCGGAACAATCGTTAACCAGTTTTCCACCGTCCAAAATCCGGGTTGACTTCCGCGCGTGATAACAAACACAATGATATCTAGCAATTTTGCGCCGATCAGCATGCCCGCTGTGCAAAATAGTATTAAGTAGAAAATATCTAATGCGGATGTTTTGAAACGGAAAATATGACGGCGTAAAAACATTAGGCCAATTGCTAAGATGATGCCGGTCACCATCCATAACCAAAACATGTTTACGGTAAATCCAAGAACTTGTAAATTAGGTAACATTATCTCTCCTTAAGCATTTATTATCTCAATTAATCAGGGGACACGCCCTCAAGGCATGCCCCCCTATCAAAAAAACAATCATGGAGTAATCGTTTTAATTTCAATGACCACTGTGCCGCCATAGGGAGCAAGATGTGTGTTCATTACCACTTGCAAAGCCTTGTTTTGTTCCCCAGACAAGATTTCA
Source organism: Oscillospiraceae bacterium (assembly GCA_009784445.1). Lineage (GTDB taxonomy): Bacteria > Bacillota > Clostridia > Oscillospirales > Acutalibacteraceae > WRMQ01. The sequence goes on from WRBQ01000033.1 coordinate 18,496, forward strand.
AAAGTTAAGCTGTCACTGTCAATCAAACCATGCCGATATGCAGCGCGACGTTCTCCAATGTACACTGCTGCATTGACATGAGTCATATCATTTGTAAAATCAGCAAATGAAATCATGAAGTCACCAATATCATCCTCGCCGATCACACCCGAACGCATAACCCAACCAGTTGCCATATCCACTGTAGCTGTTGCTAGCAAAGGAACTTCACCTGATCTAGTTTTTCCTGTGAGGTTCGGATTCCAATATTCTAGCACGTGCAATGAAGTTGGTGAAGTGTCCACAGCATTCATGAAAGGATAATCAGGCTGTTGATTTTCCAAAACCTCAAATTCAGCATACAAAGTAGCTTCCGCAAAGTCATGAAAAAAGATTGACGCTGCGTTAAAGAATGTTTTGACGAATCGATACCTTCCTGGTTCAAGTTCACTGTAGCGCCAAGCCCATTCTTGCGTAAAGAGCTGTGTTTCGCCAATATCAATTTTATCAAAACGATAGGGAATAAACGCACGCTGATTTAAAATTGGTTCCATTGGTTGCCATGTTGCATTTTGCCAAACTTCCAACGTAAACGCTTCACTAAAAAGAACCGTCGTATCGGAACCATTATATAGCACGAAACTGGCTCGTACGGAGCAGACGGTTTGTTGTTTTACGTCTAGGGTTATACCAACAAGGAGGGTTGGCGTTTGTTCATCTTCAGGAATAATCAGTTGACTACATGCCAATAGATTCAAATTAATTACCACCATGGCAAGCAGAACAATTAAAATTTTTAAAGAACTCTTCATAGCAAGCATTATCACTTTCTAAATTCTAATATCTAACCAAGCCAAGGGCATTATTTATATTCCTTGCGTGAGAGAAAAAAGCTCTAGCGTCATCTGGTAGTGCGCCAGTGATAATCCCACCCGTGTTTCTAGATGCTGGTCGAAACACAATTCCACCGCTATCACCTTGGCGAACACGCGTTATATTGGTAAGAACTGCTTCACTCATAAAATGCCAACCGCCAATAATGACATCAAAGTTTCCATTATCTATTGTTCCTGTGTGTACAAGCACACTCTGACTTCCTCCACCACTACCAACCATTACAATTTGTTGACCCACCAAAAAATCATTCGCTACTGTTCTGCTCAGTTCGCCTTGATTTCGTTCAATTTCATTGGTTGGGTCTACGTTAAACGCAGAAGTGTTCACAAAAGCAGCATCCGCGCTCATTCCACGATAAAAAGTGGAAACAGTTGCAGTTCCGATTCGGTTACCCGCTCTATTAAAAATTTGCGGACGAGTAATGGTAGCATTCGAAACTGGTGGGATACCACTTACAGGCCTTGTAATAACAGTATGGCCCGCAGTTACGAAACCCGGAGCACCGTTACGTAAAGCTCTAAATCCTGCTGAACCTTGCATAATAGAAGCTCCGTTAGCACTCCGAGCCTCAATTCGTTGTCCAGGATTCACATTAAGAGTTCCACAACTATTTAATATTACCCCAGAAGTAGCCTCGCGAAAATAAATTAAAGGAGAATCCATGACTATTTCTCTAAAATGAGTAATGGTATCTTCGGTCATTTTTTCAAGATATATTACAACACGATTTTTTATTACATCCACGCCAAACCGACTAATATTGCTTGCACCATTTTCTAAGAAAAAAGCTCGCAAAATTTCGTTTAGTGCCGAAAGATCCGTTAATGCAAAATCAACGTACTCAACAATAATATCCTCATCCAGAGCAAAATCAATCACAGCATTATATTGAGCTGATCTTGCCGAATTCGTATCATCCACGATATGTAATACAAGATTACCATCATCGTTAAAATACATGCCGCCAAAGAAATCGGGATACATCTGCCTACCCATGCGGTCTACCCATGCGGTTCATAGGAAACAATGAGCGCAACGTCTCCAATTGATCGTTGGCCCTAGCATAATTACGCATATGCTCAACGCCGAAATGTGCTATCAGGGCACGATCTACCTCAGCAAGAAATTCATCATCATAAAGCAAGTCGCTTAGCACAAAGAAATCTGTTGCGCTCGCTTGTGTCCCTGACACAACGTGTCCTGCAAAAACCAGTGTCAACGCTAAAATTATGGATATAGCAGCTAAAAACTTTTTCTTAAAATTCATACTTACTCCTTGTTCATTTCATTAGATTTTTATTCATTCAGTTTATGCCCGCTTTGGTTTTTTACATCCACTCATTTCATCGAAATCTCCCCCTCGCTGCAAATTTATTCGTTTTAAGACAAAGTCCTTATCTACATCAAAAATTCCGCCGTCATTTCTTTATCCAGCATGTTCAGGATTTTGAGTTATCTACGCATTAACTTTTGTCCTACTATTATAGCACGTTTTTATTTTTTCCATTAGCAAGTTCGACAAACTTTTCACAGATTACTTGTATGAAATTGCCAAAAACAATTTAAATCCTATGCAAAAACAAACAGCAACGCATCCTGAGTTCTTCAGGGTGCGTTGCTGTTGCGATAAGGTTAGAATATCGACAGCGGAGCACTGCGCATGGCGAAGAAGCCTGTAGTCACAGCAATCAGCACGCCGAAGATGGTGATCACCCACATCAGCCAGTAATGTCTTCTAGGCTGCGGCGGTTGATCGTCATAAACTTCCAGTGCATCATAGGCTGCTTGCAAAACATCGTACGCTGTATATACTTGTTCCTGCGTTGCATCAGGGTTATCTAGCACAACTCTTGCAGCAGTCAGCGCTGCTTGGAAAGCTGCCCAAGTGGCATCAGTATAGTTGCCTTGTTGGGTTGGGCCAACTCGATCCACCAGCGCAATCAACGCGGCTTTGTCTACCCCTGAACTTTGGTATTCAAACGTTGCGGTCACGTTCACATCATTGGCGGGCATCACGAATGTGGTGCTTTCTGCATTTGCATCGGCAAACTCAACATTACCGGTCCAGCCTGTGAAGATATAACCAGCCATGGGGGCGACTGCATCAATTGTCACGGTTTCGCCCACAAAGAAGTTGCCGCTGCCTAATCCGTTCACAACGGTGACTGCGAAACGCTCAAGTTGTTGACCTTCTTCAACAAAAACGGCTGTCACAATCACGTCGTTGGCAGGCATAACAAATGTGGCGATGGAAGCATCGGCATTGTCAAACGTTACTGCGCCGCTCCAACCTGCAAATTCATAGCCAACCGATGGCGCATCTGCCGTCACAGTCACCGTTGCACCAGCTACAAAGTTGCCGGCGCCTGTGCCATTAATAACGGTCACAGCAAAGAACTCGGGTTCACCTTGCACAAAGTTTGCCGTCACGGTTACATTGTTGGCAGGCATCACAAATGTGGTATTCTCCGCATTTGCATTGGCAAAGTCAACATCACCAGTCCAGCCTATGAAGTAATAGCCTGTTGTTGGAGTAATTGCAATTGCCACTGTTGTACCAGCTGCAAAATTTCCACCGCCTGTGCCATTTACAACAGTGAGGGCAAACAGTTCGGGTGCGACTTCTTCAAAGTTAGCTGTCACGGTCACATCGTTGGCGGGCATCGCAAATGTGGTGGTTTCGGCATCGGCGTCATCAAACAGCACTGCGCCAGTCCAGCCTACAAAAATCCAGCCAGCTGGAGCTGCATCTGCGATGACTGTTGCGATTTCACCCGCAAAGAAGTCGCCGGCGCCGCTGCCACCAATCACGGTGAGAGCAAAGCGTTCGTCTTCCTCAAAGTTGGCCGTCACAGTCACATTGTTGCCGGGCATAACAAATGTTGTGGTTTCAAACGCGGCGTTGGCAAAGTCTACATCGCCGGTCCAGTTTACGAATTGATGATTGGCCGGTACTTCAGCAGTAATGGTTACCACATCGCCTTCATAGAACGTGCCGCCGCCATCGCCGCCAACAACTGTAACCGTGAAGCTAGGAATAACTTCAAACGTGGCGGTCACGGTAATGTTTGCATCGGCGATGGTGACATAAGTGGAGGCACTAAGGGGATCATCCAGTGCGGCGATGTCGCCAGTCCAAGCTGCAAAGCGCATGCCTGCGGGCGCAGTGCCTGCTGTGATAAGGAATCTGCCAGCGGGCAAATCAACGCCGCCGCCGGAGCCATCGTTAACAGTAATGTTGAACAGTGGGACACCCCCAAACACCGCGATGAGCGTAACATTGTTTGCGGGCATGTTGAAGGAAATGGGATTCAACGTGTCATCCGTCAACGTCAAACCCGAAGCCGCCCAACGCTCAAAGGGAGTGTTATCAGGGCCGCCTATAGCAGGTGCAGTTGCAGTAACCGGAGTACCCTCGAACAGGTCAATCGCGCTACCGGTGCCGCCTTCTACCGTGAAGGTAAATTGCTCGTCTGCAGCAAATACAGCGGTAATGGTAGCCGTTGCTGCAGTCATAACGAAAGTAGTTTCCGCGGCAGTTCTATCTGCCAAAATGCCATAGTCGCCGTCCCAGCGCACAAAGTGCTGGTTGGCCGGGGGAGCATTGGCGGTAACGGTTCCTGTTGCGCCAGCAAAGTGCGGACCAGCCGGGTCGCCGGTGCCGCCATTGACGGTGAGTGCAAATTGCTCATCTTGAGCAAAGTTTGCAGTCACAGTCACGTTACCGGCAGTCATGGGGAAGGTAGTGATGGCCGAGGTCGCATCCACAAACACCACACCAGTGCCGGTCGTCAGTGTCCAGTTAACAAAGTGATGGTTTGCTTCGGGTGCATCTGCACTGATTGTAACCGTTGCGCCCACAGCAAATTGGCCGCCGCCGCCGCCGTTCACAACGGTCACGGTGTAGGTTACTGGGCGCAGTTGCCAGCGCTCGCCGTCATCACCAATGTCTTCGGTTCTGGTGAGTGCTGGAACGGTTGTGTTGTTCTCAAGGGGATTGCCCAAGCGAGTTGCAATTGTTTCAAGAGCGGTATTGAACACAGCATTGTCGCCAGTGTAGAATTGGTCGGGCAGACGCTGGGTAAGTGCCGCAGTGCGCAGTGCACTCTTGTTGGTGCCAATGATATCAAAATCAAAGCCAACAGTCAAACGGTTACCCAACATGAGGCCTTGAATATGGCCAGCAGGACTTTCCCATGTCTCTATTTCAACAATTTGAGCGTGCTCAAATTCAACCGGCACGTTTGTGGTACCTGCTGTAATGGCAATTTGGCTGCCGTGGCTGGCAAACACTTGCCCAACCGGCAGGATATACGCATTAAAATCATGAGTATAAGTGCCCATTTGCACCACATTGCCCTGCGCTGTGCCGCCGGGTCTGCTATCCAGCAAGTCACGGCGATGCAAGTTTGAACCCACGAGGGTTGTGGTTGTTCCACTAGCGTCACCAACAATGGCACTAAAGCGCATGCCAGGCACTTGGCCCAAATTGCTAAAGCGGCTGCTATCCACATGCATGTAGCCCACAGAGCGCTCCACCGTGTGTGTTGCCCAGCGTCCGGTGGTGCCATAGAGGGCATAAAGCGTGGCTTCATTCATGCTCGTGCCAAATCTACGACAGTTACGGAAGCCGGCATAGGCAATGTCTCTGTCTAGCCATGCACCAGCGGGACGAGTGCGCGATATATAAGATCTATCCGCATGCATGCCAAAACAACCCGAACCACTCTGTATTGGCGAAAATGTTTGCGCGTGCTGCCCGCTGGTTACATTAAAGGCGCGGGTAGCATCTGCCCAACGACCAATCGAACCACCAAAGAGGTCGTTGATTGGCCTTGTCATGGTGCTTGGGTCTGCGCTCAACACCGCACTGGAAAGATTCACTTGTGGGTCAAGCGTCCATGTCGCAGTGGGGAAAACATTGGCGCCGCCTGCATTGACCGACGCCAAGGTGCCAAACTCTACAGTTTGCAAACCAGCCATCAACATGTGTGCACCGGTCACGTGTTCCATCATACCCCAGCCATCGAATGCATTGCCTGTGCCATGAACGGTGTGCTGCACCCACAGAGCTGAACCAATCACGCGCGAGTTGGGGGCATAGGCCACCGAAAACGCACGCGAGGTAAATGTGCCCAGTGCTACATCAGGCAATTCAAATGTGGCTACCCATTCAATAATAACAGCCGTGTTTGCAGGCACAGCCGTGGGCAAATGAAGCCCGTTGGCCAATGTGTGGTTGAAATTCACGCCACTTGCGTTGGCCATTGTGCCAAACGCAGCAACAGGCGCGCCGCCTTGCGTGGCGGTAATGACTAGATTCGTTGCACCTGCAGCACTAAACGCAACAGCACCGGTGGCTTGCGTGCCAGCTGTGTTGGTGATGTTGCTATAGGCCACAATGCGAGTCTGCGACTCTAGGGTCACAGGTTGCGCACTGGCTGGGTTAAATTCGTTTTCACCCGAAACCCCTTGGTCAAGCCAAATGGTTTCCGGCACGGTGAAGGTCACCAGCGGCGGCAATTCATCAATATAGCCACCTGTCGCCGTGGATACCGGCAGGGGCAGCACTATCGATGCAGGCTGCGGTGGTGCCATCGTTTGCGCTGAAGATGCCGATAGAAGCCCAAACAGCATTGCTGCTGCCAAGGCTAAGCTAAGTAGTCGTTTGCGATTTTTCATCATGTTTCCTCCCTAAGCACTTAAGTTGTCACATCCATTCTATCACACTTTCGTCATATTGTCAAGTTTTTGGGGCGTTTTTTTTTTTTTTTTTCACTTTTACACAAAACCTCC
>WRBQ01000034.1 GCA_009784445.1 Oscillospiraceae bacterium
CAGATGTCGGGCAGTTCGGCTTGCCAGCCGTCCACGATTTTTTGCGCGAAGATGCCGAATTCATACAGGATGCTGTAACCCGTGGCGGGGATTTCGAGCGTGGCCAATGCGTCCAAGTAACACGCGGCTAGGCGGCCAAGGCCACCGTTGCCTAAGCCAGCATCTGGCTCGCAGGCATAGAGATTTTCCAGCTGCACACCCATGTCTGCTAGGGTATCTTTGGCAAGCTCTGTTAGCCCTAGGCTGTGCAGGGTATTCTTGAGCGAACGCCCCATGAGAAATTCCATGCTGAGGTAGTACACACGCTTCTTGCCGCGCGTGGCCTCGCTGAATTCGCCGCGTTGTTCGCCCAGCATGCCGCGCAGCAATCCTGCTAGGGCTTTGTAGTAGTGCTCATCGGTGGCGTCTTTGGGCAGCACGCCCAAAAAGCGGCTGAGCCGGTTGGTCAGCTGCGCCTTGAGCTGTTCTTGCGTTTGTGGTGGTTGCATAATGTATCCTTTTCGTGGTGAAATATAATATATGGAGGTGGGTCGCCTATTGGAAGATGGCGTTGCTTATAGTATACACGCGATGCCAGTTAAAGTTGCAAGTCCTCAAACACAACCGGCACGGCTTGCTGCATGGCTTGCAGCATCATGCAGGCGATTTCGCGCATTTGTGGGTGTGATTGCTTGGCGCAGCGTAGTGCGAAGAAGTGCCGCCACGCACGCAGGTTGAGGCTCATCACAATCTCCGTTTTGAGGCTGTTTGGCAGGATGGACCGCGCTTGCTCAGCCGTAGCGCCAGCGGCCACCAACGCAAGATATTGCTGCTCGATGTGCGCCATGGTGTCGTGCCACAGGGCGTACTGGGGGGAATCCTCTGCCCAAAAGCAGGGTTTGATGAACGTCAACTCACTGCCGAACGCGCCCTTGGCGTAGTTGCAGTAGCGCGTGCTTTCTTGGCTGTAGCTGGCCAAGCGGTGGCGCACGATTTCGTGGGTTACGCCACGGTCACACACCACACGGGCGGTGATTTGCACGTGCTCGAGGACAGACTCGTGTCCGTGTTTGATGAGCATGGCCACGAATCGTTGCGCACTGGTTTCGGTGATTTTGTCTTCGCTTTTGTAGCACACGCGGCCGGCGTGCTCAATTTTGCGCAGGATTTCCTCGCCGCAGATGGGTTCAAATTCAAATGAAGGGGGGATGATTTTCATGGGTTGGGCCTTTCTATTCTAAGATCATGGGGATTTCACTTTCGGGCAGGCGTTCTACTTCGCGCAGCTTGCGGGTCATCACATTGGTGCGGGTGCCCACGAGCTTGTCCAGCTCGCTGTCGGCGGCACGGATTTTTTCTTGTGCTTTGCTAAGCGCAGTACCGAAGGTTTCAAACTCAGTTTTCACGGCACCGAGCACTCTCCAAACTTCAACCGAGCGTTGCTCAATGGCTAGGGTTTTGAAGCCCATTTGCAGCGCGTTGAGAAATGCTGCCAGAGTGGTGGGTCCGGTGATGGTGACGCGGTAGTCGCGTTGCAGTTGCTCGAATAATACCGGGTTTTGTGCCACTTCGGCATATAGGCCCTCGGTGGGCAGGAACAGGATGGCAAATTCGGTGGTGTGCGGCGGTGCGATGTATTTATCTGAAATAGCTTTGGCAAAATTGCGCAGTTGTTTGGCCAGCTCTTTGCGGGCAAAGTCGATTTGCGCTTTGTCGCCCAGCTCAAGGCCTTCCAAAAGCCGTTCATAGTCCTCAATGGGGAATTTCGAATCAATGGGCAATTGCACGCCCTCTGGTAGCCGCAGAACGAAATCCACACGCTCTGCCGAGCCGGGCACGACCGCCACGTTGCGCTCGTATTGCCCTGGGTGCAGCATTTGCTCAAGAATGCGTTCCAGCTGCACTTCGCCGAAGGTGCCGCGGATTTTCACATTGGTAAGGGCTTTCTTTAGACCGCCAACATCAGCCGCGAGGGTTTTCATCTCGCCCAACCCGCGCTGAACATGATCTAGATGCTCGCTGACGGATTTGAAAGACTCCGCCAAGCGGCGTTCGAGGGTTGTTTGCAGCTTCTCGTCCACGGTAACACGCATTTGCTCCAGCTTTTGTTCGTTGGAGTTGCGCAGCACCTCCATTTGACGGGCGATTTCGCTGCGCTGCAGGGCTTGCCCCTGCCCGATTTCCTGGCGGGCGCGGGCGAATTCGTCGCCAATGTAGCGCATGAGCACAGGTGTGTTATCTTGTGTTTTGTTGCGGCGCAAGGTTTGCAGAATAACCAGCGAAACGGCCAGCGCGGCCATAGCTGCAATGAATGCTAATATAGCGAATAGTTCTGTCATGATATGTACCCCCAATTATATAGTATAGCACAGGTTGAGGTGAAATGCAAGCAAAAAACGCTTGGCGAAACCAAGCGAGTGAGCGCAAGTTTATCTCTTGTACCAAATTATATTTGAGTGATGCGAAGCGGGTAAAAGGTAATCCCCGCTGTCAGGGGAAACAGCGGGGATAAAGGGGGAGGAGATGTCCAGAAAGGACATGAAGAAAGTTAGGTTAGGCTTCGGCTTTGTCGTCTTTGATTTTTTTAGCGTAGGCAATGCCAAGATAGCCCGCGCCGGCCGAAAGAATCAACGCGGCAATCACTGCACCAGCAGGAACATCAAAGCCAGTTTGTGGCAAGCCGGGCAGCACAGCTTTGTCATCGTTGTCATTGTCGTTATCGTTGTCATTGGTGCTTTCGCTGGCGCCTTCAATGCTTGGCCAACCGGGAATGATGACACTGATGGCGTTCCAAGCTGCGATAGACGTGTCGTCCATGTCGTCGAGGATATCTTCAAGAATTTCGTCTACACTGAAGATTTCGTCGTCTTCGGTGCCGAAGATGCCGTCGGGACCGTACCAAATGAAGCCTTGTTCAAAATCAAAGTGATCCATGGGGCTGTGAGCCTCAATGGCGAGGAATAGGCCGGAGTTCATCAAAGTAAGATAGAAATCGCCGTCGTGATAGACAACAGGCAGCACGGTGTTGCCCACGCCCCACTCGAACACGGGAGGAGTTTGTGCAGCGCCGTTGACCATTACTTGATAAAGTTGCGAAAAGCCAGTAACGCGCACACGCGTGTTGGCAGTAGCTGGTTCTTCTTCATCACAGTCGCTACAGTCGCAATCACAGGCATCGTTACAATCTGCGTCACAATCACAGGTGCAAGTGTTGGTACTGGCCGGGCTGCAGCAACTATTTTGTGCGGCAGCGGGAATCACCAGCCATGTGGCCAAAAACAGGCAGGCCAACATCGTGACGAGCATACTAATCCATTTGTGGTGCTTTATGTTAAACATGAAATTATCGTCCTTTCTTTTGCAGATCGCTTTATCACAATACACCATTAATGCGCTACAGTCAAGTCTTTCGCCAAGAAAAGTGAGTGAGTTTGGGCGTTAAAACGCTAAATCCCCATTATCCGGCAAAAAGAAGCCGCACAATGGGGATTTTTATCCAGTTGGTTGGCGCAGAATTTTCCGGCTTGTAGTGTACTGACTCTACTGCACCATGAACGATAGCACCATATCAATACTAGTTGCGTTGGTTAATCCTGCTGCACAATTAACTTGAACAAGTCCGGCAGATGTGACGCGAACAGGGGCGACTGGATGCAAGACAGTACCTGCGGCAGAGTTAGTTGTTCTGTTCACAAACACACCAGAGAACCCGCTTGCGGTGTGCGGTCTAAAACCCGTGGGTAAGGTAGCAATTGTGACATTTCCGGATGTCGGAAATGCTGTGAGCTGCTGTGCTGTTCCGTGCGCTACGTTGAGTTGAACTGTGACTTGCCCGAACGGGGAAATTGCCATTCGTGAAGTGTTGTTTCTATCAAAATAACCATCAGCAAACGTGATGCCATGGGGTGTGATCCACTCAACGCGGCCATTGCTGTTTGCGGTGGAAACTTCACGCCAAGCGGACCAGTTGGCGGCAGCCATGAAATTTCGGGTGAAAATTCGACCGTTGTTGCTATAAAACATTTGCGTTCCGCGCAGGCCAGCTACGTTTATATTAGAAGCTAAATAAACCAGTGTGCCGGAAGTAGCTCCACTGCCTGTTGCGAACGGCCCATTTGTTGTTGCCATGTTAACGCGGTATGTTCCCTCCACACGTACTTCGTTAAAGTCTGTGTTGGGCATAGAAATTGAACTTCCACCCGCGGGACCCGGGGGGCCTGGAGGACCGGACGGAATGCCCGCTGCCACCGCGTTGATTAGCTGCTGCACAATCGCGTCTTCAGTCCAGTTTTCAAGTGCTTGGCGGGCGGCATCCAGCTGTGCCATGAGTTCATTCATGTGTCCCAGCGCAAATGCATGCAGAGCTTCGCCTTGCCCGGCGATGCCTTGCTCGAATTCCAGCACAAAGCTGGCGGATTTCTCAATGGCTATGCACTTGCCGTGTGCTTGGCAGTGCCCTTCCACTTGCACGCGCACAAAGTTTGCGTTAGTGATGGGCTGCGGCAAGTCGCAGAAAATAATGCCATTTTGAGTGTAGGCCATGCCTTGTTGGCCGGGGTATATGTTGCCGATGGGCACACGGTTGCCCTTGTCCATAGGATCGAAACTGAGGGTATAGTAGTCGAAACCGTTGCGCAGGCGCTGTGGCAATGTGACCTGCAGCTGCACGGCACGGTGTTCGCCGATGTAGGTGACGGTTTGTTCCTGCTGCACGGTTTCGTCGTTACGCAGCACAACTTTGATGATTCTCATGTGATATTTCCCCTTTCGTGATGTGGTAGGCTTCGGTACCCTTTTCATAGTAGTTGCGCAGCCAAACCGAAAGCCGCAGCAGATCATTACGTTGCTGCATGTGCAATTCGATGAGCCGCTCCTGCCGTGAGGCTTCTTGGTGGTTGCCGCCGCGCATGGCGAACATCTTGCGTTGTTTGCATGATTCGATCATGCTGTCTAGGTTGTCCACTTCTGCTTTGTACTGTTTGCCCATGTTTTCTAAACTTTGCTGTGCCATTTCTCCTCTTCCTTTCTCCCTGTCTCATTGGATAGACGCGTTGTTGCAAAAAAAATTATTCCCCTGTTTCATCTTGCTGTATCAGTTCGTGATAGCGCATGGCATAGCCCAGTGCGCGTTGCAGTTTCTCCTGTGCGACCCGGCGAATGCGGCCCACTTTGGAATGATGCAGCCCCAGCTCGCGCGCCACGGCGGCTTCGGTTTTTTCTGCAATATGCAGGCCTTGCAGCACGGCGCGCTCGCAGTTGGTGAGTTCTGTTTGCCAGAGCTCGTCAAGCAAGGTCAGCAGCGCGTTGTGGTTAACATTAGTTTGTCGCTGTTGTTCTGCCTGCCATTGAGCAAAGACTTGTTGGTCCAGTATTTTGACATTGGCCATATGCATCGAAGGTGGCTGTGCGCGGCGCAGTAGCCAAGCCCCAACGCCAACATTGAGTGGGTCCATTGCCCCTCCTTCCAGTTTCGCGATTTGTCGCGCTAAAGAATAGTCGCACTATTATCTTAACATTAATTGGATGACTTGTCAACAGTTTTTTGCAAATTTTCGCAAATTTCGCCAAAAACACACAACTTGTGACGAATCTTCACTTGACGAAATGAATAGTAATACTCATAATATAAGAAAGAGATTTTGTAAAGGAGCTTTGTTATGGCGACTATATTGCGGCGATTGCGCAGCCAAAAGGGATTGACGCAGGCGCAGCTGGCGCAGCAATTGCACGTGCACCAAACCGCGGTTAGCCAATGGGAGTGCGGACGCACCTATCCCGATCGCGAAACGATCATCAAACTGGCAGCGTTCTATTGCGTGAGCGCAGATGTGATTTTGGGGCTATAATGCGTTTTTGAGCGCACAAAAAACACACTCGCGTGTGCGGGTGTGTTTGGGGTGACATGGATTTGCCAAATCAAAATCGCTGCGTGTTTTTTCTTAGCTTATTCTCGACCGCGATAAACCGCGGCTCTGTGCGAATCGGGTCAAACTGCGTGGCTTTTAAATGACTTAGCATCACCTGACACCATGATTCCGGATAATCTTTGCCATAGCATGAGCGCTCAAATTCCAGGCCACGCAGCAAAACAGACGTGTACACCGCTTTTTCCGGCTGATTATCATACATGATTGCATGCGCAACGGATTTTTCAAGCATCTGCAACGCAGTTTCGTAATCTTCAATTTGCACATAGGCTTGCGCCAGCCAGTAATGCTTTTCGGACATGTTCACTGCAAGATGCCAATACTCACCATCCTCAAAGATTAATTCAAACAGGGCGATGCTTTTGTGCAAAATCGCGATGCGTTCTTCGATGGGGAGCGCATCGTATTCGCCGTTGTAGTGCAGATGAAAAATCTGCTCGTCGATCGACTCCGCCAATCTTAACATATTCCACCGTCTGCGTTCCAAGCGCTCCTCAACAGGCAAAAAGTTGGCGTATATCAACGATGAGTCCCAAAACGCGGGCAGCTCTTTTGCTATGTTCGCTGCTTGTTCGCGCTGCCCCAACGCGTCATAAAGATAACACAACGCTGCTTGCGTCTTATTTCGAAGGCCGGTGTCCGTGCAGCGCTCCAAAATTCGTTCGAAGATCTCTGCTGCTTCTTTTTGATTGCGTTGCAGGGCCTCCGCGTCTATGTGAAAAATAAACGTGAGTGCTCTAGCCAGCTCAAACCAAAGCGCATGGCTGGCAGGATAGCGTTTTACGGCTTCACGCATCATGTCGATGCGTTGCGCGGATTTCCCGTCAGCGGCGAGGGCATAACTTGCCTCCAATGTTTTTTCAATCTCCGTGTTGTCACGCAACTCGTTCATGCCAAGCAACTCGTCCACCGTGACACCAAAGAAGTTCGACAGAATGGGCAAAAACGTGATGTCGGGGTAGCAGTCGCCGCATTCCCACTTGGAAACCGCTTGAAAGGACAAGCCAAGAAATTTTGCCAATTCGTCTTGCGTCAGGTCGCGCTGTCGGCGCAAGCGACGCAGGTTTTTTCCTATGTTCATGATATCATTCTCCTTGCAATTATTGATCCGATATCATCATATCACATCGATGGATGGTTTGCAATAACCGCCTGTTTGAGAAAAACTCCATGTTGCGTGGAGAACCTATGGCCATGAAAAAACCTCAACCATAATAGATCAAGGCTTTGCATATAAGCATTGAACAAAAAAGATGCAATTTTGTCGCGGGAAATAAAAATCACGCATCCACGAAAGTGAATGCGCGAACTGTCCGCGGCGACTCGCCCGCTGGTGGGAGTGAGTGGATTCGAACCACTGAAGTCGTTGACGGCAGATTTACAGTCTGCTCCCTTTGGCCGCTCGGGAACACTCCCATACCCTTCTATTATAGCACGGCTTGCGGGGGTTGTCAAGGGGTTTTGCAAGATTTTGTGTGAAGAAGTTTTCTGGATAAACTTGCAATTTTGCTGTAGAGGTGATATAATGGAGTGGATAATTTTTGCGAAAGGTTTAAATTGTGTTCAAATCAAAAAAGAGCATTAAGGAATACATCGGCGAAGTGCTTGTCGGCAGCACACAAGAGCATGCATTGGCCTTTGTTTCGCATTTGCGCAGTAGTGATATGACGATTAGGCGATTCACCTATCACGGCAAAGATACGCTGCATTGGGAAGTGAAATTTCAAGGTGAGCTTGTTTGCTATATCTTGCTGGATGCCGAAAACTCCGACTGGACGATGATGCCTGACAATAGCGCAACAAGCAGATTTTCGGAATACCCGATTGACAATGTGATGAAAGAAACCGCTTGGCAAAACCTCAATATTTGCAACAATGGCCGCTGCGGCGGCTGCAAACAAGGCACGGGGAACCCCACGATGGTGTTCGGGAAAGAGATCGAGCACGTTTGCGGTATGGCATACAATTTTACTAATCCCGATGCCAAGGCATTGCAGTTGGCGATAAAAATGATGGATGTGCGAAAAAGCGACATCGCCCAAAAAGTCTGATATAAAAACAGCCTCGTGAGATTACATCATCTGTCACGAGGCTGTTGTGTTTCTCGCGCGTGCTACGCCCGCTCGCCAACCATTTGCACCTTGATGGTGTTGGTGGTGCCGCGGGTGCTTAGGGGCACGCCGCCGCTGATGACCACCATGTCGCCGTCTTCCACTAAGTCGATTTGCTTGGCGCAATCAATGGCGTGGGTGAACAGTGAATCGGTGCTGCTTTGCGTAACGGCCATAACCGGATATACACCCCAAGAAAGTGAAAGTTGGTGGAATGTTTTCTCCAGCGGTGTAGCGGCCACGATGGGCACCTGTGGGCGAAATTTGCTCATGCTGCGCGCCGTTTGGCCTGACTGCGTGACCGCGATGACCGCCGCGGCGTTGATCTCGTGTGCGGTGGAGCATGCCGAATGGCAAATTGCCGTGGTGGTGTTGGCCGCAATGGGGAAATGTAGGTTCTTGAAGGCGTCGAGCATGAAGGCGTCTGTTTCGGCTTGCTTGGCGATTTTCGCCATCACTTCAACCGCACGCACGGGATATTGCCCGGTGGCGCTTTCGCCGCTGAGCATCACCGCGCTGGTGCCGTCAAACACAGCATTGGCTACGTCGGTGATTTCCGCGCGGGTGGGGTCTGGGCTGTGTACCATAGATTCCAGCATTTGCGTGGCGGTGATGGCCATTTTGCCGGCACCATAGCAGGCCTTGATGAAGCGTTTTTGCAGGCCGGGCAGTTTTTCATAGCTGACTTCTACCCCCATGTCGCCACGTGCGACCATGATGCCATCGCTCAACGCAAGAATTTCGTCGAAGTTCTCAATGCTTTCTAGGCTTTCAATTTTGCTGATGATGCGCAGTTTGTGCCCGCCGTGGAAATCGAGGAACTTGCGCAGGTCAACCAAGTCTTGTTTGCGGCGCACAAACGAGGCTGCCACAAAGTCTGCGTCGTGCTCGATGGCGAAACGCAAGTCGGCTTTGTCGGCTTCGCTCAAGAAAGGCATATTGAGTTTACTGCCGGGAATGTTGATGCTTTTGCGGTCGGTGAGTGTGCCGCCATTGACTACCTGACAGGTGATGTCGGGGCCTTTCACGTCAGTGACTTGCAGGGCAATGCGGCCGTCGTCCAGCAATAGACGCGTGCCGGGTTCAATTTGCTGGGGCAGCTCGGCGTAGCTGATGCTGGCTTGTTCGGTGTTGCCTTGCACGTCACGGGTAGTGAGCAAAAACGATGCGCCACCCACCAGCTGTGCACTGCCACCGTCGAACTTGCCAACACGGATTTCCGGACCTTTGGTGTCCATCATCACGGCGGCGGCTAGGCCCAGTTCATCGCGGATTTGCCGAAAGCGGTCAATGACTTCGGCATGGCTTTCGTGGCTGCCATGGGAAAAATTAAACCTAGCTACATTTAGGCCTGCTTTTAGCATCGCTCTAATCGTCGTTGCGTTGTTGCTAGCTGGGCCAATGGTACCTACAATTTTTGTTTTGCGCATGGGCAATCTCCATTTCAATCGAAATTATCTCAGACTATAGTATAGCACAAACGCAGCGTTTTGTAAAGAAAAAAAGCGGGCGGATTTTCATCCGCCCCATAAGCTACTATTATCTTCTATGTCGCACGACCTCGCCGGGCTGTGCGGCACCGCGCAGGGCAAGCAATTGGTCAACGGTGACAAACACAAAGCCTCGCTCCAGCAGCGCGGGCACGAGAATACGTGTGGCTTGGTAAGTGCTGTGGTAAACATCGTGCAGCAGAATGATGTCGCCATCTTGTGCGAAGTGCAGCACGTGGTTGGCAATATACTGTGCGTTGCGGTTGCGCCAGTCTTGCGGGTCAATGGACCAATGGATGTGCGGGGTGGTCATGTCGGCCAGCACGGTGGCGTTGTATGATCCAAAGGGCAAGCGGGTGGTGGTGGGCGTGAAACCCAGCACGCGGTAAATCGCTTGCATGCCCTCGTGGTAGTCAAGGCGGCGGCGCTCTGCGCTCACCCGGGTTGCTTCCAAATGGCGTTGGCTGTGGTTGCCTACTTGGTGTCCTTCAGCGACCATGCGCCGCAGGATATCCGGGTGTTGGTCAACCTCGGCGCCTAGCACGTAGAACGTAGCGGGCACGTTGTGCTGCGCCAAAAAATTCAGCACTGGAACAGTAATATATGGATTAGGGCCATCGTCAAAGGTCAAAGCGATGAGCGTGTGCCCAACTAGGGGTTTTAGCTCGCCCATTATCTCGGGCTTCACGGCGTCTGGGTCTTGAAAAATGGGTTCTTCTATTGGTGGCGGCACATATTGCGCTGGCACAAGAGGCATCACTGGCATGGCTAACAAAGCGGCCACTGCAATGGCCGCGAGCGTTACCACGATTTTCAACTTAATTCGCCATTTTTGTTTCACGTCATCACATCATTTCCTGTAACTTCTCTTCAATTATACAGGATTTGCGTGTGTTTGTCAAGCTTCTGCAAAAATTGGCAGCCTATGCGGCAGAGCTGGAAAATTAGAGGAATTTCACCAAAACATCAATGCCTTGTTGCAGTTGTTGCATGGGAATGTTCAGCGCGGGCAGCAGCCGAACTTTGTCTTTGGCGGTGAGTAGCGCCACGCCTTGCGCTAGGCAATCTGCCGCGATGTCTTTAGCCGGACGAACGGTTTCGATGCCAAGCATCAAGCCCATGCCGCTGATACTTTTCACGCCGGGGTGGTCTTGCAGGGCCGTGCGAATCGCCTCACCTTTGGCTTGCACGTCAGCCAGCAGGGCGTCGTCTAGGCGGTTCAACACATGCAGCGCGGCTGCACAGCATGCGGGGTTGCCACCGAAGGTGCTGCCGTGGCTACCGTGGCCGAGCACATTGCAGGTGCTTGCGGCGAACATCGTTGCACCCAGCGGCAAGCCGGCGGCAAGGCCTTTGGCCGTGCTGGCGATATCCGGCGAAACACCGAACTGCTGCCAGGCAAACAAGCTGCCGCAGCGGCCGTTGCCGGTTTGCACTTCATCAACCAGCAGCAGCAGGTTGTTTTCTTTGCACAGCTGTGCCACGGCTTGCACGTAGTCTTTGTTCAGGTTGAGCACGCCGCTTTCGCCCTGCACAAGTTCCATCATCACCGCGCAGCAGCTATCGTCAAGCTTGGCTTGCAAATCAGCGATGTCATTTGGCTTGGCGTACTTAAATCCAGCCGGCAGCGGCGCGAAATCACCGTGCATGGCAGGCTGCCCCGTGGCGGTGAGCGTAGCAATCGTGCGCCCATGGAAGCTGCCCTCAAGGGTGACGATCGTGCTGCGGCCTGCGCCCCGTTTGCGGGCGGTTTTGATCATGCATTCGTTGGCCTCGGCACCGCTGTTACTGAAAAACACGCGACTCATACCGGTACGGGTGCACAGCGTTTGCGCAAGCTCGGCCTGTGGTGCGGTGTAATATAAATTCGAAGTGTGTGCCACTTGCAGCAATTGCGCGTGTATCGCGGCGGCCCAGGCTTCATCGGCGTGGCCGAGGGTGTTCACAGCGATGCCGCTGCCTAGGTCGATGTACTCTTTGCCGGTGTCATCCCACAGCAATGAGCCTTTGCCGTGCGTGAAGGTGACGGGAAAGCGTGCGTAAGTGGTTGCGACGTATTGTTCGCTGCGTTGTTGTGTGTTCATGATTTCTCCTCTGTTAGCCAAATATCTCTATAGTATATATCATCGCGAATCGAAAAGCCCAGACGAGTCCACAGGGCGTTGCCTTTGTCATTATTCTTAAACGCACTCAGCGCACACTTGTGAATATCTTCATCGCGCAGCTTTTTCAAGCACGCGGCAAGCATGGCTTGTGCCACACCCTGACGACGCACGCTTTCGTCCACCGCCACATGATAAAGAAAGCCTCGCCGACCATCGTGTCCACATAGTATGCTGCCGACAACTTTCACACCGTCTATTGCTACCACACTAATATCTGGGTTGCGCTGCAAAAACTTGGCGATTGCTTCACGGGAATCTGTCACATCACGCGGGCTAGCCAAGCTTGCGTTCCACAAAGCAAGCACGGCATCATAATCCTCAATTGTCATTGCCCGAATTTTCACGCTGCGCCTCCTCTTACCATCGTCCCAATACCGGCATCCGTGAGCAGTTCAATCAAAATGGAATGCTCCACGCGACCATCGAGAATGAACACTTTCTTTACACCGCGTTGCAGCGCCTCGCGGCAGCAATCAAGCTTGGGCAGCATGCCGCCGGAGATCACGCCCTGCGCGGCCAAATCATCGATTTCGTTAGCGTACACGCGGCGGATGAGGCTGCTTTCGTCGTTTACATCGCGCAGCAAACCGGGGATGTCACTCATGAGCATCAAGCTTTCGGCACCCAGCGCGCCTGCGATTTTCGCCGCAGCGGTGTCGGCGTTAATGTTATACACATTGCCCTCAGCGTCGCAGCCCAAGGTGGATATTATCGGAATGTAATTGCTTTCCAGCACGGTGTGGATGGGCGTGGGATCAATGTCGGTTACCTCGCCCACGTAGCCCAATTGCGGGTCAAGCTGAGTGGCGCGAATCATCTGCCCATCTAGGCCGCTAAGGCCAATGGCGTGACTGCCGAAGGATTCCATGAGCGCCACTAGGCCTTTGTTGACTTTGCCCGCGAGCACCATCTGCACGATGTCCACGGTTTCTTTGTCGGTGACGCGCAAACCGTTGATAAACTTGGCCTCTTTACCCACGCGGTTGAGTAAATCATTGATTTCGGGGCCGCCGCCGTGTACCAGCACCACGCGCACGCCCACTAGGTGTAGCAGGGCAATGTCGCCCATCACTTGGCGCTTGAGCTGCTCGTTGAGCATGGCTGCGCCGCCGTATTTTACGACTACGATCTTATTGTGATACTGGCGGATGTAGGGCAGGGCTTCGGTGAGGATGGTGGCGCGGTCGGCATGTGAAATGGCTTGCATAAGTTTAACTCCTGTTGAATAAAAAATGAATAATTGCGAATATTTAAGCCTGAATATTCATTATAGCACAAAAAAAGGCGTTTGTCAAGCCCAAATTTACATGTTGACAATTCGCCCGTAATCGTGTATCATATATACATTATATGCAAGGGGGAATTCCCGTGAATATTGGCGAACGCGTAAAGAAAATCGTGGGCATTGAGGGCAACCTGCGCGACGAACTGCTGCCCATGCTCACTTACAACGCCTTTAGTGCAGGGCAGGCGGCGGGTAGCCCGCTCAACGGATTTAACTCTTTGTTCGTGACAGAAGTGGAAGGCATGAGCCCCGGTTTTGTGGGTGTGCGCAGCTTGCTTGGTGGCCTAGTGGATGCTTTTGTTGACCCGTTCTATGGCATCATGGTTGACCGCACGCGCAGCCGCTGGGGGCGGCACCGCCCTTACATCCTTGCCGGCATTTTGCCTTGGGCAATGTTGTATTTTATGCAATATCATTCGTTTGGGCTATCGCAAAGCGGCAACTTCACCGCCGTGGCGTGGTATTACATCGCTGTGAGCATGGTGATGGCAGCGGTCAACAGTTTTATGACCATGCCGCACGTCGCGATGCTGCCCGAGCTTGCGCCGGGTTATTTCCAACGCACGCAGTTTAACTCCATGGGTTTGCTCACAAATGGCGTGACCATGCCCACCATGCAAGCGTTGCTGATGATTTTTATTGGTCTAACGCCCATGGCAAATGTGCCGCACGCAACATGGCGCTTGCTAGCCATCATCAGCATTGCCATTGCTGTGCCGCTGATGACTGTTACGCCGATTTTCACCAAAACCCCCAGCTCCATTGGCATGCAACGTCCTGCGTTTGATTTTAAGTTCATGGTGCATGAATACAAACAGGTGTTTCGCAGCCGCTCGTTCCGTCAGTTTTTTGTCATGCGCTATTTGTGGATGTTTGGCTGGGGCTTTTTCAACACTGCGATGGGACGCGGCTTCTTCCTGCGCGAAACCATGGGCGCGGGTCACCTAGTTATGCTCATCAGCACCGTGGCAGGTGCTGCTGAAATGATGACGTTTATTCCGAATTATCTGCTGACCAAAAAAGTTGGCAAGAAAAAAATGGTATGGTTCACCACTCCTGTTTTGTTCTTGAGCTTTGCGCTGGTGTTGGTGTTGCGTCCGGGCTGGATACCCTTGTTAATTATTCAAGAATTGTTTGCGAACTTTGGTATGACGGGCATGCAGTGGGCCATCTCGAATATTCAGCCCGACACCACCGATGTGGACGAGATGATCACCGGCCGCCGCCGCGAAGGTGCCATCACCGCGGTGGATAACTTGGTGCGCACCAGTAGCGCCGCCGTGCTGGGTTGGTTCATTGGCACGATGCTGGAGTTCTTTGGTGTGGAAGGGCGCACCCCTGCCGGGAACCCCTCACCGCCGATGTTCACCGCTCGCGCTACGGATTATTTTGGCCCATTCTTCGGCAGCACCAACGCAGGCTTGCGGTTAATGCGCGGCATTTTGCCCATGCTATTTGTGGGCGGGGCGATTCTGGCGCTGCGCAAGTTCACCATGACCAAAGATGACCACGAGCTAATTAAGCAGCTCATTGCCGAAAAGCATGAACACGGTTTTGTTGCACCCCCCCTGCAAACGAAAGTTCGCATAGAGGAAATCGCGGGGCAAAAATGGGAAGATATGTGGATTGGTAAAGTGGGAAAACCCGCTGAAATGAAAGAAAGCGTAACAGCCTAAGTATGAATGTTTGGGATTTTGACGACACCATCTATGATGGCGAAAGCGGTATGCATATGTTGCGGTTTTTTCTGCGACGCAAGCCGTCTCTTGTTAGACACCTGCCACGCGCTGCGGTGGGCATTTTCAAGTATAAAACTGGCCGCTTGCAAGCCGAGCAAGTTGCCGAACAAGCCGGCGACCTGCTTGCGTTATTTCTAGACAAGGCTGGCAGTGGCGACATTGCCACGGACATGCGCGAGTTTTGGGACGCCCACGAGCACAATATTCGCCCGCTTTATCGCGAGCTGCAGCAGTCCAATGATGTGATTGTCTCCGCTGGGCCCGAGCAAAGCCTGCGCGAAATCTGCGGGCGGCTGGGCGTGCAGCACTACATTGGCAGCATGGTGAACGAGCAAACAAAACGCCTAGACTTCGTGTGCTATCGCGACAACAAAGTCAAGGCGTTCCGTGAGCGGTTCCCCGATGCGGTGATTGAGGACTTCTATAGCGACTCGATGGACGACAAGCCCTTGATGGACATTGCGCAGCGAGTCTTTATGGTGGACGGCAACAAAGTGACGCAAATCAAATAGGTATCTTAGGGTTTGGGCGGCGTAATCGCCGCCCAAACAGTTTACGCGAAAATCAAAATTAACATAAGGCGGATATTGCCATGATTAAACTCAACAACGACTGGGATGACTTCTTGGCTGCCGAAATGGCCAAGCCCTACTACCTTGCGCTGCGGCAATTTCTCAAGCAGGAGTACCGCACACGAACGATCTACCCTGACATGCACGACTTGTTCAACGCGCTGCGCTATACCGCCTTGGCAGACGCCAAAGTGGTCATCCTCGGGCAAGACCCATACATCAACGCAGGGGAGGCGCACGGGCTATCTTTTTCAGTCAAGCCGCCATCGCGCACGCCACCGTCGCTGCAAAACATATTCAAAGAAATCGCCGACGATGTGGGCTGTGCGATACCCAACAATGGGCACCTAGTGAAGTGGGCGCAGCAGGGCGTGATGCTGCTGAACAGTGTGCTGAGCGTGCGCGCCGGGCAGAGTAAATCTCATGCCAACCAAGGCTGGGAGGAGTTCACCACCGCTGTGGTGCAACAGCTGAACGCCAAAGAAACGCCCATCGTCTTTCTGCTGTGGGGCAACGATGCCCGCCGCAAAGCCGAGTTGATTACCAACCCTGCGCATCTGGTGTTGCAGGCCGCGCATCCTAGCCCGCTGGCGCGTGGGGCGTTCTTTGGCTGCAAGCATTTTTCGCAGGCCAATACCTTTTTGGCGCAGCATGGGCTTGCGCCGGTTGATTGGCAGATTGAAAATATTTAGCTGCGCGCTGCCCGCAACGCCCGGCAAACCCGGCGGCGTTTCGGCGAACCAATGCAGGCCCGCACCTGCCGTGCGGTTTTTTCTTGCGCTATGCTGCCCATGCAGAAGTAGTCATCCTTCACCTGCTGCACAAAGCAGCCCCACCGTGGGCGCAGATATACCGGGCAGCCACTGCGTGGCGAGAAATCTGCGTGCTGCCAGATGTCGAGAGCGGGGTCGAGGTTTTGCTCGCGGCACAGCCATGCGCAAAGCAACGCAGTCGTGCGAGCCGTCTCTTCGTCGCAGCCAATGGCTTCAATGGCAATGGTGTCGAGATTGCCGCCGAGTTTCTGCCCGGCACGGCGACCTGCGCGGCGGCCTTGGCCATCACCGGCATGCCAGCCGCGCTCGTTCAGCGCAAGATTTTGCCACACCTCGCTGCGCCACACATAAAAATGCACCACCACCCCAGCCATGTTGCCGTTGAAGGTTGCACGGGTGTATTGCTCGGCGGGATTGGTTGCTGCAGGCGTTTGAATCATGTTGGTGTTGTGCACACAGATGCCCCGTGCCTGCCCGCGCACCGCCTCGCCGGGCTTGCCGAAAGGTTGATTGGGCTTCATCAGCCCGCCTTTGGGCACCCAGCTGGCCACGCTGCGGGTTGCGCGCATGCCGTCGGGGATGATTTTTTCGTGAATGGTTAGCTGTGCACTGCCGATGTGCACGGTTTTGGTTTGGTTTGGCGTAAGAAATACGCTCAAATGGGTCACTCCTTCAAAAAAATAGTCACCCCCTTGTGTGTTGCAGAAAGGGGTGCACACTTTATCTTAGCACGGATTTTCGCTTTTGTCAACTGAAGCGTGCACATTTTTCTTGCAATCCTCTGGCCGATGTGCTATAATAGTATAAAATATTAACGTGGAGGAGTGTTGGTATGAATCAACACGAGCAGAGCAAACGGCAATCGCCGCACAACTGGCTGGTGATTTTCCTCACCACGTTGGTGGGTGTTTGGCTGGTGCAGCAAGTCGTAAACGCAGCCACCAATGCGTTTTGGCGCATCATGTTTGAGTCTCCCATGTTGAATTTTACAATGCTTCACATGGTTGATATTTTGCTTCGCGGCCTGTTGACTTTTGGCACGCTCGTCGCGCTGGTTGTAGTGGTTTCAGTGCTACGCAAATGGGCTGTGTTGTGGCCAGTGCCTGTGTTTTATGTGCTAAATCTGATGTTTGGCGCAGCCGCACCATTTGTGCTCGCCTCCCATACCCCGCGTGAAATGATGCTCATGTCTGCTATCACCGTAATGTTTTATTTCGCCGCTGCGATATTTACATTCATCCTCGTGCGGCGGCACAACAAAAAGGCGCGAGCTTCCAATGAATCCGAACCCGAACAAACTATGTTAACATAAAGGAGCAACCCCATGGAATTTGTAGCATTCGATAAACCCCGCGCGTGCCGCGACATCGCGAGCATCATCACGCAAGTGCAAGCTGGGCAACTGAAAGATGGCGACGCTGTGACGGTGCAGGGCAGCCTGCACCGCATTAAAGAAATGAGCGGCTTCGCGTTCGTTAACGTGCGCGGTGCACGCCATGTGTTCCAGTGCATTTGGCACGACGACAGTTCGCAGGGCAGCATCAAAGATTACGCCGTGGAAGACTGCGTGGTCATCAACGGCAGCATTGTGGCGGAAGAACGCAGCCGCCTGGGTTTCGACATTCGCATTGAAAGCATGGAGAAACTCAGCAGCGCAGCGGAGCAACTTCCAGTTGAAATCAGTAACGACCGCAAAATTGATAAACTGCAGCTGAGCACCCTGCTTGACCACCGCGTGGTGACCCTGCGCAACCCCAAAGTGCGCGCCGCCATGCGCATTGCCGACGGCGTGATGCATGCATTCCGCACGCACCTGCGTAGTGAGGGCTTTGTGGAGTTTGTGCCGCCCAAGCTTGTGCAAGCCGGCGCAGAAGGCGGTGCCGCGCTATTTGAGGTGGATTTTTTCGGCGACAAGGCGTATCTCACCCAAAGCCCGCAAATGCACAAGCAAATCATGGTGGGTTCGGTGAACAAAGCCTACTGCGTGGCGCCGGCGTTTCGCGGCGAAAAACACAGCACCAATCGCCACCTGTGTGAATATGAAAGCCTAGACTTTGAGATGGGCTACATAGATTCTTTCCAAGACCTCATGGCAGTGGAGTGCCGCTTGTTCACGCATATGCTGCGCTTTTTGAACGAAGAATATGCCCCCGAGCTGGAGATGTTCCTCGGCCAGGGCAACCGCTTGCCGGAAATCACGCAGTACCCACAAATTAAGTTCAGCGAAGCCAAGCGGCTGTATGCCGACGCACACAACAAACCCGCAGAAGATCTCGCTGACCTTTCGCCCGACGAAGAAAAATGGCTGGGCGAACACTTCCTAAAAGAGCACAATGCGCCTATCGTGTTCATCACGCATTATCCGTCGAAAAAGCGCCCGTTTTACGCCATGGATGATCCCACAGACACGCGTGTTACGCTAAGCTTTGACTGCCTGATGTATGGCCAAGAAGTCACCACTGGCGGCCAGCGGATTCATGATTACCACGAGCAAGTTGCCAAAATGCAAGCGCGCGGCATGGACATCGCCGACTTTGGGGATTACCTAGCCATGCATAAATACGGCATGCCGCCGCATGGCGGGCTTGCGCTGGGTATGGAGCGCGTGGTGCAAAAGCTGCTGGGGCTTGACAACATTCGCCGCGCCACGGCTTTTCCGCGGGATCGTGAGCGACTGAGTCCGTAATGTGCAATAAACTTTTGGGCGGATGTAAATCCGCCCGTATTTTAAAACTATTCCGCATCGTCCTCGCTATACCATGCCTCGCTTATTCCATGCTTCGCGTCTACTAAGTCGCTAATACCCGCCAACACCATGATGATTCCCTGCACACGGTGAGGCAAAACAAGATAGTACCCGCGCTTGTTGCTGTCCTCTGCAACCACATCCGCAGCAAGCAAGGGCTTCAGGTGATGATAGACCTGCCCAGTAGTGTTGCAGCCGCAATACTCCACCAGCTGTGCCACTGTTTTGGAGCCACGCAACAGCGCAAGAAGAATATTCAGCCGGTCGTTGTTACCAATGCAGTTAAGTACTTTTGTTGCGACATCGCTTTCGATGAGCGCCAATAGGTGGTCGGTGTCTATTTTTTCGCGTATCCAGTTCGACTGCCGCCCACCTGACGAAAATACGCCCATGTAGTTCACTGCGCCTGTGCCGCCCTGCTTGCAAAGCTCGCGTAGCTGCTTAGGCAGGTGCTTGTTGTTGGTCATGCGCCGCATGTCACTTTTGGGCGGGATTCTCACCCCTTCCTCGTTGCGCTGTGCCAGTTCGGCTATCATGCCTTTGAGTTCATCGATTTCTTTGCCGTAATCGCGTTCCATATTGTATGGCCTCCTTTTGTTTTGTTTTTACGCAGTTACATAATATCATAAAATTTTGTGCTTGTCAAGCGTTATTTTTGTATTTTTCATCACACGCCCGAAAGGAGGCAGCCATGCCTGACCTCAACCTGCAACACATCGACAAAGGCGAAACCTTCGACTTCGGCCGCACATCGGAGAATTACGCGAAGTTTCGTGACATCTACCCGCCTTCGTTTTACGCAAAACTGCGCAAGCTGGGCATTGGCTTGCCCGGACAGCATGTGCTCGACCTAGGCACTGGCACCGGCGTGCTGCCACGCAACCTTGGTGGCGCGCGCTACATTGGCACGGACATTTCGCCGGAGCAAATCGCTATGGCGCAGCAGCTTTCGCAGGGCATGGACATTGAGTATATGGTCACGCCAGCGGAGGAAATTGACTTTGCGCCAGACACATTTGATGCTGCCACCGCTGTGCAGTGTTTTCATTACATGGATAAAAATGCGCTGCTGCCCAAGCTGCATCATGCGCTGAAACCCAAAGGCCTATTTGCCATTTGCAGCATGTTATATCTGCCGCGCGAGTGCGAAATCTCACGTGGCAGCGAAGACATCATTCGCAAATATAATCCCAACTGGACTGGCGGCAATTTTGTGCGCAGGCGACGGTTGCCAAATCCCAAGTGGGTGAAGCCGTTGTTTCGCGTGCACAAACGCGTGTTGTTCGGCGAAGATATTCTCTTCACGCGTGAAAGCTGGCATGGCCGCATGCTCACCTGCCGTGGGGTGGAAGCCTCGCTTTCGCCACAAGACCTTGCAGCATTTGACGAAGAACACCGGGCGTATATGCAAACGCTGCCCGAAACCTTCTCTGTGAAGCATCAAATAGCACTATTCGTCTTAAGGAGAAAATCATGAATAAAACCGCATTCATCGCCATCGTCGGCTGCCCCAACGTGGGCAAGTCGTCCATCCTCAATGCCCTACTGGGCGAGAAAATCGCCATCGTCAGCCCCAAGCCGCAAACCACACGCACGCGCATCATGGGCGTGATGACCGAGGGCAACCGCCAGTTTGTGTTCACCGACACCCCTGGCATGCACCGCCCGCGCACTAAGCTTGGCGAACACATGGCGCGCGCCATTCGTGACGGCATGGACGGCGTTGACGCCTGCCTGCTGGTGACCGAAGCCGTGGGCAACGGTCTGCGCGAGCAAGAGCAAAAGCTGCTGCAAGATTTCAAGCGGCAAGGCATGCCTGTGATTCTGGCACTGAATAAGATTGACCTGCTGAAATCCCGCGAGGATTTGGCGGTGCGCATTGCGCAGTTCAGCGCGGAATGCGACTTCGTAGCCGTGGTGCCAGTGAGTGCTACCAGCGGCAAAAACATGCCCGTGCTG
Source organism: Oscillospiraceae bacterium (assembly GCA_009784445.1). Classification (GTDB taxonomy): domain Bacteria; phylum Bacillota; class Clostridia; order Oscillospirales; family Acutalibacteraceae; genus WRMQ01. The sequence goes on from WRBQ01000034.1 coordinate 20,747, forward strand.
CGCGATGAGCTGTACTCGCTGTTTGAAGCGCTGCCGCTTGACGAAGGCTTTTTCTTCCCTGAAGACACCCTCACCGACCAGCCCGAGCGTGTGCTTGCGGCCGAGCTGCTGCGCGAGCAACTGTTGCGCAATCTGGAGCAGGAGATTCCGCATGGCACGGCGGTGGTGATTGAGAAAATGCGCATGCGTGAAGGTCGCGAAGACCTGATGGACATTGAGGCCACGATTTTTTGCGAGCGCGAAACCCACAAGGGCATGATTATCGGCAAGCAGGGCGCGATGCTGAAGAAGATTTCGACCTCGGCGCGGCATTCGCTTGAGCGCTTTTTGGACTGCAAGGTCAACCTACAATGCTGGGTGAAAGTGAAGCAAGATTGGCGCAACCGCGAGGGGCTCATTCGCAATTTTGGGTTGGATACCTAAAGGAGGACACCATGTCATCAATACAAGACCAAGTGCGCGCACGCTATACGAATCCTGCGCGGGAAGAAGCCCGTCGCAATTCGCGGGCGCAATCCATGGAATTTCGCCACACTAAGCTGCTGCTTGACCCGCACATCACGCCCGAAAGCCGCGTGGTGGAGTTCGGCTGTGCCACAGGTGTTTATGCCGAGCATTGGCACGATAACTGCGCATATTATCTCGGTGTTGATCTTTCGCAAGAGCATGTGGATTTCTTCAACGCCAAGGGATTGAGCAATGCAACGGCTCAGCTTGGTGACGCAACCGCTTGCTCAGAGCTGGCCGATAACTCGTTCGATGTTGTGCTGTGCCTGGGGCCGATGTATCACTTGGACAAAGCTGACCGACTGCTTGCCATGCAAGAAATGGCGCGCATTTGCAAGCCCGGCGGCGTGGCCGCGTTTGCATACATCCCCAATTCGGGTGTGTTAATGTCAGCAATCACCAACCGTTGGGGGTTCAAGGAAATCCCCCGCCGCAAGCGCAAACATGGCACGCTTTATCCCAACCGAAAAGGCAATGAGGCTTTGTTGGCTGGAGTCAGCGACACCGACAACCCATTTTTCTTCGCCATGCCCGAGGAAATGGACGCACTCGCGCAGCAATGCGGTTTGAGCGTACTGCAAAACGCGGGCGTGGACATCACGCTCAACACAAAGCAAATCAATCACATGGACGACGAGCAATTCGCCTGCTGGCTGGAGTGTGCGGAGTATATGCTGCAATTTCCGTCGTGCACGGGCATGGCCAACCATGCGCTGATGATTTGCCGGAAAGGACAACCATGATCACCTACAAGCAAATGGACGAAAGCTGCTTTGCGCTCTACGACCAAGTGCCAATGCGGCTGATGGTGCGTAGCGTGTATAGGCTCGAAAAACCAAACCGCGGGTTGGGCGGCATTCATCTGGTAGAAACGCCGGTAGAGCAGCCCTATCTCAACGATTTTTGCACCGGCGAAGATGCAAGCGTCGCTCGCTGGCAACGCTGGGACTTGGCCAACTGGGCGTTCTTCATGGCCTTTGACGGCGAAAAACCCGTGGGTGCTGCAACCGTGGCCAGCCGAACCGAAGGCGTGAACATGCTCGAAGGCCGCGATGACCTAGCCGTGCTGTGGGATTTGCGTGTGCACGATAACTATAAGCAACAAGGCATTGGGCAGACTTTATGGGATATGGCGAAAGAATGGTCACGTGCACAAGGCCTTGCGCAGCTGAAAGTCGAATGCCAAAACAACAATGTGCCTGCTGTCAACTTCTACCACAAGCAGGGCGGCACGCTGGGCAAAATCGATGAATACGCCTACTACACACAACCCGAATGGCGCCACGAAACGCAGTTAATTTGGTACTTAAATTTATAAAAAAACGTTCCCCGCACATACTAACCAAAACGATGTGAGGGGGAAATCATGTGGCCAATCAACAGCAAAACAACGCCGCCCAAGCCTGGGCAAGCTTTGCCGAAACCGGCAGCATCACCGACTATCTGCGCTATCGTGCGCTGGAAAACCGCGCCGACCAAACGGCATCAGAGGTAACAAATGCAAACACAAGCGCTCACCCTGCGGGCAAGCTCGCTAAAAGAAAACGACCGCCTGATCACGGTGCTCACTGAGCAACACGGACTCATGCGGGCATTTGCCAACGGCGCACGCCGCCCCAAGAGCCCGCTGCACGCCGCCACGCAGCCCTTTGCCTATGGGCAAATGCAGCTGATCACGCGGCGGGATACATACACCGTGCGTGAAGCACAAGCCGAGGGCGTGTTTTTTGCAGGCCTAGCGGCTGATATCACTCGCCTTGCCCTAGCGAACTATTTTGCCGCGCTGTGCATTGAATTTTGCCCGCAGCAAGAATCTGCACCCGAGCAATTGCGTCTGCTGATGAACGCGCTGCACTACTTGTGCGAGGGCACGCGGCCGCAGTTGTTGCTCAAAGCCATTGTGGAACTGCGTCTGCTTTGCTTGGCGGGCTATGCGCCGGATGTGCTCAATCCAGTTGTACGCCATATATGTGATTTGCCTTTGGCGCGATCTTTCAAGCTTGCCCTGCCGGAGGATGATTTGCAACGGCTGGCCAAGTTCGCGGGGGATTATGTGGCGAAGATGGCTGGGCGGCGGTTTGAGGAGCTTGTTTATTATCAAGAGTTGGAGGAGAATTAACATGGATGTGATCAGACAAATCTCAGAAAGCATAACTCCCGCGTTAGAATGGGCGATGCAGAACCCATCAACAGTGGTAAGCGCGGCTAGTGTCACTTTCAACTTAGGAAAAGTTTGCGCCAAGGCTTACAACAACATCATGGGAATAAGAGAGCAGTTTACCGTCAAAAAATTTGATAGGTTCCAAGATCAGTTGCAAAACAGCTCAATTTCACAAGAAACTCTCAATGAATGGATTCAAAAATCACCAGAAGAACGAGATGAAATTGCGGAACAACTTGTTATTGCAATTGACCGCGTAGATAAAGAAATCAAAGCATCCTACATCGCCAAAATTTTTGTTGCGCTGCTTGAAGAAAAAATTGCATATGATCAATTTGATGACATGCTAAAAATTATTGACGATTGGTATTCTTCTGACTCGACACTTCTCAAGGAAATTAACGCGGCCGAGCAAGGCGATAAAAATGGAACCGCTTATTCTATTGGACTAATTATGGCGCGAAAGCATAGGTTGAACTCTATGGGATTATTGGATATTGTCGAAATGCCAACTACCACCCCGCCTTTAATGATGGAGAAATTTCAGTTATCAACTTATGGAAAAATCTTGTCGGAATTGCTTGAAACTGAATCAACTATAGTTGAAAATTATAAAGATAGAGCGTTGTCTGCCCAAATTTCATTTATATGCCGTAGTGTCGTCGAAATCGCGACTAAATGGCCTGTTCAGGAGTAACCCATGACCAAAATCGAAATCCTCACCCTGTTCCCCGCCATGTGCGACGCCGTGCTGGGCGAAAGCATCATCGGCCGCGCACGCGCGCTTGACCTCGTGCACATCGGCACCCGCAACATACGCGACTACACCGCCGACAAACACCGCCGCACGGATGACGCACCTTTCGGCGGCGGGCTGGGCATGGTCATGCAATGCCAGCCCATCGCCGACTGCTTTCGCGCCCTGTGCGACGACTGGGGCTGCCGC
>WRBQ01000035.1 GCA_009784445.1 Oscillospiraceae bacterium
ACGCACCAAACACCTCACCCAGCTTGCGCATTGTAGACTTCGCGCCGTGTTTTTCCAGCACCACGATGTAGAACTTGCCACCGGGATTGAGGTGCTCGTGCGCGCCGTCGAACATGCGCCACATGACCTCTTTGCCTGCGTGGATGGGCGGGTTGAGCACGATGGTGTCAAACATGCCGGTGATTTGGTCAAGGCAATCGCTTTGGATGATGGTGCAATCGACTTCATTTGCTTGGCAGTTGAGTTCGGCGCAATGCAGCGCACGGGGGTTGACATCTGCCAAGGTGGTTTGCAGGCTGTGGGCTTTCGCTAGGCTGATGCCCATGGCGCCCCAGCCGCAGCCGAGGTCTAGCAGTGTGCCCTGCGGCGCGGGCATGGTGTTGATGAGCAGGTGGCTAAGTGGATCCACATGCCCGTGCGAAAACGTGCCGCTGTTTGACGTAAACCACAGCGTGTGCCCGCCGAAATAATACGCGAAGTTGCGCAGGTCATCGGGCATGGTTGGGTCGTGGGTGAAATAGTGTTGCATACTGTTCCTCGAAAAAAATCACTTGACAAAACAGGTGATTTGTGTTAAGATGAAAGCGAGGGTTGGGTCGCGCGCAACTGGCTAGCTTCTTCACCCTCGCGTTATGGAAAAACGTGAAGTAACCGCCCGTGTTTATCAGGCACGAGGGCGGTTACTTCTTTCTGCGGATATCGCTGGAGCCGAGGTAGCGCGTGGCTACAATCAACAAAACCAGTAAGTACACAAAAAAATCGTAATTCATAGACTCTCACCCCCTTTCGGGAGCGAAAGCGAAGCAACCGCCGCCGCACGCGATACCGACAACAGTATAGCACAAAATTCCTATGAATGCAACAATTTATTCGCTTGCGCAAGAAATTTATTTTTCCGCGAAAAAACACTTGCAATTTCCCGCAAAGTGTAGTATAATATTCAAAGTTGTGGACGATTAGCTCAGCTGGTAGAGCATCCGCTTGACGTGCGGAGGGTCAGCGGTTCAAGTCCGTTATCGTCCACCACGCCTGCGGCGAGCAGGCGCTTCGTGGCAGTCTATTACAGGTTATGCAAATTGCGTAACCAGTCCGACTCGCCTGCGCTTGGCTCGCTGCGTCACGGCACGCTTTTTCATGCAATGCGTACAGCAGCGGGCAGTTGCCCGCTTTCTTTTGCTATCACCACTAAGGAGCGAACTCATGGACAACCCTAAACAGCTCACTGGCGCACAAATCGTGATTGAACAACTGTGCCTGCATGGCGTAACCACTGTGTTTGGTTACCCCGGCGGCACGGTTTTGCCGATTTATGATGCGCTTTATCAAAACCGCCACCGCATTGACCATGTGCTGACCGCGCACGAACAAGGCGCTGCCCACGCGGCAGACGGCTTCGCCCGTGCCAGCGGCAAAACCGGCGTGGTCATTGCCACAAGCGGCCCTGGTGCTACCAACTTGGTCACCGGCATTGCCAATGCGTACCTCGACAGCGTGCCGCTGGTGGCTATCACCGGCAATGTGCCTGTGCCGCTGTTGGGCAAAGACAGCTTTCAGGAAGTAGACATCGTTGGTGTGACTCAACCGATTGTGAAGCACAACTTTGTGATTCGCGATGTGACACAGCTGGAGCGCACGCTGCGCAAGGCTTTTTTGCTGGCACAAAGTGGTCGTCCCGGCCCTGTGCTGGTGGATATTCCCAAGAACATTCAAGAGGCGGTGTGTGAATACCACGGCATTGCGCCTGAGCAGGACAAAACGCCCGCGCCTCAGTTTGATATTAGCGATGCCCTTGAGGCGATTAAAGTTTGCAAGAAGCCCTATATTTATGCAGGCGGCGGCGTGATTGCCGCTGGTGCCGAAGCCGAGTTGCGTCAATTGAGCGAACGCTTGAATGCACCAGTTGGCCTGAGCATGATGGGGCTTTCTGCGCTGCCGAATGACTACTGGCTGAACCTAGGCATGTGCGGCATGCACGGCAAATATGCGTCATCTATGGCGCAAGCAGAGTGCGACTTAATGATTGCCATGGGCGTGCGCTTTAGCGATCGTGCCACCGGCAATGTGCAGGTGTATCGCCAGGGTCACACGATTATTCACATTGACATTGATATGGCGGAGTTTGGCAAGAATGTTAACCCGCATTTGCAGCTGCACGGTGACGTGAAAGCTGTGTTGACCGAGTTGCTTGCTGCGCTGCCTGAGCAGAAGAACGAGCAGTGGCTGGCGCGCGTGGCACAGCTGAAGCTGGATGGCGAAATCGTGCAAACCGGACAGTTGACCCCGCAGCAGGTGTTCGCTGCTGTACGTGATATTTGCGACGACAGCACGGTGGTAGCCACTGACGTTGGCCAGCACCAAATGTGGACGACGATGTATTATCCGCTGGCTAATTCGCGCACGCTATTGACTAGCGGCGGCTTGGGTACGATGGGCTTTGGCATGGGCGCTGCCATTGGTGGTTGCATGGCCATGGGCAAACAGCGCACGGTGCTGTTCACCGGTGACGGCAGCTTTGGTATGAATCTCAACGAGCTGGCCACTGCGGTGAGCCAAAACCTGCCGCTGGTGATTTTGATTCTTAACAATGGCGTGCTGGGCATGGTGCGGCAGTGGCAAACCAGATTTTATGACAAGCGCTACTCGCAAACCACGCTTGAGCGCAAGACGGACTTTCCCGCGCTGGCGAAGGCCTTTGGTGCGGCGGGCTATCTTGCTGAAACGCTACCGCAGCTGCAAGAGATTCTCGCAAACCTGCCCGAAGGCCCTGCGGTGATTGATTGCCGCATTGACATTGACGAAGAAGTGCTGCCGATGATTCCGCCGGGCAAAACGGTGGCGGATATTATTACAAGGAGGTAGGCTGTGATGGAAAAATTCACTGTTGAACTGCTGGTTTCCAACCGCTACGGCGTGCTGAATCGCATTACCGGGCTGTATGCGCGGCGTGGGTATAATATCGACAGCCTGTTTGTGAACGAGACCGAAAACCCCGAGGTGTCACGCATGACGATTTGCTCGCATGGTGACAACGACGTGCAGGTGCAGCTGGTGCGCCAACTGCGCAAGTTGTATGACGTGAGAAGCGTGGTGCTGATGGCCACCGTGGAAATTTAGTGCAATTATTATATTTTTTGATACAAAAGGAGAAAAATCATGGCAAAGATGTACTACGACAAAGACTGTAACATGGAATTACTGGCTGGCAAAACCGTGGCGATTGTGGGCTATGGCTCGCAAGGGCACGCGCACGCGCAAAACCTGCGTGACAGCGGCGTGAAAGTGATTATCGGGCTTTATGCCGGCTCGCAAAGCGCGGAAAAAGCAAAAGCTGACGGCTTCACTGTGCTGAACACTGAAGATGCTGTGCAACAAGCCGATGTGGTGATGCTGCTGGTGAACGACGAAAAAATGAAGAGCATTTATGAGTCCACCGTGCAACCGCACTTGACGGCTGGCATGACGCTGTGCTTTGCCCACGGTTTTAACATTCACTTTGGCCAAATTGTGCCGCCCGCTGACGTGAACGTGATTATGATTGCGCCCAAAGGCCCAGGCCACACCGTGCGCTATCAATATGAAGAAGGCAAGGGCGTGCCCTGCTTGATTGCTGTGCAAAACGATGCTACCGGCAATGCCAAAGATATCGCTCTGGCCTATGCCAGCGGCGTGGGTGGCGGCCGCGGCGGTATTCTGGAAACGACTTTCAAGGAAGAAACCGAAACCGATCTGTTTGGCGAACAAGCCGTGCTGTGCGGCGGCGTAACTGCGCTGATGAAAGCTGGGTTCGACACCCTCGTAGAAGCTGGCTACCAGCCCGAAAGTGCCTACTTTGAATGCGTGCACGAGATGAAACTGATCATCGACCTAGTGGTGAAGGGCGGCTTGTCGTTCATGCGCTACTCCATCAGTGACACGGCGGAGTATGGCGACTATCAAATTGGCGACCGCATCATCACCGACGAAACCAAGAAAGAAATGCGCAAAGTGCTGGCGGAAATCCAAGATGGCACATTCGCCAAAGCTTGGCTGAAAGAAAACGCCGATAATCGCCCAACCTTCGCTGCACGCCGCAAAGCTGAAAGCGAACTGAACGTGGAAGTGGTTGGCGAAGAGCTGCGCAAAAAAATGAGCTGGAGCGACAACAAGTAAACTTGATAACGGTGCGGGCGGATATTTATCCGCCCCTGCTTGTTTATTCATGAAGGAGATAACCATGAACAGTGATTTAATGAAAGCCGGGCTAGAAAACGCCCCCAAGCGTGCGCTGCTGAAGTCCATGGGCTACACCCAACAGCAGATTGATAAACCCATCGTGGGCATCGTCAACTCGTTTAACGAAATTGTGCCCGGACATTTTCATTTGCCGCAAATTGCCCGCGCCGTGAAAGATGGCGTGCTGGCCAACGGCGGCACCCCGGTGGAGTTCAACACAATCGGCGTGTGCGACGGCCTTGCCATGGGGCACGAAGGCATGCGCTACAGCCTGTGCTCGCGCGAGCTGATTGCCGACACCGTTGAATGCATGGTGAAAGCGCACCGCTTTGATGCCCTCGTTTTCATCCCCAACTGTGACAAAATTGTGCCGGCGATGCTCATGGCAGCCGCACGGCTGGACATGCCCTGCCTGTTTGTGAGCGGCGGGCCCATGCTGAGCATCCACGGCAAAGATCTTACGCACATGTTTGAGGCCGTGGGCAGTGTAAAAGCCGGCAAGATGACCAACGAAGAGCTGGCTTGGATGGAAGACATCGCCTGCCCTGGCTGCGGCAGTTGTTCGGGCATGTTCACCGCAAACAGCATGAACTGCCTGTGCGAAGCATTGGGTGTGGCATTGCCCGGCAACGGTACCGTGCCTGCGGTGTTCGCCGAGCGTTTGCGCCTAGCCAAAACGGCCGGGCATCAAGTGATGGAGTTGTTTAAGGCAAACATTCGCCCGAGCGACATTATGACCGAAAAAGCCTTTGAGAATGCGTTGACTGTGGACATGGCATTGGGTTGCTCCACCAACAGCGTGCTGCATTTGATTGCCATTGCGCACGAACGCGGCTACACGCTTGATTTACGCCAGCTCAATGAAATCAGCGAAAAAACGCCGAACCTATGCAAGCTTGCGCCTGCAGGCCCGCACCACATTGAAGACCTGTACTACGCAGGCGGCGTGTATGCCGTAATGAATACGTTGGGCGATTTGCTCAATCTTGACGAAATCACCGCAACCGGCAAGAAAGTGCGCGACAATATCGCCAATGCGAAAGTGCTGCGCCCTGATGTCATTCAACACTACAGCGAAACAGGCGGTTTGGCAGCACTGTTCGGCAATCTTGCTGTGGATGGCGCGGTGGTGAAACGCAGCGCCGTGAAGAAAGAAATGCTCGACTTCACTGGGCGTGCCCGCGTGTTTGACAGCGAAGAAGATGCTGTGGCGGCCATCTATGGCAAGCAAATTGTGCCCGGCGACGTGGTGGTGATTCGCTACGAAGGCCCGGCAGGTGGCCCCGGCATGCGCGAGATGCTCAACCCAACCAGCGCCATTGCGGGCATGGGATTGGATGCCGACGTGGCGTTGATTACTGATGGACGCTTTAGCGGTGCCACACGTGGTGCAGCCATTGGGCACATTAGCCCCGAGGCCAGCACTGGTGGCCTGATTGCCTATGTGCAAGAGGGTGACATGATTCACATCGACATCGACAATTACGCCATTAACCTGCTGGTGAGTGACGAAGAAATTGCACAGCGCAAAGCCACCATGCAACTGCGCGCTCCGCGTGAGCTGATGGGCTATCTCAAGCGCTATGCGAGCATGGTTTGCTCGGCGGACAAAGGTGCTGTGTATGCTGACGTACAATAAAATTCAACAGGCGGCCTCTGTGCTCAAACAAGTGTTGCGTCCAACCGATTTGGTTTGGGCGCCGCGTTTGGTACCCGGCTGTGAGCAACTTTATCTCAAGGCCGAAAACTGGCAGGTTACCGGCTCGTTCAAAGTCCGCGGGGCGTACTACAAAATGAGCCTGATGACTGACGACGAAAAAAACCGCGGCGTAATTGCTTGTTCGGCGGGCAACCATGCGCAGGGTGTGGCTCTGGCTGCGCAGCGTGCGGGCATTGATGCGACGATTTTTATCCCCAGCATTGCGCCGATTTCGAAGATTGAAGCCACCGAGCGCTATGGCGTGCGGGTGGTGATTGTGGACGGCGTGTATGATGATGCCTACCAAGCCGCGCGTGAGTTTGAACAAACCAACGGCGGTGTGTTCATTCATCCCTTTGATGACGAGCAGGTGATTGCCGGGCAGGGAACAATCGGGCTGGAAATTCTCGATCAATATCGCAAAAAAGGCAAGATACTCGACGAGCTTGACGCGATTGTGGTGCCGGTTGGCGGCGGCGGGCTGATCTCCGGCGTGGCTGCGGCTATCAAAAAAAGTAACCGTGCTAAAAACTGCAAGGTCTATGGCGTGCAGGCGGCGGGCGCGGCAAGCATGGCGAATTCTTTGGCGGCACAGCAACGGCAATCGCTTGAGCATGTGGCCACATTTGCGGATGGCATTGCCGTGAAGCATCCCGGTGAGCTGACGTACCAGTATTGCATGGATTATGTGGACGAAATCGTGACCGTGACGGACGACGAAATCGCCATTGCGATTTTGCACTTGATGGAACAGCAAAAGTTCATAGCCGAGGGTGCAGGGGCGGTTGCCGTGGCGGCTGCAATGTTCAACAAGTTGCCGCTTGCGGGCAAAAATGTGTGCGCGATCGTCAGCGGCGGCAACATTGACGTGAACAACCTGCCGCGTGTCATCAACCGCGGGCTGCTGGCCACGGGGCGGCTGTCGCACCTGACCATTGAGCTGATTGAACGCCCTGGGCAGCTGATGGGCGTGAGCAAAATCATCGCCGATTGCGGTGCAAATGTGGTGGATTTGGTGCATAATCCCGGCCGCGAAAACACCGACATTGCCAGCTGCATTCTGCGCTTAACCATCGAAAGCAAAGACAAAGACCACCGTGACGATGTGATTCGCGCGTTGGGCGAACATGGCTATAAAGTGCTATGAGGTTGCCCCCTCAGTCACGCCTGCGGGCGCGCCAGCTCCCCCAAGGGGGAGCCCCTATAAGGAAGGATTTAAGCATGAAAGAAATCATTTTTACTGAAAACGCCCCATTTCCGGTTGGGCCGTACTCACAGGCAGTGCTGGTGAACGGCACGCTGTATGCCAGCGGACAAATCGCCATGGATGCTCTGGACGCTGACGTGGCCACGCAAACCCACAAAGTATGCGAAAACGTGACCGCGGTGCTTGCTGCTGCTGGCATGACGCGCGAAAACGTAGTGAAAACCACTTGTTTTCTCACCGACATGGCGGACTTCGCCACCTTCAATGGCGTGTATGAGCAATATTTTGCGCACAAACCGGCGCGCAGCACCGTGGCCGCTAAGCAGCTGCCGAAAGATGCTCTCGTTGAGATTGAAGTGATTGCGGTGCAATAAAAAAACAAACCCACCCTGTTTGAGGGTGGGTTTTTAATAACTACATCTTTAGCGATCGTAAAGATCTCGAACGTGTCGCTGGACGTAGCCGCCTAAGCCTTGACCATAGTCCGCAAGTTGTTTCATACGCTCAACGTTGTTGCGTCCAGCGCCTCCCGAATAAGAGTAGGTGTATGGATTTCCAGTTTCAAACTGGATGCGAATGAAATCTGCACCGTATTCATATGCCACCACACTTGAATTGCTGCCTAAATTTCTGTAATAACTCATTTTGATTGTTTCTCCTTTGGGAAAATATTATTAAGTCCAAAGGAAAACGAGGTCGCTTGCATAAATCTCTTTCTAATATTTACAAGAATAAATTGACGACAGGGGCTTGCTTTTTTCGCAAGAATATGTTATAATAAATCATGAAGCGTGTGTTCATTATGACATGCGTTCCCTCTGCCGAGGAGCTTTGATGGCTGCAACCGTCAAGGCTCCTCCTTGTTTTGCGTTGAACTTACTCTTATTATATCATCATTTCATCTGTTTGTCAACACTTATTTCGAGAAAAATCATTCACTATCCCCCCTTGTGTTCTCGATATTCACCCCTTTTATCATCACTATTAGCGTTTCCGACTCTCCGTCGTAGCTTGCCACATACTTTTTTGCTGTTGAAAAATCCAGCGCTGTCAAGCTTTGTAAGTATTTAATAAAGTCTTTACAACCAATTTTGATCCAACCTTGTTTGACGCGGCTTGCAAATTCATAAGCTTTATTCGGTTCGCCACGATAGGCTCTTATACCTAGCGCGCAATGTTCTTCGTCGAAACCAACAATGACCTTTTCAGGATTACCGAGTTTAGAGATGGATACGCTATTAAAAGAAATGCCGAGAGAAGAAAGAGTGACGAATGGAGCGCCTCCAGAAACGGCAGAAAAATCAAAGTTGAAAGTCATTTATAAACACCTCATAAGATTTTTATTTACACCATTATACCACAAGAAAAGAAGGAAGTCAATGATAGATTGCGAGAAAGAAACCCACCCTTTAAAAACAGGGTGGGTTTTTTGCTATTCTTTTGCTTTTTTCTCGGCTTTTTTTACGTAGCCGCAGCCTTCGTGGTGGCATTTGAGCGAACCCGCGCGCGGCTTGAACAAACTTTTGCTGCACTGCGGGCATTTGTCTTCGCTGGGCACATCCCAGGTGACGAATTCGCAGTCGGGCCAGCCTTGGCAGCCGTAGAACACGCGGCCGGTTTTCTTAGCCTTGCGCTGCACGATGGTTTTACCACATTTTGGGCACTGAGCATTGGATTCCATGACTAGGGGCTTTGCGTTTTTGCAGTCCGGGAAGCCGGGGCAGGCCAGAAAGCGCCCGAATTTGCCAGATTTGATGACCATTAAGCGGCCGCATTTGTCGCAGGGGATGTCCGTGAGGTCTTCTTGCAGCTGGATTTTTACGCCTTGCATGTCGGTTTTTGCTTGGGTGAGCGTGGCCTCGAAGCCGCTGTAAAAATCGTCGAGCACTTTGATATAGTTCGCCTTGCCCTCGCCCACTTGGTCAAGTTGATCCTCCATACCAGCGGTGAAGGTGACGTTAACAATGTTCGGGAAGCGCTCTTTGAGCAGTGCGGTGAGTGCTTCGCCAAGCTCGGTGGGAGTCAGCTGCTTTTGCTTGCGGGTAACATAGCCGCGCTGTGTGATGGTGCTAATGATGGTGGCGTAGGTGCTGGGGCGGCCCACGCCGTTTTCCTCTAAGGCTTTGATGAGGCTGGCCTCGGTGAAGCGCGGCGGCGGCTGGGTGAAGTGCTGGGCAGGCAGCAGCTCTGCTAGGTTGAGTGGCTCGCCTTCGCGCAGTTCGGGCAGGCGGCGTTCGCCATCTCCATCGTCACTTTCTTCGTCGTCCTTGGCTTCTACGTACAGGCAAGTGAAGCCGTCGAAGGCCACGGTGTAGCCGCTGGCGCTGAACACCAAGTGGCGGTTGGCACGGCGCTCGGCGTTGGTTGCGGCAAAGATGGTTGCCTTGACGGTGTTTTGCAGGCAACCGGCCATCAGGCTTGCCATGAAGCGCTTCCAAATGAGATCGTAAATCTTGAATTGGTCGGGACTCAAGCTGCTTTTCACCTGTGCGGGGGTTAGCCCGGGAATGGTGGGGCGAATGGCCTCGTGGCCGTCTTGCGCGTTGGCGCGGGATTTATAATAGCGCGGCTTGGGCGGCAGATATTTTTTGCCATAGGTGTCGGCGATATATGACGTGGCTTGCCCGCGCGCTTCTTCGCTTACGCGCAGCGAGTCCGTACGCATATAGGTGATGAGACCCGTGGTGCCATAGCCGGGGATGTCCATGCCCTCGTAGAGCTCCTGCGCGGCACGCATGGTGCGTTGCGCTTGAAAGCCCAAGCGGCGGCTGGCCTCTTGCTGCAAGGTGCTGGTGATGAACGGCGGCGCGGGATTTTTGGTGCGTGTGCCTTTTTTCATGCCAGCAACCCAGTAGTTTGCGCCGTCAAGTCGAGCTAAAATTTTGCCGGTCTGCGCTTTATCTTTCAGTGCGATTTTGCCTTTTTGGTCGCCCACAAAACTGGCCTTAAGGCTTTTTTTTGCGCCATTGAGCAACTTGGCATCAATCGTCCAATATTCTTCGGGGTTGAAGGCACGGATGTCCAGTTCGCGGTCTACAATGAGCCGCAGGGCCACGCTTTGCACACGCCCAGCCGAAAGTCCACGCCGAATTTTCTGGCTAACAAATGGGCTGAGGCGATAGCCAACGAGGCGGTCAAGGATGCGCCGTGCTTGTTGAGCGTTGACGAGATCCATGTCGATTTGCCGTGCATTGGCCATGCCTGCGAGGACGCCGCTTTTTGTGATTTCGTTGAAGGTAACACGGTTTGGCAGCTTGCCGTCTAGCCCCAAAATATGCCCCAAGTGCCACGAAATGGCTTCGCCTTCGCGATCAGGGTCGGTGGCGAGGAAGACTTCGCTGCATTTTTTGGCTTTGCCTTGCAGCTCTTTCACCAGCTTTTCTTTTTCTTTGAGGATGACGTAGGTTGGCGCAAAGTCGGCCTTAACGTCTACGGCAAGGCGGGTGGGGGGAAGGTCGCGCACGTGGCCCATGGACGACGTGACGACATAGCCGCTGCCCAAATATTTCGCGATGGACTTGGCCTTCGCGGGGGATTCTACAATAATCAGTTTTGGCACTTTACTTGTTCCTCCAACGCATTTCGCTTAATGCGCACACAATCGAAAAATTTTACCGGGAGTTTGTTCTATTATAGTTGCAATTTCGAGTTTTGTCAAGGCGGCGAAGAGTTCGCCTAGGCCTGCGTTTGTGGCTTTCGCTAGTTCATCTATATGCAAGGGCTTGGCACAAAGACACTGCACAAGCTTTTGCTCAAGGGGCGGTAAGTCGGCTGGCAGGGGAGTGGGCTGCGGGTTTTGGGCGGGTGCGGGTGGCGCAACCGCCGCCCTTGCAGGCTCAGCGGACTTGCGCTTGACTGCCACTTTTTCCGGCAAAATGGAAGTGCGCTCTAGGTCTCGCGCGGCTTGGCGCATGTTGAGCAAATGGGCGTAATTTGCCTCGTATTCCTCCAGCACATCGGCGGAGGAAAACACGGGCTTAGCGCCCTCGCGAATGAGCTTGTTGCCGCCGGTGTAGGTTGAGCCAAAGGCATCGCCCGGCACGGCAAAGACATCGCGGCCTTGCTCGGTGGCACAGGTGGCGGTGATGAGCGAGCCACTGCGCTCGCCGGCCTCCACCACAATGGTGCCCGCGCACATGCCCGCGATGATGCGGTTGCGCGTGGGAAAACTGTGCTTAGTTGGCGCGGTGTTGCCGGGGTATTCGCTGACCACAGCGCCGCTTTGCGCAATGCGTTGGCGCAGGCTTGCGTTTTCGGGCAGGTAGCTGTGGCTGATGCCGCAGCCGAGCACGCACACGGTTTTGCCTTGCGCATGCAGTGCGCCCCAATGCGCCGCGGCGTCAATGCCCAGCGCGCCGCCACTGACGATGGTGCAGCCCGCCCGCGCTAAATCACCTGCCAAGCGGCTGGCGATGTCTACGCTTTTGCGGTCGGCACGGCGTGTGCCCACCAAAGCAAGGGCTAGGCCTTGTTGCAAGCAGGATAAGTCACCGCGCACATAAAGCACCAGCGGCAGGTTCATCACATGCCGCAGCAGGGCGGGGTAGTGCTCGTCCGGCGGGGTTAGCATGTGCAATTTCAGCCGTGTGCATTCATCGCAGATGAGTTCTGCTTGTGCTAGGGTTGTGCGCCGCATGCGGTCAATTTGTTGGGCGGTGAACACGCCGCTCACCCGCCGGTCATAGTCGCTTGCGTCGAAAATCGCACGGGCGTTGCTGTCAAAGGCGGCTAACATTTCTTGTGTGCGCAGCGAAGAGGTGATGCCCAGCGCACACTGTAGCCATACGAAATATTTCGTCATTTGCAAAGCTCCCACATCAAAATCGCCGCAGCTGCAGCGGCATTGAGGCTTTCTGCGCGGCCGCGCATGGGGATGGTCAGGCGTGCGTCACAGGCGGCAATGACTTCGTTGCTCAGGCCGTTGCCTTCGTTGCCGATGACGATCACGGCACCGGCAGTAAAATCGCACTCGGGCGGCGTAATCGCCGCCCCTACAGGCACTGCTGCATAGCAGGGCAGTTCGCATTGTTCAAGCCAGCTTGGTGAATCTTCAATCTGCGTCACCGGCAGGCGCAGCAGCGCGCCCATGCTTGCCCGCAACGCCTTGGGGTGATACACATCGCAGCCGCCGCTGACGACTAGGCAGTCAATGCCCAATGCCTCGGCAGTGCGAGCAATCGCGCCGAGGTTTGCGGGGTCTTGCAGGTTTTCTAGGGCGATGATTTTCCCGCTGAGTTGCTGCGCGGGGGCAGGGGAGTTCGCTTTAAACAGGCCGAATATGCCCTGCGGGGTTACGGTGTCGCCAAGCTTTTGCGCCACGCTTTCGCTAATGCGCACTGCGCCGGGCAGGTCGAACTTGTCCGTGCAAAACAGCAGCTCGGGCGTGTAGCCGTTCTCGAGGGCATCCATGCACAGGCGATAGCCCTCCAGAAAAAACTGCCCGTGCTCGCGCCGTGCCTTTGCGCTGTCGCGCAGTTTTACAGCGAATTTAATCTGAGGGTTTTGTGTTGATGTAATAACATGCGCAAAGGCAGACATGTTATCTATGTCTGCCTGGTTTTCGGTTATTTTATCGCGCCTCACAGTGCCGCTTTTGCAGCATCCACCAGCGTGGTGAAGGCGGCGGGGTCGGCAATGGCGATTTCGCTGAGCATTTTGCGGTTGAGGTCGATGTTGGCTTTTTTCAGCCCGTTGATGAAGGTGCTGTAGTTCATGCCGTTGGCTTTTGCAGCCGCGCTGATGCGGGTGATCCACAGCCGGCGGAAGTCACGCTTGCGCTGCTTGCGGCCGATGTAGGCATACTGACCGCTTTTCATCACGGCTTGCTTAGCGGTTTTAAACAGGCGGCTTTTGGCACCGTAGTAGCCTTTTGCCATCTTTAATACTTTTTTGCGGCGTTTGCGCGTTACAACTGCGCCTTTTACTCTTGCCATAATTTATGTCCTCCTATTTGTACGGAATGAGCCGTTTAATATTTGCGGTGTTGGTTTTGTCAGTCACAGCGGTGCCGCGCAGGTTGCGTTTTTTCTTGGCGCTTTTGCGACCTTTGATGTCGTGCCCGGTGTTGGCGTGGCTGCGCATCACTTTGCCGCCTTTGGAAATCTTAAAGCGCTTTTTCGCGCCTGAGTGCGTTTTGATCTTCGGCATAATTATTCTCCTTGTGTTGGTTTCTTTGTTTTTTCTTTTGGCGCCAAGAACATCAGCATTTGGCGGCCTTCAAGCTTCGCGCCTTTTTCCACCGTGCAGCATTCGCAGCAGCATTCGGCAAAGTTAGCCATGTTGTTGCGCGCCAAATTCGAGTGCGCCATTTCGCGCCCGCGAAAGCGGATGGACACCTTCACCTTGTGGCCTTGCTCTAAAAACTTCATGGCATGGGCCACTTTGGTGTCAAAGTCATGCTTATCAATGCCCACCGAAAGGCGAATTTCCTTTAGCTCGGCCACGCGTTGGTTTTTGCGCGCTTCTTTTTCACGGCGGCTTTGCTCAAACTTGAACTTGCCGTAGTCCATGATTTTCACCACAGGCGGCTTGGCCTGCGGGGCAATCTTCACTAGGTCAAGATTTTGCTGCTCGGCCATTTGCAGTGCTTCACGTGCGCTCATCATGCCCAGTTGTTCGCCATGTTCGCCCACCACACGCACCTCGCGGTCACGTATGGCATCGTTGATTTGCTGCGGCGCTTTGCGCGCGGGTTGGCCGGAATCTCTTGTGCTAATAGCATCCACCTCCGTCAGAATAGCAAAAGACGCGCACAGATTTCTGCACGCGTCAATACCCGAAAAAGCCAGTTTGGTATTGACCCGCAACGAACGAAATCATGTGGGTGGGGGCATGTGCCCCACTTGCTTACCGAGATAGTATACCACAAACTTGTGGCGTTGTCAACAGGTTTGAGAAAATATTTTAATCTTTCAAGATCCTGCCTTGCGATCTTTTGCGCGCAACACCGCTTTGATGATTTCGCCGGCCACAATTTGCAGCAGCGAAAGCCCGCCCATAATCAGCCAGTGCCAGCCGGTAACCACTTGCAGACCAAATACATCACGCGTGAGCGGGAACACCGACAGCAACGCTGCCATGCCTACGCTGCCCAGCACGGTGAAGAACACGCCGCGGTTGGTCATGGGGCCAGACTTGAAGATGGAAAGCGTGGTGCGCACGTTAAATGCGTTGATAGCCGAGGCCCAGCAAAGCACCATGAACGCCATGGTGGTGCCGGTGGCAAAGTCGGCATAGAAGATGTCGCGCGCACCCGACCACGTTGGGCTAATAGGCATGAGGAATGAGCCGATGGCAAAGGCAGCCATGGTCAGTGCCGAAAACGTGATGGCATAACCGGCGATGAACACGCCTGTGCGCTGGGCAAACACGCCTGTATTTTTGGGCAGGGGCTTGCGTTTCATCACGCCGGGTTCGGGTTTTTCAAAGGCTAGGCAGAAGCCCGGGATACCGTCGGCGATAACATTAATGAACAGGATTTGCAGCGCAGTGATTGTTGGCACGGCAAAGGCCAGCATGCCCACCAGCAGCACGAAAATCTCTGCGAAGTTCACGCCTAACAAGAACTGAATGGTTTTGCGAATGTTATCGTAGCTGGTGCGGCCTTCGGCAATGGCATCGACGATGGTGGCAAAGTTGTCGTCGGTGATGATCATATCTGCGGCGTTTTTGCTCACCTCTGTGCCGGTGATGCCCATGGCGGCGCCGACGTCTGCAGCTTTGAGGGCAGGGGCGTCGTTCACGCCGTCGCCGGTCATGGCGATGACCTCGTTGTGTGCGCTCCAGGCTTGCACGATGCGCATTTTATCTTCCGGACTCACGCGGGCATAGACCGAGATGCCGCGTACTTGCTCGAACAATTCTTCGTCGGTCATCTTTGAAAGCTCTACGCCGGTGACGGCACGGTCGCCTTCTTCCATAATCCCGATTTCTTTGGCGATGGCCGCAGCGGTGGCCACGTGGTCGCCGGTGATCATCACGGTTTTGATGCCGGCCTCACGCGCGCAGGCAACGGCTTGTGCGCTTTCAGTGCGTGGCGGGTCAATCATGCCCACTAGGCCCAAGAAGGTGATGTCTTTCTCTAGGGCCTCTTCGCTTAGTTCAGCGGGCAGTTCGGCGTATTTGCGGTAGCCTACGGCGATCACACGCAGTGCTTTGTGCGCAAAGGTGTCGTGGATTTCTGTGGCTTTGGCGCGCAGTGCTTTGTCCCAGTTGGCGGGCATGCGGTCAAACGCGCCTTTGGTTACGGCGATGAAGCCATCGTCGGTTTTGTGCACGGTGGTCATACGTTTGCGGCCGCTGTCAAAGGGTAGCTCGTGCACACGGGGATACTTCGTATCCATGTCAGCTCTGGTTTGGCCTTTTGCGAGCAGCAGCCGAACAATCGAAATTTCGGTGGGGTCACCCACCACGCTTTCTTGTCCGTCCACGATGTCAATGCTGGCATTGGTGCAACTAGCCAAGAGCTCCAGCATGTTCATCTGCTCGGCAGAAAAATCTTCTTTGGCTTTGGTGCTTTCGTCGTTGCCTGCAACCCACACGCGTTGGATAATCATTTTGTTTTGGGTGAGTGTGCCGGTTTTGTCGCTGCAAATGACCGAGGTGTTGCCCACGGTTTCCACGGCGGGGATTTGCCGGATGATGGTTTTCTTGGTAACCATGTTGTACACACCGTGCGACAAAATCATGGTGACGATAATCGGCAGGGTTTCGGGCACGGCGGCCACACCCAGCGCCACGCCTAGGATGAGCATTTCAATCCACTCGTTGCCCCAAGCCAAAAAGCCCACGAGGAACATGACCACGCCGCTTGCCAAGGCAATGGCCGAAATGCGCTTAGCCAGTTGCTTCAAGCGCAGTTGCAGCGGGGTTTGCAATTTTTGCGTGGTATTGAGCGATTTTGCGATTTTGCCCATTTCGGTTTCCATGCCGGTTGCAACCACAACGGCGCGCCCGCGCCCGGCGGTGACCAAACAGCCGGAGTACACCATGTTCAGGCGGTCGCCCAGCGGCACGGTTTCGGTGATTTGAAGGTCGCTGTCTTTTTCCACCGGCACACTTTCGCCGGTTAGCGACGCTTCTTCCACCTGCAGGCTGCTGGAATCAATCAGGCGGCCGTCGGCGGTGATGACATCGCCGGCGTTGAGTTCCACGATGTCGCCGGGCACAAGAAACTGCGCTTCAATCACTTGTTTGAGCCCACCGCGGATAACAGTTGTTTTGAAGGCGTTCATCTTTTTAAGCGCTTCTAGTGCTTTTTCGGCTTTGCCTTCTTGATAAAGCCCCAAACACACATTGATGATGACGATGGACAAAATGACAACCACTTTGGCAATGTCGCTGGCGTTAAAGCGACCATTTTCCATGTTCATCACCGCTGCGATGGCGGCAATCACTGCCGCGCCAATGAGCACCATGGTGGGAATTTCCAGCAAGTGGTGCACAATGCGTTGGGGCAGGGTTTTCTTCTTTTCTTCCTCAAATTCATTGAGACCATATTGGGTTTGTCGCGTGTCCACTTCCTGTTGGCTAAGCCCTTGGTCTGGTTTAACCTTGAACTCTTCCAGCACTTCGCCAATGTTTTCTTTCACCCACTGCAATATGTTGTACCTCCTAGTTAAAAATGTGCAAAATAATAGCGCGACCGAAAAGTCACAATGTGGCTTCTTCACCCGCGCACTTTTCATTTGCAAAAATCACTTCTATGTTAACATATTATGACGAATTTGTCAACACAGAATTTTTGTGCCCGCATGTGCTGTACAAGCGCTAGAAAAACAAAAGGCCTGCGCGCGAGATGCTCGTCGCAGGCGTGTAGCATTGAATAAAAAAGATGCAACCCTGTCGCGGGTCGCATTGTTCGGCAAAATGAAAAGCCTGCGCGCGAGGGTGCTCGCCGCAGGCGTGGTCGGGACGACAGGATTCGAACCTGCGGCATCCTGGTCCCAAACCAGGCGCGATACCAAACTTCGCCACGTCCCGAAAGATATTATTTTTTAATGTGTGATTTTCACACCCGAACTATTATACCGCAAATGGTTTGCTTTGTCAAGCAGTATTTTGCATTCGGGATTGACAGCGCAGATAAAATGTGCTAGAATAAGCATAACATTACAACTGAAGGAGATTATTATGAACTGTCCGTATTGTGGCAACCAAGGCCAAGCTTGGCACAAAAACTGCACCTCTTGTGGTGCGGCTTACCCGGAAAACACCGCGCCGCAGCAACAGCAACCCGATCAATTTGCCCAGCCGCCGCAACAACAGCAACCGTGGGGGCAACCTCAGCAACAACAGTGGCAACAACCTCACCAGCAACCGCCTGTGCAACAAAACAACAATAACATTGGCACGGTGCTGGGGATTGTGTCAATCATCTTGGGTGTGTTGGCGTTGACGTTCCCCACGCCGTTTATTGATGTGGTGTTCGGCATCGGTGGCATTGTGCTGGCGATTATCGCAGGCAGCAAAGGCGCACGCGGCCTGCGCATCGCAGGGTTGATTGTATCGATTCTTGGCACATTGGTGGCTATTGCGTGGACGTTGTCGCACATCTAAACATAGCTACTAAACAATTGCGGGCGGATGAATTTCCGCCTGCTTTTTATTTTTGTGCGTTCAGCGCCTGTTCTAGGGCCTGCGAAAGTTGGTCGGGGCACGAGGTTGCACGCGGGCCGCAGCGAGTGCCCGCGAATTTGGCAATGACGTCATGGGCGTTCATGCCCTGCACGAGCTTTGCAATGCCGGTGAGGTTGCCGTCGCAGCCGCCTTCAAAGTGCACGCGGGTGATGGTTTCGCCGTCAAGCTCAACCAAGATGCGGCGCGGGCAAATGCCGCGGGTGGGATAGGTGTGTGTCATAATCAAGCAATCTCCTCTTTTTGTATATATCCAACGGCGTGTATTATTTTTTGCATCGCAACATTATCTTCTTGTGTGCGACAGGTTGCAATTTTTCCGTATGCAATAATATGCTGGCTCAAAAAGCGCAGCATTTCTTTGGCCAGCCCCTTGCCGCGATATTTTCTCGCTACTCGGATATCCGCCGCTTCCCAAGTATTTTCGCTGTAACGCTCCACTGCGCCTCGTGCAACAGGAACGCCATCGATGTACAGCAAGCAATAGCGCGCGATGTTTTGCTGATAAAGCGCGCGAAACTGACTTTCGTCCATGGGCGACTGCTCGCACAAATGCAGGTGCGCATTCAGCTGCGCCACGTCGTTTTCGCCTAGCCATTTGACCTGCGACTTGCAAGGCTCACCCACATATGCGTTCAGGCAGTACACCACTTCAGCCATCGAGCATCCTCTTTGCAAATTCCGCGATTTTGTCGTTGTCAATCGTGCTTACATAGCCTGACTGCTTGGTGGCGGCTTTCATCGCCAAGCGCGTGGCAAAGTTTGCTTTGGCTGGGTCAAACACACCGCCAAGCAGCATCGCAGCCTTCGCATGTGCGAGCAATTGCGGTGGCACGTTGTCGGCGAAGATTTTTTGCTCCTCGGCGGGCAACAGGCCGCTGGCGAACAAGCCCAGCTGTTTTTGCATTAGCATGTCTGCATGTTGTGCTAGAAATGTCTTGGCTTCTTTGCGGAACATGCCCGCATAAACCGCGCTGCCCACGATAATGCAATCATACTGGGCGAGGTTAGGCGTGCTGTCTTGCTTGAGGTTGTGCAATGCTGCGTTGTCGATGTGCTTGGCAATGCGGCCTGCGATGTCAGCCGCCGCGCCGTGCTTGGTGGCGTATAAAATGAGTGTTTTCATGGCTGTGTCTTTCTTTGGCATTTTTTTGCGATGATGACTACGGCGAATTCTGTTTCAAGTCGTTGCTCTATGTTCAAGCCCGACAGGGTTAGCAAAGAGCATATTTCTTGCGGTGTGTCGGGATATATCTCGACTTGTCGGTTGCCGAAATCAATCACGGTTTGTTGGTCTTTGCTAATCGAAAGCACAAACCGCCCGCTTGGGTGTAATAAATCCGCAGTTTTGAAAATTGCAGCGCGCTTGTCTTGGAGATGCATGAACGTTAACGATGAATAAATGCAGTCAAACGATTGCGCAAAGGGTTGTGTTAGATAGTCGCCGCAAATGAGGTGAGCGTTTGGATAAGCGCGCAAATTTTGTTTTGCCCGCTCCACTGTTTTGGAGGAAATATCAATGCCGACGAAGTGCTTGCATTTGTCGCACACGCGCAGGGCAAGCCGACCGGTTCCAACGCCAATTTCCAGCACAGATTTGTTCGGGGCAAGTTGCAACGCTTCGATAAAAGCCTCACCATCCCAGTTATCCATATATTCTTTCAGCGGTGCCGGATCATGCACGGGGTCGTTGTTTTCGTCGATGAGTGCATCGTAATGTGCGGCGACAGAAGTGTTCATGGTTGGTCCTTTCCAGCTTGCCTATTTTTCGCGCCAATGCGCTTGAACATGCTGCGCATGATGGGGTAGATCAGTTTGCCCATCAGCCATTTGCCTGCGCCGATGCTGCGCGGATAGACCTTGTGCGCAAAGCCCGAGTTGCGCCAATAGGCTGAGTCGCAGGGCGACAGCGGCGGTGTGACCGACGCATGCGCGCGAAAACTGTTGTGCACGATTACACTAGTTAGCGATGGCTGTGCAAGCTTGCCGGTTTTTATGTTGCGGTAAAACTCTTCTGCCGTGGCGTGAATGCGTGTTTGCTGTTTGGCTGTGAGCATAAATTTCTCCGTTTGGATTTTCATCGGCAGCGTCAGCGGCTTGCCCATGCCCCAGTGTCCCAGCACTTGCCGCAGATACTTGCCCACGCGAACATCGCCTGCACCTGCGGTGGTGGTGATTACCAAGCCAACTTGGTTAAACAAGCGTGGCTGGTGGAAGTAATACGCAAAGTGGTCCACGAGGTTTTTGATTGCGGCGTTGATGTGCATGGCGTAGCACACACCGCTGACGATGAGGCCGTCGCAGCCCTCAATGGCCTGCGCAATCGGGCCAAGTGTAGCGCGATGCGGGCAAAAGGCCTCGCCTTTGCCAAAGCAAGTGTGGCACGAGCGGCAAAACGGTAAGTCTAGCTCCGCCACGCTGATTTCGGTGATGGTCACGTCGTCGTGTGCGCGCAGCTGTTGCAGCACCGCTTGGGTCACGTTATAGGTATTGCCGCGGCGCATGCTGCCGTGGATGACGGTGATGTTCATGTGTTTACCTCTTCCTGCACATCTGGTGCCAGTGTTATGTTGTCCGGAATGTGTTTGATGATATCGTCAAGCGAGTCCGCCTGCTCCAGCATAAGCATGGTTTCGGCGTGTGGGTTTGCGTAAATGCCCGGCCAAAAATATTCGTTATGCTCTGCCCGGCAAGGGAACGCCAGCATTGGCTCACCCAGAGAAAACTGCGCGTTTACGCCCGGCTTGTTGCCGCGTGCATCGAGTTTGACCCAACGTCCATTCAGCCAAACCGCGTTGTAAGCATGCACGCAATAGCCCTGCGAATCGTCGTTCATCAGGGTGATATGCTGAAAGCAAAAGCCAGCAGGAATGTCCGCACAGCGCATCAACGCCGCCAATAGATTTGCCTTGGCGTGGCAAATGCCGGTTTTGTGCAACAGAACATCAGAGGCTTTTGCTGTGATGACTTTCGCATTGATATCAAACGAGTGAGGGATTTCATCGCGCACAAAGGCAAAAGCGATGCGAGCTTTCTCTATGTCATCGTTGATGCCGCGAAATAATTCAGTTGCCTTCGCTTGGATGATGTTAGCGGTAAAATCAACGTATTTGTCCGAAGCTAAAAATATAGTTTTGTTCATGCTCACACCTCCAACTCATAGCCCAATGTTATGTTTCTCGCCCATGTAGCTGCCCGCATGTGGAAAGTCGTTTTCCAGCAGATCGATGAAGGTTTGGGTGAAGCCGTAATCGCGCAGTGCAGAAAACGCCACAAACGCAACATCGTGGATTGGGTTTTGGTCGTGCTCATTGCTGGGCAACGCGATTTCGCCGCCGACTCTGCTGAGCAAGAAAGTGATGTGCAGCACTGGCGGCGTGCTGTCAGTTTTGTCGCACAGATAAAGCAGTTTTTCCAGCCTAGTTTGCAGACCGGTTTCCTCCAACACTTCGCGCGTCACGGCTTGTTCGAGTGTTTCGCCTGCCTCAACGCGGCCGCCGGGCAGCGACCACGCGCGCTCCGGGTTCACGCTTTGCCTGACCAAAAGTAGCCTGCGATTTTCAATCAAGATACCGGTTGCGCGCAGTTGAAATGTCATGCCGCCACCCCTTCGTTTTAGCGTTGTATCCATTGTATCATCTCTGCAAAAAAAATGCAAGAAAATTCTTGACAAGCTCATCACGGTGTGTTATAATAGTGTCTGCCGTGGGGGGTTAGCTCAGTTGGGAGAGCGCTTGAATGGCATTCAAGAGGTCAGCGGTTCGACCCCGCTACTCTCCACCACGGGATACAAAAATCCTTGACCTATAAGGGGTCAAGGATTTTTCTTTATTGTAGAGTGGCTCTCGCCTATAGTCATGCGTCGTTGATTAAATTGCACATGTTCCAAAAAATCATGAACTGACATCAACCATTGTTGTTGTGTCTGCGTATATGTTCCGTGAATTTGCTCCGGCAAAACTAATTGCAATTGACGCGCTTGCATTTCATCTGTTTGATTTTTGCTGATTGACGGCTCAAGCGTGAGCAAGTGTTTGCGCTGAATGCGTTGCGCCTCGGATAACACTTGCCGCCAACGATCTTTGCAGGTGCTTTTCACGCCAAGCATGGTGAGTAATTGAGTGTCAAAATTTTCATCATGATAATCTTTACTGCCCGGAAACAAAAAGTCAGGCTTGGATCTGTTTTCAGTCACAGCGGTTCGTGCATAGCGAATACTGCGTGCTTTCAACAATGCTTCCACGTGATTCTCTAACGCCTGCCCTGCTCGGCTTTTTCTGCGGTTTTGAACTGAAAGTGAGAAGTGCAAAAAACTATCCACGTCATCAAAACCTTCGCGAAGCCTTGTTTCTATTAAGTTCTTTTCCAGTGTGCGGAATAATCGTTCTTCCTGCTCCATCCATTGCATGAGCACAAAGTCCGGATTGTCACGGGCGTGCACGTTGGGCAACGTTTCTTGGGCGTACGCTGAAAACACGCGCGTTGACGGGAACCCGCCACCAAAGCGACTTAGCATTTCATCTAAATGATTATCTTCAGAAATTTCAATTGTGATGCCTAAGTGCTCGATAATAAATCGCGAAGAAAACGCAACGAGATCATTCTCAAGCTTATCTCTTATATCAAAACGATTGCCGCTTTCTAGGCCGAAAAGCCATTGTAATTGATGCCCAATAGTCGAACCCGCCAGCGTGACAACTACGAGTAGCGTATTATCGGGACGCAGTGCGATGAACAGGTCATCTCTGGCAGCCCAAACTGTTGATACTGCATTGCCTGTATAATACAGGCGATATTCTGTTCGGCTGGCATGATTAGCTCTGGCGTCATACCATGTGAGCGTGCCTTTATCTCGCACAGGTTCATCATCGTCGTCGCTGAAATAAACGAATTGAGCCTGAAAATCTCGTTTTTCACGCCCAAACATCGCCTTTAGGTGTGCAACGCCATTAAACTCATGTTGGTTGCTGGTTGCGGGGTTAGTCTCAACAGCACTTAATTTTTTCGCTGCCACAGCGGTGAAATACTGCGATAAAAAGCCATATTCCATGTAAATTCCCCCCGCTAAAGATAAGGTTCCATTAGCTTTGCCACGGCCTTGATGACCGGAACAACCACCGTGTTGCCAAATTGTTTGTAAGCTTGGGTATCTGACACCACGATTTTATATGAATCATCAAAGCCCATTAACCTTGCACATTCACGCGGGGTTAATCGACGTGGATTTTTTCGCTTGCCTTGGTCGATAAGAATTTCCGAGCCGTCTTTATAATAACGCGCGGAAAGAGTGCGTGAAATATCATCGCCAGTTACAAGGCCAAAGCCAAACCCATTGCCTTTGGCTTTGTGCTTGGCAGCATGGTCTTGTAAGTATTTCCACAATTTATCGCTGAGCGTATACTTGGCGTGCACTTCATTTTTGGCCTGTAGGATGTCGCTTAGCTTTGTTTTTTTCTCGGGGAGTGCCAGCTTATCCCACGTGAAATCTGTTTCGTTTCGAAAGCCAACAATGATGATGCGTTCGCGATGCTGCGGCACCCAATGTTGGCCATCAATTACCTTCGGAAAAATATAATAACCCAACTCTTTTTCAAGAGTATCTTTGATGATTTGATAGGTTTGGCCACCATTGTGTGACATCAAATTCTTCACGTTTTCAAGCATAAATGCCTTGGGCTGCTTTGCCGCAATAATGCGTGCAACGTCAAAAAAAAGCGTGCCCTGTGTGGTGCATTCAAAGCCATGCGGGCGATCCATTGAATTCTTTTTTGAAACGCCTGCAATAGAAAACGGCTGGCAGGGGAAACCCGCTAGCAGAACATCATGGTCTGGAATATCTTCAGCTGGATAGGGGACGATGTCACCCACAAACACTTCATCTGCACCAAAGTTAGCTTGGTAGGTTTTCTTTGACCACTCATTCCATTCGCTGGTGAACACGCAACGGCCGCCAATAGACTCAAAGCCCAAGCGAATGCCGCCAATGCCTGCAAATAAGTCGATGAAGGTAAACTCTTTCACGTGAACACCCCCTTCCATGTACGTTATTCTATTTTACCATGCTTTCGCAAGAAATTCAAGAGCTATTTTTGTCGGCGAACCAATTATAAAATGAAGTGATACGTTTCAATGTCCATGTGCTTGATACATATGGAGGTTTTGTGTAAAAGTGATACAAAAAAAAAAAAAAAACACAAAAAAAAAAAAAAAAAAAAAAAAAGAAATAAAAGGGAGAAGACAACTTATGGGGTTTGTTTGGAAAA
>WRBQ01000036.1 GCA_009784445.1 Oscillospiraceae bacterium
TATTGTTCCTTGGTATGACATGACTCCTCCAACAACGTCAAGCCACATCAATAGGTTGTAACTCCCTATTGTTCCTTGGTATGACATGACAGGCGTGGATGTGTGGATGCGTTCCCATTTGTTGTAACTCCCTATTGTTCCTTGGTATGACATGACAACAAGGCGTGGTTGGTGTGCTATGCTGCGGGTCGTAACTCCCTATTGTTCCTTGGTATGACATGACTCACAGCATCGCCGGGGCGCACATTGCGTCGGGTTGTAACTCCCTATTGTTCCTTGGTATGACATGACCCACCACTCCGCAACAAGGCTGGAGCGTGGGTTGTAACTCCCTATTGTTCCTTGGTATGACATGACTAATTCACGTTGCCGTAGGTAAATTCCGTTGTTGTAACTCCCTATTGTTCCTTGGTATGACATGACAATGCCGTGGCAAAGGCCAGCTTGCCGCCTTGTTGTAACTCCCTATTGTTCCTTGGTATGACATGACACTGGTGCTCAAATTCCTATTGATCGCGATAGTTGTAACTCCCTATTGTTCCTTGGTATGACATGACTTATCGGGAGTGATTTCATGTTCAATTTAAGTTGTAACTCCCTATTGTTCCTTGGTATGACATGACGGGCGCTTTGGGATTGGTGCATTGGCTACGGTTGTAACTCCCTATTGTTCCTTGGTATGACATGACCGGGCCGCGGCGACAAAGACGTGGCCGCCATTGTTGTAACTCCCTATTGTTCCTTGGTATGACATGACCCACGTTGCTGCGCCCGGCAAAGGCGACCTGTTGTAACTCCCTATTGTTCCTTGGTATGACATGACACCAGCCTTTGCGGATGCTTACATCCACTTCGGTTGTAACTCCCTATTGTTCCTTGGTATGACATGACCCGGAAGCCGGTGCACGTGTAGCACCCGTGAAGTTGTAACTCCCTATTGTTCCTTGGTATGACATGACTGGTTTCGTGTTGAACGAGTAAATCAAGGCCGTTGTAACTCCCTATTGTTCCTTGGTATGACATGACACACACGCAAAAACGCCCCCTCGGATGAGAGTTGTAACTCCCTATTGTTCCTTGGTATGACATGACAGAACGTGCAAGCGTTCACGAAAGTATGCCGTTGTAACTCCCTATTGTTCCTTGGTATGACATGACGTTCGGCAGGAACATACACAAACCAGCGAAGTTGTAACTCCCTATTGTTCCTTGGTATGACATGACATCAAGTTCACGCTCCATGGCGAAAAATTAAGTTGTAACTCCCTATTGTTCCTTGGTATGACATGACCGCCATCCGCACCGTCAGCGAAGTCATTAGGTTGTAACTCCCTATTGTTCCTTGGTATGACATGACCGAAGCATAGTATTTCTCTCCGTGCTTTTGGTTGTAACTCCCTATTGTTCCTTGGTATGACATGACCATTCGCGTTCACTATGCTTAACGCACTTCGGTTGTAACTCCCTATTGTTCCTTGGTATGACATGACGCAGGCTCGTCTTATCGCTACAGTCCCGCTTGGTTGTAACTCCCTATTGTTCCTTGGTATGACATGACTCCGGCCTGGTGAAGGAAGTGATTATGGCGCGTTGTAACTCCCTATTGTTCCTTGGTATGACATGACCGACCTGTGCAAATCCGTTGAACCACTTGCGGTTCGCGTTTTTCACAGGTCGATTATTTTGCCCGGATCATGCCGATTTTCATGCCCAAATCACATTTTTTCAAAAAAGCGTCATCTGCTCAAACTCAAATGGTGCGTCGTGCGGTGCATATTTGCCCACCAAAATCTCAATGGTTTGATATTGCCGCTCGGTAATCACCAGCAGGCGAATTGAGCCGTTGTCCGGCTTCACCGCCTCTAGGCGCTTGCGGTGCTTTTCTACTGCGTCCACACCATTGCAGGTGCGCGCATACAGCGAATATTGCAACATATAGTAGCCATCTTTAAGCAAAAAATTGCGAAACCGCGCCGCATTTGAGCGCTCCTGCTTGGTTTTCACCGGCAGGTCAAAAAACACTAACATTCTCATAAATTTATTCATACCCATGTTGCTCCAACTCAACGAGCGTGGGCAGGCTGAGTTTTTCTGCACGTCCCAAACACAGCGCATGCAGGCTTTGCACCGCAAGCTCAATGGCATACGATGCGCTGTATGTTTTCTCTTTTACTTGCAAATTATAGTTGACCAGATTGTACAACTGGCGCCGCAGCTGTGGCGTGAAGTCTTCGTCTGAGCGTTCTATGGTGCGTGCCACGAATAAATCTACCAGCGGCCGAAATGGCTCGATGAAATCATCTGCCAGATTAAACTGGTTCTGCATGCTGCGATGGTGAATGCCAAACGCAGGCAGAAAGCCATGCACGGCAAGGCTGCGTGCCACACAGCCGCGCAAAATCGCATAGCCATAATTGAGTGCGGCGTTGCGGGTGTCGTCATCGTTGCCACGGGTGAAGCCTTTGCCAAATAATCGCGGGAAGTAATACGCTGCGGCGGTGGCTTCAGCATTACCTTCGTCACCGCTGCGCACCGCCTTGGCTGTGTTGTTGAGATAAAGTGCTGCCGCTTCGTTACCTTGCAGCTGCATGCACAAGGCTTGGTTGCGGATTTTTGCCTGCACAATGTGCTGCCACATACGCTTTTGCGCAGGTTTGGTAAGACCGAGCTGTGCATGCATCACTTCACTTTGGCGCGAGTGCTGGTGAAAGGGCAGCAGCACTGCGCTGGGCATATGTTTTTCGTTGCACACAAACAACGCTGTGCCTTGTGCGGCCAGTGCTGCCAGCAGTGCAGTGCTCACCGAGCTTTTGCGGCTTTCGATGAGCACGGTGTCTAAGTCTTCCACGGGGATGGCAGGGCCGTTGCCGTGTTTTTCAGTCATGCGGCATTGTTTGAGCACAAGCTCCACGTCGCCGAAGACCATTGCGTTTCGGAATCCCATGTTTTTTCACGTCCTATTCTGTTTTATTTTTTGTGTTTCCTTGGTTTTTTGAAGTCTAGGCGCTTTTCGCGCCCCACGCGGGTATAGTTGCCGAGCATGTCTATAGTGTATTTTTCAAGCGACACGAGGGTTTTTACGCCAAGACCCTGCACCTGATAAGTATTATCATGCGTAATTACTTGAATTGAGCCTTTGGATAAGTTGGTACCTTTGTAGTATACATAGGCCTCTTGCTGTGCAATTTTGTCTACTAGTCGCTTACTTTCTTTTCGCACACGACTCATTTCAATCGCCTTTTTACCCTCTATTCGAAGCAAATCATTCGGGTAGATGGAGAAAATAAAGTCATCATCTTTCATCTTTTTCCACTCGTCGTGCGGCTTGCCTTGCACCACCGCCCGGTTGGGCAGCCGCGGCTTGATGGTATCCGCCACATAAATCGGCACAAGATAGTAGCCCTCGCCCTCCACATGGAAGACATCCGCGCGCAGCATGGTGCCGTTGTCGGCACGGCCGGCACCCTTGTGCACCTCGGTGTTCACGGTGAACGGCTCCATCAGCTTCACTTTTTTCACGATTGGGCCGGGTGTGCCGTCGCTTTTGGGCTTGCGAAATGGCTCAGCAAAAGCCTTTTTGGCATCGCCGCCGTGTGCATTGAGCTGCGTTTTGAGCGCATCATAAAGCCGCACGTCGCTTTTGGGATTGTAGTAATCCGCAATTTCTTTGTCTTTGCCGAGCTTAAGCTCCGTCAATGCTACTTTTTTCAGCACAACTTCGCGTTTTGACGTGGGCACAGGGCGGCTTTTGATGGTCTCTTTGTGTGCCGCACCGGTGACCTTGCGCCGCGGCATGCGCGACACAAACACTGGCCGCACCTGCGCTAACTCACCGTCCGTGTAAGTGCCTAGGCGTTCCAGTGCGCGTTGGGGGTTGTCGTTGAGCCGTGCTTGCAGTTCATCACTAAAGTTTTGCCAAGGCTGCGGGAAGCGTGCCTTGAGTTCGCCTGTTTTGCGTGACACCGTGTAGCTTTGCCCATCTTGATGCACGTAGGCGGCTACTTCACGGTTTTCTTGCTGCTCGGTGTAATTTTTGATTTTGCGTATCATACCATCGGTTACGCAGGCAACCACGGCAGCATCAAGGGCGTGGTGCAGGTCGCCTTCTTCGCGCACTTTAGTTAGCCCCCAGCGTTTTCGCATGAGGCTGGTCACCGCACCGCTGACAGCATATACTTGTTTTTTGCGTTCCGTTGTGCTGGGCGCAAAGTCTAAAAAGTCTATCAAGTAATTGTAGAAGAAACGAGAAATCGTCTTTGTGTCTTGCAGGTTGCGCTCTTTGAAGGCTTCTTCGTCGGCTTGTGTGAATTCTTCTTTGAGCAGGTTTTGCTTTTTGCGGGTGGACAAGTTGCTGGCGTTCACCAGCACGCGGAACTTATCCGCTGCCGCACCAGTGAGATATTGCAACGGCAGACGGTTGCCTTTTTGTTGATTCTCACGCGTGCGCACCAGTGCCTTGTTGTTGTAGCTATCGTCAAAGCACAAGCTGTAGGGAATGATGTGGTCAACGTCCACATAACCCGGCTCGAACAAGCGGCGGCGGTCAAGCTGTTCGCCGCTGTATAAACACAGCTCGCCCTGCTGCTTATATAGCTTGAGCTTCACCAAATCCTGCCCGCGTGGCGAAATCCCATCCGTTTGGCGAATATCCTCCATGATGCGCTCGTTTTGTGCTTGGTTTTCTTCCATGCCTTTGGTCATTTTGCGGCGTTCATCAAAGGGTTTCGCAAGCTCGCGCGCAAGCTCAACTTTGATGTAACTGGGGCCTTCGCCCATGTGGCGGATAATCGCATTGAGCACCTTGGCACTTTGGCTAAGCGCGCGCCGCCCCACTGGGCTAGTGATGGTGTGCTCAGTTTGCTCGGCCAAGTGTTTGAGGGATATATATGGCTGCTTTTCGTCTTTATTTTTGGCTTGGAAGTCATAGCCTGCTTTTTCGCAAGCTTCGTTGTACTTATGCCCTGCCAATAATTGCTCGTTAACCTTGCGCAGTGCAACCAGCGAAAGGTTGCCAAAGCCGCTAAAGCTATCAAGGTTTTCGGCAAGTTGCTCGGCAAGTTTTGGGTCAAAATCGTCCATACCCGCAAGCTCTTGCAGCAGACGCTCTTTCGTTTTGTATAGCGAGAAAATGCGGCCAAGTTCATCGCGCTGCGCATGGCTGAGCACACCCTTGCCTGCCGCCTTTTCCATCTTGTGATAAGCCGCCAGCCACTTGGGTTTGCGGGCAGTTTCGTCTTTGGCTTGGTCGCTGTCGCGCTTATAATTGACCAAGTTAAACTTCAGATGTTCGGGCACGCCAAGCTTTTTGCGCACTTGCGTGTAGCTGATGCTTGCGGTGCTGTGCGCATATTCAATCAGCAGCTTGCGTTGCTCGGGTGTGAGTAGCACAACCTTGCCGCCATCCAGCAAGTGCAGTTTATTCACGTCTTGCAGCAGACGCGAAAGCTCGAAGGAATACGTGGCCTTAGCAGCACGTTTTTGGTCGGGTTCAAAGGTGCAAAAGCCAACTTTATCTTGAAATCCGCCATACGGGCTACCTTCACCGGGTCCTTCGTCGAACGAGCGCTGTGCCAGCAACACCGCCAAGTATTGCGCTTGCAGTTCTTCGCTTGCCCAAGCATTGCCCAGCTCGCGCTGGCGAGTGAATAGTAGCTCGGCCTCATGCTCAATCATGTCACGCGTGACGGTGTTTTGATAATTCACCGATTTGTTGCGCTTGGCAGCGTGATATAGCTCATCGCGGTGCAACATTTCGCCCACCGTGCGATAATTTTGATCGGCCATGCGCTGCTTGTTGGCAGTCACTGCGCCGAGCATTGCGCCGTCTTCTTTGCCGCCGTCGGCCGCTTTGCGGTTTGACCGAAAGCCCCGCCGCTGCGCCAAGTGAATCAACATGCGCGCGAACTCCTCGCGGGTCACGGGTTGATCTAGAGCTTGCGTGCGCAATTCGTAGATATCCCCAACGGGCGTATCATAAAGCGAGTTCAGGGCATCGGCTTCAAGCAAGCCGTGGTGCAACATCAAGCTGCGAATGCGCTGCTTGCGGTGTTTGCAGCGGCGCAATCGGCGGCGGGCACTGCGGGCTTCGCGGCGTGGCGCGGCTAGGGATTGCCCAGTTTTGGGCTGCTCGGGTGCGTCAAAAATGCGCACGCCAAGGTCGCCGATGCGCCACGGCTGCCCATATTCATCCAGCAATACAATTGCCCAGCCCACCGAAGTGATGCCGATATCCAAGCCAACGCCGTAACGCATATAGATAACCTCCTGTTGTAATTACAACAGGAGGTTAGAGCTTTGCGGTGTGTTACCAACAAGGTAACTTCCTTATTGTAACAACCTAATTGTTCTTTGGTATGACATGAAGAACAGGAAGATTATACCACAAAACTCGACATTTGTCAAGGGGTTTTGACGAATTTCTTCACAAAATGCGCGCTAGACCTTTGCGCCGGCGTGCATCACCACTGCCCATACCAAGTTGAACGCCACCAGCAGCAGCGGGTTAAACACACCATCCAGCTGCCCGGCAAGGGCAATTACGGCCAGCAGCACGTTGGCGGCAAGGGCACTAAGCAGCAGCAAAATACGCAGCCGCTTGCTGCTTTTCACCAGATTCATGCACACGGCAATGGTGCGCAAAAATGCTCGTGTGCCGCCTGCGTGGTAGATTCCGCTGTGGCCAGCCGGTGCTTTGCCACGCATGACTTTACGGTAAGGCGCGGCAAAATTGTTGCGCAGCACAGAGATTGCACCCTGCTGCAAGCCAAAGCGAGCCTCAAGCTCTTCGCCGGTGATGCATGGGTCGCTGTTGCACAGCAGAATTTCCACGTCGGCTTCTTGCAACTGTTGTAGCGGGTCTTGCAGTTTTTCGTCGGGCGTGTAGCTAATGACAAAATAGGCCACGGCTTGCTTTTCCACCGCCAGGTAAATCACGCGGCGGCCGTCGCGCTCACGTTGTTTTTCTTCGTGTTCGCTCACGGGCACCGTCACGCCATGGTTCTCTAGCAACTTGCGGTTGCCGAAAAACACCGGCTGATTATGTATGCGGCAGCTAAAGCCCATGCGGTCTTCATAGGTAAGGCTGCGGATTTCCGGCAGCACGGAGCTATCACCATCAATCACGCCTTCAAACACAGCGCGCAGCGGGCCACCGGCCTTCATGGCAATGCCCACGGTATACAGCAGCATGTCGCCCTCGTGCATTTGCTTGAGGCTTTGCATGCCGTGGATGCGGCTTTGCGCAGTCACATACATGCTGCCGCTGCTGAGCACCGCTGCCGCGGTTTTGGCGGCGTCTTGTGCGGCCTGCATGTTCAGCACCACCGCGCCATTGTTAGACGTTGATTTCGTACTGGTGCGCCAAGCGGTGGCTTGTGCCAGCAACGCAAAGCCCGGCAAACACAGGCTCATCGCAGCGGCTGCGGCTGCCATGCCCAAGCTTGCGCTTTCTAGGGTAAACTCACCGTTTTGCACGGTGACCACAATGCCAAGCACTGCGGCAAGTCCCAGCGCAAAGGGCGCATACCAGCGGCAAAGTTGATCGATGGCTGTTTCGCGGTGCGATTGCGCCACGAACTGCTCCGGCATGTCTGCGGAAAGCGAAATGGCGGTTTTGCTTCCGCTGAGGTTTTGCTTGGCGGCACGCTCGGGCGTGGCACCCTTGCTATCTAAGTGAATGGCATGCAGCTGCTTTGCTGCGGTGAAAGTGCAGAAGCGGAAGTTATCACAGCGTTGCCTTGCCTGCATGAACTTGGCCATGGCATGCCCTGCTGCCCCAACTAGGAATAGCGGCACCATGTGGCTGCCACGCAGCATTTCGTCTTCGCCGGGCAGAAATAGCAGCACAACCTGCGCGGTGCAAAGCAATGCGGCCAGCAGCAATAATGTATCCGCATTTGGGCGGGCTTTGAACAAGCCCAGCAAACCACGCCATAAGTCCGGCGCGCACACGGCAATGCCCATCACAAAGAAAAACGCCATCGGGCCCAAATATTGCGGGGTGTCGGTGCCCAGCCACAGGCCGCCCACTTGCAGCAAAATGGCAAGCAGTGCTGCGGCAATCA
Source organism: Oscillospiraceae bacterium (assembly GCA_009784445.1). Taxonomy (GTDB): domain Bacteria; phylum Bacillota; class Clostridia; order Oscillospirales; family Acutalibacteraceae; genus WRMQ01. The sequence goes on from WRBQ01000036.1 coordinate 8,064, forward strand.
TGGCCAGCATGGCGGTGGTGCGCTTGGCACGCATGCGCAACAAGGCTGAGAATACATCGTTGCGCATGTAGGGATTTTTATACTCAAAGCGTGGCGTGCCCACATCGTGCTGCGGTTTTTCTACTTCTTGTTTAAGATCTTGCGGCACTTTGACTTTAGGCAGTTGCGTTGTTTTGCTTTTTTTCGGCAGGGGCTTCATCTTGAACTGGTTGGTCATTACCTGCCGGTTTTGTGCCAATTGCTCGTCAGCTTCGTCCGGCGCAAACTGACGCGGTGGCTCGGGCGCAAAGTTCGGCAGCCGCTGTTGCCCTTCGGGAATATCCTCGTCCACTTCTTCAACCGGCACGCGCTGGCGTTGCAGGAGCTCGGTTGCCGGCAGCAAACGCGGCACCGGCGAGAGATCTTGCGTGGCTTGCAGGCCGTCGCGCTGCACCAGCACGCCATGTTTTTCGACCGGTTCCAGCACACGAGTGTAGGCCTCGGGCGAGCCTTGGGGCGGCAGATTCAGACGGAAGCCCTGCATAGCTTCAAACATTTCTTGTGCGCCAATGGGCACAATTTCTTGCGGGCTAATTTCCTGCACCGGCAGTTCAATCGGCGCAGTGTCTTGTGGCAAGACATCTTGCGATGCTTGCGTGCCCGCTATGATTTCTTCTGGCTTTATTTCTGCGGTAGAAAATCCATCGTGCGGATAATCCAGCATCGCTGTAAACTGCGGCGCAGGCAACGGCTCTGGCACAATGATTTCTTCTATAGGCGCAGGCAAAGGCTCCGGTATATTAATAGGCTCGGGCGCAGCCACCGGCTCGGCAGGCACAGCGGCATGCTTCACGCGCGGCTGCACCGCCGGTACATCCGGCAGCGCAACGGGCTGGGGCTCAGGCTGAGGTTTTGGCTGCGGTGCGGGCAGAGGCGGCGCAGCTTCTGGTTTTGGTTTCGGTGTATCCACGCCCAATTCGCCCAGCAGCGAATCAAAGTCATCAAGATTCCAGCGGCGCTGAACAGTTTGCGCCTGCTGCGCCGTTTGATCCATGCGATCACGCAGATTCGGCGGCAAGTTTTGATTATCGTTCATCTATCGCAACCTCCACCTCATGATTTCATATAGTAATATGCCCGCCGCCACCGAAGCGTTAAGCGAGTCTATCTTTCCGTTCATCGGCAGGCTCAGCAATGCATCGCAGCGCTCTTTCACCAACCGTCCAAGGCCGCGGCCCTCCGAGCCAATCACCAGCGCGATGGCGCCCTCCAGTTTAGCTTGGGTGTAGCACTCGCCCTGCATGTCCGCGCCATACACCCACAGCCCTCGCTCTTTAAGCTCCTGCAGCATTTGCGAGATATTCGCCACACGCGCCACCGGCAGGTGAGCAATCGCCCCGGCAGAAGCACGCGCCACCACTTGGCCCAACGGCGCACTGCGGCGTTTGGGTACAATCACGCCATGTGCCCCCGCAGCCTCCGCCGTGCGGATGATCGCACCAAGGTTGTGGGGGTCTTCGATTTCATCGCAAACCACAAAGAAGGGTTGCTCGTTTTTTTCGGCAGCGCGGATGAAGAGGTCTTCCACGTCGGCATAGGCCTGCGCCGCTAGGGTCAGCACCACGCCTTGGTGTTGCGCGTGGCCACACAGCTGAGCAAGTTTTTCGCGCTTGGTGTCTTTCACGGCAAGGCCCTGCGCTTTGGCCAAGGCAATGATTTCACCTAGACCTTTGGTCTCGCCCTGCGCAACGAACAATGCGTCGCAAGGGCGGCCACTTTTGAGTGTTTCGGCCACCGCGTTGCGCCCAGCAATGCATTCGTGCTCGTGCATACAAAGAACCCCTTCCCCTGCCATGCTATTCTACTCTATTATAGCACATCTGCGGCGCAAAAGAAAGGGGTTTTTGCAATTTTTTTCGGAAAAAGATACTAATTATGGTGGTTATGCTCGAACAAATGCACAAGATGTGCTGTTTGCGCGAATTACGTTTACCCCTAGCTGTTTTTCAGATTGTTCGTTCGCCCAACAAGATAGTCGATGCTGGTGTCATAATAATCTGCTAGCTGCGCTAAGATATGCAGCGGCACATCGCGTTCGCCGCGCTCATACTTTGAGTAAAGCGACTGATCACAATGTAAAAGGTCAGCAATTTGTTGTTGTGTTAGGTCACGGTCCTCTCTGCAATCTCGGATGCGTAATCTCAACATTTTTTATCGCATTTCCTGCTCTGATTCATTGAACGTCGGCGTATCAAAAAATTCCGCAAGCGTAATCCCAAAGCCATCGCACAACTTTTTAATGGTGGATATGCCCGGATTTTTGCTTTCGCCATTTATAATGCTCTTGATGGTCGATTGAGACACTCCCGCGATATAGCTGAGTCCGTTGGGCGTAATGAGCCGCTCTTTGCATAGCTGCACGATTCTTTCTGCAACCATTTCACAAACATACACTGAAAATCACCTCAGTGTAATGATATATCACTAAAGACAAAATTGCTAGTGACAAATCACTACTTGTGTGATATAATGGATGCACAACAAAAAATCAAGGAAGGTATCACCCATGAACAACCAACACAACCCATACGCGGAACTTTACGAGCACATTAAAGCATTTGAACAGCGCGTTGCGCCAGTGAGCGACGAGGGCTGGGAGGAACCCCTCGCCAGCATCAAGAAGCAAATTTTGCAGAAACAAATCGCATATGCAAGAGGCAACTAAAGCAAAATCCCCCTACCTGTGCGCAGGGGGATCGTCTTTTTATTAGGATGGATTTACACTAAATCCACTACGAAGTATTCCTCAAGCCATTGACCTTGCACAAAGTTGCGCCCGCGCATCACCACGCGATCATCGTATACCTCAATCTGCACGCCTTCGCCATCAAATTCATCGCCATCGGGCACGTGACTGTGCATGCCGGGCACATTGATGTAGTGCACGCCATTTTCTGTGCTCAAGCTAAGCGGAATGGTATGCCAGTGGCCATTGAGCACAAACACGTTGTCGCGTTGCTCCAGAATGGCGCGCACATCTGCCGCGCGGGGGAAAAACTCGGCCCGCGGAAACGGCACATCTTCGCGCAAATATTGATGTACATGCTGATGCACAAACACAAACACCGGCTTGTTTTCAGGCGTGTTTGCGATGGTATAGTCCAGCCAATCCAGTTGCGCTTGCGAGATATAGCGCTCGCAGTCGGGGCCTTCACCCGCAATAGAAATGAACGGAAAGCCATTAATCTCACGGCTGTAGAACGCTTCAGTGCCGCGCATGTTGTTGTCAACACTGCGCCAGAAGAAGTTGTGGCGGCCAATGCCGCGGCGGGCAGTCATGCCATTGAGGTTAAGGTCATGGTTACCCAGCACCACGAACAGTTCGTGCGCCGGATTGTAGCGCTGCAACATGCCAAACAACCAAACATATTCGAGCCATTGGCCGTTTTGCGTATTATCCCCCAACAGCACAAGGGCATCTACGGGTTGCGCTGCACGCTCAACATCGTTAAGTGACCTGCGCAGGGTACGAAAGTTGCGCATGGGCAAACTAAAGCTGCTGAAGAAAAAGCCCTGCATGTGTACATCTGCAAACACACTAACATTCAGACGCAGATGATCAGGTTCCACCGCCTCAAACGAAGTGCACGCACAAGGCATGCGTACGCCGCTGAAAGCCAACACGCCTGCGAGAAAAAGCCCAACTAGTCGCAGAAAAATGCCATTGAAGAACGTTAAAATGCCCATGATGTACCTCCGTGAATTATTGTTGATATGTTGATGTTTGGGGGCGATTAATAGCCGCCTGTGCTTTTATTCATCTTATTATGCGCTGTAGCGTTTCCCATTCGCCACCCTCCCATGCAACCTCAACATAGAAGGCAAAATGGGTGGCGCGATCGCGTATGTGTCCTACATGCTGCACCTGCTCGTTCTCGTAAGTCCAAAGCTCAAACATCTCCATCACACAAGAGCGGTCGCCACTACCAGCATGCGGGCAAATCCAAAATCCTGCGCAAATTTCATCGCGATTTGGATACCGCCTGCGCAGATAACCAGTATATTCGCACACACGCCAAACATTATCTAGCGCACTCAATACTTCGTGGTGCACAAACCGCTGCTGCTCGGCGTCCCACACGAACACATATCTGCTTTCATCGCTTCCAAGGAAAAGCAAGTCATCCACGCCATCCAAGTTGAAATCAATCACCACTGGACGAGGAGCAACTTCGTCGTAATCTATCACATAGGTGTAAACCATCGGAATGAATTGAAAAAATCCTTCATCATTAAAAATTTCATAGCCGTGCAAGTGAAACGTCCACGAGTCGCGTCGATGGCCATTAACGGAGCTTTCAGATATACCGAGTCTATTAAGGCGCAATCTTGGCAAAGGCAAATTTGAACCAAAATTATCTAGATTTAGCGGACCTATTCGTTGAAGTTCTTGCAACATAGTTTCTTCTTGCGCATATTGATATTGTGGAGAAATTTCATCTCCTGCACACGCAAACATACCCAGCATCGCTAGGCACAACAGCCCAATCAATAACTTCTTCATGCGCTTCACCCCATCATTCCTTCTTCCAACCATAGCCATACACCTCTTGCGCCTCGGCGATAACCATGAAACTTTTCGGGTCGTGCTCCTTGATGATTCGCCGCAGATTGCCCACTTCGTTGCGGCGCACCACGCACATCAGCATGCTTTGTTGCTCGCCGGTGAATGCTCCCTTGGCAGGCAAGATGGAGGCACTGCGGCCCAGCTTCTCAATCACCGCTTTGGCAATTTCGTCTGCCTTGGCCGAGAAAATATACAACACCTTGCCGTTGTTCACGCCATACAACACGGCATCCACCACGCGGGTGTGCACAAACAGCATGATCGCGGCATATAGTGCAGCGTTGAAGTCGCCAAAGGCGAGTGCGCCCGACACAATCACCGCGCAGGAAAACACGAAAATCACCTTGCCCAGCGAGTAGTGCGGCCAGCGGCGTCGCACCAGCCAGCCAAGTGCCTCGGTGCCGCCACCCGTTGCCCCGCGAGACAGCGTGAGCGCCGCACCAAAACCCATGGTGATGCCGCCAAACAGCGTAGCGAGGAGCAGGTCGTCGGTGTAGGTGAAGGTGATAAACGCAGCAAACAGGTCGCTGAACAGCGAGAAGCCGATGACCGCGAACACGGTTTTGCTCACGAACTTCCAACCCAGCACAACGAAAGAAATCACCAGCAGCGGCAGGTTTAATGCCAAGTTGGCCACGCCAAAAGGCACCATGGGCAGCAGGTGATTGATGATCACCGCAATGCCCGAAAAGCCGCCCAGTGGAATTTGATTGGGCACGATGAATATCACCAGCGCAAGCGCGCAGATGATATTGCCGACGATGATGTAAAGCGCGTCAACGGCTAGGGTTTTGCCCGCCTCGCGGGTTAGTTTGGGTTTTGTCATGATTTATGTTCTTCCGTTTCTATGCGAAGTTCTTGGTGAAAATATTTCAGCGTGCTGAAGGCAAGGATGTTTTGGCTGCGCGGATTGTTGGGGGCAGCCAGTGCCTTTTTATATGTACGAATATACCGCAGTAGCCCCGCTTCAATTTTTGCATCCTGCCGAAGCAAAGCCTTGAACTCCGTTTTGCGAATCACGGGCTTGCGGTCGTGGCGAATGTGCCGCTGCGTGTCCACAATCACCGTTTTGGAGTAATCAAGGCCGCAGCCGTTTTCGCGGTCAGTCCAAAACACAAAATTGTGCTTGATATTCGAGCGAAAGGGAATAGCGAAGTCTAGGCCATCGGAGAAGATCAGCAGCACGCCATAAGGGCGCAGTGCTTTTTGCTCCATTTCACTGCAATGGGCGTAGTCGGCAAAAAATTCATCGCTCAAAAATTTCAGCTGCATGCATTTCCTCGTCATTCTTTCGAAAAAGCCCCGCACAAAGCGGAGCTTTTCTTCTGGTTGAGCTATTTGTTTGGTTGGCGGCAGCTCTGCCCCCATTCGTCGCTTTGAGCTATTTGTTTTAGGCGGTGGCGGCTCTGCCCCCGCTCTTCGCAGGTTGCCCTGCATTCTTATTATACACTATTTTCGCCCAAAATGCAATACCCAATTTGCAGTAATTTTTCTACCGTCTCACAAATCATACATCTGCCATACAATAGAACATCACCACTTGCAAGGAGTTCGCCATGACAACCAAACCATTCGATACCCAAGCTGCGCTTGATTATGCCCGCCAATGGGCCTTAGCACGCAATCCCAACTACGCCGACTTTGAAGACCTTGGCGGCGACTGCACTGCCTTCATGTCGCAGATTCTCATCGCCGGCGGCGCAAGCATGAATCACAGCCCCAACGGCTGGTATTTCCGCAGCCTCAACGACCATTCACCCTCGTGGACCGGCGTACCCTACATGCACACTTTCCTGTTGCAGAACACCGGTGCCGGACCATATGCCTGCACAATCCCACTGGACGACGTGCAACCGGGCGATATCATTCAACTGAAGTTTGGGCACAAGCCGCAGTTTTCGCACTCGCTGTTTGTGCTTTCCGTGGGCGACCCGGTTTCGCCCGAAAACGTGCTGATTGCCGCCCACAGCTATGACTCGCTCGACCGCCCGCTCAGCAGCTATGTGTATGAAGCCGCACGCGCCCTGCGCATTGAAGGCGTGCGGGCTTGACTTGCGCGCAATTGTGTGGTATGCTTATGTTGTATACTACCAATTTGGGGGTTCACATGAAAAAATTGCTCTTGGCTGCATTGGCCATTGCGTTGCTGTTGGCGGCATGCAGCCCGCCTGTGCAGGAGCATGAGGAAAACGCAATAGACTACGACGCCGCGCAGCACATCGCAACCACGCAGCCTGAACCTGAGGAGCAACCGTGCCCCATGGAACTTCTGCTTGGCCAACAAGCACGGCAGTTGCTGCTGCAACAATCAACATTTGAAGCACTGCAAGCGCTGTACGACTTGGAAGTGTTTATGCAATCCTCGCAGTTTTTGTATGCCAAAAGCCGCACCATGCCCGAGGTGGAGTTTGTGTTTCAAGCCGATGCTGACGGCGCGTTTCGGCTGCTGTCCATCACTGCCCGCGGGCGCATTTTGCTGGAGGACTATCTCTTCACACCCACCAACGAGTTGCCGTTTGAGCGGCAGTGGCACAACACAAGGTCAGCGTTGCTGTTGCATGACGATGAGATGACATTCTTCGTTCCAATTTCAAGCAGCAGTAGAACTCTGGGTAACTTCTTAATCAACATGCGCCGCCGCGATGCAGCAACCGCAGGCTTGCCCGGCCAAAACTCTGTAGGCACATGGTATACCGATAACTACCATATGAGTAGCCTTGTTGTTTACGACATTGGTGGCGGCAAGATTTATTTCCAAGCGGGATTCTTTCGATGGTTTGGATTCAGCGCAGTTGCCCGTATGCGGGATGACCAAATCGTGTTTTATTGTCCCCACCGTGGCGATTTCCGCGGAACGCTTGAATTTCAAGAAAACAGCATTTTGCTTAATTACGTAGATCCGCCTCACGATAGTGAACTGCCGCTCATCGCTAATTTCCCGGTACGTCGCCCAGTTCTTTCGCGCACGGCGTTTGCGGGCATTCGCGCTGGCAGTCGCGTGAGCGAAGTCACTGCGATTGACCCTTTTGCAACACAGGGTGTATACAGAGCGCTGGGCATGGGTGACAGAGGATTTCGAAGCTGGCATTTTTTGAGTGAAGCCGTGCTTGTAATCACCTATGAACGAACCGACGATGACGACTTTGCAGTCATCGAAATGACATTCGAGGAAGACGATGGTAGATAGAAGACCACGCACCAACAAACAACACCCCACTACAACTGTAGCGGGGTGTTGCAATTATTCGGTTAGAGATTACAGCAAGCTAAAGAATGCACCAACTGCCGACAGCAAGGGGATGGCCAAAATCGGCACCCACAGCCACCAGAAGTTGCCTAGAATCCAGCTGCCCACCGCATTAAACCAGCCAAGGTAGCCGTTTGCACGCAGCACATTGGCCACAGCTTGGTTTTGTGCGTTAAGATAGCGGTTCAATTCCCATTGGGAGGTAACGGTGGTGGTTTCGCTGGGGTTGATGATGTCGAAGATCTCGTCCTGCACTTCTTCACTGGCCGTTGCCGCAAGGGCGTCGTAGCGAGCAGCACGGTTGATAATGCCGTTGGGCACACGCGCCATGTTTGCGTTGCCTTCAAGCACAAGGCCACCGAGGCCGGGTTCGGCGTCATTTGCGGTTTCTGCACTTACGGTTACGGCGAACAAGCTGAGCAGTGCCAGCATCGCCAGCAAAATTGCGAAAATACGTTTTGTCATGTGTTTATGCCTCCATTTTCTGTGTGTTTATGTTTTGCCTAGGAGTATTATACACTATTTTGGCGAAAATGTCAAGCCACAGATTTTGCCGCCTGTATCGGGGCACGGTCGCTTCTCCGAAAACCGATTAATTTACCGCCACGCCCTTGCCGCGCAAATAATCTTTCACCTGGCCAACCGTCAGTTCACCAAAGTGGAACAAGCTGGCCGCCAACACGGCGCTAGCTTTGCCCTGCACAACCGCCTCATAGAAGTGCTCCAAGCAGCCCGCGCCACCGCTTGCAATCACGGGAATCCCCGCGGCTTCGGCAACGGCTTTGGTCAGCGGCAAGTCATAGCCTGTTTTTGCGCCGTCGCAATCAAAGCTCGTCAGCAGAATTTCACCCGCGCCGCGTACAGCAACTTCTTTTGCCCAAGCGATAGCGTCAATATCACTGAAGCGCGTGCCGCCATGCGTCACCACGCCCCAAGCATCGCCGCGTTGCTTAGCATCAATTGCCACAACTACCCGCTCGCTGCCGAATTGTGCGGCAACTTCGTTGATCAACGCCGGGTTTTTCAACGCAGCAGAATTAATACCCACCTTGCTCACGCCTGCGTTGATGAGCGCGGCAAAGTCCTCGACCGAGCCAACGCCGCCACCCACCGCGAGGGGGATGGAAATCGCACTGACCACGCGCTTGACTGTCTCGAGGAAGGTCTTGCGGCCGTCCAATGTGGCGGCGATGTCTAACAGCACGAGTTCGTCGGCACCTGCGGCTTGGTAGGCCTGTGCGCAAGCGAGAATGTCGCCGGCGTCACGCAGGTTGGCGAACTCAACGCCTTTCACCACGCGGCCGTCTTTCACGTCTAGGCAGGGGATGATGCGGATGGGAGTTGTCATTGGGAACCTCCTTTTTTTGCTGCGAGGCGTGATACGCCCCGCCTTAAGGTGTGTGCGGTTGGGCGCGAAGATACTCGCGTGTGTATTGTGCAAGTGAGTGAATCATGCAAATGAAAAAAACCTGCATGCGAGAGTACCCGCTGCAGGTGCTGGAGCTTCTAAGCAGATTCGAACTGCTGACCTCATCCTTACCAAGGATGCGCTCTGCCACCTGAGCTATAGAAGCATACAACCACATCATTATATCATACTCTGCGGCAAATTGCAAGCATTTTTTTCAAAAAAAATGCATAGGGTAAAATAAGGAGGATTTATCCATGTTTGCCTGTTTAGAATGCCATCCCAGCAGCGCAAGAAGCAAGCGCAAAGTGCCGCCCCCGCAGCTGCTGCGCAGCGAAGTGCCCGGCGGCGCACCGTTTTTTCGGCTCACCACAACCACACACCGTGGGGAAATCGACTGGCCAGCAGTGGAACACGCCGCCGGTCGTATGCGCACGAAAATGCTCTTTCCACAGGGCGTTGAACCACCAATCGCAGAACCCGCTCTAGGCCTGCGCGCACAGCTCGACCCCGGCCTGCGCAGCTTTGCCGCACGGCGACTCCCCCTGCTGCTTTGCCTACGCATGGCGCAACAAGTGCTGCGTGGCTGCCATCGTCCCGCGCGGGAGCTGAGCGTCACCTTTATTGATCCACGCGGCCAGCTTTGTCGCCAGCTTGAGCCCTTTGTGCAGCTGGCGGGCAGTCTGCGCGTGTGCACGCCCGAACCCGCGCACTATCGTCAAACGGCGGCGCAGCTACTTTCGCGCTATGGCGTGGTGCTGGTGGTGAGCAACTCGCCCGCATGCTTTGCGCAAAGCGATGTCGTGGTTGCCGAGGACTTGAGCCTGTTCACCGGGCGTGAGCGTGGCCTGATTTTCACGCCGGACACCACGCCCCTGCCCGACTGCCGCGTGCTGCGCTGCGGCGAGCCCGTGTTGCCGCCAGTCTATGAAACACTGCGGCCACAGGGAATTGATTCCATGCAGTTTGCGGCTGCGTTGTTTGAGCTGTGCGGCGTGAAAGAAATGGAGCGCCTACCCTTTGCGCGCTATGGCTTTGACGGCGTGGGGCAGGACTATACCCTGAAGGATTTGGCAGCGTTACTTGACGAATACAGTGCCGTACTGCGGGTATAATAACGAAAACAACAAAAGGAGTTTTCGCTATGTCAAACCAAAAATACAACCCCAACATCACCTGCAATGTGGCAGACTGCCGCTATAACCACAACAGCAGCAATTGCTGCACGCTCAACCAAATTTGCGTGAACTGCGAGCAAAAACGCGTGACCAGCGAACACGGCACCTGCTGCCACTCGTTTGAGTGCAAGCAGTAAGTCACTTCGCTGTGCATTATTCCGGCAAGCTAAAACTCCCCCTCGGTTGAGGGGGAGTTTTTGTTATTGCGCTGGGTGGCGAATTGACGCTGGTGAAGGCAAAAGAAACAAGTCGCGTCGCTCCGCGAGCCTTCCTCAGTCACGCGCGGCGCGTGCCAGCTCCTTCCCAAGGAAGGAGCCGAAGCTTGTTTCTTCAAGTTTTGATGTCGTTATCCTCTTAAGCCCCATGGCTCCTTCCTCGGGAAGGAGCTCCCGACCCCGGGGAGGGTGAGGAAGGTTCGCGGAGCGACAAAACCTGCATCTTACGCTTTCGCCCGCGGTTATCCGCAAGCTATCGTTCTTCCAATTGCGCCAAAAACTTCTTTACCGCCCGCCTGCCCTTAAGGTGAAACACTTGCTTGTGCGGCGGGATTTCCGCCAGCCAAGTGAGCACGCTAGGTCGCTTGCGCGGAAAATGTACCCACACGAACTTGAGAAACGCAAGGTCGATTTTTTCGGGGCAGCCTTCGGTCAAGTCTGGGCGCGTTTTCCCATGGAACATCACGCGGCGTTTGAGCACGCGCCACAGGCAAGTGCAACGGTTGAAGTCCAGAAAAATCACGGTGTCGGCGCGTTGCATGCGTTCGTCGCGGGTGCTGCTGTAGTTGCCGTCGAACACCCAAGCGGGTTCGGCAATGGCAGCTGCGTGCCGAGCATAAACTTCATCGCGCGGCGTAGCTACCCAACCGGGCTTCCACCAAATGGTATCCATGTGCACAACAGGCAGGCCTGTGACTTCGCCAATGCGGCGTGCCATGGTGCTTTTTCCGCTGCCCGACGAACCGAAAACCATAATGCGTTGGCCTAAGTTCATGATATTCTCCTACTCCGGGTGTGTCTGACGCGCCGTGCTTCTACAGCCACGCGCAAAGCAGGCAACCTGCCAGGCGCATGAGCAAAAAGGGCAAGGCCGTTAACAGCAGCGCCCCAAGCAAACCCAGAATCACACCAATGATCCAAACGATGGTTCCGGCTGGGTATTCCATAACAAGTCCTCCTGTGTGTGATAATGAAAAAACACGGGCGGATTTGCATCCGCCCCTACATGTTGCGGCGAATTTCGCCACCCTCACCCCGCGCCACGCGGGGAGCTCCCTCCCGGGGAGGGAGCGGAGGATTTAACATATGCCCACAGCGCAACTTGAAGCAACAAGCCTCCGCCCCCTCTTCTAGAGGGGGCTCCCGACCTCGGGTCGGGTGGGGGTGTGCGCACATCAATCAAGCAGTGGCAATGGCCACCGCACAGGCAACCGTTGCCCCAACCATGGGGTTGTTACCCATGCCAATCAGACCCATCATTTCCACGTGGGCAGGCACGCTGGACGAACCCGCAAATTGCGCGTCACCATGCACACGGCCAAGGCTGTCGGTGAAGCCATAGCTCGCCGGGCCTGCGCCCATGTTGTCGGGGTGCAGAGTGCGGCCGGTGCCGCCGCCGCTGGCTACGCTGAAATAGGGCTTGTTGTTTTCGTTGGCCCATTTTTTATAGGTGCCAGCAACCAAATGTTGAAAGCGCGTGGGGTTGGTGCTGTTGCCGGTGATGCTTACGTCCACGCCGGCGTGTTGCATGATGGCCACGCCCTCAAGCACATCGTTTGCGCCGTAAACTTTCACCAGTGCGCGCTCGCCGTCGCTATAGGCTTTTTCTTTCACCACGCTCAAGCTGTCTTCTTCAAAGCAGTATTCTGTTTCCACATAGGTAAAACCGTTGATGCGGCTGATGATCATGGCGGCGTCTTTGCCCAAGCCATTGAGGATAACACGCAGGGGTTCTTTGCGCACTTTGTTTGCGGTTTTTGCAATGCCGATGGCGCCTTCAGCGGCGGCAAAGCTTTCGTGGCCAGCTAGGAACGCAAAACACTTGGTGTTGTCTTCCAGCAGCATGGCGGCAAGGTTGCCGTGGCCGAGACCCACTTTGCGTTGTTCGGCCACCGAGCCGGGTACGGTAAAGGCTTGAATGCCTTTGCCGATGGCCGCAGCTGCGGGGGAAGCATCTGTGATGCCTTCTTTGATGGCGATGGCCACGCCGAGAGTGTATGCCCAAACAGCGTTTTCAAACGAGATAGGCTGCACGCCCATCACGATGTCGCGTACGTTAATGCCTTTGCTTAGGCACAGCTCGTTGGCGGCCTCAAGGCTTTCGAGACCATATTCTTTCAGCGCCGCCTCAATTTTCTTAATGCGGCGGTCTTTGCCTTCAAATGTCATGTTATTTGCCATGGTGTTCCTCCATAATATTTTCTTTTGATTTGCGCCTCAATGTGCCTTGCAGAAAACACAGCGAAGCGACCGAGCCCCACCGCAGGTGGCTACTGCTCTCTTGGGTCAATGTATTTCACCGCATCGGCAAAGCGACCATAGCTACCCGTGGCTTTTTTCAGCGACTCCGCAGCGTCTTTGCCTGCGCGAATGTCATCCAAAAAGCTGCCCAGCTTGATAAACTCGTAGCCGATAACTTCGTCGTCTTTGTCAAGCGCCATGCGGGTCACATAACCCTCGGCCATTTCCATGTAGCGCACGCCTTTATCTAGCGTAGAGTACATGGTGCCAATTTGCGAACGCAAGCCGCGACCAAGGTCCTCAAGACCAGCGCCGATGGGCAAGCCGCCCTCGCTGAACGCGCTTTGCGTGCGGCCATAGGCCATTTGCAAAAACAGCTCGCGCGCAGCCACGTTGATGGCGTCGCACACCAGATCGGTGTTGAGCACTTCAAGCAGGGTTTTGCCGGGCAGAATTTCCGCCGCCATGGCAGCCGAGTGCGTCATGCCCGAGCAGCCAACGGTTTCCACCAGTGACTCTTGCACAATGCCGTCTTTGATGTTGAGCGTCAGTTTGCAGCAGCCTTGCTGCGGTGCGCACCAGCCAACGCCGTGCGAAAGCCCCGAAATGTCTTTGATTTCATAGGCGCGAACCCATTTGCCTTCCTCGGGAATAGGCGCCGGGCCGTGCTGCCGCCCCTGGGCGACTTTGCACATCTGTTCAACTTCGTGGGTGTAGTTCATGCGTTGTTTCTCCTTTGTTTGGTTTGTTATAACTTTAATAGGCCATTTACGATATTGGCACATTCGCCTTGAAAGTCTGTGATTTTTTGCAGATATTCTGGTGTATTCAGTTTGTGGATAGGCTTTTTCAAATGATCTTCAGTCAAACCTGTTACTGGAATTTTTTCAGTCTCAGAAACAACGGCAAGCTGATTATAGTCAGGGATATTTGCAATTCTATATGGTGTTGAGTGTGGGAAAAGCCCTGAGAATTCGCCTGGTTTTAATGCCATCTTAAAGCTATTCAAGTCATTAGCTAAGTCCACAGCGCATTCATTAAGGGTTTCTAATCTCTCTTCAAATCGCTTTGCCGATTTCGTGTTTTTTTCATCCTTTCTAGAGTACGGCCTGTAGTTTTGACAAACAATCCCTAGCAGCAAGGGTAACGCCTTAGTTTTTCTGCTAAAAATATCAAATCCAGACAACCTTCGATTCCAACTTCTAAAAATGTCATCTAAATTTTGTAGTGCTTGTTTGCTGAAAATACTAGGATTCACGGGTACAATAAAATAGTCTGTTAACATCAAAAACAACTGGTTTGTGTGTGAAAGGGCAGGCGACAAATCAACTACCACCCAATCAAAATCTTCACCCAATTTGTTAAGCGCTGCGTAAACAGAACCCGGCACATGCTCTAAAGCGTTAATGCCCGCCAAGGCCAATGAAATGGTTTCATCCAATTCAGCAAATCGTATGGAACCAGTTAGCAGTTTGAGGTTGTCTTTTTTCTCAAAGAAACGAACTTCAGGCGGGGATTTTCCGGGCGCAGGTGTTACATAGTAGGAAAAATACTCGTATACATTATTTTGGAGAAAAAAATCGGAGCTATATTCATTGGGAAACAAACTCAGTTGCTCTTCTGCATATAGATGCTTGTCTTCCACGGTGATTTCAGTTAAATTGCACTGTGCGTCAGCATCAATCATGAGAACACGTTTGCCTGCAGCGGCTAAACCCCAAGCAACATTATAGGCAAGCGTTGTTTTGCCCACGCCGCCCTTGTGGTTGAAAAACGTAAGCACTTTTGCCATGCTAATCCACTCCTTTATTGATTTGTCTTATCTATTATAACATAGACTGGGCGGGCTTGCAAGATAATTTTTTGTAAAATATACTTGACACATAGAGCTTTATATGATACAATATGTCATGGGAGGTGATTGAATGGGGAAAAATTTGCGGCTCAAGTCCGCACGCGCAGCCATGGATTTATCACAAAACGACCTAGCCGGGTTGGTGCAGGTGTCGCGCCAAACCATCAACGCAATCGAAATGGGAGACTATAACCCCACCATCCGCCTGTGCACGGCCATTTGCCGGGCGCTGGGCAAAACACTAGACGAATTATTTTGGGAGGAACAACATGAAGAAGAAAAATCTTGAGAAATTTGACGAGCGCGAACAGCTCATTCGCAAACAGGTGATCAACCGCGGCTTCTGTGTGCTAGTGGGCTTGCTGGCGGTTGACCACGTCCTCAAAGCCATTCCGGTGTATTGGGCGCTTGGGTCGTGGAACAACATGGTTTACGTTGCGCTTGCAGCAACGGTTATTTTGATTGAATTTATCGTGCGCGGCGTTTATTTTGGCTGGCACGACACGCCTAAGACTCGCTTAGTTCTTATGCTGATTTTAACAGCCGTTATGGGACTTAATCTCTTCTTAAACGTTAGGTTGTTCGAATTTGCTGAACATGGACAACTGACGATGGACGGCGCTACATTCATTGCACTTGTGCTGTTTATGCTCGTTTGCGTTGGTGGCACCGTGCGCGCGGCATACGATCTGCGCAGGAGTAAACAAGCGA
>WRBQ01000037.1 GCA_009784445.1 Oscillospiraceae bacterium
GCCGCTGTGGTGGAATTGGCAGACACAAGGGACTTAAAATCCCTCGGTAGAAATACCGTACCGGTTCGACCCCGGTCAGCGGCACCAGCGGCGAGTCGCCGCGGACAGTTCGCGCGTTCACTTTCGTGAATGCGTGATTTTTATTTCCCGCAAAAAGTTGCATCTTTTTCGTGGGTGTGAAAATTTTGCTTGAAAATTGTGGGAATTTGGTGTATAATCAAATGAAAGCGAGAATCGTAGCAAAGATAGTGAGGTTAGTATGGAAATTGTAATTCCTCCGAAGCTGAAAAACAAGCTGCCGGACGGCTCTTATGTACACACACTGTGCCGGAACGCAGAGGCATTATTCGGGCTGAATCCCGTGTATTTCTCCGAGTACACCGAACACGGCGTGGCGCACGTGAATGCTGTGCTTGGCTTCATGGCGCAGCTGATTCCATCACGTACACTGGATAAACTTAATGCTCAGGCGGTGGAGGCACTGATTGCTTCGGCCGTTCTTCACGACATCGGCATGTTTATCCAGAACGATGGCTTGCACAAGCTATTGTTTGTTGACGAATACGCAACGCAAAAAACGGCTCATTTGGATAAACAAACTTGGCGCGAAGCGTGGATAGAGTATTATACACAGGCGCGGCGTTGGGGAGATCGCAAGTTGATAGAAGTGTTCGGCAAAACTTGGGCGGTGGAACATGGCTTGCAAGACAAACTGCCAGATGAAATGAAAGAGTGGCACAAGCAGCTCTATGGCGAGTTTTTGCGTAATCATCATCACAGGCTGGCGCACGACATCGTTACGCAGGGCTTCTTTGGCAGCGAGCAAATCAATCTGCTTGAGAATTGCGCCTGCGACGAGTTCACCAAAGACTTGATTGGCTTGCTCGCGCGCAGCCATTGCATGCCGGTGCGAGACACATTACCCTATTTGAAACAAAAGCACGGAGAGAAATACTATGCTTCGCCGCGCAGCATTCCGGTGCTATATTTGATGGTGGTGCTGCGCATTGCGGATTATTTGCACGCTGGGCAACAGCGCGCTCCACGGCAGCGCCAGCAGGCGAATCGGTTGCGCTCGCAAATTTCGCAACAGGAATACGCATGGAATCAGGCCGTCTATGACGAACTTCTTTTCAACGTTGAAAAAAAGGAAGTCTATATTACCGCGGAGCCGGAAACCCCCGCCGTATATCAATCCTTAGAAAAGTGGATTGTTGACGTGCAGCAGGAGCTTGACCTGAGCTGGTCGATTATCGCAGAGCACTACGCGTATGAATATGAGCTCAACATCCATCGCATAGACACCAATATTTTCGATGAAAACGTGCTGGCGGGATACAACGAAAAGTTCCTAACCCGCCGGGCCATGCTCGGCGCAAACCCTGATATCGTCAAGCGCTTGGTCGCGCCGTTGTACGGCGACGACCCGTCCTACGGCGTGCGTGAGCTTATCCAAAACGCGGTGGATGCCTGCAACGAACGCACCGAACTGGACGGCACCGAGGGCGAAATCACTGTGAATGTGGACACCGAAGCTGGGATTTTCACAATCACCGATAACGGCATCGGCATGAACGAAGATGTGCTGTTGCATTATTATCTGATTGCAGGCTCGTCTTATCGCTACAGTCCCGCTTGGGCGGATAAATTCCACGATGAGGACAACAAGCCCAAAATTGCCCGCAACGGGCGCTTTGGGATTGGTGCATTGGCTACGTTCTTAATTGGCGACACCGCAACGGTGACCACGCGGCACGTGGATGACGACTTAGGCTATCAGTTTACCTATGAGTTAGAGCCAAGGGTCTTGGATGTGCAGCGTGTGCAATGCGAACCCGGAACAACGATTGAAATCAAAATAAAAGACAGCGCGAAAGAGGCGCTCTATGAATACGGCATCTGGACGAGGTGGTACCTTTTCTCTACACCAAAAATCACTTATGTAAGAGATGGCGTAAAACAAGAGAATATTTGTAATACTATTTTTAATCTCGAAAAAGGAAAAGATTCTGATGATTGGTTTGCATTTGAATCAGACGAATACGAATCGTTTCATTGGACACTAGAAAATTATTTTGGTGGCGATTATCTTTGCAATGGTATATATATTCCTGATTTTCTTGGTCTTTGGTATGCTAAGTATTCATTTAAAAGTGCGGGCTATTATCATGAATTGCCGCGCATAGCTGTCATAGACAAGAAGGGTGTATTTCCAACGGACTTGGCGCGCAAAAGGGTTGATGAATCACTTATATTGAATGATGACATAGTTATTGAGTTGTGTAAACATAGGCTTGCGCAGATGCTTAAAATCAAACGCAATGATAAAGACTGCGTGTTCAATAACAAAGGATTCATTCCCAAAGAGCGCTCGTTTATGTTGAATATTGCTCGGCCAGTCTATTTGCTGGGGCAAGCCATAGACGTATATAGACTAACTATATTACTAAATGAACTTAATTGTTGCGATGATGTAGCAGTTGGCTTTTTTCAAGCAAACAAGAAATTATACTCAAAAAACATGGAGGATCAAGTCATTGGGGAAAATTTGCTCAGTAATCAAGTTATAAGTGAGATATGGGCAAACGATCCTGTTATAAAAATCGCTGCCGAGTATCGATCCGCATGCCAAGTGCACAACATTGACGCAGCTGGCAACTGGCGGGCGAACTTCCCCGTGCCCGCGGCGCTTGTTGGCGACAATTTGGTGCTGGCAGTGAAGTACACACCAACAATCGACGCTAGCGAAAACAACCTCATGCTCCGTGTCCTCGAAGAATATCTTCCCCGCGAAGCTGTTGTGACCAGCGAAGGCCCCTTCGCCGGCGAAGTCAACGGCGGCAACGGCGGGTGGATACCCTATGACATGCAGCAGCGCAAGCTAACTTATCCCAAGGCATTTCGGGAGCTAGCGAGGTATATGCAGTGATTCGCCGCGCAAGATGATGCGCAAAAAAACAAAAAAAGCTCGAACAATCGGGCTTTTTTCAGTGGCTCCCCCTGTTGGACTCGAACCAACGACCCTGCGGTTAACAGCCGCATGCTCTACCAACTGAGCTAAGGAGGAATTTTACCTGTAAAAAGCAACAAGTGCAATTCGCAGGTTTTTCCCTACAAAAGTAGGGTGTTGGCATCGACCTATCTTCCCGGGCCGTCTCCAGCCAAGTATTGTCGGCGCAAGTGAGCTTAACTGCCGTGTTCGGGATGGGAACGGGTGGACCCTCACAGCCATAAATACCAACTTTACTTTACCATTATACACACTTTGCGGGTGTTTGTCAAGAGGTTTTGTGAATTTGTCATGTTGCACAAAAAATGACTAAGAATTTCAGCGAATTGCCAATTGTAAATAGTTTGTGAATATGCTATAATGAGAAAATTAATCTGGAAAGGAGAAACGCAAAAATGGGCGCTGTGTTAAGCTCGGTTGTATCTTTGGTTACGATTCTTGCACAAATTGCTGCAAGCGCGGCAATCATCTTCTTTTCCCTGCGCTTGGGCGGCATTATCTAACATTACCCTATGATATAAGAAAGGAAAATAGCGCAACATGATGGACTTTTTATTCGGTATGAATCCACTCACCGGTTTGATTTTTGCTTGGTTGGCTGTGTTTGGCATCGCTATTTTGGCGTTTATTGTCCAACTGATTATTGCCATTATTTTTAGTTAAACGAAGGAGATTTTCATATGCTGGTTTTATTAAGTATGCTTAGCTCAACTGCTCGCTTTGTTGCAGTTGGCACCACCGTGATTGGCCTGATTTTATGGGCAGTCAATGGCTTTGTTGTGCCCGCGTAACTCTGAACATACCATCCACCCATTGGCACACGCCAAGGGTGGTTTTTTATGCCTATTCGCCTGCCTGAAAATGCTCCCACACCCACCGCGCGGTGGGTTTTGTCATGCCGGGCGTGGCGGCAAGCTCTTCCTGCGTGGCGGCTTTGATGGCCTTGAGGGTCTTGAAGTGTGTCAGCAACGCCTTCACCCGCGCCGGGCCAATGCCGGGGATACCCATCAACTCGGAGTCCAAGGTGGTCTTCTTGTGTTTGGTGTGGTGATAGGCCACGGCAAAGCGGTGCACTTCATCTTGGATTTTCGTCACCAGCGCAAAGGCCTGCTTCGTTGCGTTAAACGAGATCTCGCCCCCGCCGCCGGCAGCGATGGCACGGGTCTTGTGCTTGCTGTCCTTCACCATGCCAAACACGGGAATCACCACGCCGTGGCGCGCAAGCACAGGTTGCACCGCATGCACCTGTCCAATGCCGCCATCCAGTAAGATAAGCTCGGGCGCAGGCATTTCCTCAAGTCGAGATAATCGCCGTTCAAGGACCTCCGCCATGGCAGCATAGTCATCGTTGCCCTGCCCCTGTATCGCATAGCGGCGATACCCAGCTTTGAACGGCTGCCCATGCTTAAATACCACCATCGCAGCCACGGTGTCCGCGCCGCCGGTGTGTGAGATATCATAGGCCTCAATGGTTTCGGGGGGAGCAGGCAGACCGAGCATGCGGGCCAGTTCTTCCAGGGCAGCAAATTGCTTGCCGCCTTGACGCCCGGTTTTGTTGGCCAGTTGCTCCACCGCGTTTTGGCGGGCGAGATCAACCAGCCTTGCGGGTTCGCTTTTTTGCGCCACCAAAATTTCCACTTTATGGCCTGCTATATCTGTTAGCCACTGCGCCAGCAATTCGGGGGATTGCGTTGGGCCATCCAGCACCACGCGGCGCAAACGCCCAACATCACGTGAGCTATAAAAGCGCTCCAGCAGCACTTGCCTAAATTCTTCAAGCGGTTCAATGCGAGCCAGAAAAAAGTTTTCGCTGTCGCACAGCTTACCTTCGCAAAAGCGCAGTACCGTCAGGCATGCCTGCTTGGCGTCCGCCGCAAGAGCGAACACGTCCTGGTCTTCCACGTTCACGCTCACCACATGCTGTTTTTCTTTGAGTTTCTCTAGGGCATGCAGCTTGTCGCGCAGTTGTGCCGCCCGTTCAAACTGTAGCTCCTCGGCAGCTAGTTCCATCGCCCGGCGCAGCTCGCGCTCGGCCTGTGCGCTGCCCTGGCTCAAATATTTTTCCGCATCGCGCACGCTTTGCACAAACTCCGCATGTTTAAGCTTGCGGGCACATGGTGCAGCGCAGCGCTTGATGTAATGCTGCAAGCAGGGCCGCCCTTTTCCAATGTCCCGCGGGAAGGTTTTGCTGCAGGTGGGCAGTTGATAAATCTGCTGGGCTTCGTCCACCGCAAGCCGGAACGCGCCTCGGTCGGTATACGGCCCGTAGTACGCCGCGCCGTCATCGGCTTGGCGCTGGGCAATGCTCAAGCGCGGCCAGTCTTCACGCGTCACGCGCAAAAACAAAAAGCCCTTGTCGTCCTTCAGGCACAGGTTATACTTGGGGTTGTGCTGTTTAATCAATGACTGCTCCAGCACCAGTGCCTCATATTCCGAGCCGGTGATGATGGTATCAAAGTCCGCCACATGCTGCAAGCCCAAGCCAATGTAACAATGTCCTTGCAGCCCCTGCGCGGTGAAGTATTGGCACAACCGTGCCCGCAGGTTTTTCGCCTTGCCCACGTAAAGCACGCCGCCTTTGGCATCTTTCATCAGATACACACCGGGCAGCATGGGTAGGGCTAGGGCTTTGGCGCGCAGGTTAGTCATATGGTTGCACTCCCATTTCTTGTGCAAATTGCGGGATGCTCATCAGTCTCGCCGACCATACGAATGCTCTGTCTGTTTCGGTCATTTCGGCGAGTGTTAGCCAGCGCACTTGCGTCAAAATCTGCGTCTGCAGCTCCGGATCAAAGCCCAGCGTGGGTATTTGGTCGCCAATGTCAATGTGATAGGTGTAGTTCGTTCCCGTATGATACGGATCAGCCCATTCGCTGCTTTTGCGGATGATCGTACCGGTCACGTTGCATTCTTCGCGCAGCTCACGCAAAGCGGCTTGTTCGGGCGTTTCGCCGCATTCAATGCCGCCGCCGGGCAGGCAATAATGCGCGTCATCACCCATGCAATGCTGAACCATGAGCACTTGATTGCCCCGCGTCACCAGCGCCTGCGCTCGACCGTTGTTTTCTTGCATAACATGCTCCTATATCAAACTTTAATAGAACACAGCGAAGCGACGAAGCTCCACCGCAGGTGGTCACTGCGTATACCTCCCCATCGCCCCATCAATGTCCCCCCGCACGATCCACTCAACGGCCTCGCAAGCCCGCTCGCAGGCATCACGCAAATCATCCTTTTCCTCGGGGAAGAAGTCCGACAGCACCCAGTCAGCCGTATTGGCCTGCGGTGTGGGCTTTTTGCCCGCCCCCAGCTTAATACGCGGATACTCCTCAGTGTCCAAGTGCGCGGCAATGCTACGCAGACCCTTTTGCCCGCCATCGCTGCCGCGGCGACGAATGCGCAGCACACCCGCATCAAACGAGATATCATCCGTCAGCACCAGCACGCGTTCCGGTGGGATATCAAACGCCCGCGCAGCAGCAGCCACCGCTTGGCCGCTTTCGTTCATATAGGTGGTGGGTTTCATCAGCAGGCAGGGTATGCCCGCAATGTCGCAGGGCGCCGTCAAACTGTGGAATTTCACGTTGCCCACAGTCACGCCCAGTTGTTTGCTCAGCACATCTAGGCATAAATAGCCCGCGTTGTGTCGGTTAAACTGATACTTCAGCCCGGGGTTGCCCAGTCCAACAACAAGCCATTGCGGGGGTTTGTTATTCTCTTTTTTTCGGCGAAAGAACATGGTTTTCTCTCCTTGTGCGCTTTTTTTGAAATCGCCAGAACGTTCGGCGCGTTATTTTTGGAAAATCGCGAAAAATCAAAAAATAAAATGTTTTTTTCGCAAAAAGTGCAATTCTGCGCAAAAAAGTGCGCAGAAAAGGTTGTTTTGTAAGATTATATGGAGGGGGTCGTTAGCAAGCAGGCCACTGCGGGCGCGAAAAAACGCTCTTCGAGATGGTTTTTTGCACCCACAAGCTTCACTGCAAGCTAACTGGTTAGAGCTCAACCAAACACCCCAACAATGCACCTTGAAAACTGAATAAATTACAGCACATAATCGCCCAAATCCGCCAGCATCTCCACCGGCGCAACACCCTCGATGTAAACCCCATCCTCGCGGAACTCTTCCACATCCACGCGGCCGTGTTCGCGCAGTCTGGCGCTCCAGTGCGCCATGGAATAGGGCAGCAGCAGCGTTACTGCCTTACGGTTTTGCGGCAGCGCCTCAGCAACGGCTTGCAGCAGCTCGTCAAGACCTTGCCCGGTTTTCGCTGAAATCCGCAGCCCCGGCATGTCCTGTTCAGGATCAGCCAAATCCGACTTATTCAGCACCCGCAACACGGGAATCCCCGCATCATCGCAGCCAAGTTGCCGCAGAATATCATCGGTCACGCGCAGTTGCTCGTCGCAATCCTCGCTGGAAATATCACAAACATTGAGAATCAGCGTGGCATTCAACGCTTCTTCCAAAGTCGAGTGAAACGCCTCCACCAAGTGGTGAGGCAAGCGCCGCACCAGTCCTACAGTGTCAACGAGCATCACGCTGCGGCCATCCGGCAGGGTGAGCGCCCTGGCAGTGGGGTCAAGGGTAGCGAACAGCTTGTCTTCGGCAAGCACGCCGGCTTGGGTCAGCGTGTTCATCAGCGTAGACTTGCCCACGTTGGTGTAGCCGACGATCGCAACGGCCTCTGCGCGGTTTTTTCGGCGGCGTTCACGCAGCAACTCGCGTTGATGTTCCAGCTCGCGCAAATCAAGTTCCAGCTTGCGAATGCGCGACTTCACGTGCCGGCGGTCGGTCTCGAACTTCGTTTCGCCGCGTCCGCGTCGTGCACCGCCTGCGCCGCCACCGCCACCGCCGCCCTGGCGCGACAGCCCATACCACTGCCCGGTGATGCGCGGCAGGGTATACTTTAGCTGCGCCAGTTCCACTTGCAGTTTGCCCTCGCGGCTTTGTGCACGCGCAGCAAAAATATCCAGAATCAGCATGGTGCGATCAATCACATGAATGGCGATGACCGTGGCGTGTTCATCCGGGTTGAGCTTTTTTTCAAGCGTGCGCTGTTGTGCGGGCGACAGCTCGTCGTCCACAATCACCAAGTTGATATCGTGCGCATGGCACAGTTCAATCAGCTCGTCCAGCTTGCCCGCGCCAATGTAGGTGCTATTGTCGGGCTTTGGGCGGTTTTGGGTGAGCGTGGCTACCACCTCAGCTTCGGCAGTGCGCGCCAGTTCTGCAAGCTCGGCGAGGGATTCATCCACATCGTGGCTGCCGGTGTCCACGGCTACCAGCACAGCGCGTTCGGTTTGTATTGTATCGTTATCTAACATAAAATCTCCTTTGGGCAAAAAATAAGGCGGGCAGCCGCAACGGCTACCCGCAAACATCAACAAGGATGCTACGAAATTATCCGAGGCGGCGCATGGGGTTGGCTTGGCGATTGCGTGTATTGAACATGATGTGCGCCTCCTTCTGTAAAATTCACATGTGTGCAATTATTATAGCACGGCCGCTGTTACTTGTCAAGCGTTTTCAAAAAAATATGCTACACCGACTTTACCGTCCACAGCTCATCAATCATCGTCCAGTTTTGCATGAAGGGATGGTTCACCGTCCAGTAGCTCACGCCGCCAAGGCCGAACTCACGCACCAAATCAAACTTGGCAAGCAGGCTGCGGGCATCTTCAAACCAGGCCTCGCGCTCCTGCGTGCCCTGCATAAAGCGGAACCACGGCGTTTGCCATTGCTCGTTGTACTCAATGTTTGCGCCATTGCGCGCGGCGATGATCGGGCCGCCCTGCGCTTGCAGCACCGCTGCTTGTGTGCCGCGCTGCCAAGGGATATCCCAAATGTAGCCGTAGGCCGGAATACCCATCAGAATCTTTTCACGTGGTATTCTTGTCACGGCAAACTCAATCACGCGGCGCACTTCGTTGATGGGCGACACCGCCATGGGTGGCCCAGTCAGGTGCCCCCAGTCGTAGGTCATCAGGGTGACGTAATCGTTGTGGCGACCCTGTTCGGCATAGTCAAAGCCCTCGAAAATCAGCCCTGGTTGGTTATCCATCACCATTGACTCAATCGCGCTGGAAAGCAGCCAGCCGTTGCGATGCGTCACCACGCGTGCCTCTGCCAAAAACGAGTTGAGTCCATCGCGGGTGTCGCGCGCAACATTTTCGAAGTCCACGTCCAAGCCGGTGTAGCCCTTTTCGCGCATCACGCGCACGCAGTTGTCCAGCAGGCGGGTTCGCGCCTCGGGATTATTCAGCAGCGTGCGTGCAGTTTGGGTGTTAAACCCACCGCCGGGGTCTAGGTTGGTGATGCACATGAATGGCCGCACGCCCGCATCTTTGGTGCGGTTGAGCACCCGGTCGTCATTGCGCATGGGAATCAACCCACCTTCGGAAGTCGCATAGGCGGAAAACACGCAACACATCGACATGCGCGGTAGCGCTTCATCAAGGGCTTCTTCACGCGCGTTTGGGCGAGCGTAGCCGTTGACGACGATGCTGCCAAAACTTTCTTTGGGCGGGCCGGGCAAAATCAGCGATTGCCCCACCACTAGCCGATGCACGTAAGGTTCGCGCAGCCCGTTGGCCTCGATAATCGATTGCATGGTCACGCCATGTGTGCGCGCAATGCTAAACACGGAATCGCCCGGTTCCACAACATAAATTCGCATAGCTTGCCCCCTTTGTCTTTTCAGGCTATGCTATGCGGGGGTGGGTGGTTTTATGCGGCGCAGTGAGCAGCCACGAGCGAAAGCACAAGGTTCAAATTACGTCGCTCCGCGAGCCTTCCTCACCCCTCGCGGCTCGGGGAGCTCCTTCCTAAGGAAGGAGCCGAAGCTTGTTTCTTCAAGTTTTGATGTCGTTATTCTCTTAAATCCCTTGGCTCCTTCCTTGGGAAGGAGCTGTCGCGTCGCGCGACTGAGGAAGGTTCGCGGAGCGATAGCAGACTTTCGGCTTGCAATTTCGTTGTGTCAACTTGCGATCAACCTCCCCGTTACCGCAACAAAAACTTCAGCTCAGTGGCCTCTTCTTCAATGCCATGCTTGTATTGCCCAACCCCGGTGAATCGTGACTCTAGCGTCATGCCTAGTTTTTCTGCAACACGACGTGAGGCTAAGTTTCGTTCGTCACAGCGCGCACAAAATGAGATTACCCCAAGCTCGCGTGCGTAATCCATCACCGCTGTTGCGGCTTCCGTGGCGTAGCCCTTGCCCCAGTAATCGCGGTGGATTATCCACCCCACTGAAGCGCCGCGCCCATCTTCGTCCAGATAGACACCCGCAGCGCCAATGTGCGCGCCTTGCAGCGTGACGGCAAACTCGTGCAGGCGTTTCAAGTTTTTCTTGCGCTTGATGATACGCTTGAGAAATCGCCTTGTTTCCCGCTTTGTCAAGTGCGGAAATTCCATCATGTATGGCGTGTTTTCCAAGTTGTTGGCGTAGGCAAACGTGGTTTTCACATCACGCATGGTAAATGGCCGCAGCACAAGCCGCTCTGTCTGAATGATCACGCTATCAACCTCCCAATCACCGCATTGCTCAGCAGCATGCCCGCGCGGGTGAGGCGCAGGCCACGCTCGTCGCAGATGACCAAATCGCCCAGCAGTTTTGCACGTTTGCGAAGCTCATCGCTGGGCTTGGCGATGCCTTCACTCAAGCGCAAGGCGAGCATGGCGCGCTCTTCTTCATCGCCTCCGGGACCATCCTCTATAAGCGGCTCGCCCTGCAAAAACGCCTGCAAATCGCGGGGATAATGCCATCTTCTCTCGCCGGTAAACCCATGTGCGCCGGGGCCAATGGCGTGGTACTCCCCGCAGCGCCAGTAGTTGAGATTATGCTGGCTTGCATAGCCCGGCAGCGCAAAGTTCGCGATTTCATACTGCGCAAAGCCGTGCCGCGTCAGCCAATCACAGGCAAAGAGATATAGCTCGGCCTGTGCATCTTCGCAGGGTAAATCGGGCGGGTTTTGCGCAAAGGGCGTGCCCGGCTCAAGCTTAAGCAGATAGGCACTCACGTGCGTTGCGCCCGCCCGCGCGCAGAACTCAAGCGTGCGTTGCAGGCTTTGCAGCGTTTGCCCGGGAATGCCCAACATGACATCCAAGCTGAGATTTTTAATGCCAAGCTCGGGCAGCACGAAGTCACGCGTGCGGCCAAGCGCTTGCCGCTCGCTGGGGATGATAGATTGCAGCCCCATGCTCACGCGATTCACCCCGCCAGCTTGAATGACCTGCGCGAACTCGCGGGTGGCACTTGCGGCGTTGCATTCAATGGTAAACTCGCCGCTGCACTGAATTTCACGCAGCAGTTTAGCAAGGAGCTCGGGTTGCAGCACGCTGGGTGTGCCGCCGCCGATGTAACAAGTGGCAAGAGGCAAGAGACAAGAGGCAAGAAGGTCAACGCAGCGCTCAATATATTCTTGCTGTAATGTTAAGTTATCGCCGCGAAGCGAGTAAAAGTCGCAGTAGGGGCATTTTCGCGCGCAGAAGGGTACGTGGATGTATAACGATTGCTTTGACATGGCACAACCTGTAGGGACAGCGCCCCTGCGCTGTCCGGGATTTTGATGAAAATTAACGGGACGCGCAGGGGCGCGTCCCCTACGGCCTAAACTCGCTGCTCAGAATATCCATGCACACCACATCGAAATACCTGCCGCCATGGAACTCCGCCTCGCGGCGGCGGCCGAACTCGCGAAAGCCGACTTTCTCGTAGCAAGCGATGCCCTGCGCGTTGTCAGCGAAGACTTCCAGCTTGATGTTGTGCAGATTGAGCGTATGGAAGCCGTAGCCCAGCATCAGGCGCACGGCTTCAGTGCCGTAGCCACAGCCGCGGTCGGCTTGCTCGCCGATGAAGATGCCCAATTCTGCGTTGCGAGACTCTGGATTGATTTTGCCGAGGTTGATGTTGCCGATCAGACGCTCACCCTCGCGCAGCACGATGGAATACCAGTGCGCGTTGCTGCGCGTGGCATCGTCTTCCAAGTGTTTGCGCGCAGCATCCGAGCTGTGAATTTGCGTATAGCCCCCAGCAAGCACCGTCATCGCAGGATCATTGAGCCACTTGGCATAGGTTTCGGCATCGTCGGGGTTGCGCGGCGACAGAAACAGCCGCTCACCGGGGATTTTTTCGAAATATTTTGGCATGGGGGTCTCCTTATGGCAGGATGAAGAGGACGGACGACCGAAGGTCGTGCGAGCAAAGCTCGATTAACGCTGTGTGTTGCCACGGCCTTTGGCCGAATTCCCGTAGGGGCGAGCTGTGCTCGTCCGGATAAGCATTACACGTTAATATGCCCTACACTGCCCCGCAGCATTTCTTGTGTTTTTTGCCGCTGCCACAGCTGCAGGGATCATTTGGCCCTACTTTTTTGCCGCTGTTGCGCACGGGCGCTTTTTTGTCGGTGCTGTCGCCGCCCGCACCTGCGCCGCGCAAGTTAGTCACACGCGCCTGCTGCTTGCGCTCGGTGTCGGACTGGCTGCGCACACGCAGAATCAGCATGGCCTTCACGGTATCCTCGCGGATGCTGTGGGTCATTTCGTCGAACATTTCGTAACCCTCCATACGGAAGGCCACCACGGGATCGCGCTGGGCATAGGCACGCAAGCCAATGCCGCGTTTGAGCACGTCCATGGCGTCAATGTGATCCATCCAGTGGGTGTCAACGCTGCGCAGCAGCACCATGCGCTCAAGCGAACGAGTGAGTTCTTCGCCCAGCTCGGCTTCACGCTTGGCATAGTTTTCGTGCGCACGCTTCATTAGGAACTCGCGGGCATCGTTTGCGCTGGGTTCATCTGCAAAGTCGAAGGGTTCGGTGAGCCAGCCTAGGTATTTCTTGCGCAGGCCGGCGTAGTTATACTCGCCCTGTATTGGCAGGTAAAAGTCCACGGCGCTTTCAATGCTTTCTTCCAGCATGCGCAGAATGACGGGCTTGAGTTCTTCGCCCTCAAGCACCTTGTTGCGCTGGCCATAGATGAGCTCGCGCTGGCGGTTCATCACGTCGTCAAACTTCAGCACGTTCTTACGAATGGCAAAGTTTTGGCCTTCGATTTTCTTTTGGGCGCTTTCAATTTGCTTGCTTACAATGCCGCTTTCCACGGGCATGTCTTCGGGTGTTTTCAGCGTTTGCATGATGTTGCTGAGTCGCTCGCCGCCAAACAGGCGCATGAGATCGTCTTCCATGCTGAGGAAGAATTTGCTTTCGCCGGGGTCGCCCTGACGCCCAGCGCGGCCGCGTAATTGGTTGTCGATGCGTCGGCTTTCGTGGCGCTCGGTGCCCAAGATGTAAAGCCCGCCGGCGGCACGCACGTCGTCGGCCTCGGCTTTGATTTCGTCTTTGTATTTTTGCTCAAGCTCGGCGAACATCTTGCGTGCGGCATTGATTTCTTCGTCGTCGCTTTCGGCAAAGCCGGTGGCCTCGGCAATGAGTTCTTCGCTGAATTGCAGGCGGCGCATTTCGCTTTTGGCCAGATATTCCGCGTTGCCGCCGAGTTTGATGTCGGTACCACGACCGGCCATGTTCGTGGCAATGGTCACACGACCAAACTTGCCTGCCTGCGCCACAATTTCGGCCTCGCGGTCGTGATACTTGGCGTTGAGCACTTCGTGTGGCACACGCTGTTTTTTCAGCAGCGCAGAAAGCAGCTCGGATTTTTCCACCGAAACTGTACCCACCAGCACGGGCTGGCCCTTTTCATAACAAGCCTTAATTTGCTCAATCACGGCCATGTATTTGGCCATTTCGGTGCGATAGACAACGTCGGCGTTGTCGATGCGTTGCACGGGCTTGTTGGTGGGTGCCTCCACCACGTCAAGGGTATAGATTTCTTGGAACTCTGCACGTTCGGTCAGCGCCGTACCGGTCATGCCGCTGAGTTTATCATACAGACGGAAGTAGTTTTGGAAGGTGATGGTGGCCAGAGTCTTCGACTCGTTCTCGATCTTCACGCCTTCTTTGGCTTCAATGGCTTGGTGCAGACCTTCGCTGTAACGACGCCCATGCATCACGCGCCCGGTGAACTCGTCGATGATCATCACTTGGCCATCGGTCACCATATAATCGACATCTCTTTTCATGATGCCATGCGCACGAATCGCTTGGTTGATGTGGTGGTTGTAGTGCATGTTTTCGGCATCCATGAGGTTCTCGAGGCCAAAGGATTTTTCAGCCTTGGCAATGCCGTGCTGTGTGAGTGTGACGGTTTTGGCCTTTTCGTCCACCAGCACATCGTTTTCGCCTGCCACTTCCTCGGCGTTTTGTTTGTCGTTTAGCTCCTTCACGCGGCAATAACTCAGCCTTCTTGCGAACGTATTGGCTTGGCTATACAATTCAGTTGAGGCTTCGCCGCGGCCGCTGATGATCAGCGGCGTGCGTGCTTCGTCGATTAGGATGGAGTCAACTTCGTCAACAATCGCAAAGGTGTGCCCGCGCTGCACTTTTTGGTCCAGATATTGCACCATGTTGTCACGCAGATAGTCAAAGCCCATTTCGTTGTTGGTGCCGTAAGTGATGTCGGCGGCATAGGCGGCGCGGCGCTGCTCGGTTTCCAAGTCGTGCACGATGAGTCCCACGGTCAGCCCCATGAAGCGGTAGATCTTGCCCATCCATTCGCTGTCGCGGCGGGCAAGGTAATCGTTAACGGTGACGATGTGTACGCCCTTGCCGGTGAGACCATTGAGGTAGGCCGGCAGCGTGGCCATGAGCGTTTTGCCCTCACCGGTGCGCATCTCGGAGATGCGGCCTTGGTGCAGCAAAATGCCGCTGATGACCTGCACGGGATAGTGTTTTTCTTTCAGCACGCGCCATGCGGCCTCGCGGCAGGCAGCGTAGGCCTCGGGCAGGATGTCATCAAGTGTGGCACCTGCGGCGAGCTTTTCGCGCAGATAGGGCGTTTTGGCTTGCAGCTCGGCGTCGCTGAGCGCGGTGTATTCTTCGTCCAATTCGAGAACTTGCATGGCCGTGGGCAGCAAGCGCTTAAGTTCTTGATTTGAGTAGTAGCCTGCGGCTTTGAAGCGCTTTTTCAGGTCTTTGCGCAGGGTTTCGAGGTGGGGGGCGTATTTTGCCATGGTGTTTCTCCAATTCGTAATTCGCAATGCGTAATATGCAATTGCCTATATTTTCGTTGCATCAAAATTGATGGTGATGGTTTTCGCGCCTAGGTCAAGCTGGGTGAGGGTGACGCCCGCGGCGGCAAACATGCGGCGGCTGGCGATGAACTGCGGCTTGTCGGCGTACTTGTCCGACAAGAATAACACTTCGCGGATGCCACACTGGATGATGGCTTTGGCGCACTCGTTGCAGGGGAACAGCGCGACGTAAATCTTGCAGTCGCGCAGGTCGCGGCCGGCGTTGTTGAGGATGGCGTTGAGCTCCGCGTGGGCAACATAGGCGTATTTTTCATCATCCCAAGGGAAGTCGTCGTCGCTGCAACCGGCGGGCAGGCCGTTGTAGCCGATGGACATGATGCGGTTGTTTTGGTTCACAATGCATGCGCCCACCTGCGTGTTGGGGTCTTTGCTGCGGCGCGCCGAAAGCAGGGCGAGGCCCATGAAGTATTCGTCCCAGGTGATGTAGTCGGTGCGTTTCATGTTTGCTCCTCCTGTGTTTCGGACGGACTAGTGTTGTTGCGAAAAGACATAAATTCTATCTCACTCTGTGTCATAACATCTTGGAGCACATTCATATTCGTCGCCTTTTGTTCGCTTTAATTTTTTGATAGATTTTATATCCGCTTTGAAAAGTTTATCTACATACTTTACAAAGCAATTTGTGTAGAAAAAGCGATCAGAACTTCGCATGTCTTGCCAAACTCTATACATGGAGTATGTTTCCCCATCTTTTGAAAATGTAACACAACGAAATCCACTTGCAGTATAACAATTCCATCGATAAAAAATCTTGTCAGGCAATAAGCCGTTTTGCCATAAAAGAAACTCATGACCCAACAGCTCAAACAAGTTTTTGCAAGCGATGCCATAAGCTATTTCGTCTTTGGAAGCAACGCAACGATCAATTTCTTTAACTATAAAGCTAAAACGTTCATTGCAATGATTTGTGCTTGTGGACATAGCAGACCTTGTGGCGTTTCTCAAGCTGATAAAGCATGCGAGACAAGCTGCGATTGCCGATACAGCTGAGGCGATTGCGACAATCATTGTAATAAGTTCCATTTTCTCGCTCCCCCTGTTCCATTATAATTTTAATTAAAGATTTACATGTCCATTCACGCACGCACCTCCAAGCTCACCGGGCAGTGGTCGCTGCCGTAGACCGCGGTGAGAATGCCCGCACCGGCAAGCCGCGGCGCAAAACGCTGCGAGCACAGCCAGTAGTCAATGCGCCAACCCACGTTGCGCTCGCGTGCGCCCGCACGGTAGCTCCACCAGCTGTAGGCCTGCGGTTTTTCGGGGTAGAAAGTGCGGAAGGTATCGACAAAACCGGCGTCGAGCAGCTCGCTGAGCTTGCCGCGCTCTTCGTCGGTGAAGCCGGGGTTGCGGCGGTTTGGACCGGGCCGGGCGAGGTCGATTTCGCGGTGCGCCACGTTAAGGTCGCCGCAGATGAGCACCGGTTTTTGCTTGTCCAGCGCGCAGACATAGGCGCGAAAAGCATCCTCCCAAGTCATGCGATAATCAAGCCGAACAAGGCCGTCGCGGCTGTTTGGGGTGTAGACATTGACCACGAAGAAGTCGGCAAACTCCAGGGTGATGACGCGGCCTTCGCTGTCGTGGTCGGCGCAGCCAATGCCATAGCATGCGCTTAAGGGCTGCATGCGGGTAAACACAGCTGTGCCAGAGTAGCCTTTTTTCTGCGCGGCGTTCCAGTATACGTGATAGCCGGGCGGGGCGAAGTCCACCTGCGCTTGTTCGGCTTTCACCTCTTGCAGGCAGATGATGTCGGCATCAAATGCCGCAAAGGCCTCGGCAAAATCGCGCCCCAAACAGGCACGAATGCCGTTAACATTCCATGAAATCAGCTTCATCTTCTTTTTCCTTCTTAAATACAATCCATTTGGCGAACACATAATTGAGCACCACAACCACCACGGCAATCACGCCCCAGCGGGTGAAAAAGCGGTAGGCATCTTCGGGCTCGGCGAGGAATGCAGGCAGCCACGGCGCGCCCGTGAAGTTGATCCAACGCTGGGTGAAGCGGGGAGCCGTTAGCGCCCAGATCCATTCGAAAAACACGATGGTCAACCCGTACTCGATGCCAAATGAGATGAGGCGGGTGGAGGTGAAGGTCCATATTTCACGCGCGACAAGACGGGGTGCCCAGCTTTTTTGCTCGAACACGAATAGTTTGTTGACGATAAATGCAAAAATGAGCGCGACGATGAACGAAACCACATTGCTGAACAAATAACTGCGGCCGCCGGGTAAAACCCACTCAAGCCCTTGGAACACCACCAGCGCCACCAGCGTGGTGAGGATGCCGAAGACTAGGTAGCGGAAGATTTCTTTGCGACGGGTCATGTGGAATCCTTTCATGCAAAAACAGAGGGATGTTCACCATCCCCCACTTTAGTATACTGCAATTTGGCCTGTGTGTCAAGCAAATTTTATATGAACACCACCTGCGGTGGGGCTCGGTCGCTTCGCTGTGCCACCTGCGGTGGAGCTAGGTCGCTTCGCTGTGCTTTATTATGATTTGAGTGAAGAGGATGGGGTTAAGTGCCTGTTGCTCTTTTTTGTAGCGTTGCGGTATTCACTGGTGCGAGCCACACGCCGTCATCTGCCAGCACAAAGGCGCGGGGGAGGTCACCGCCGGCATCGTGGACGATGCCCTTCCGCTGCGCTTGCGCCAAAAAAGCGCGGCTATGCGCCTGCACGGTGACGGTGTCGAGGTCGAAGATGCCCAAGATTTCGTTGTTGCGCAGGGCTTTGTCGCCGCCGAGGTAGAGGTACATGGCTGGTCTCCTATTCAAAAACCGCCCTAAAAGGCGGTTGATTTTACTTTTTTTGTCGCTTTAGGTCGGCGATTTCGCTTTGCAGCAGGGTGGCTTCGCGCCGGGCTTGCGTGGCATCGTCGAGGTATTCGCCGATGCGTTCGCGTAGGTTTTCGGCGTCGGTTTGGGCGTCAAAGGCTTCGTCCATGGCACGCAACGCGCACAGCACCGCCGCTTGCGTGGCCGAAAGCCGCGTGTTGTGCTGCATCATTTGGGTCATGGTGGCTTGCAGCTGTTGCCCCAAGGCTTGCATGTAAGCTTCTTCCTTGGCGGTGAGCAGCATGTAGTCTAGGCCGCAAATGCTGAGGCGCACGGTGTTTTGATCGTCTTGCATGAATAGTTCCCCTCAAAAGAGTATTGATAGGCCGCGCTAGGCGTTCCACTTGGCATAACCGGGGTTGATGAAGTTTGTGCCTGTCCATTTCACGCCCCAGCGGTTTGCCCAGGCCTCGCAGTATAGGTCGTAGTAATTGAAGCGGGTTTCGGCGGTGTTGTGGCGTTTGCGAAACACAGGCAGGTTGCACCACAGCACGCTGGGGATGGCCACCACAAGCCAGTATAACGGGCCAAGCAGCATGCTTTGCACGCAGTGCCCAATTTCGTGGATGCGGATGTCGTTCATGGCGTTTTCGCTATATTTGGCGTTGACGAACACGAACATGCCCAAGCTTACGCCGCCGAAGCGTTTTGGTGTGTCTACATAGGTGACGCGCACGCCGTGGTGGTGCTCGCTGTGGTGTTTGCCGCGCAGCAACAGCAACAGCCAGCCCACGCCGCCCACGAGGTTCTGCGTGATGCCCCATGTCCATTGCAAAAGATAGAAGAACAGTTTCATGCGCTTAACCTCCGTATTGCGTGGGGAAAAAGAAGCAGAAATAAATAATGAAGAATACAATCACGAGTAGCCCATGAACAATGCTCCAAACCAGCGGTTTGAGCTCGGAAAGTATGGCGCGATCAGCATTGTAATAAATTTTTTGTTGCTCGGGAATGCAACCTCTAATTTGACTGTGGGGGAGGCCGAAGCGCTGGGTACGCGGGTGGCCTAGCTCATTTTTCCATTCAAGCGTGAGCTGGACGTTTTTTGAATAAATTTCAACGTTGGTCACGTCCGCATTGGCAGATTGGCCGCTTTTTCTTAAACGTAAAAAACTCACCAGCCCAATGATGCTTTTGGTTAAGGAGAAAAGACACGCTAGGGCTAACACTGCGATGAGAAGAGGCAAAAACGGAGCAAGTAATGCTTCCAAGCTTGCGATTGATCCGCGCCAATGCCAAATGGCAGCGAAATATCCCACTGCCACGAGCGTTGCGAACAATGAAGTGAGCCACTTGAAAATCGTGGGCTTGGTCGATACAACGTGATGGTCATTATAGTAAACGTCGATTTGAGCAGGTATTGGCCCGTTGATGATGCGGTGGGGAACCTCTAGTTCGCGCTGCTGCGTGCCACTTTCATCTGTCCAAGTTAAAAAGAGGTCGGTGTTACGGTGATAGATTTTCACGTGTTCTATGTTGGCGACTGCATGCTTGCCAAACATACGCAGCCTCAAGTAGCGTAGCGCTTCGATACATCGTTTGATGATGAGGAACGCAGGCGCGATGAGAACACCCAAAACAGCGGTAATAATGAGTTGAATGAAATTCATTACTTGTGGTATTTCCCTCCACCGTTGATTGAACAGGCCCGATAGACTTGCTCCAGCAGCATGACGCGTGCCAGCTGGTGCGGCAGCGTCATGGCGGACATCGACAGGCGTAAATCCGCGCGGGCTTTGATGCTTTCGCACAGCCCATGCGACGAGCCAATGAGGAAGTTCACCTCGCTGGGCTGCTTGGCCAGCCATGCAGCAAATGCCTCGCTGTCGAGCGGGCGGCCCTCCACGCACAGTGCGCAGACGGCGGCCTGTTTGCCCAGCTTGCCTTGCAGCAGCTTTGCCTCAAGCTCAAGCGTGCGCTGGGGTTCAAGCTCGATAATCTCGAGTTTGCAGAACGCTTGCAGGCGTTTGGTGTACTCCGCGCAGGCTGCACGCAGGTAGTCTTCTTTGAGCTTGCCCATGGCGATAATCTTAACTGTTTGCATCCATTAATCCTGCCAGCATGGTGATTTCAACCCGCCCGGCGGCGATATCCACGTGCTTGACGACGTCATCAATGACGGGAATGAGCAGCGCGCGGCCGTCCGTCATGCGGATGTGCCAGACATCGTGGCGGCCGGGTGAGGTGACATCACAGATTTCGCCGTAGTGCGTGCCGTTGGCGGCGTCATAAACCGCGCAGCCCACAAGCTCGGCGATGAAGTATTGGTCGTCGTCGAGCTTGGCGTCGCTGCGCTTGAAGTAGAGCACTTTGCTGCGCAGCGCGTGTGCTTGCTCGGCGGTGGTGATGCCCTCGAGCTTGAGCAGCGCGAGGAGCTTATGCTCACGCACGCCCACCACGCGCACGGGCTTTTGGCCTTGTGCATCGTAGTAAAGCGTGGCGAATTGCTGAAAGAAAGCAGGGGAGTCGCACATCGGCTTCACACGTAGCTCGCCTTGCAAGCCATGCACACCAACGATGGTACCCAGTTCAAGATAATCAAGTTTCATTTTGCACCGCCTATCTGCGAGAGAAGCGAAGCGACTTACTCGTCTATTTCCACCGAAATTTTTTCGTTTGCGCGCACGGCGGCGGATTTCATGATGGTGCGAATGGCTTTGGCGATGCGGCCTTGTTTGCCAATGACGCGGCCCATGTCGTCCGGCGCAACG
Organism: Oscillospiraceae bacterium; assembly: GCA_009784445.1. GTDB lineage: Bacteria > Bacillota > Clostridia > Oscillospirales > Acutalibacteraceae > WRMQ01. Next base: position 20,708 of record WRBQ01000037.1, read on the forward strand.
TGCAGGTGATAGAAGATGATGCCTCTTTCGTCGGGCTCGTCAACGGTGACGCGCACAGCGTCGGGGTCATCAACCAAGCCCTGTGCCAAGGCAATAAGTAGTTCCTTCATTACAGAACTCCTTGTTTTTTTAGAATGTCTTTGACGGTGTCGGTGGGTTGTGCGCCGTTTTTGATCCATTGTTGGGTTTTTTCGGCGTCCAGTTTCACTTCGGGTGGGTTGGTGAGGGGGTTGACGTAGCCGATTTCTTCAATGAAGCGGCCGTCACGCGGGTAGCGGCTGTCGGCCACAACGATGCGATAGAAGGGTGCTTTTTTTGCGCCCATGCGGCGCAGACGGATTTTAACTGCCATGATAGATACTCCTTAGAAAAATGAATATATAATTTGTGTGACGGGCGGATTTGCATCCGCCCCTACAGAATTACCGAATTGGTTACAACCCGCGGAACATGTCGGGTGGTAAGCCACGCATGCCTCGTTTGCCTTTGCTGCCGCCATGCATTTGCTTCATCATCTTTTGCATGTTGCGATATTGCGCCAGCAGCTTGTTCACGTCCTCTACCTGCTGGCCTGAGCCGGCGGCGATGCGCCGCTTGCGGCTGGGATTGATGATGTCTGGGTGGCGGCGCTCCTCGGGGGTCATGCTGAGGATGAGCGCTTGCATGTTGTCGAATTGTTTTTCGTCAATGTCAATGTCTTTGAGCTGTTTGCCCATGCCCGGCAGCATGGCCAAGATATCCTTCATGCCGCCCATTTTGCGGATTTGCGCAAATTGGTCCAGCAGATCGTTGAGGTCAAACTTGTTTTCAAGCAGACGTTTTTCCATCTCGGCGGCTTTTTTTTCGTCGATCATGTGCTCGGCTTTTTCGATCAGACTCATCACGTCGCCCATGCCAAGGATGCGCTGTGCCATGCGCTCGGGGTGGAAGACGTCGAGGTCGCCGAGTTTTTCGCCGGTGCCCACGAACTTGATGGGTCTGCCGGTGACGGCTCTGGCGGACAAGGCTGCACCGCCGCGGGTGTCGCTGTCTGTTTTGGTGAGCACCAGGCCGTCGATGCCCAAGGCTTCGTGGAAAGCACCGGCTGCATTCACGGCATCTTGGCCGGTCATGGCGTCAATCACCAGCAGGATTTCATGCGGGCGAGCGGCTTGCTTGACGTCGCGCAGCTCTTGCATGAGCGCTTCGTCGATGTGCAGGCGGCCTGCGGTGTCGAGGAAGACATAGTCGTTGCCGTTGTCGCGCGCTTGCCTAATCGCATGCTTGGCGATTTCGACTGGGTTCGTTTGACCCATCTCAAACACGGGCACGCCGACTTTTTCGCCCACGATTTGCAGCTGTTGAATCGCTGCGGGGCGGTAGATATCACAGGCCACCAGCAGGGGACGGTGCCCTTGGTTCTTCAGGTGCAGCGCGATTTTGGCGCAGTGGGTGGTTTTGCCTGCGCCTTGCAGGCCGCACATCATGATGACAGTAGGGCCGTTTTGCGCTTGGGTGAGCTTGGTGCGCACGCCGCCCATGAGCTCCACCAGCTCTTCGTTGACGATTTTGACGACCATCTGCGCGGGGGTGAGGCTTTCCATCACGGCTTGGCCGATGGCGCGCTCGGTGACTTTGGCGGTGAAATCTTTGGCGACCTTGAAGTTAACGTCGGCCTCAAGCAGCGCCATGCGCACTTCACGCATGGCATCGCGCACGTCTTTTTCGGTTAGGCTGCCCTTGCTGCGCAGCCGCTTGAACGCGCCCTCTAGGCGGTCGGATAGACCTTCAAATGCC
>WRBQ01000038.1 GCA_009784445.1 Oscillospiraceae bacterium
CTGTATCTTCACGCAGCATCTGGACTTCGACATTCAGTTCCAAGCTGGCCTTGGCGGCGGCAACATCTATCGCAACAACCGCGTGCACTACACGACGACGATTACGTTTGAAAGTTTTCGGTTCCGCTAAACTGCACTTGATTTTTCCCCTTGTTTGTGGTATACTTGTACCATGAGCGGGGGGATGTTTTTTACACGTTGACGCGGGCGAAGGCGCGAGACGAGATCACGTCGCTCCGCGAACCTTCCTCAGTCGCCCGAGGCGACAGCTCCTTCCCGAGGAAGGAGCCTAGGGGCTTAAGGATATAACGACATCAAAATTTGAAGAAACAAGCTTCGGCTCCTTCCTCGGGAAGGAGCTCCCCGAGTCGCGAGGGGTGAGGAAGGTTCGCGGAGCGACATGACTGAGTCCTTTCGCTTTCGCCTATGGCTACTCACTCCAACCCACCACAAAGGAGAACCACCATGTCAATTCCACGTGCGAACAGTTTTGACCAAGCCAGCGTGAATCCAACGGCCCTAGCGAGCTTTCTGCGCGATATCATCATGCGCGGGCTAAACATGCACTCCATTACGGTGGTGCGCAACGGTATGGTTGCCTATGAGGATTATCGCGCACCGTATACGGCAAATGATCCGCATATTCTTTATTCCGTGAGCAAGTCGATTACGGCTCTTGCCGTCGGCTTTGCGGTGGAAGAAGGGCTGCTTTCCGTCAACAGCAAGGCCGCCGACCTGCTGCCCGAACTGCGCGTGCACGACAAACATGCGTATGTGGAGCAGCTGCGCGTGCAGCATTTGCTCACTTGCACGGCGGGCAAAAAGCTCAGTGCGGTGCTTGACCGCAGCCGCCAGGAATGGGTGATTGACTACGCACAGGCGGAATGGATTTACGCGCCCGGCGAGGGCTTTCACTATTGCAACGAGAATACATATCTGCTGTGTTTGATTATCACGCGGCTGGCGGGCATGAGCGTGACGGATTATCTGATGCCGCGACTGTTTGCGCCGTTGGGCATTACCCGACCCTATTGGGAAACCGACCGCCGGGGCGTGGAAACCGGTGGCTGGGGGCTAAGCCTGCGCACCGAAGATTTAGCGAAAATCGCCATGTGCTGCGCGGATGAAGGCAGATATCTGGGCAAGCAGGTGTTGCCTGTCGCTTGGGTAAAGGCCGCTTGCGGCGTGCAGGTGGATAACACAGACCGAGACAGCCAGGACTATGGCTATTGCTTTTGGCAAAACACGCACCCCGGCAGCTGCCGCATGGATGGCATGTTTGGCCAGTTTGCGTGGATTTTCCCCGAGTACAACGCCGTGGTGGTAGCCACCGGCGGTGAACTGAACATGGGCGAGATTAATCAAGCGCTGATGCGGCACATTCCCTCGCTGTTTGATGGTAGGGGCGCGCATTGCGCGTCCGAGTTCTCTCACGGACGGCCAATGGCCGCCCCTACCATGCCACGTTTGCCTGCCTACCCACCCCTTGCGAAAACCCCGCGCAACGCTGAGCTTGAGGCCCAGCTGAACAGCCAGTGCATACGCTTTCCCGACAGTGTGCAGAAGATCTCACGCGTGCTGCGGTTTTCGCCGGGTATGATGCCTGCCATGGTCTTCTTTATGTCGCACGACAAAGCCGGTGGCATTGATAAAGTGCATTTGCGCTTTGGCGAAAACACACTGCGCTTTAGCTGGAACGAAGGCCGCGAGCGCAATGCAATCCTATGTGGCATGGATGGACAAGCCCGCAAGTGCGCGGTCATCTTGGGCGGTGTGCGTTTTGTGCTGAGTAGCTCGGCTTGTTGGCGCGGTGATGAACTGCATCTGCGCTTGCGTTGTGTGAATGCCGTGGCAGAGCGCTCGCTGGTGTTTACCTTTGCACAGCGCGGTGTGGTGACGATGCTGCCGCGTAGCAATCCGCCGCTCAGTGCGCTGATTGATGGCGCGGCCGAGGGCGCGAAAGATAACATTGCTAACCCGCTGCTGGCCAATGTGGTATCGCGCGCGATGGCGCAGGTGGTGAGTTTGGCTGAGCCGTTACATGTTGGGGTGCGGAAATGATTATTTGGTTTATTATCATGAGTTTTTTATCGGGCCGGCGTCGGCATGGCAGATAATATGGACTTGGATAACGAATTTGTTTTAAATCGCATGTATGTATTCGCTTGGGTGGCGGGTACCCCTACATGTTGACGCAGGCGAGATGAAGACGACGGACGAGCAAAGCCAAAACCTGCAATCGCTCCGCGAACCTTCCTCAGTCCGCACGACGCGGCCAGCTCCTTCCCGAGGAAGGAGCCTTGGGGCTTGCTTCTTACACCCCATAAACATTCCACCGCGAAGCGGTATAGGTTTTTTGGTTCTTCTTTTGCAAAAAAAGAACAAAAAAGGAGTCCACATGAACATCGCACTCGGCAGTTTTGACGGCCTGCACGCTGCGCACCGCGCGGTGCTGCGGGGGGCAACTGCTGTGCTGTTGTTTAGCGAGCACCCGCAGGTGACACTCAAGGGCCAAGCACCGCTGCAGCTGCTGACGAACGAAGAACGCGCCGCGCGCCTGCAAGCCGCGGGGTTAGCTCTGCTGCATGTGGACTTCGCCGAACTGGCTGCACTACCGCCAGCGCAGTTCATTGCGCTACTGCGTGAACGTTATGGCGCAATGGGGCTGCGCTGCGGGCACAACTTTCGCTTTGGCGCAAACGCAGCAGGGGATATCACGCTGTTGCATGAGCTGTGTACGGCGCACAACATGACGCTTTCGATTGTGCCACGCATTGTGTATTGCGGCGAAACGGTGTCGTCCACACGCATTCGTGCGGCGTTGCAGCAGGGAGAAATCGCGCAGGTGAATGCCATGCTTGGGCGTGTGTTTGGCTATCACTTTCCCGTGGAGCATGGGCAGCGATTGGGTCGCGTGCTGGGTGCGCCAACGCTTAATCAGCATTTTACGCCGGGCTATTGCGTGCCCAAAGCGGGGGTGTATGCCTCGCGTGCCTTTGTGGATGGTAAATGGTGGCCTACGGTGACGAATATCGGCTTGCGCCCGACTGTAATAGAGCACAGCGAAGCGACGGAGCCGCACCGCAGGTGCAGGAGTGAGACGCACATTCCCGGGTTTGCGGGGGATTTGTATGGCCGACGGGTGCCGGTGCGGTTGCTGCGCTATGTGCGGGAGGAGCGCAAGTTTGCCGATGTGGATGAGCTGAAGGCGCAGATTGAGCGGGATGTGGCACTGTGCCTATAGGGGCGGAGGGTGAAGAGAAAGCTCCGCAATCGCTCCGCGAACCTTCCTCAGTCCGACCCGAGGTCGGCCAGCTCCTTCCCGAGGAAGGAGCCAAGGCTTTAAAAATGTAACGACATCGAAACTTGAAGAAACAAGCTCCGGCTCCTTCCTTGGGAAGGAGCTCCCCCGGGGTCCCCGCAAATGCTTGCCATTTGTGGGGTGGATACGCAGCGGGTGAGGAAGGTTCGCGGAGCGACGTAACTTGCTTCTCGTACCTTCCCTATGGCTGTGCACAGCCTGTAGGGGCGGCGATTACGCCGCCGAAACGCCAAGAAAATAACACAGGGACGGATTTTCATCCGTCCCTATTTGTTTTGTTGTGTGTTAGAACAGCAGCCAAGTTAGGCCCACGATGATCGGCAGCGCGATGAGCGTGCGGATCATGAAGATGGCGAACAGCTTACCAATGTTCAGCGGCATTTTGGACTTGAGAATGAGCACGCCGGTTTCGGCAAGGTAGATGACCTGCACGATGGACAGTGTGCCGAGGATAAAACGCGTGGCTTCCGGTGCGGTTTCACCCAGCAGCAGCGCGGGGATGAACATGTCTACGAAGCCAACGAGCGTGGCGGGTGCGTAGGTCATGGCTGCTTCCACTTGCAGCAAACGCAGCAGCTGCCCCATTGGCCACGAAATCCAGTTGAAGATTGGGGTGAACTCAAAGATGATTAGCGCCACGGTACCCCAAGCTAGGATGATGGGGATGAGATCCATGAAAATGCTCAGGTAGCCGTAGGCACCGGCGCGGACAACTTGGCCGGGTGTGGTTTCGTCTGCGTGTTTGGTGGCAGAACGCAACGCCCACTTGAAAATACCCATGTTTGCGGGCACTTCCTCGTGGATTTGCTTGCCGACCTCGGGCAGGTAATCATCGTGCAGCTTGCGCAGCGGCCAAATGCGCGGCATAATCATGGCCAACAGAATGCACACCACGCACACCACTAAGTAAAACAGCCAAAAGCGCTCGCGCAGGCCAATGGCCTGCGCCACCACCAAGGTGAAGGGCAGCGACACAAACGAGAAGTTCGTGGCGATCACCGCGGCTTCGCGGCCGGTGTAGAAGCCTTTTTCGTGCTGGTCACGCGTGATGATGACCGACGCGGCCGACGAGCCGAACCATGATGCCATTAAGTCGATGGAAGCACGGCCGGGTAGGCGGAACAGGAATCGCACGGCTTTGCGAATGAGCACGCCGAAGAATTCCATCAGGCCAAACTTGGTGAGAATGGGAATGGCCGGCACCAAGAAGATGAACACAACCATCAAACTTGCGGCCAAGCCCATCATCACGTCGCCGGTGAAGGCGTTGATGATGAAATCCGGGCCCCAGCCCAGGAAAATCATCCATACCACCACAAAGCCCACGGCCTTGCTGATGAAGTACACGGGCGACGAGCGGAAGATCTCGCGCAGTTTTTCGTTGTTCATGATGAACTTGGGTTTGAAGAGATAGGCGACTAAAGTGCCCAAGAATGAAATTGTGATGACAATGAGCGCTAGCAAGTGATGCAGGGCAAAGTTAGTGCCGTCGCCATAGGTAGTGAGGCTGACGGTGCCTAAGACGCTGTCGCGCAGCCAGTCAATGGCAAAGCCAAGTGGAATGTTGAACGCGCCTTCGCCATCTGGAATGGGCGCCAAAAACAGGAACATGCCCAGCACAGAAAACATGATGAACTTCACTAAGCCGCGTTTGCTTAGTTTGGAATCGCCCGGTTGATTCATGATAATTCTCTCTTTCGTCAAGATGTTAAGAAAATTTTAACATATCTTGGCGGAAAAAGCAAGAGGTTTTTGCGAAAAAAAGCGAGTGGATTTTCATCCACCCGCTCTTTTTATAAACTTTAGAACTCTTTGCTGGCGCAATTGATGGCCGAAGAGCGGAACTCAACTTTTTTGATGGCCAGTTTGTCTTTGAGCAACTCGTAGAACAGTTCGCACAGGTTTTCGCAGGTTGACACTTTTTTGGTGACCACGATGCGATATTCGGGATAGCTCCACGCCAGTTCGTGGTCAATTTTCTTCAGCGGTACGCAGTTGCTGGGGTCGTTGACAATGCCGTTTTCTTCGTAGACTTTCAGCACGGCGTCCAGCAGGGGGTCGCCTTCTTGGAACAATGTGGCGTGATGAAAATGGTCACAAACTTCCCAGGCGATTTTTGTTGCTTCTTTACAGGGAAAGGCGAAGCCGGTAACAGGATCGACGGTGTCTTCCAGTTCAAGGGTTAGGTAGCCCGAGTGACCATGCAGATGCTTGGCTTCGCGCGGCCAGTTCATGAAGCGATGAGCGTATTGAAAGTCGATTTTGGCGATAGAGCGGTACGTGTTGTTCATGTAGAACTCCTTTTGTTGTTGGCGCACGCGCAACCTTCGCAAAGGCCGCGAAGTGTTAGCTCAACTTTTTTGATAGTCAAGCCTTGCAAAAGAGTTAGCTGGCTGGGTAGTTCAACCCAAGGCACATCAATGAGCGTTTTGCAGCAATCGCACACAAAATGAAAATGTTTTTCGGTGTTGTGGTCAAAGTGCATGGCGCCATCGACGGTTCCCAACGCTGCAATCTCGTCGGCTTCGGCCGCAGCCGCAAGATTGCGATAGACCGTGGCTTTGCTGATGCTGGGATGCGTTTGCACAACATGCGCGTACACCTGCTCGACGGTTGGGTGGTTGGCAAGGCTGCGCATGGCGTTGAGAATGATTTGCCGTTGTGGTGTGTTTCGTTTCAAGCCAGAACTCCTTTCAGTTGACAATTAATATTATATAATAATAATTATCGCTTGTCAAGTGTTTTTTAAAAATTTTTTAAATTGGGTTACATCTAAATTAGATTAGCACAATTTTTCCATCCACTGCGCGGCAAACATAGCTGCCGCCCGGCGCAATGGCGCCTTCTAGCAGGCGTTCGCTCAGGGTGTCCTCCACTTGGTGAACAATGGCACGGCGCAGCGGCCGCGCGCCATACACTGGGTCGAAACCGGCCTCGGTCATCAGCTCGGCGACGGATTCATCAAAGGTGACGTGAATGTCTTGCTCGGCCAAGCGTTGTTGCACCTGCGCCAACATGCGTCCGGCGATTTCGCGAATCTGCGGTTTGTCGAGCTGGTGAAACACGATGATGTCGTCTACACGGTTGAGGAACTCGGGGCGCAAGCTGCGCTTGAGTTCGCCCATGACGGCGTCTTTGATTTTCTCTTGCGTGGCGGCTGCGTTGCCGTCATCGCCAAAGCCGATGCCACCGCCTTGCTTGGTGATTTTGCTGGCACCCAAGTTGCTGGTCATAATCACCACGGTGTTGCGGAAGTCCACCACGTGCCCCTGTGCATCAGTGAGGCGGCCGTCTTCGAGGATTTGCAGCAGGATGTGGAAGACATCGGGGTGGGCTTTTTCGATTTCGTCGAACAGGACGACGCAGTAAGGCTTTCTTCTGACTTGTTCGCTCAGCTGCCCGCCTTCGTCATAGCCCACATAGCCCGGCGGCGAGCCCACAAGGCGCGACACCGTGTGTTTTTCCATATACTCGCTCATGTCTAGGCGAACCATGGCTTGCTCGTTGCCGAACATGGCAGCGGCGAGGGCCTTGCATAGCTCGGTTTTGCCCACGCCGGTTGGGCCCAAGAATAAGAAGCTGCCAGTGGGACGCTTGGGATCTTTTAGTCCCGCGCGGCCTCTTCTGATTGCACGCGAAATAGCCGTCACTGCTTCGTCTTGGCCAACCACACGGCCATGCAGCTCATCTTCTAGGGCGAGCAAGCGGCAACTTTCTTCCTGTGTGAGCTGCATGGCGGGGATTCCCGTCCACTGTGCCACAATGCAGGCGATTTCCTCGGCGGTCACTTCGCCTTTGGCTTGCACGCTTTGCTCTTGCCAGACCTGCTTTTGCTGCTCCAGTTCTTGCAGCAGCTTGCGTTCTTCGTCACGCAGTTGCGCGGCTTGCTCGAACTCTTGCGACTGCGCGGCTTCGTTCTTTTTCTGCTCCAGCTCGCGCAGTTGGTCTTCCAGTTGCTTGACTTCATCCGGTGGGGTGAAGGCGCGCAGCCGCACGCGTGAGGCTGCTTCGTCCACGAGGTCAATGGCTTTGTCGGGCAAAAAGCGGTCGCCGATATAACGCGCGCTCAGTTTGACGCTGGCAGCCATGGCTTCGTCGGTGATGCGCAGTTTGTGGTGCGCCTCGTATTTATCACGCAGGCCTTGCAGAATCTCGAGGGTTTCGGCTTCGGTGGGTTCGTCCACCGTCACCGGCTGAAAGCGCCGGGCAAGGGCAGCGTCTTTCTCGATGTGCTTGCGGTATTCATCCAAGGTGGTGGCGCCGATGACTTGCAGCTCGCCGCGCGCAAGTGAGGGCTTGAGGATGTTTGCGGCATCGGTTGCGCCTTCAGCTGCGCCCGCGCCAATAATCGTGTGCAGTTCGTCGATGAACAGAATGACGTTCTTGGCGCGCCGCACTTCATCCAGTGCGGTTTTGATGCGCTCTTCGAAGTCGCCGCGATATTTCGTGCCGGCCACCATGCCGGTGAGGTCAACGTTGAACACGCGCTTGCCGCGCAGCAGCTCAGGCACTTCACCAGCGGCGATCTTCAAGGCTAGGCCCTCTGCAACAGCGGTTTTGCCCACACCCGGCTCGCCGATGAGCACGGGGTTGTTCTTGCTGCGGCGGCACAGAATTTGCATGACCCGCGCAATTTCAGGGTCGCGGCCAATGACGGGGTCGATGTTGTGCTGCTGCGCCATATGGGTGAGGTCGCGGCCAAATTGATCAAGCGTGGGGGTGGCGCTTTCGCTGTTGGGCTTGCCGGTGCTGGTTTCGTTCTTGGGGTTTTTGATGGCACGGTGAATGTCGCTAACGAGATCCGGCGCGAGTACGTTTTGGCGGGCGAGAAGCGTCACGGCGGCGCCGTCGCGCAGTTGCAGCAGGGCAAGCAGCAGATGCTCGGTGCCCACTTGGCTGCCTGCTGAGCGGGCGAGGGCGAGGGCCTCCTGTTGAATGTGCTTGGTGCGTGGGGTGAAGTCGGCGGGTGAAAGCACGGTGGGTGTGCCCGCGCTGGTTGAACCACGCAGGGCGTCTTCCACGAGCTGTTCGCTCACCTTGCGGCTGGCGAGCACAGAGTGGGCAACGCCGTCGCTTTGACGCAGCAGGCCCAGCAAAATGTGTTCGCTGCCAATGAAGGTGTGGCCGAGTTTTTCGGCGGCTTCGATGCTTAAGTTCATGGCTTGGTTGGCTTTTTCGGTGTAGCCGTTAAAACGATAGGTGGACATAAGATTTTCTCCTTTCTGGGGGTTGTGTAGGGGCGGCCATTGGCCGTCCGTAGTGTTGATGAAAATGATGGCGGACGCGCAATGCGCGCCCCTACAACGCCCCGCGAATCATCTCCGCCCGCACGCGATCTCGTTCATCGGGGTTGGTGATGTGTTGCGTCACGCTGAGCGTGGCGGGCAGGGTGTTGGTCATCAGGTCGGTGATGGTCTGTGGGTCAACGGGCAGGGCGTTTTCGCACGCGCCCATGCGCAGCAGGCTGAGCAGTTCGATGGCCTCTTGGCTTTCCATGCGGCGGGCGTGTTTGCATAAGCCATAGGCGCGCCAGAGTTTATCCTCCCATTCGGGTTGGGCGAGGAGCTCGGCGCGGGCGTTGCGCTCGTTGGCGGCAAACTGCAGGGCGTAGGCTTGCAGGTTCTCCAGAGCCTGGCTTTCGCTGATACCCAAGGTAACTTGGTTGCTCAATTGAAACAACGCGGCCGTGCCCTTGCTGCCCTCGCCAAACGCGCCGCGCAGGGTTAGCCCCAGCTTGCTGATGCTTTCGGCATAGCCACCCACGCGCTTGAGTGCCGCCAGCGCAGGCAGATGCAACAACACGCCGGCGCGCATGGCGGTGCCCAGATTAGTGGGGCATTGGGTGAGATAACCTAGCTGCGGGTCGAAGGCAAAATTGAGCTTGTTGCTTAGCCGATTGTCGAGTTCATCGGCGCGGGCGTGGCAATCGTGCAGGGCAAGGTCGGGGGCTAAGGCTTGAATGCGCAGGTGGTCTTCTTCGCACAGCATGATGGCGATGCTGTCGTCGGCTTGTGTGAGCAGGGCAGTGCCGGGCTCTTGCGCGGCAAACTGCGTGCTAATGAGCCGCCGCTCGGCTAGGCTTGCAGCCTGCAAGCGTGGCAGTTGATCCATCTCAACAAACATGAGTTCTGGCAGGGCGTCACGCGCGAGTTCGGTTACGCGGCGTTTGCCGGGTTCGTTTAGCCTGCCCACAAAGGGCATATCGGCCAAATTGCGTGCTAGGCGCACGCGGGTGCTAAGCACCACGTCGTGTTGGTTATGCATATGCTTCTCCTTGTTTTTTGGTATATCGCCGCGGGCGAAAGTATTAGCAGCGACGTTGCAATCGCTCCGCGAACCTTCCTCAGTCACGCCCGAGGCGTGCCAGCTCCTTCCCGAGGAAGGAGCTGAAGCTTGTATCTGCAAGTTTTGATTTCGTTAGCCGTCTAAGCCTTGGCTCCTTCCTTGGGAAGGAGCTCCCGCCGCAGCGGGTGAGGAAGGTTTGCGGAGCGACGTGAATTGCACTTTTCGCTTTCGTTGTGGCGATTGTCACCCCAACGCCCACACCAGCAGCGCATCGCCGCCTTCGCCGTAGTCACCGTCGGCGTAGTCTTGCATGTGTTCGGGCAGCAGGTAGCTTTCGGGCGGCAAGTCAGAGCGCACAAAGCCGGCTTTTTCGTAGGCTGCAATGGCGCGGGGGTTCTCCCACGATGGCCGCATGATGGCATGGGTAAAACCCAGTTCGTCGGCTAAATAGCGCCCCAGTGTCTTCAGCGTGTCAGAGCCATAGCCCTTGCCGCAGTGCTGCTCGCGGGCAAGCCAGTTGTCCAGCTCTGCCCAGCCGGGTTGCAGATGAAACGCGCAATAGCTGAGAAAACCAATGGATTCATCACCAAGCATGATGATGAATCCGCGGCCATCGAGCGGGCGTGTGCCGTCGAAATAATAGTCGGCGTAATCTTCGCAGAACTCCGCGTAGCTGGGTATGTCGGTGTCCGCAAACACATGCGCCTTGCTGGTTTCGCTGTGAAAACACCAGTTATAGACATCTTCGCGCTGGCTGAGCTCGGCGGGCACAAGGGTGATTTTCTTGCCGTTAAGCATCGTCGCCACCTCCTTGCTCCAGCGCACGGATTTCATCGCGCAATTTGGCCGCTTGTTCGTAGTTTTCTTCGCGCACGGCATGTGCAATTTGCTCGCGCAGTTGGGTGAGCGTGCTTTCACGCTCGCGGCGTTCACGCAATGCGGGATTGCCATCCTCGGGCGTTTTGCCGCTGTGTTGCACGGAGCTGTGTATTCTTTGTAGTGTTGGTGCTATTTGTGCGCTAAACGTATCGTAGCACGCGGCGCAGCCCATGCGGCCGCTTTGGGCGATCTCTTGCAGCGAAAGCCCGCAGGCGGCACAGCGCGGCGATTGCGCAACTGCCGGTTGTTGGCTCACGCTGTTGCCCAGCAGCCCGCCGAACAAGTCACCTAGGTTGAAGCCGCCGTCTGGGCTGAGTAGTCCGCTGGCTTTGGCGCAGGCTGCGCACAGGTGGAATTCCTCGGCCACGCCGCCGGCAAAGCGCTTGATGTGCGTGGTGGCGGGGTGGTTGTTGCATTTTTCGCAGTTCATGTTTGTTCCTCCTATTATGTATACGCGAAATAAAAACAAAAATAATGTTAAATTAGTTCAGTTCTTTTGCTTTGCAAGTGTTTTCGTACCATGATGATGGTTTCGGGAAGACTTTCTTCAATTTTTTTCTTCTTTTCCATGATGGTCGCTTGCAAAGCTATTCGTGATTGTTCGTTATTAGTATTGAGCATTTGCTCAAATTTCAACAACATGCCTTTTGCTTCACGGAAAAGAGTAACGAGTTGGTCGTAAATAACATCATCTATCACAATAGCATTTTTTCGAATCTCATAGTACAAATTGTTCAAGTCTATACAATGCGAATTTATTCTTTCGTTGGTTTCTTCTGATGGATTCCCCCAGCTGGAATGAGATACAAAAAGTTCTGTCTTTTCAACGCACACAATCAACGCGCCTACAATTTCACTTAACGCGCTTTTTTCGTCATCGTATAGACTCATTTTGATGTGATTATCACATGTGTTAGCAGCTTTTAGTGTCTCAAGCTCGTGTTCTCTTTTTCGCTCCTTGCTTTTCACAATTTCGTTATATACCGCCTTGCCAAAAAAAGCGAGCAAAGTTATCGCCATAGTAATCACCACGCCATTGTCGACTAGATGTTTCCACAACCAATCAAATGTTGCTTCCATGTCATTTCTCCTTTGTTATGTTATCTTACAAGTCTGCGCCGCGTGATACGCGCCGCCTAAAACGTGTGTGCGGTGGGGTGCACGTGATACGCGCACTCACTCGCAGAGAATTCGCGTGCGTATCACGCATGCCCAGCGGTTATTCGTTATAGGCGGGAAGTATCACTCCCCGCACCGCAACACATAACGCCGCGCTCATTTCCCGCAATCGCTCCGCGAGCCTTCCTCAGTCACGCGCGGCGCGTGCCAGCTCCTTCCCGGGGAAGGAGCCAAGGGACTTAAGGATATCACGACAGCGAAACTTTCGGCTACTACTTCGGCTCCTTCCTTGGGAAGGAGCTCCCCGAGTCGCGAGGGGTGAGGAAGGTTCGCGGAGCGACGCGACTTGCGCTCTCCGCTTTCGTTGCGGCTTCTAACCCACCGCCAACAGCATGTGCTTAAACACCGCTGCCCGCACGGTATCTCTGTCCACGCCGCGCTCGATGGCCCGCAGCGCAGCGTCGCCTGCAGCGGCAAGCATCAGCTGCGCCGCCTGTGCACTGATTAAGTCTTGGCTGTGCAGGTTGGCAATATGCGCACGCATGGTGGATTCATCCAGCCGCGGACCAATGGCATTCACTAGCGCTGGCAGCACCGCACCGCGCTCGCAGCTCACCCGGCGAATGCGGATGTACCCGCCGCCGCCGCGCCGGCTCTCCACGATGAAGCCCATCTCGGGCGCAAAGCGTGACGCGAGCACGTAGTTGATTTGGCTGGGTGCGCAACCAAGCTGCTGCGCAAAGCCGTTGCGTTGGATTTCCGCATACTCGCCTTGCTCGAGCATATCGAGAATGGCGCGCGCTATTTCGGAACTAATATTTGCCATAACGCCTCCATGTAGACTTTGACTATCTTTGACCTTTAACATTATTATAGCATGTGCGGGGCGGGTTGTCAAGCGCTGTTACAAAAAGTTTACAAATGCGCTTGCGTTTTTGCGTGGGCTGTGATAAAATGTTAGGAAGAAGAAAGGGGGCGATGTGATGGGAAAAGTAATACTGATTTGTGGCATGATTGGCTCCGGCAAAACCACTTATGCGAACCGGCTTGCCAAACAGCTCAATGCCGTGATGATCACCCAAGATGAATTGATGTACGGCTTGTTTGGCACGCAATTATATCACAACGACCGCGAGCAATACTACAAATACGCCACTTGGGTTGAGGATTATGTTAAGCAAAAATCAGGCGAAGCAGCAAAGGCCGGCGCGCTTGTGATTTGCGACAACGGATTTTGGCCGCTGTGGCAGCGCAACGAATGGCGCGAGTTTTACGCCAGCATGGGAGTGACGTGTGAACTGCACTACATCGATACCCCGCAAGCGCAGCGATTGAAAAACATTCAAAAACGCAATGAAGCTATCCTGCGCGAGGAATGCAATGAAAGCTTTATGAACGAAGAAGATATACACCATGATTTTGATGTGCCAAGCGATGATGAAATCACTGTTACGGTTGCGTTTGATGATGCCAGATAATTAATATGCCTCATTTTTCGCGGCGAATAAAAAAACCTGCAAAAAAAGCTTGCTTTTTTGCGCAGGCTGTGTTATAATGATAAAAGTGCGCCAGTAGCTCAGTCGGATAGAGTGTTTGGCTACGAACCAAAAGGTCAGGGGTTCGAATCCCTTCTGGCGTGCCAGTGGGCAGTGCCCACACACAAATCGCGCTTTCACTTTTGTGGGAGCGTGATTTTTTTGTTCCCGCGAAAAAATTGCATCTTTTTTGTGCAACGACAACACCCCGCCAACTATGACGGGGTGCATTTTTTCTTGTGCGTTGGATAGAACACAGCGAAGCGGGGTTGCCACACCGCAGGTGCTACCCCCGCGCAACCATGTCGCCATGTTCGGCTTTGGCTTGGGCGATGAAGGCCTGCACCTCCGCTAGCGTGGGCATGAACGAGCTGCAGCCGTGCGCGCTCACCAACATGCTTGCGCTGGCGCTGCCAAGTTCGAGTGCATCGTCGATGCTCCAGCCCTCCAGCAGGCCAAACAGGAACGAGCTGGCATAGCCGTCGCCGCCGCCGAAGCTTTTGAGCGCTTGCACGGGGAAGGGTTTGATGCTGAACGATTTTTCGCCAATCCATGCGGTTGAACCTTGCTTGCCGTGTTTGATGACTACGATTTTCGCCGCTTTGCTTTGCCAGTAGGCCGCGGTGGCGTCGTCGGTGCCGGGCAGGCTAAGCAGTGCCTCGGTGAGGTCGAATTCCTCGCGGCTGCCGAGAATGACTGCCGATTTTTCCGCCACGTGAGCGTAATACACCGCAATGTCGTCTGCGCTGACCCAGTTGTAGGGGCGGTAGTCAATGTCGAAGATAATGGGCGTGTTGCTGGTTTGGGCGAGGTCAACGGCTTTGAGCGCGGCCTCACGGCTGGGGCTTTGCGCCAATGCCGTGCCAGAAATCAACAGCGCCTTTGCGCTTTTGATGTAGTCCACGTCGATGTCTGCTGGGCAAAGGCTGAGGTCGGCCGCTTGGTTGCGATACATAAGAATGCTGCTGTCGTCGCGGCTGAGGATTTCGGTGAAGGTGAGGCCGATTTTTTCGCCGTTGGTGCAGCGCACGATGCGCGATGTGTCCACGCCTTCGCGGGCGAACTCTTCTGTGACGTAATCGCCGAACTGGTCGTCACTCACACGGCAGAAGAAGCCGCACTTCTTGCCTAGGCGAGAGAGCCCCACGGCGATGTTGGCGGGGCTGCCGCCAAGGTATTTCTTGAAGGTGGTGCACTCGGTGAGCGGCTGGAAGTAGTCCACGGGGTTGAAGTCGATGGCTGCGCGGCCCAGCAAAACGAGGTCGAGTGGGCGGGATTGGTCAAATGTGATTGGCATAGTTATCTCCTTATCCATTCTATAAACAAGCTAAGCGGGATAGTGGTGGCTAAAATGACAATTTGGAATGGCACAGCAATGATGTGCAAAAGCGAAGATAACCAGCCGGGGAAGGTTGCTTGAATCCAACTGCTTAGTCGCCAACCGAAGTCCATCACGCGTTGCAACAGAGTTGTGGATGGCGGCGCATCGTCGGCATCACATAACGCACAATATGTATGACATTGCGCACCGTCGGCGTAATAAGTACCATACAATTCGCCAGCGTTTTCGCCAGTAATGATACCATGCACAATGTCAAGTTCACCGCCCTCAAGCAATTCTAGTGCGCCGTCAGTGATGAGTGTTCCGCCGTGCAAAACAATGCGGCTATTGAGCAAACTTAACTTTCTATCAGGCTCAATGGTCAGCGTTTGCCCCGCTTGCAACATTAAAACAGGCTCATATCGTGTCCATAATGTCCTGTTTTCTGACACTGTGAAATTCATAAATTCTTGGTCTGCCCAAATAGTCACATAAGGGGTGGTGAGCAAATTCGCCGCTTGGCTAATATGGGCGATGCTAGCGTGCAAGGCGGTGAGGGAAATTGCAGAAATTGCCACGGTGCCGCCGAGTATGCTAAGGCGATTGGTTGCGTGAATCGTGCCCAAAATTTCGCCATCCACCACGGTGAGTTGCGATAATTGCCCAGCCATTTCAAACGCAGAACCTACAGCGGTAACATACCGCCCGCCATCCACGTAAATTTTACCCGCCTGACGTTGGTCCAAAACCAAAAACGTTCCAGTTAAACCGCCACCAGGCGGGTTTGCGTCATACCAGCCAATCATGGTAGCATTAAAGCGCACGGTGATGCCACGGTGATTTTCATTTAGTACCAGTGCTTCGCGAACATTTTTTACGTGGCCAGTGATGGTCACCTCGCGCGGGCCGGTAATGGTGGCAACCAGCGCGCCTGTGCCGTTGTGCGTTCGATTATACGTTGCAATCAACTGCACAACAGCATTTGGCTGCACGGCATCAGCTGCCACCGCAGGCAAGGCAAAACCGATTAACAGCAGTGCGGCAAGGACGATGCAAAACAAATTTTTCATGGTAAACCTCCGTTAAATTTATGTTGATGCGCTATTTGCGCATGGCGCCGAAAAATACGTTATCCCCAACAGCGCTGGTCGAAAAACCCGAGACACCCTCGGCGACCACAAACAGGCTGTGCTGCGGCTGCATGGGCAACACAATGGCCTGTGTGAGCAAATGCACCTGGGCATCGCGCAGGCTTTGCGGGGTGTTTTCGATGATCAACTCGCTGTCTTCGTTGTCATAGAGCAGTGCGGCCCAGCTTTGCAACACGCGATGCGCTGAATTCTCGTGGGCATACAACGTGGCGAAGGTAAGATCAAACTGCCCACGTGCTTTGCGCGCTTGCAGGTCTTCGTCCTCAAGAACCTCGATAGTTACCACAACATCTAGGCCAAAGGCGACTTGCCAAGCCTGCACCATGCTGCGGGCCGTAGCCTCTTGTTCGGCCGTGACGATAAAACGCAGTTGCTCGCGAGTGATGTCGGCCCGGGCGAAGTATTCCTGTGCAGGTTGGCGGGTGAGTTGCGGCGCGGCACCGGCATGCAAGCCCTGCGGCAGCAATCCTATGGCGTTGCCGAAGTTTTGCTCGGTCAGCACGGCAGCCAAGGCTTGGCGCAGGTAGATATTTTCGTGGTTAAATTGCAGCACTTGTGTGGCGTTGTGCAGCCGCGTGACTTGTGCGCTATCGGGCACGCGCGCCTCCCATGCTGCCGACACAAAGGCGACGTCCCAGCCGCCTTCGCCGCCTAGGTTATTCAAGCGATGGTTTGGGTTGGTTTGCACCAGCAGATTCACCGTGGCGGGCGCAACAATGTCATGGCCCACATAGCCCGCGTGTTGCACAAGCCGCAGGCGGCTGCTTTCCCACAGGCTGATATAAAATGGTCCATTGCTGAGCATATAGCGCACGCCAAGGCCAAAGCGCCCGCGCGTGGCTTCGAAAAACTCTTGATTCACCGGCATGGCGGCGCTGCTTGCTAGGGCATGCAAAAAGGCGTCGTCCGGCTCATGCAGCGTGAGGCGCAACGTGTAGCGGTTCGCCACGTGAATGTCGGCGATGTTCGTGAGAAGATCAGCTTGCGGGGCGCGGGTTGCGGGATTCAGCGCACGCGCGATGCCAAAGGCAAAGTCATGGGCTGTTACTTGGGAATCCCATTCATCGTCGGCTTCTAGGCCCAGCATGGCGCGTGCTTGTGTGCCCAAAAACCAATGGGTATCTTGCCGCAAGTGAAAGATGTAGGTCAACCCGTCGGGCAGCATATTCCACACATAGGCCGCGCCAGGGATTATCTCTCCTTCGGCGTCTACGCGAACTAGGCCCTCGAAGATGTTATTCACCACCAACAGTTCGTTGGGTGTTTGTGCCACGGCGGGGTCAAGCCGCTGTGGCATGGTATCTAGCGGAAACAGGAAGGTTTTGCCGGTGCCGTCGTCGTGGCGACAGCCGGTGAGCAGCAGGGCGGTGGCGCAAAGAAAAAAAAAGGCCAACGCTAACGCAACGCAACGTTTGGTTTTTTGCATAAGATACCTCCTGCACAAGCTGTAGGGGCGGCGATTACGCCGCCCGGGATTTCTATCGGACTTCGGGTACAAGTATATCTAAGTATAACTCTGGCTCAAGTCCATCTGCACATCTTTGGCCACTTCCTTCTTGGCTTGGCTGCCCGCGATTTTCTTTTGCAGCTCGGCGTAGAACAGCTCTTCGTCCACCGGCAGGGCAACATCGCGGCCCAGCCAGTGCGACAAGTGCGCCGCGTTGGAGATACTCAGACCGTTGATGCCTTCTTCGCCGCGGGCAAGCAGGTGGCTGCAGTCGCCAGTCACAATGGCCGCAGCAAAGCCGTTGAATATCATGCTGTGCTCACCCACCTCGGTGCCTGTGTTTTCAATGGTGTGCGAGGTGCTTTTGAGACTACCGAAACCTGCCGGGCAAGTGTTGATGTGCTCCTGCGTGCTGCCTTCAAACTCAGTGACGGTTAGCACGTTGTGCTCGAGCACCAACTTGGCTTTGTCTAGGTTGATTTCCAAACGGTTGGTGCCTGCGGCATCACCTGTGGTGGTGATGAATACACCCGTGGCGCCGTTGGGATAGTCAGCATAGATGGTGGCGTCGTCTTCCACTTCAATGTCGTGCCACTTGCCTTCATGGCAAAATGCGCGAATGTTGCAGGGCATGCCGGTTATCCACTGCCACAAGTCCAGCTGGTGGGGGCATTGGTTAATGAGCACGCCGCCGCCTTCACCGGCCCAAGTGGCACGCCAGCCGCCGCTGTTGTAGTAAGCTTGTGTGCGGTACCAGTTGTTGATAATCCAGATGAAGCGCCGCAGTTCGCCGTATTTGCCGCTTTGCACGATGTCGCGCATTTGTTGGTGCAGCGGCTTGCTGCGCTGGTTATACATGATGGCAAAGATTTTATCCGACTTGGCAGCGGCGTCGTTCATTTCGCGCACTTGTTTGGTATACACGCCTGCGGGTTTTTCGGTTAGCACATGCAGCCCAGCTTGCAGCGCAGCAATGGCCATGGGCGGGTGATCATAGTGCGGAGTGGCAATGAGCACAGCGTTGCAGCTGCCGCTGGCGATGAGTGCGTCAGCGCTATCAAACACCGCCACGCCGGGAATGAGTTCTTGTGCCAGCTCAAGGCGGTCGGGATCAATGTCTGCTACAGCGGTAATACGGCTGTGTTTCCACTGTCCGCCCAGCCAATGCCGTGCGTGCGTGCTACCCATGCCACCAAAACCGATAATGCCCAGCTGCACCGGCTGTGCCGCTTGTGCCACGCGGTGCATTGCACTGCAAGCCGCCGCAAAGCTTTCTTCATTGCTGGCATAGAGCTTGCGGCCTTGCAGTTTTTCTTCGCTTTCGCGGTCAAAGTTGCTGAGGCCTTCAAAGGTTTTCAGGTGAGGTTCTGCACTCAGCCAAACTGAGCGGAATGTGCTGGCATCAAAGTCCGCAAGAATTTCGGCGATTTGGCCCTTGCCGTCGCCCGCGCAGCACACGTGGCTGCCGTCGTGGTCTTTGATGTGAAAGTAAGTGATGTAAGGCTTGAGCATTTCATAGGCCGCCATGGGATCCACGCCGCATTCCATGAAGTTGGCGAAGTCGAACACGCAGCCCAACGCGCCCTCGCAGTGGTCAAGCAGTGCTTTGCATGGTTCAGGTTTGTCGCCAAAGATGCCTTTTTCGTTTTCATGGCAGCACAAAATATCATGCTGTTGTGCGTAGTCAGCCATTTGCTTGACGGTGGCGAACACTTCATCTTTGGGCATGTCATAGAAGCTGAACATGCGGATGTACTCAGCCTCAAGCACTTTGGCCACTTCAACGGTTTGCTTGAAGTCGTCGAAGTCGAAGCCGCACTTGCCATATTTGCTGCCGATGCTGGCCACGCCAACGCCAGCGGCATCTAGTTTTTTCTTGATGGCCTTTGCTTCGTCCACGGTGATGTCGCTGATGTTGTTGCCGTCTACGCCGCGCAGCTCAATGGCGGCCAAGCCGTTTGCCTTGCATGCCGCGATTTGTCCATCTAGGGTGTTGCAGGCTTCGTCTGCAAAGGCCGAAAATTTAAAGTGTGCCATAGTAGCCTCCTATACAATATAAGTTATCCATGTTATTATAGCATGGACGGCGCGGTAGGTCAAGGCTTTGCGAAAAAAATGAGCGAGGAGTTTAACTCCCCGCCCTTGTGATTATCTTCTGGCGTTAATCTGCTGTGCCATGGCTTCGGCGGATTCTTTATTCATCAAGCACTTGAAGCCCTTGTGGCGCGGTTGCGTGGTGGTGATCATCAGCCCATCGCTTTTCGCCGTCACTTTGCGGATTTGGTTGAAAGGCAGGTCAATTTGTACCAGCTTAATTTGCCGCCAACCGGTGATCCAAAACACAAGCGCGAAGATGGACACCCGGCCCATCACCGTGCCGCGCAGACCATCCGCGTGGACTTCCACGTTTGTTTCTTCGATGCGGCGCATGAGCACAACGGCACCCGCAATCGCAGCGGTCACAAACACTGCGCCCAAGATTATCTCCAGATATGCCCAAACGCCAACGCCGTCGGTCAAAAAGAAAAACGCCAAGGTTGCCCAGCCGCCGTGAAACAGCACACCGAGCACTGCAAATAGGATGATTCGGTTTTTCAAGCCAGCTTTGTTTTGTTGATTCATGATAGTTTCTCCTAAATTTTGTGTTTTTTTGTTTATACTTGTGTTCATTCACTGCGGCGCAAATCATGCATCACGTGCACGGTGCCGCAAACGCCGGTGAGTGTTAACAGCACAGACACAATGCGAACAGCGCCACGCAGCAGCACGCTCAGCACCGCGAACACGATGTTTTGCTTCATCATTGTCTCCTATTCCATCGCTTGTTTACTCCTGCGCAGATCGTATGCCGCGCGCAC
>WRBQ01000039.1 GCA_009784445.1 Oscillospiraceae bacterium
CCAAAACGCAGGTAGTCGATTATCGCCGCTATTCAGTGCTTCATAGCTATAACGGAACTTCTTGCCCACTGCTATGAGCCGAGGCAGCTTGATAATTTCAAACTTGGCAATGTCACTCATGTGTGTTCCTCGCAATAACAAAAACAAGCAGGCACAAGGCGTGCCTGCCTACACCTAAACCTATTTGCGGATGCCCAAGCGGGCAATCAGCGCACGATAGCGCTCGATGTCTTTGTTGCTCAGATAGTTGAGCAGGTTGCGGCGTTGACCAACCATCATCAGCAAGCCACGGCGGCTGTGGTGGTCTTTTTTGTGCACTTTCAAGTGCCCGGTTAGTTCGTTGATGCGGGTGGTGAGCAGTGCAACTTGCACTTCGGGGCTGCCGGTGTCGCCTTCATGCGTGGCATATTCGGCGATGACGGCTTGTTTTGTCTCTTGGGTCATGTTGTTTCACCTCATGTTAATATTCACCGGTTGCCCAGCAGGGGATGGTGAACCCCGTCGCCGCGCAACGGCACACACAATAGTATACCACATTTTGCTGTGTTTGTAAAGGGGGTTTGCGCGCGGCGAGAAAATATTTTTTTCTGGAGTTTCGTCAAGTTGCACAAACATGAAGATTTCCATCAAAAAAAGCTTGACAAAATAAAAGGGCGAGGTGTATACTTTAGTAGGAACCCTTTAACAAACCAACATATAGAAAAGGAGCTGTTCGCATGAAAAAAGCAACCAAACGCATCCTCGCCGTAGTATTGACGGTGCTGATGCTCATTCCCCTTGCCACGCAGGCCAGCGCTTGGCAAAAAACCACCGTAAGCTTCCGCTTCCCCCTCATCAGCCAGATGATTGCCAACCCAGTGTTAAATATGTTACCCGATTTGGGGGCAGGCCTTGGTGTAGACCTGACCGGTGATCTGTTCACCAATTACTTCGTGAATGATTTCGTTACGGTAATTGCAGCGACAGCTGGTCCGTTTGCTAACTTGGGTGCGTTAGGCCCCTTCCAAGCGTTGCAGGCGCTAGCGCCTGAACTTTCTGCGGCCACTCAAGCCGACATTGCGTACAGAATCGCTGACGGCCAAATCACCGCAACTGCCCCAAATAACACTTGGGTGCATACGGCGTCATTAGGTATTGATTGGGGCATTGAGTGCCGCGAGACTCTACTGCGGTATGTCCCTGTTATTGTACGCAGATTTTCTTCGCTTGCTTTCCGCGATGACATCCGCGCCCGCTGGCAAAGTCACTATGCCCCCGCATTCCGTGCACTGGGCGTGCCTGAAAGCTACATTGCCGACCAAGCCGCTCTCAACATCGGTTGGGCCGCTGCCCAAAACTTTGAATCTGAGGCAGATGTTTTGTTGCGCTCTGTATTCAATGCTGTGTTATATTTCACCGAGGCGATGGAACATGATCTGCTGGGCTTTTTAACACGCACTCTGCCCATCATCGCGCAAAACGAAGCTGCTATCAACCAACTGGCCATGCCGGTTCAGGGCAACCCTGGCTTCAATCCTGCTGGCACTTCCCGCAATATCAACCTTGCAACAGACGGCTATTGGTTCAATGCTGATCTCACCCCACGTGGCGGCACCGTGGTTGGCGCAGCTTTGCTGGGCTTCTTGGAAGTTGATGTGACCACTGGCGGCTTCTTGGGCTTCTTTGAAGATACTATTTCTGATGTATTCGGCGAAATGGGCATGGAAATGCCGCCGATTGATTGGTCGCTGGTTTACCACGCAGGCGACATGGTTGCAGGCGAGTTCGTGACCGACGAAGTTTTGATGGCAACGCTCATCTTGCGCTATCTGGCTCGCATTTCGGCAATTCCCGAAAACCAACCCGCGTTGCGTAGCCTCGTTCGCGCTGGCATGCCTGGGTTCCAAGGCATACTGATTGCGGCACTGGTTCCGCCTGTGCTGGGCTTGATTTTTGCGCTTGACTAGGTGTTGTGATCGTTCAACACAAAACTCACGGCAGAGCTTAATTGCTCTGCCGGTTTTACTGCATAATCAACTTTTGCTTGATTTTTGTGGAGAAGTATGGTATAATATGAACAACACTTGCGAAAGGAGCAAAAGTTATGGCAAATTCAGCTGAAATTATTGAAAAACTATCCGCAAAGCTAGAGGCGTATCGCATGTTTGCCACCGCGCGTGGTTACGACACAGATGAACAGGTATTGCAAGATGTGAAAGAGATGCTACAACATTTTGCGTCCGATGACAACAACAAAGCCTAACACAACTCCCCGGCAGCTTTCGCTGCCGGTTTTTTTATGTTTGCACGTCTCCTGCAATCGCAACTGCAAAGCCAATGTTTTCATATGCCGCGCCGTGCAGCACAACGCGGGCGTAGTCTTGTGTCAAGTCCACGGTGATGGTTTGTTCCAGCATTTGCGCGGCGCGGGTGTGGGTATATGCCCGGTTGAAGAACTCAGCGGCGGCGGCCAGTTGCAGCTGCCTGTCGGTGAGAATACGCTGCTGCGGCTGCGCGGTGATCTCGCTGTGGCGGTGCAGAGCCAAGGGCATGATGCGCCCGGCAAGCTGCAGATGAAACGTGGTGTCGATGGTGGTGTCGTCGCCTTGCCGCCCAAACGGGATGGTGAAATTCAGCAGCTGCAAGCGGTAGCGCGTGCGGCCGGGTGCAAGCCTGTGCACTTGGCTGCTGCGGGCTGCTTCGCCATGCCCGGCCACCACGGTGCGCGCCACCACATAGGCATCTGCGGCAACGTAGCGGAAGGTTTCGTCAAGATTGAGGATGCGGCCATTGGCCAGCAATGCGCCTGCATATACCGCGTCGCCCAGCATGATTTCCGCTGCGCCTTGGTAAAGCTCGAAGATGCGTATCTGCCCCGCCTTTGCTGCGATGATATGCTGCGGTTGGTCGGTGGTGAGCCAAGGCTGCACGCTGTGTTCTTCGCGCAGCTCAATGACCGCGCTGCTGCCGCGCAGGTTCACCGTGAGCCAACCCACGCCCGGCAGTGCTTGTTGTGCGGTTTCGGCCATGGCGCGCGGGTCAAGGCTATTGCGGCGCACGCCAAGGCGCAGGCCTTGCTCTTGCAGCACCTGCAGAATTTCCTCGGTGGCGATGGTTTCGTTGCCCTGCACTTCAATGGTCCAAACCATGCTGGAAAGCACCGCAAGCGTAATCATACACACAGCGACGCCTGCCAGTAGCCCCGTGCGTTTGCGATAGGCGTGCACGGCAAAGGGCAGCCCGCGTTTGCCCGTGGCTTTCAGCGCGATGCCTGCTGGTGCAGCGCACTGCTGCATGGCCGCAAAACCATGGCGATCAGTGATGCCGTGCATGTTGCAGCCCTGCCAGGACACTTGCCACATGGCAATCCCGGTCTGGTTGCACAGATTCAAAAACCGCTCCGGAAATCCATCCGAAGCTGAAAAACACACATAACCGCGCAGCCAGCGCATGAGCTTGATGAAAAGCATAATGTTCCTCATGTAGGGGCGCGCATTGCGCGTCCGAGATTTTCATGCATATTTCCTAACTGCGGACGGCCAATGGCCGCCCCTACCAACTATCCATTCGTAAAATCCACTTGCGCAATGGTGCCGCTCATGGTCAGCGCTTCCTGTTGATAGCCCGAAATGGTGAGTCCCTGTCCGCGAAAAGTGACCACCAAGTTGCTCATGTTCAGCTTGATTTCGTCTTCGCTGTAGCCCAATACGCCCTTCACGCCTTCGATAACGGCCTGGCGGTTTTGCATCAGCTCAATGTGGCAAAAGCCCGGTAGCGCACGCGCGGGCACATCAAGCGCCTCGCCCGCCAGCCGCACTTTTTCGCCCAGCGATAATTTTTGTTTGCGCATCACATCACCCCCACAAGCATGCATATTCCCCAACGCACATACCTATTACCATGAAACAGATGATTGTTCGCCTGAAAAACCCATTTGCGCTAGCCGCATGTGCTGCCATTGCCGCTGCATTGGTGATGAACGCGCCCCTTGCCATGCAGGGTGCGCGTGCCGCGCTTGCGCTGTGCGGCAATGTGATTATCCCGGCACTCTATCCATTTTTTGTGCTTGCAGCGATTTATGTGCAGCTGAGTGGGCGTGGGAAAACCAAGCGGCCGGCCATTGGCGCAATTTTGCTGGGGCTGCTGGGCGGCTACCCCGTGGGCGCAAAGGTGATTGCGCAGTTGCATACTCAGGGGCAGCTCACACGCGAGCAGGCGCAGCGACTGCAACTGTTTTGTGTGAATGCCGGGCCGGGCTTTCTCATTGGCGCGGTGGGTGCGGGCATGCTGGGCAATCGCAGGGCGGGCATAGTGCTGCTGGCTGCGCTGACGGCGGGAAGTTTAATCATGGGTACGGTGTTGTGTTTCGGACGAACAAAGCCCGCTCTTACGCAATTACAGCCAAAGACCGAGCCGGTTTCGCTATTGATTGCGGTGAGCCAAGCGACAAAGTCGATTATTCTGGTGTGTGGTTGGGTGGTGCTGTTTGGTGCACTCACGAGCCTGTTGCATTTGCTGCCCTTTGGCTGGTGGGGCGCGATACCCTACCTGCAAGTGCTGATGGAGGTATCCACTGGCACAGCGGCGATGGTGCAGGCGCAGGTGAGCTTGCCGGTGTTGGCGGCGGGGCTTGCCTGGGGAGGGCTGGGTGTGCATGCGCAGGTGCTGGGTGATGTGAAATCCACCGGGTTACCGCTGTGGAAATTCTGGCTGGCGCGGCTGGCGCACAGCGGCTTGGCGGCGGGGATTTGCGCGCTGCTGGTGCGGGTCATTCCCGTGCACACGGCGGTGAGTGTTGCGGCGGTGGCTGGGGCATCTGCGCCGGTGCGGTTGTGGGCGGTTTCGGCGCCGGCGGGCATTGCGCTATTAATTTTTTGCGTGTTTGTGATACTGGAACTTGACCTGCGGCGGAAAATGTGATAATATGGTATGGAATGACTATGAATAGGGGCGTATAATGCAAAACATTTTGAAATCTAAGCACGACCAACGTTTTAATATCGACGAGGTGTCGGAAAGCCACTATCAACGTGAGCTGGCAAGCGGCAGCAATGTTGTGCGCATTGGCCGCATGATTTTCACTGAAAGCTGGGTTTGTGACAGCCATGAGCTAGGCATATCGTTCTTATTGCCGCTCAAAGATATTGTGCGGGCACATTCTGACATGAGCATAAACAGGCGCCGCAACAACCTGCAAGTGTTTAATTTTAGCGTGAGGTTGCATTTTACTGAAAACCGTGGTCACCTGTTGCGCTTTGGCGAAAACCAAGAACTGGCTGCACAGGCACTTGAGCTGTTAGCAGAGCGCTGCCCAAATGCGCAGTTCGGCCATGCAGATGCTAGCTTAGCCTCTGCGCTACCGCTGCGTCACGAAGAAATCGTTGAACAACAACGTGCGGCAAGACGAAATCCGGCGATAGTCTGCGCCGTTGGCGTGGTAATTGCACTTTGTTTCGCGGCCTTGGTGCTATTCGACGCCGTAGATTTGTTTGGTGCAATTCTCGGGGGTAGTCTCATTGTGTTGGGCATTGGTGCGATATTGTTTTGGCGAAGACAGATGATTGCACCCGAAAAATTCATGGCGGAGTATGGTGTGGATGAACAGGCTGTGAACCAGTTTGAACAAGAGCGCAATGGTGATGGTGAAACCATTAGCGTCAATGGGGTGATGCTTACTGAAAATTGGCTGCTAGACGCGCAAGGAAGACGATACAAGCTGTTGCCGCTGAGCGCGTTGGTTTGGGCATATGCATATGAAAACAACCAGTTGGCGTGGTGTTTCAGCAACGCGGAAACCTATGTAATTAGTTGCGAAATTCGCCAAAACCTCGATGACATGCTGGCATTTTTGCAGAAACATTGTCCTCACATGCGCTTTGGTGAAACCGAGGAAAATCAGCAAGCTTGGCAGCAAATCAAACGTCAAGCCAAGCAGAAAAGGAGATAGCCCATGAGCCACAAAAAAACACGCGCTCTGTTCCACGCAAAGAACTATGAACCCTGCTGTGCGCTGTGCCTGCACGGCAAGCCCGCGCCCGACCTCGGCAGCATCCTTTGCCCGCACCGCGGCGTGATGCTGCCTGATTCGCTGTGCAAGAAGTACGAGTATGACCCCATCAAACGCCGGCCCGAGCGGGCGCCCACGCTGCCGGAATTTGAGCCAGAGCAGTTTACGCTGTAAATGCACGGGCGGCAATTTTGCCGCCCGTGACCATATATCACAAACATAAAGGAGAATCTCATGCATTACATTCTCGCGCTTGGTTGTGCACTCATGGCTATCCCCACCGCGGCGTTAAGCAGCACGCCGCACAAAGTACCCCGACTGATTTGCAAGATGATTGCCGCCTCGCTGTTTCTCGCCGCGGGCTTTGTTGCCGCAGCGCAGCGCACTGGCCCCGCCGACGCTGCGATTACCATCATGCTCGTTGGGCTTGGTTTGGGCTGGTTGGGCGACTTGCTGCTGGGTTTTGACCCCTTTGTGCGTCCCGAAAACAAGAATAAGGTGCTCGTCAGCGGCGGTATACCGTTTTTCCTAGGGCATGTGGCATATATCATTGTGCTGGCAACCATTACGCCGCTGAACCTGTGGCTGCTGCCGCTGCTGCTGGTGTTGCCTTTGCTGATTCTCATCATGCACCGCGTGTTTGACTTAGAGAAAATGCTGGTGCCGTTTTTGGGCTATTCGCTCATGCTGGGCGCAATGATGATGTTCACGCTTAATGTTGCGATTGAAGTGGGTGGCCCTCTGGGTCGGCTGATGATTTTGCCGGGCGTGTTGTTCGCCGTTTCGGATAGCGTATTGTTCTTGAACAAAAAAATCCGAGAAAAACGTGGGCAGGCTATGCCGGTGCTGCACTTTGTTTGTTTAATCCCTTACTTCAGCGCGCAGGCATTGTTTGCGCTGTCCATTGCGTACATGGTACCGCCCATCCCTTGACATCCTCTTCCATTTGTGATATAATACCTTCACGTGACTCTTAACGTCCTACGGAGGTGAGCCTTTGTTCATCAACGACATTGCGCAACGTTGCTGCGCCTGCATGCATGCACTGGATGAAACCGCCGCATGCTCGCATTGCCAAACGCCCGCGCAAACTGAACAACCGGCACCCCTGTTGCCTTTGCGCACATTGCTTGCGCAGGGGCGTTTTGGCATTGGCCGCGCGGTGGAGCAAAACGGCGACGGCATCACCTATCTGAGTTTTGATGCGCAGTATCAGAAGCCGGTTTATGTGCGTGAGTTTTTTCCGGCGGCGATTGCCGTGCGTGAAGAAGGTCTTGTTCCGCTGGTGATGCAGGGCTGCGAAACCATTTGGCAAGAATGCGCGCAAAACTTCACCGAGCTATGGCGCAAGCTACAACGTTTGCGCGGGCTTTCGGCTTTGCTTGCGGTGACAGATGTATTTGAAGAAAACGGCACAATTTATGCCGTGTATGACTATACCGAATGCGTAACCCTGCGCGAATTTTTGCTGCGCGGCAAGCAAGGCATTATCACTTGGGAGCGTGCACGCACCTTGCTGATGCCTGTGCTCTCCACCTTGGGCAGCTTGCACCAGCAGGGGATTTTGCACCGTGGCATTTCGCCAACCACGCTGTTTTATGGCACGGACGGCAAGGTGCGCATTGGTGGGTTTAGCATTTGGCAGGCGCGCACTGCGCATGGCGAACTCAACGCAAACATTGCCGACGGCTATGCCGCGCTGGAGCAATACGGCGTTGACGGCAAGCAGGGCGCTTGGACGGACATTTACGCCTTTGCGGCAGTGCTTTACCGCGCGCTGGTGGGCACAGACCCCGACGATGCCGTGAGCCGACGCCACAACGATCGCTTGATGGTGCCGGCGCAAATTGCCGAGCGCATTCCGGCCTACGTGCTCAACGCGCTGATTAATGCCATGCAGGTGTTTCCCGAAGACCGCACGCGCACGGTGGAACAATTCCGTGCGGAGCTTACTGCGTCGCCAGCGGCTGTGCACCAGTCGGCCACGCAGCGCATTCGTCATTCCACCAGCAACATTCCGCAGGTGCAGATGCCGCCGCCCAAAGCCGACGACAGCAAGTTCCTCGCGCTGAAAATTGCGGGGATTATCTTGGGTGCGGGCATGATTGCCACGCTCATTTTCCTGCTGATTCATCCTGCCACGCGGGAAAGCATGTTTGGCATGTTTGAGGGGCAAACTACCACAGTGGTCACCGTGACTGACCCAGTTGTGCATGACGTGCCCGACTTTGCGGGCATTTTGCTGGAAGAAGTTGAAGATGAATACAGCGGGCAATTTCAGTTTGCTGTCAGATATGCTTACCATGACACCATGCAAGAAGGCTATGTGACCGACCAATCCATTGCGCCGGGCGAGCAAGTGTCGCCGGGCACGGTCATCACGCTCACCGTCAGCCGCGGACCGGGCAGCGAAATTATGCCCAACGTGGTGGGGCGCAACATCAACCAAGTGCGCCAAGAGCTTGAATCACTGGGCTTTGTGGTTGAAATTGGGCAGCCAGTTGTCAACACCATTCCCGGCCGCGAAAACACGGTGGAGCATGTTTCGCTGGCAGAGGGGCAGGCGCACCAGCGCGGCAGCCGCGTGTTGTTGCGTGTTTGGGGCGAGGTGGAGTAGCGTACAGCCTGTAGGGGTGGCGATTACGCCACCCGGGTTACAAGATACGTGATTTTCTGGGTTTCGGGCGGCATAATTGCCGCCCCTACATGCCCTACAATACATCACACAGGAGGACAGCATATGATCAAAAAAATCGTCACCGGCGCGGCAGTGATTGCTGGCGGTTATGCCGTGGGGCGCTGGCTGGGCAACGCCGCCAAAGAACGCCGCATCGAACAACTGCCCACCGATGCCAAGCAGCTGACCAATATGGTTAAGTTTAATCTTGACCTAGGGCAGGAGGACTACAACAACGGTGTGGCGCTCACGCCGCCCATGGGCTGGAGCAGCTGGAACACCTTCCACAATCGCATTAGCGAGCAGCTGATTATGGAAACCGCGCAGGCGATGAAAACCGCCGGGTTGATTGATGCTGGCTACAACTACGTGAACGTGGACGACTGCTGGCAGTCGTCACAGCGTGATGCCAACGGCCGCTTGCAGCCCGACTTCGCCACCTTCCCCAGCGGCATTGCTGCACTTGCACAACGCGTGAACGCCATGGGGCTCAAGCTGGGCATGTATAGCTCCAACGGCACGCTGACCTGCGAGGATTTGCCTGCCAGCTTGGGCTGTGAAGACGAAGATGCGCGCACCCTTGCAGAGTGGGGCGTGGAATACTTTAAGTATGATTTTTGCCACCACAAGTGGCTGCCTTTTCGTGCGCCGTGCATTGAGAAAATCGGCGTGGCGGTACTGGGCAGCGGCCACGAAACCTTCTACCCCGCCGAAAGCGGTGTGCTGGAGGGCAAAGCCTGCGTCGTCACGGACGACAAGATGGAAAGCGGCGTATATGTTGGCGGGCTCAGCTATGCTGCCGGCAGCGTGACTTTCCCCAACGTGTTTGCCGAAGAAGATGGCCCGCACGCGCTTACCCTGTGCATTCGAAAAAAAAGCCACAGC
This sequence comes from Oscillospiraceae bacterium, assembly GCA_009784445.1. GTDB lineage: Bacteria > Bacillota > Clostridia > Oscillospirales > Acutalibacteraceae > WRMQ01. Next base: position 9,549 of record WRBQ01000039.1, read on the forward strand.
GAAAAATTCGCCGTGATTGAAGTGAATGGCCAGTTTGCGTGTGACACCATTGTGCCGCCCACTTGGGCAGTGACCAAAGAAGGTCGCCACCAGCTAATCGTGAACCTGCGCAAAGGCGCAAATGCGATTAAAATCCACAACCCCATTGCCTCGCGCTTTGATTCCGCTGCGTATCAATATGCCAAAATGGGGCGTGCGCTGAAAAAAGCCACAGCGGATTACGCTGTCGCCGCTGGTGTGGAAGAAAAGAAAATCGTCTACTCCATTTGCGAATGGGGGCTGAATCTGCCATGGAAATGGGGGCGCAAAGCGGGTAACCTCTGGCGCACCACGCCGGACATCAAGCCCTATTGGCAGTGGATTATGGCCATTTATGAAGTGAACGTGCGGCTGCACAAGCACGCGGGTCCCGGCCACTGGAACGACCCCGACATGCTGGAAGTGGGCAACGGCGGGCTGAACTTTGAAGAAAATCGCTCGCATTTTAGCCTGTGGTGTATGATGGCCGCGCCGCTAATTCTGGGCAACGACGTGCGCAAGTTCATCAAGGCCGACGGCACCGTGGACACCAAAAACGCCACGCTGCAAATTGTGACGAACAAAGACATGATCGCCGTGAATCAAGACCCCTTGGGCGTGCAGGCGCAGCGCGTGCAAAGCAGCTTGACGCACGACGTGCTCGTGAAGCCCTTGCAAGGCGGCGATGTGGCCATTTGCTGCTTCAACAAAAGCGGCGAAACCAAGTCGTTCGCCTTGCGCTTGAATGCCGTGGCAAACAAAGACTTTGTTGACCTACCCTTTGCCGAAAGCTACCACGTGACGGACCTGTGGAGCAAAAAAAGCGCGGTGATTGAAGACGAACTGCGCTGCAATGTTGCGCCGCATGGCGTGAAGGTTTACCGTGTTTCGGTGGCGGCAAAAGAAGCATGACAAAATAGCCTTTCGCATAAGCATAGCATGAGAAATTCTCATCTTAGGAGGACGAAACATGCAATGCTGTATTACTGAACTGCGCAACAAAGACGTGGTGAACAAATCCACCGGCGCACGCCTGGGCTGCGTGATGGACATTCAAATTGACACCTGCAAGGGCTGCGTAATCGCACTGGTGGTGGTTGGCCGCAGCAAACATTCTGGCTGGTTTGGCCGCGAAGAAGTTCTCGTGCGCTGGGAGGACATTGACGTGATTGGCGACGACATTATTTTGGTGAACAACTGCGTGTTTACGCGCCCGGAGGCTCCGCGCCGCCGTGGTGCGATGGAAGGATTGTTTCGGTAACCCGATGTTAGCGAAAAAGGAGATTCTCATGATTAAGAACGATTTTGATGGCAAACGCGCGTTGGTGGTCATCAACCCCATTTCGGGCAAGCGCACCACCAATCAACAGCTGTTTGACATCACCGACTTATTCAGCACACAAGGCCTAGAAACCACGGTGTATACCACCCGTTGCCGCGGCGACGCAAAAGAACTGGTTGCAAAGCGCGGCAGTGACTTTGACATCATCGTTTGCCGCGGCGGCGATGGCACTTTTAACGAAATGGTCAATGGTGTGATGCAGCTGGAAAAACAGCCCCTGCTGGGCTACATACCTGCCGGTAGCACCAACGACTTGGCCCGCACGTTGCGCATCCCCATCAACAACAACGCCGAGGCCATTGATGTTATCCTCAATGGCCAGCCGCTGTATAACGATGTGGGAATTTTCAACGGCGGCGAATATTTCAGTTATATCGTGTCTTGCGGTGCGTTCATCGACATTGCGTTCAACACCCCGCAAACGCAAAAAAACCGCTGGGGCCGCATGGCTTATTTTGCGTATGCGCCGGCGGCCATTCGCGGCATCAAGCCCATCACCATGCAAATCACCACTGCCGAGGGGCAGGAAATTGAGGGCACGTTTGCGTTTTGCTCGGTGACCAACTCGTCGTCAATCGGCGGCACGATTAAACTGCCGCGCCGTTTGGTTGGCCTGAATGACGGCAAATTTGAGCTGCTACTGGCACGTTACCCGAAAAATCTCGCTGAGCTTGGCGCCACGTTCAGCCGCGCGATGATGCAGGACTACAAGCACCCGAATTTGATGTTGTTGCACACCCGCCGCGCCGAATTCAAGCTGGCCGAGCCGACCGTTTGGACAGTGGACGGCGAAAACGGCGGCGAGCTCGACCACGTAGTGGTGGAAAATATGCAAAATGCCATTCAGATATTTAGAAGGTGATTGGTTTTATCGCTCCGCGAGCCTTCCTCAGTCGCCCGAGGCGACAGCTCCTTCCCGAGGAAGGAGCTAGGGGCTTTAAGCGGAAACTAGGTGAATAACATGCAGAACAATCGTGTTGAAAAGGGTAGTGTTGCATTGCTTGAGCGCGCACGTGGAATGCGTAACAATCCTACCATATGAAAATCGTTTGTGGTATTTGTTCCTGAAAAAACGCCCTGAACAATGGTATCGCCAGCGTATCGTTGGTAGCTATATAGTTGATTTTTACTGCCCAAAAGCTATGTTGGTGGTTGAACTGGATGGAAATCACCACTACGTCCCAGAACAAATAGCGTATGATAAAGAACGTGATGCTTATCTTGCTGGGCATGGTTTGCTTGTTTTGCGATTTCGCAATAGGGAAATAGATAACGACCTATTTACGGTGGGCGCAAAGATTGCAGAAATATCTGACTCGCGGCAGCAAGCCCCAAGCTCCTTCCTCGGGAAGGAGCTGTCGCCTCGGGCGACTGAGGAAGGCTCGCGGAGCGACAAATAAAAGGAGAAATATCATGGCCGTATTACAATACAAATGCCCCAACTGCACCGGCGGCATCGAGTTTGATCAGTCGCTGCAAAAAATGCTGTGCCCGTTTTGCCAAACCGAGTTCGAAGCCACCGCCCTAGAGGAATTCAACGCAGTGGAAGAAGCCCCGCGTGACACCCAGTGGATGCAAAGCGGCGGCGAAGAATGGCTGGACAGCGACTTGCAGGGCTTCACTTGCCCTTCTTGTGCAGGTGAGCTGCTGGGTGACGCCAAAACTGCCTCCACCCGTTGTCCTTACTGCGGCAATCCTACCGTGCTGCCTGCACGCCTGAGTGGCGTGTTCAAGCCCGATTGCATCATCCCCTTTAAGTTGGATAAGGCTGCCGCACAAGGCGCGTTTGCGCAAAAGTTAAAGGGCAAGCATTTGCTGCCCAAGCAGTTTGCAGACCAAAGCGTGCTGGATGAAATCGTGGGCAGTTATGTGCCATTTTGGTTGTTCGATTGCCAAGCGAAAGCCCATGGCACTTGGCGTGCCACACGTGTGAAAACGTGGAGCGATCGCCAGTTTCGTCACACCCGCACCGACCATTTTCAGCTGCGGCGTGCCGGCGATGCCGCGTTCACGCAGATCCCTGTGGACGCTTGCAGCAAGATGGACAGCAACTATATGGACGCCATTGAGCCCTTCGACCACAGCGGTATTGTGCCGTTCCAGATGACGTTTTTGTCGGGTTATTTGGCGGATATGTATGACGTGACGGCCGAGCAGTGCCGCCCGCGCATTGAAAAACGCTGCAGCGAAAGCATGGAGCAAGCCCTCACCGGCGCACAGGCCGGACGCGGGAACTACAATAGCGTTAAGCGAGAAAACAGCCAGGCTTGGCTCACCCACGCCAAGGCGAATTATGCGCTAATGCCTGTGTGGAACCTCAACGCCAAGTTTGAGGGGCAGAACTACCGCTTTGCTATGAACGGCCAAACCGGCAAGTTTGTGGGACAGTTGCCTGTGTGCAAAAAACGTGCCGCCGCATGGTGGCTGGGGCTGTTCGCAGGCATTTCGGCGGCAATGATACTGGTTTTTGCGCTGCTGTTTGGGTTGAGCATCTTTTGGTCGCTGGTTAGTGTTGGCATTGGCGTGTTCACGGCCATTGCGGTGGTTGGTGCATTCAAAAAGCAAATGAACACGGCTGTGCCGCAAAAGGCCGCCTGCAACTACATGGGCAATTTCCGCATCACGAAGAATCAGGACACTTTCCTGTTTAGCAACACGCAGCGTGTGCGCATTAATCAAGGTGCTGTGGCGGTTGGTGCAGGTGCAGCGGCTGGCAGTATGGCGCGCCGTGCCGGGGGAAGCAGTTCATTTAAGCCAAGTGGTGGGTCATCGTTCAAGGGTGGTGGCTCGTATAAAGGCGGCGGAGGCTACCGCGGCGGCAGACGGTAAATCAAAATAAAAGTGGGTAGCAGTATAATCTGCTACCCGCTCTTTTTTTTACGTCCTTTGTATTTTACATCGCCGAAACAGGCGAGCTGTCGGTTTGTTTGGGGGCTTTTGCTTTGCCGCGGGTCAGCTGTAGGCCGCAGTCAACCAAGAACGCAGCGCTTAGCGCAAGCATCAGCCATGCACCCAAGCCAAGGCTTTGCCGAATGACGGGTGCGTTAGAATAAATCGTAAAGATTTCTTGGGTCAGCGCATTGCTGGCGGAATACAACAGCATGCACAGCGAAACCACTTGCACGGCTGCCGCAATGGTCAGCACCACTTTGGTGTAGCGCGAGAAGTCTTGCATAAAGCGGTCAAACAGCCAAATGGCCGCAATGGTTAGCGGGGCAAGCACAAAGCGCAGCACCGCCGAAAACGAAAGTTGATAGACGCTGATGTTTAGGCCAAGCCATGGCGCGGTTGCCATGGGTAAAATGCCAAGCAACAGTGTTGCACCGGCCACCGCAATCGGAAACCACTTGCGTTGCTTGCCCAGTTGGGTCATTACGGCAGAGCAATACCCTTTTGCCGCATCAATTTGTCGAACCATTCATGTTCCTCCTTGTTGTTGTGCATGGCCAAGGCTTGGTCAAGCATGGCCAGCAGGTTGTCGTCTTCATCGTCGTCGCTGTCGTCGTCAATTTGCATTGACGGCGCACGCAGCGAGTCTTCAATCAAGCCGCATAATTCGTCATCGTCTTCTTCAACGTCTATGTGGTTTTGCACATCTGGTTGCAATGGTAGCGTTTCGTGGGGCTGCATTTGCTCTTCGTCTGTGGTATACTCCGGCAGGGCAAGCGGCACGGTGTTGTTTCGCTTGCGGCGCACAAGTGCAATGAGTGCAAGCAAAGCAGCCACAAGCAGAACCAGCACAACAGCCGGCAACACAATGAACAGTAATATACCTCTTACGCTGCCCAGCTGAATGGTGTTGGAGTACCAAACCACGCGGTAACGGAAGTTGTACTGCGTCACCGGTGCGTCGTCCGGCATGGTGATGTCTTCGCGGTCGCCTTGGGTTCTGACCTGATAGGTCTCACGTTGCACAATGCGATGCGTATTGAGCGTGGGGTTGCCGTTGTGGCTAAACTCGAAGGTGATGATGTCATCTACTTCGAGGTCTGCAAAATGCACCACGCGGCCAATTACCAGCGCGCCGGTCATGATGGTTGGTTCCATGGAATCGCTGAGCACAATGTAGGGACGAAAGCCGTACCATGTGTTTTGGAAATTCGGATTAACTGCCCCCAAGAATGCCGGCACGATACCCAGACCCAGCGCCAACACCAAGAGCACCAAAAGGATATTCAAAATCCAATTGCTTCTTCTTCCGTTCATTTCCACTTCACTCTTTTTCACGTGTGGGCGACCGGCCGAAGACAGCCGCCCTTACAATTTTACAATCCTAATTTAGCGCGCGTCGTATGCAGCTTGTGCCGCTGCGATAATTGCTGGCAGACCAAGGCTGTTTAGCTCGGCGATGAAATCGCTCCAGCCGCCTTCAATGCTGCGCGCGCCAGTCATGAATTCGCGCGATGCTTGGGTAAGGTACTGCGAAACGCCTTGCACGTTCAAGCCGCTGAAGTCTGCGGTTTCCAGCACTGCTTGCGGCAGCGAAAACGCTGCACTGTTCAAGCCGGTTTGCTCGTAGTTTTCGCGGGTAACCACATTCAGGTAACCCTGCCAGTTTGCGCTGGTGGCCAAGCTTGTGCCTTGTTGTGGGGCTTGGCGATCCATTTGCAGGCGGGCGTCCATCCAGAAGGGCACCATGCCGGGGAACTGGCCATAGAAGTCAAGGCCGTTGAAGCCGCCTTCGGCAAGCTGCCAAGTGGCTGCTTGGCCACTGCCCATGGAAAGCGCATTGGCGTTTGCAGCAGACCAGCCGTTGCCTTCTGTGCCAAACAGCACAGTCAGTGTGCCTTCGGTGGAAAGCAGGGCGTCGCCGAATTGCAGGGCGCGAACGTGGCGCTCGTTGCCGATGCGTGCGGGAATCATCAGGCCGCCCAGTTGAACTTCGTTCGAGCGCACCAAGGTGGAGCGATGCCCGTTGTTGTTCAGTGGTGGCAAGGGATCCCAAGCTGCGGCGCGGTCAGCGTCGCGGAACAAGGCATACAGGTCGTTGGCGAAAATCACGCCATAGCGCTCGTCGCCACGGCCGCCGGTGAAGAATACTTCACTGCCTTGGGTGAACAGCGTGCTGTCTACCAGACCTTCGCTGTAAATGGTGTTGAGCATTTGCAGCGCTTGGCGGAACTCGGGTTGCGTAAAGCCAGCATATACTTGGCCATCACGCACATTGAGGAAGTTGCCGGTGCCGCTCAGGTCAAAGTCGGTGGTCACAAAGGATTGCACCAAAAAGCCCAAAGTGGTTTGGTTTGCGCCACTGCCGCCATAGGCCACGCCAAGCGAAGGTGCGCCATCGTTTTGCTGCGAAAACGTACGCAGCATGTTCAGGAAATCTTGCGGGTTGTTGGGCATATCCAGGCCGGCTTGTTGCTGCCAATCGCGGTTAACCCACGCTTTTTGCGGGAAAGACTCGCTGAAATGGTCGCTGATGGCCGGGAATGACACCATGCTGCCGTTCAGACGAAACTGCGGCAAACGGTCCACATCACGGTTGATGATACTTTGCAAATTCGGTGTGTGATTCAGCATGTACTCGAAGGGAAGGAAAGCTTGTTGCTGAATCAGCATGTCTAGTTCGTGTCCGCTTAGGCCAAGGCCAAGATACACGTCGGGAAGATCATCGGCGTCGCGGGTGAGGTCTAGTTGCAGGCGAGCAGCCGTGTCTTCGCTGTAGTCTACCCACTGGATGCGAACGCCAAGGTGGTTTTCCATCCAACGGGTGATGCCCTGGTTGTCCCAGGTTTCAATGATTTCGCTGCGCGACGCGATGACCATGGTCGGCGTGCGTCGTAGCAGCAGGAACAGGCCTGTGCCTGCGGCCAGTGCAATCACCAACACAATGGCGATCACTTTGATCCAAAAGGATTTGCTTTTGCTCTTGAGGTTCATAAAGGGGTCCTCCGCTGTCTTTTTTTGTGGGCAGGGGATACGCCGGGGAGCGTACCCCCTGCCTTTGCCGGGGTTTGCGTCACGTTATGTCGCGTGATAGGTTAATTATACCACTTTTGTCGAATAAAGTCAACGCTTTTTTTTGCTAAACAGTTTCTTTGCCGGAAACTTTGCGAACAACCGTAACCAGGCCAACCAGGCTCGAGGAGCCAACCAGCATCAGGATTGCCCACAGGGCAGATGCTTCGTTGGTTTTGGGGATGTTGCTGCCGCCGCTTGAACCACCACCGCCTGTGCCGGTTCCGCCGCCGCCTGTGCCTGTGCCTGTTCCAGTTCCAGTGCCGGTACCTGTACCAGTTCCGGTGCCTGTACCAGTGCCGGTTCCGGTTCCGCCGCCGCCGGCGCCACCTGTGGCGCTGTTGTTGTTTTCGTTGTTCACATCAACATTTTGGTTGTTGTCTTGGTTTTGGTTATTTTCTTGGTTCTGGTTGTTTTCGTTGTTGTTGTTCACATCAACGTTAATGTTGGTGTCGCCACCGCCGCCGTTGCCAGCACCGGGGTTAGTCCAGTTGAAATTCCAGTTCCAGTTCCAGTTGCCGCCGGGGCCACCAGTGCCGCCGTTTCCGCCAGCACCACCGCCGCCGCCAGCACCACCGCCGCCGCCGGCACCACCGCCGCCGCCAGCACCGCCGCCGCCGCCAGCACCGCCGCCGCCGCCACCGCCGCCGCCGGAGCCGCCGCCTTGGTTGTTGCATTGACAGCCTTGGTTGCCGCCTTGGTTGTTGCATTGACAGCCTTGGTTGCCGCCTTGGTTGTTGCATTGACAGCCTTGGTTGCCGCCGCCAGTTGGGCATTGACAGCCTTGGTTGCCGCCGCCAGTTGGGCATTGACAGCCTTGGTTGCCGCCGC
>WRBQ01000040.1 GCA_009784445.1 Oscillospiraceae bacterium
ACCCGAACCACCCAGCACGTGGCAAGTGATTTGGCAATGGCTGAGCAACACAGTCGCTTGGCTTGGCCGCGCCTTTGCGTGGATTATGCCCATTGTTGGATTTTTCGCTGGGCTTGGATGGCTCATTTGGTTGGCCGGATAACGCTTCACACCTGCAAAACAGAATAAAGAAAGCCCTATGAAATGCTTGTTTCATAGGGCTTTTCTCATGCCACGACGTATATGAGAAAGGAAAATCAAAACAATGGAAACCCAACGCATCGACTTCTCCCGCGAAACCGTGATGGACATCGGCGGCACGCGTTTTATCGTCACAGTACACTACGATGACACAAAAGAAGCCCTGCTCGAAAAAGTCGCAAAACTCTTAAAAAAAGCCGTTTGTACATTAGATAAGACGTAAAAAACATGGTATACTAGCAGCGTAAACACTGCGTTTGGCTGCTATGAAAGGAATTATGATGAAAAAGCAGCAAACAGCAACAGACATTCTATTGGAAGAAGGAGGTATTGATGCCCTGTACCTGCGGCTATCGCGGGACGATGAACACGAGGGCGAGAGCAACTCCATTGCCAACCAGCGAGCTTACTTAAAAGAATACGCAAAAAAGAATGGCCACCGCAATATCCACATCTTTGTGGACGATGGCGTAAGCGGCGCAACATTTCAGCGCAGCGGCTTTCAAGAAATGATGGCACTCATTGAAGCGGGTAAAATCAAGACTGTCATCGTCAAAGACATGTCGCGATTTGGGCGCAACTACATCGAAGTTGGACAATTGACAGAAGTCGTATTCCCGCAGTACAACGTGCGCTTAATTGCCGTCAACGACGGCGTAGACAGCGCAGCAGGCGATGATGATTTCACGCCATTCAGAAATATTATGAATGAGTGGTACCTCAAAGACCTCAGCCGCAAATTGCGTTCTGCGCATCGGGTGAAATCCAGCCAAGGCTATGCGCTCGGCCAACCGCCATTTGGTTATATGCGCGACCCGGAAAACCCAAAACGCTGGGTGCTTGACCCTGAAGCCGCCGACGTGGTGCGCATGATTTATGCCATGCGTCTGCAAGGCGCGAGCACCATCGACATCGCTCGTGTTTTGAAGCACCGGCGCGTACTCACGCCATCTGCTTATGCGTTTCGCAAAGGCTACACCAAACGGGCATGCAGCCCCAACGGCGAATATTTTTGGGCGCACCCGGCTATCCGTACAATCCTCAGCAATCGTGTCTATTTGGGCGATGTCGTGAACTTTCGCACATTCACGCGTTCATACAAACTAAAACGCAGGCTGGAAAACGCAGAAGAAAACTGGGAAGTTCACGAGGGCGTGCATGATGCAGTGATTGACCAAGAAAGCTTTGATGCGGTACGGAAGACATTTGGGGACACGAAATTCCGCAAACCCAAGCACATTGAACGCAATCTTTTCAGCGGATTACTGGAGTGCAGTGACTGCGGCGCAAAGCTCAACTACAAGTTCACGCATGATAACCCAGCTAATCACTATTTCTCTTGCAAAAACAAGCGTGCAAACAATGGCCTGTGCGCAACCATGCACCACATCCGCGTGGACAAGCTGACTGAGGTACTTACGAAATATTCTGCACTTTGCCGAAAAGTTTGAAGATGAGTTCGTAAAAATCGTGGTGGATGAGCATTACCGTGAGGTTTGCGCCACACAGCGCAAAAACCAAAAAGACCATGCAACAGCGCGTTGAGATAACCTACAAGATGATTGGCCATGTGCAGCTGCCTATGCTAGACAAAAAGCAAACACAACGGCTGCAAATAAGCTTTGGGCGTGGGCGCGATGTGCTGGCATTGGCGGCGTGAGGAGGTAGGATATGAAAAAGACTTGATACTACTGGGCATGAAAAAACCACCCACATGGTTAAAACCCATATAGATGGTCGTAGTGGCAGGGGCAGAAGGATTTGAACCCTCGGCACGCGGTTTTGGAGACCGCTGCTCTACCAACTGAGCTATACCCCTATCGTGTAATAGTATAGCACAGTTGGCGGGGCTTGTCAAGTGTTTTTTTGCTCAGTTCACCAGATGAAAAATCGCGATGCCGCCGAAAGCGACTGCCATGGCGAACGCAATTGCGGCAACGACGATAAAGAAAGAGCTGCTTTCGCCGGCTGCAACATTCATCGAGTGATAAATTCCCAGCAACAGCACCGCAATTGCGGCAATAATATTGCCCAGAATAATCATCCAGTTCATGCTTGTCCTCCTATCAGCGTGCGCAAAAAGGCGATTGTGCCTATCAGCGCAAACAGACCAAATCCGAAATAAACTAGGTCAAAAGACCCTTCCATCAAAAAACCAAAGCCAGCCATCAGCAAGCCGATAGGCAGCATAATCCTCGCAATCGTATACATATGCGCACTCCTTACTGTGTACTTACTCTCATTATCCCCCCTTCTCTGCAACTTGTCAAGCCCTTTTCGGCAAGTTTGTGCAACATGACGAAAAAAACGCATTCCCTCTTGCCAAGCTTGCGCCCATGTGCTATACTATATAAAATGAACGAAGAGGGGACGGGTATGCTCATCGCGCAAGAAATTCGCGGCGCAATTGTTGACTTGCAACATCATGGCCATGCCGCCGTGTGTGATGCTGCGGGTCGTTTGCTGTGGCAGCATGGGGATGCCCATCGGGTCACGTTTGCGCGTTCGTCCACCAAGCCCATGCAGGCACTGGTGGTGCAGCAAACCGGCGCATTGCATCGTTTTGGCATTACGCAGCAAAAACTTGCGGTGATATGTGCCTCGCATGGTGGGGAGACTATGCACACCCAAGCCGTGGCTGCTATATTGGCTAAAGCCGGCTTGAACGAAACTTGCTTGCAGTGTGGCACGCACAAGCCGTTTTCGACCAATGCGACATATGAAAAACTCACGCCGTTGCACAACAATTGTAGCGGCAAACACGCGGGCATGCTATTGGCTGCCCTTGCGATGGACGAGCCGTTGCACAGCTATCTTGACCCCGCACACCCACATCAGCAGCGCATCACTCGTTTGATCGCCGAGCTGTGCGGCCTGCCTGTGGAGCAGATCGTGATGGGTCTTGATGGCTGTGGTGCACCCGTGCATGCGTTGCCACTTGCTAATTTTGCACAGGGTTACGCTCGCTTGCCTGCCGCTGCGCCGGATATCGTGCAGGCGATGGTTGCGCAGCCCGATATGCTTTGCCGACCCGGTAGCTTTACCACCGAATTGCAACGCCGCTTTGGTGACCGCCTAGTGTGCAAAGTCGGCGCGAGTGCGTACTTCGCCATTGCTTTGTTGGATGGTTCCATGGGCATTGCGCTGAAGATTGAAAGCGGCTGCATGGCTGTGTTGCCGCCGGTTGTGCTGGCGATTCTCCTGCAGCTGGGCGTGATTACCCAAGCTGAAGCCGAAAGTTTGCCGCAATTTTATCGCCCGGTGCTGCGTAATCATAAAGGTGAAATGGTTGGCTATGCACAGGCTATGTTATCATAAATGCGGAGGGTCATCATGAAAATTGCATTGTTGCTGGTTGTCTTGGCGTTGTTGCTGGTCGCATGCAGCACTCCTGCCGTGCCCGACCAACCCACCACCGAAGAGCTCACCACGGCTTACATCACCACCACGCAAGAATCTACCACAGAGCTTGCGTATGTTTACTTGACTGAGGCGGAAATTGACGAGATTTTCTATGCCGCGCGCGATGCTGTTTTTCGCATGTGGAGCATGGAAGTTGACATGCAGCAAACTATTCAGGTCAATGATTCTACTTATTTTCTTGTAACAGACGCTATGTTTGCGACCGTGGCCGATGTAGAAGCCATGCTGCTGCAATATTTTGCTCCATCGGTTGTGCAGAACCTCATGTTTTACAGCTATACGCAACGTTCGCTCGCGATTGATATTGATGATGCACTTTGGTTTGTTGGCAGCGACCTTGGCGAACCGGGGCGCAGAATTGGCAGTGTTCGCGTGCAAACACAAAGCGAAACCACCATCACTTACCAACTTGCCATGCAACTGTGGGATGGCCACGATTTCACCGAACAAACACATTACACTTACGAGCGCGAATTAATTAATGGCCGTTGGGTGTTCACGGAATTTCCCCAATGGCAGTTTTAGGAGACCAACGATGAAAACCGCATTTGTTTCCGGCTGCTTTGACCTGCTGCACAGCGGGCATGTTGCCTTTTTGCGCACAGCAGCACAGTACGGCGCACTGCACGTGGGCGTGGCAAGCGATGCCACCGTGCTGCAGCTCAAGGGGCACCCGCCCGCAAACCCCCAGCAAGAGCGCCTATATATGGTGCAGAATATCGCTGGTGTGGAGCGTGCGTTTATCTCAAGCGCTGTGGGCATGCTAGATTTCGCACCCGAACTGCGTGAACTCAAGCCCGATTTTTTCATTGTTAACCATGATGGCCATACAGCCGAAAAAGCAGCGCTTTGCGCCGAGCTCGGCACGGAATATATTGTGCTGCCGCGCTTGCCCGAACCCGGCCTGCCCTCGCGCAGCTCAACGCAATTGCGTGCACAGCACCTGCCTTGGCGCGTGGAGCTTGCCGGTGCATGGCTCGACCAACCCTTTGTGTCGTCGCTGCACGCAGGCGGCGTGATTTGCTTTTCCGTGGAACCCACGCATGATTTCATGCCCCGCGGTGGCATGGCAGGCAGCACACGCAATCGCTTGGCAGAGCTCTTTGGCGGCACGCTGCCAAACATGCCGCCCGAGCAACTGGCTAGGCTAACCTTTCGCTATGAAAACGGCGTTGACCTTGTCCGACGTGACATTTCCGGCGCGCAAGATGCCATTGGTTTGTGTGTGCCGGGCGTCACCCGCCAGCACTATAACGGTGCGTACTGGCCCAGCGAAATCGAGCAAATCACCGACGAAGACACCCTCGCTTGGCTTGAGCAACACATCGCGCTATACCCCACGTTCGAGCGCCCGCAAGGCTATGACCCCAAGGCGGGCATGCAGCCCACGCGGCAAAACGCCGCAGCCCTCGCACGTGCGAGTGAGATGACTTGGCGGGCGATCTTGGCGAAAGATGATGCTCTGCTGGCCGAAAGTCTCAACGCAAACCGCCTTGCGCAGCAAGCGTTATTACCCGCGATGTTCCCGCCGAACCTGCAGGTGAATCTGCCTGCTTGGAAATTCACCGGCGCAGGCGGCGGCGGCAACGTCGTCACAACAGATACTCAGCACCCCAATGCTCTATCAATAAAAATTAGGAGATAAAACGATGCAACCATTTGAAATCAAGCAAGGCAAATTCCTGCTGCACGGCGAAAATTTTCCGCTATATAGCGGCGCCATGCACTACTTCCGCACTGTGCCGCAAGACTGGCGCGACCGTTTGGCCAAGCTTAAAGCCGCTGGGCTCAATACCGTGGAAACCTACGTCTGCTGGAACCTGCACGAGCCGCAACCCGGCAAGTTCGATTTTTCCGGCATCTTGGACATCGCAGAATTTCTGCGCACTGCCCAAGAGCTAGGCCTGTGGGCCATCGTGCGCCCGGGGCCATACATTTGCAGTGAGTGGGATCTCGGCGGCTTGCCGCCCTGGCTACTCAAAGACCCCGGCATGCGCTTGCGTGTGGCCTATCCGCCATACTTAGAGCGCGTGAAAATCTTCTTCGAGCACTTTCTGCCGCAGATTGCCCCGCTGCAAATCACCCGAGGCGGCAACGTCATCATGGTGCAGGTGGAAAACGAGTACGGCAGTTATGCCAACGACCATGAATACCTAGAGTTCTGCCGCAAGTGTTTGCTTGAAGGCGACATTGATGTGCCCCTGTTCACCAGCGACGGCGGCTGGGACAGCGCGCAAACCGGCGGCAAAATGCCCGGTGTGCTAGCAACTGCCAACTTCGGCAGTCGCGCCAAAGAAAACTTTGGCTGCCTGCGCAAGTTTGAACCTGAAGGCCCTTGGGTCTGCATGGAATTCTGGAACGGCTGGTTTGACCACTGGGGCACCGAACACCACGCGCGTGAAAGTGAAGACGTGGTGAAAGCACTCAACGAAATCCTCGACGACAATGGCTTCGTAAATTTTTATATGTTCCATGGCGGCACCAACTTCGGCTTTAACGCTGGGGCGAATTTCGGCGATAAATACGCACCCACTGTCACCAGCTACGACGACGACGCGCCGCTGAACGAATACGGCGGCTACACGCCCAAGTATCACGCCGTGCGCAAAGTGTTGTTGGAACGCCAAGGCATTGACCCCGCGGATCTGCCCCTGCCGGAGGAAGCCCCGCTGCAACATGTGGGCAAAGTGGAGCTGACCGAGCAAGCCCTGCTGTTTGAGCAGCTAGATAACATTGCCACGCACCACAAAAGCGTGCAGCCCGAAAGCATGGAGTATTACGGCCAAAACTGGGGATTGATTCTCTATCGCAGCACGCTCAAGGCACCGCAAAGCAACGACCTAAGCATTTTTGTGGATGACTTGGCCGACCGCGCAAGCGTGTTTGTGGACGGCGACTTCAAAGGCCGCCTGTGGCGCAACGATGACCCCGGCAGCAGTGTTGGAGTGTGCGACTCGCTCGTCAACGGCGGGCAGGTTGACGTGCTGGTGGAAGCCATGGGTCGCGTGAACTATGGGCCAAAGCTGCACGACCGCAAGGGGGCCAAGCAAATTCGTGCCAACGGCCAGCTGTTGACCCACTTTGATGTGTTCACCATGGAACTGGACGATGTAAAGGCAATTGACTTTACGCCCGTCCAAACTTTGGCAGAACCTGACGCACCGGTGTTCTTGCGCGGCAAATTTGTCGCAAAAGCACAAGATTGCTTCCTGCGCCACGACGGCTTGGTCAAAGGCATTGCCTGGATTAACGGCCACAATTTGGGGCGCTACTGGGAAATCGGCCCGCAAAAATCGTTGTATATCCCCGGTGCATGGCTCAATGATGGCGAAAACGAGCTAGTCATTCTCGAGCTGGAAGGCGGCACGGCACGCACTATTGAAATCAAAGATATTCATGACATCGGCGAAAGAAAAAACTAGCAAAAATCATCAAAACCTAGATAGAACACAGCGAAGCGACGTGCTCACCGCAGGTGCGCAACCAATAGTTGCGGGATTGAAAGCCAAATTTGGTTGTCGCAACCGCATATTTTTGCTATACTGTGCTTACAATCAATTATAAAAGGAGAAGCACAACATGAACATTGACATCGCCAACCGCCTATATGAATATCGCCGCAAGCACAGCCTTTCGCAAGAGCAATTAGCCGAGCAGATCGGCGTGAGCCGCCAAGCCGTGAGCAAATGGGAACGCGCCGAAAGCTCGCCCGACACCGACAACCTCATTGAATTGGCAAAACTTTACGGCTGCACCTTGGATGAATTGCTTTACACCGATGAACCCACCCGCCGCGACCCCGCTGACGAAAAACCTGCGGGTGATTACGTGAACATCGGCCTGGGCGGCATTCACATTAAAGATGGTGACGAAGAAGTGCACATCAGCCTCAAGCATGGCATTCACGTGACCGACGGCGACGAAGAAGTGCACGTGAGCCTGCGCGACGGCGTGAAAGTGAAAGTCAACGGCGAAATGGAATACGACAGCGACGAATGGGCCGAAAACGTGCGTAAACGTTGGTTTTTGCACTTGCCCGTGGGTCTGCTAGCCGGTATTGCCTATGTATTCATGGGCGTGCTGGGCGGCTGGTGGCATCCCGGCTGGCTGATTTTCCTGTGCGTACCGATCGTGTACGGCCTCATTGAAGTTTTCTTTGCCAAGGGTGCACGCAACAAGCTGGAAACCGTGCCCATTTGGTGGCTGGCCAGCCTGCTGTTTTTCTACCTTGGCTTTTGGTGGGGTATGTGGCACCCCGGTTGGCTGGTTTGGCTGGCTGCGGGCGGCTACGAAGCTCTCATCAAAATTGTGCCGCGCACTAAGCCAGAAGAAAAATTCTAGCCACTGCGATTCACAACAAAAATCACGCACTCACTTTTGTGGGTGCGTGTTGCTTTGGGGCTTTTTATATTTTTTTCTTCACGGGAATGAGCAAATCCCACATTGCGCCTTCCTCTTTTGTCATGCCACCAAAGTTGATGCCATAAACCGGGTCACGCGTGTCGTCAAGCTCAAGATAATCACATTGCTTCAGCCATGCCTCCATCGCAATCCAAAGCTCACCGGGGTCATATCCAGTTGGGTCATTCGATGTTGTTTCCACAATAAACAGGCCGCCCAGCATGTAATCTTCATAGGGGCTATCGTTGACACAATCGTCGGGGATTCGCCTGTGCAGAATATGCCCGGCATCGGAGTGCCCCTCGAAGTAATCGCCGTAGTGTTCGTGCGTTTGGCCGCCTGCGATGCGCTCGTATTCTTTATTCCACTTTTCTTCCCATCGTTTTCCCTTGCAAAACGCCTTGCAGCGGTTCGTGTCTTTCAGATAGTTCGACAGTACCCGCACAGGCCGCATGTCCATGTATCGTATCAACAGCTCGCATTTGCGCTTTTCGCTGACTGCTTCGAGTTGCTCCATGCGGTCAATAACTGGCTTGTGTTCTGCGGTCATGTCAATGAGCGCGGGCAAGTCGCTCACGCTTGAAATTCCTCGGGCGAGCAACTCCTGTCGAAAATCCTCAACGATGGCGCGCAGCTCGGTCAGCGTGGCAATGTTTTCATCAATGGATGTAATCTTGTGCGTGAATACCTCAATGATATCCTTGGTTTCTGCGTTTTGATAGATGTCGATGATATCTTTGATGGGGATTTCCATTTTGCGCAAAATGCGGATTTGTTGAATGCGTCGGATTTCGTCTTCACTGTAGTAACGCTGTTGCTTGTCTGTTGGGCGCACGCTGGTGAGCAGTCCCACGTCCTCATAATGCCGCAGGGTTCGGGTAGAAATGCCAAGTTCGTTGCACAAGGTTTGAATGCTAACAAGTTCGTTCATGCTAACTTTCCTCCATAATTTTTTGGGTAAATATAGCATAACCGATTACGCTGCGTCAATGTCAAGAGGTTTTTGAAAAAACCACGCACTCACTTTCGTGGGTGCGTGTGTTTTATCTGCCAAGTTACGCTTACTGAGCACGCAGTTTTTGCACCAATGCCGCAATTTCGCTGGCTGCGTTGTCCAGCTCAATGTCACAACTCACGCTTTTGTTGCGTGTTTTCAGTTCAACCACGCCGCGTGCGAGGTTTTTGGGGCTGATGATTACCCTAACCGGCACGCCCATCAAGTCTGCATCGCTAAACATAAACCCTGCGCTGACTTTGCGGTCGTCCAGCAACACTTCAATTCCATTGGCTTGCAGTGCGGCATAAAGCTCGTTCGTCGCAGCGCCAACGGCAGGGTCATCGGCACGCAGTGCGCAAATTTGCACCTGCCAAGGCGCAATGGCAACAGGCCAAATTGGACCATAATCGTCGTGGCTTTCTTCGCATACCGAAGCCAGCAGTCGTCCCACGCCAATGCCGTAGCAACCCATAATCGGCACTTGCACTTTGCCGTTTTGATCAAGATAAGTCATGCCCATTGCTTGGCTGTATTTTGTGCCGAGCTGGAAGATGTTTCCAACTTCAATGCCGCGTTTGAGCATCACGGCAGGCTTGTTGCAATTTGGACAAATACCGCCATCCAGTATCTTGGCAATATCACAAAACGCAACATCTGCGACATCGCGTTGCACGCAAAAGCCGGTGATGTGATAGTCCGTTTCGTTGGCGCCTGTCACTAAATTTGTCTCGCCATTTAGGCTATTGTCGAATAACACGGTCACATCTTGCGGCAAACCAAGCGGGCCAATGAATCCGCAAGTGAACACATCATCAACGTTACCCGCTGGATGAATCTCTTCGCCCAGATGGTTGCGCAGTTTGATTTCGTTGACCTCTAAGTCACCGCGAATGAATACCGCTATGAGACCATCGTCTGCGTCTTTTTGATAAAGCACAGCCTTGCAGGTTTGCTTAGCTTCGATGTTTAGAAAATCACAAAGGACTTCGATCGTTTTGGTGCCCGGGGTGTGCACTTTTTTGATTTCCGCAGCAGTATTGGCTTGGTTTTCCACGATGCAAGGGGCAACTTCCATGTTTGAGCGAAAATCGCAGGCTTGACAAATGGCTAAATAGTCTTCGCCAACGTCGGTAACCAGCATAAATTCATGCGCGATTTTTCCGCCCATCATGCCACTGTCGCTTTGCACGCTAATCACATCATTCAGCCCGCAACGCGCGAAAATCCGCGCATAGGCGGCATAACATTTTTCATAGTAAGTTTCCAAGTCTTGCTGGCTGGTATGGAAAGAATAAGCGTCTTTCATGGTGAATTCGCGGCAACGTATCAAACCGCCCCGCGCCCTTGGTTCATCGCGAAACTTGGTTTGAATTTGATAGACCATAAATGGGTAGTTTGTGTAGCTTTGCGCGGCATCACGCGCCAAATGCACCACGGCTTCTTCGTGCGTCATACCCAATACCATGTCGGCATCTGTGCGATCTTGAAAGCGCAGCAGCTCCGAGCCAATGGTATCATAACGACCGGATTCGCGCCATAAGCTTGCAGGCATGGCCACAGGTAGCATTACTTCTTGGCCGCCGATGGCATCCATTTCTTCGCGAATAATTTGCTCGATTTTTTGCACAATGCGTTTACCGGGTGGGAAAAGAGAAAATAGCCCATTGCCCACATTTTTGATATAACCGCCGCGCAATAGCAGAATATGACTGGCAATTTGGCAGTCTGCGGGTGTTTCCTTAAACCGAAACCCCAGCAATTCGTTCATTTTCATAAGATTCAATGCTCCTCAAAGGAATTATTCGCGGTGGAAATAACAAACACCCCACAGTACGATTATAACACACTGTAGGATGACTCGCCACTGGAGCCTGCAGACGGATTTGAACCCCCGACCTGCTGATTACAAATCAGCTGCTCTACCAACTGAGCTATGCAGGCTTAACAGATATAGTATAGCAGATGTTGTGTAAAATGTCAAGCAAAACTTTACGAACAAACAGCAAGTGACGGGAAGGAGCAACTAGCCCAGCCCCACAAGCCCACCCATGAAGGGAATCCAGAACGCCAACAAGGCTATCAAAGCAAGTTGCAAAAACACGGTGGACTTAGCCATGTCGGTCATGCGATAGTAGCCCTTTGAGTAGGTCAACAGCTGCACGGTATCAAGGGGAAGCAGATAGCAGTTGCAGGCGCAGAAGGCCAGAGCCATGATGAGAAAGGCCGGGGGCACACCGTTGGCCACGGCAATGGCCACAAAAGGCCCCGCTAGCACCGTGATGAGCGCTGGCGCGGAGGTGATCAACAGCAGCATCACAAAGGTGAGTGTTGCCGCCAAAGCCACTAGCAAATTCACACCCGGCGCAAGATTTGCGGGGTATAGCGTTGCAACCAACCAAGTGCTCACGCCATTTTGCACCAATGCACTTGCAATCGAAAGCACAGCGCCGCTCAAAAAGATAATGTGCCAGTTGATGCTTTTGACGAATTCGTCCCAACGCAACACGCGAATGCCCGGCAGAAAAAACAGCACACAGCCCAAAATCGCCACGGTGAACACTTCAATGCCGCGCAGCCAAGAGGATGCAATCCACAGCACCAGCATGACTGCCAGAATAAGCAAAACGGTCAGCTCTTTGCGCCCCATTTTTTTCGGCACATGCAGGCTATTGATGTATTGCTCAATCTTTTCCGGGGCAATGGGCGTGGGCTTATAGACTTTCAGCATCAAAAACCATGCGAAGGGAATGAGCACAATCACCAGCGGAATGCCAGTGGCCATCCACTGCACAAATGTGATGGTGGTGCCCGTGTGTTGTTCCAGCAGGCCAATGGCAAGCAGATTTAGCGATGACGACGCCGGCGTTGCCATGCCGCCGATCATCGTCGCCACGGGAATGGCGATCATGAATGTTTTGCCAATGCGGCGTTTTTCCTCGCCATCCTCCAGCAGATTCACAAATTCAAGGGCAATGGTCATCATGATTGCGCAAGTGGGCACGTTGGACATAAAAAACGACACCGCTGCCGTGACGACCATCAACGCCAGCAAAATGCGCTCGATGCGGCCGCCTGCTCGCCGCAGCAGCACCAGCAGCACGCGCTTGGTTAGCGGCACCTTCATAATCGCCCCCGCAATGCCAAACGACGCGATGATAAAAAACACCACCGGATGCGCAAAGCCAACCACCGCGCCTGCGAAGTTTTCGCTTGCGCGAAACAGCGGCATTAGTCCGATGGTCAACAGGCTGCTGACGGAGATGGGCAGCGCCTCGGTCACCAGCAATATCAAGAAGAACAGCGTGAGCCCAATGGTGTTGCGGCCCTCGATGCTCAAGCCGTTTGGAATCGGCATCACCAGCGTGGCGCACAACACAGCCAAAGCCAGCCCTAGGCCGACTTTTTGCTGTGTTTTCATTTCACGTAGATGGTTCATAATATTATTATACCGCAAAACTGCGCTGTCGTCAATGCTTTGCGAATTTTTGCCCCCCGCAACCTTGACAAGCCTCACCGCGTTTGTTATAATAGAAGAGTATTAAATTTGAATTGAGGATTGTGCCCATGAGAACACCTGTGATTGCAGGCAACTGGAAGATGAACCTGCTGCCCGCGCAAGCCGCTGCGCTTGTGAACGAACTCAAACCCCTGTGCGCTGGCGCCAACTGTGACGTTGTGCTGTGTGCGCCCTACATCAACTTGCCAGCCGCCATGGCAGCTGCTGCCGGCAGCAACATCAAAATTGGCGCGCAAAACTGCCACTGGGCAACCGAAGGTGCATTCACCGGCGAAGTGTCGGCGAACATGCTGCGCGACATCGGCGTGGAATATGTCCTTACCGGCCACAGCGAACGCCGCACCTTGTTTGGTGACACCAACGAAACCGTGCGCGACCGCACCCGTGCAGGTCTCGACGCAGGCCTGACGGTCATCCTATGCGTGGGCGAAGTGCTGCAAGAGCGCCAACAAGGCATTACTTACGAAGTGGTTCGCCTGCAAACCAAAGTTGCGCTTGAGGGCGTGAGCGCCGAGGAACTGCAACGTGTGATTATTGCCTATGAACCTGTTTGGGCCATCGGCACGGGTCTCACCGCCACGGCTGAGCAAGCCAACGAAGCCAACAAATGGGTGCGCGACTGCGTGGCGGAACTTTACGGCCAAGCAGCGGCAGACGCCTTGGTGGTGCAATACGGCGGCTCGATGAATGCGGCCAACGCAGCCGAATTGCTCGCTAAACCTGATGTTGACGGCGGACTCATCGGCGGCGCAAGCCTGAAAGCTGCTGATTTCGCAGCGATTGCGGGTGCAGCGTAGTGTCCACATTTTTTGCGTTAACGTCACGCATGAAATATATTTCGCGCTGGGCGCTTATGCGCAATGCCAGCAGCGAAAGCCTTAGCGAGCACAGCAGCGAAACCGCAGTGCTGGCGCATGCTTTGGTTACGCTGCACAACACACGCTTTGGCGGCAGTCTTTCGCCCGAGCGCGCGGCAACCTTGGCACTGTTCCATGACCTCACCGAGGTGCTCACTGGCGACATGCCAACGCCTGTTAAGTACCACAACCCGGCGGTGCGCCAAGCCTATGAACAAGTGGAACAAGCTGCTTGCGGCACCCTGCTTGGCCTGTTGCCTGAAGATCTGCGGCCGAGCTACCATGCGCTGCTTTGCCCCGGCGAAGCCGACGCAGTTTACCTGCCGTTTGTGAAAGCAGCAGATAAGCTTTCCGCACTCATCAAGTGCGTGGAGGAACAAAAAGCGGGCAATTGTGAGTTCAGTGCTGCATATGCGGCCACGCTTGCCAAGTTGCAAGCCATGGCTATGCCCGAAGTAGATTGTTTTTTGGCAGAATGCTTGCCAGCATACGGTGAGCCCTTGGATGGGATGTTATAGCGCTCAGGCGCAAGATAGATGAAATGACTGAAGGAGAAACGCATTGAACACTTGCTTGATTGAAACCAGCGGCCGCCATGTGCATCTTACCCAGCAGGCACTGGATGCCCTGTTTGGTGAAGGTTATGTGTTAAGAGAACTCAAACGCCTTTCGCAGCCGGGCGAATTTGCTTGTGTGGAAAAAATCGCAATGGTTGGTCCATCTGGGCTGATGAAAGAGCTGCGTGTGATTGCGCCACTGCGCGACTATGTGCAGGTTGAGCTTTCGGCCAGTGAGGCGCAAGCGATGGGCATTGATGCCCCCCTGCGCGAAAGCGGCGATGTTGCCGGCACGCCGGGCTGCAAGCTCATTGGCCCCAAGGGCGAATTGAACGTTGAGCAAGGCTGCATTGTTTCGTGCCGCCATGTGCATATGAGCACCGCCGATGCCGCGCACTACGGTGTGGCTGACCGCGACAAAGTCAAGGTCAAAAGCTGCGATGGCTATGTGTTTGAAGACGTGTTGGTGCGGGTGAAGGATTCATTCGTGCTGGCCATGCACATTGATGTGGACGATGCCAAGGCCGCAGGAATTGGCCGCGGCGTGTGCCCAGCGGGAGAGATCATTGCCTAGTTTTAGCATGCATTTGGCGGTTGCGCGCGCGGTTGATGCTGCACGCTCGCCTCTTTACTTTGTTGGCGCACTTGCGCCCGACGCCATGAACTACCCGCACAAGGAGCATCTGCACCTGCGCATGTGCGAAAACCGTGCGGAGGAACTGGCCAAGCTCGCCGCTGCAATCAAACCGACCGATGACTTCGCCGAGGGCGTGCTGGTGCATCTTTTCACCGACTGGCTGTGGGACACCACCCACCAAGTGCGTTATCGCCAGCACGACCAAAGCGACGACTGGTGGAGACACTATCAAGCGCACACGGGCGAAGCTTCGTCGCACATTTACTACACTCAGCCATGGGCGCAGCCGTTGTGGCAGGCCATGCTTGCTCTGCCGCAGGAAAGCTTTGGCACGTTGCCCGGCATTGCCCCGCAGGATATCACTAACCTCATGCAGGGCGAAATGCGGCGGGTGCAGCGTGTGCGCGGGCCGTCTGCGTTTTTCCCGCCGAAGATGGTGGATGAATTCATCGCCCAAGCCGCACAAGACTATGTAGCATGGAGAAGCACGCATGGATATTCTGCACCAGAACATTGACGACGTTCCTGTTAAGCACAAGTGCAAGCACGAGGGATATGAATATCGCAGACAGGATTTAATCCCCATGCGGCAAGCCAATTGCATGGCCTCGCGATATGAACTCCCGCCGGGCAATGCGGCATACCCCTATCACTATCATACGCAAAACGAGGAGTTTTTCTACATCCTCAGCGGCACAGGCACGCTGCGCACGCCACAAGGTGAACGACCCGTGCGAGCGGGCGATGCGCTGTTTTTCCCTGCGGGCGAACAAGGTGCACATAAATTGACAAACACCGGCGATGAGCCGTTGATATATCTTGACTTTGATACGTCTCATCCCATTGACGTTGCGCTTTATCCGGATTCGGGGAAAATCGGCATTTGGGGCAAGAATATCAATCAAGTGTTCAATACCAACACACAAGTTGACTATTATGAAGGCGAGTAGGGTGGCTCGCGGAGCGACAAAACCAAAAGGAGAAACACTATGCTAATCCCAGGCGAATACCAAAACGCGGTGCCCAAGGCGCAATTGGGCGTGATTGCGTTGCCCGGCTGTGAGGAAATGGCAGCGAACATCAACGACTATTTGGTCAAGTGGCGCAGCCCGCATGCTGCCGAACTGCCTGAGGGTCACCCGCGCCGCGAGCACTACGCGCAGAATAGTTATCTCATCAACGCCAGCATTGAGCGCTTTGCCACCGGCGAGGCCAAGGCGGTCATCAAGCAAAGCGTGCGTGGGCACGACCTGTTTGTGCTGTGCGACTGCTTCAACTACGGCGTCACACACAAAATGTATGGCATGCACTGCCCCACCAGCCCTGACGAACATTTCGCTAACCTCAAGCGTATGATTGGCGCGGCAGCCGGCAAGGAGCAACGGCTCACGGTTATCATGCCCATGCTTTACGAAGGCCGTCAAGATTGCCGTTATGGCCGCGAAAGCTTGGACTGCGCCATGGCGTTGCAGGAATTAGCCAGCTTGGGTGCTGCGAATATCATCACGTTTGATGCGCACAACCCGCGGGTGAGCAATGCTGTTCCCAATTGCGGATTTGAGAACGTGCCGCCGATTTATCAAATGATTAAGGCCATTGTTAACTATGTGCCGGACATTAACATCGACAAAGAAAACCTCATGGTTATTTCGCCGGACGAAGGTGGCATCAAGCGTTGCATTAACTATTCCGAAGTGTTGGGTGTTGACCTAGGCATGTTCTACAAGCAGCGAGATTACTCCCGTGTTGAGGATGGTCGCAACCCTGTGGTAGCTCATCAATTTTTGGGCAGCAATGTGCAGGGCAAAGACGTTATTGTGGTTGACGACATGATTTCCAGTGGTGGCAGCATGATTGAAGTATGCAAGCAGCTGCGTGAACATGGTGCAAGCCGTGTGTTTGTGTGCACAGCCTTTGGGCTGTTTAGTTCGGGCCTTGCACCAATGGATCGCGCATATGAAGCCGGTTTGTTCGATAAAATTTTCACCTGTGATATGATTTACACGCCCGACGAGCTGCGCGCTCGTCCCTGGCATGTTAGCGTGCGCATGAGCAAATACATCGCATTTATCATCGATACCATGAATCACGATAAATCTATTAGCCGTTTGCTCACCCCCACAGACAGAATCCATCGGCTGTTGGTGAACCGAGGATATAGGATTGGCTAATAGCGAATTGCTTCGTGCTTTGCAGCAAAACAATGCAACAAGTTTTAGCATGCCTGGGCACAAGCGCAACACCGCCTTGCTGGGCGCTGCGCTGCCCTATGCCATTGACATCAC
>WRBQ01000041.1 GCA_009784445.1 Oscillospiraceae bacterium
AAAATTTGAGTTGCAATTTGTGCAAAAATGGTGTATAATAAAGAATAGAAAGGGCGTGAGTCGCTTGGCTGTCAATCAAGAAGTCCGAAAAATTGCTGAAATCATTCGGCAATCTATACCAGCTGAACAGATTTATTTGTTCGGTTCTCATGCCTATGGCAAGCCCCACAAGCACAGCGATTACGATATTTATGTGATCATTCCGGACGATTCGTTGCGTCCGATTGAAGCAATGCAGCAGGCGCAGCGAGCAATATATCCATTGCGATTAAACGTGCCAGTGGACGTTATGGCCACAACACGTAGCGATTTTAACCAAATGAAAAACCTGATCACGTTGGAGCGCACCGTCAATCAAAGGGGGATTTTGCTGTGACAAACGCCGATATTTCCATGAAATTCCTTGCCCGCGCACAGGACGATTTGCTTGTTGCGCGGCATGTTTTTGAGGATTTACATCCAAAAAAAATGGAAATCTCATGCTACCAAAGTCAACAAGCAGGTGAAAAAGCGTTAAAGGCATATCTGCTTTTCAAGCAACAAGAACCGCCTTTCACGCATAATTTGGGACTGTTGTGTCGTCTGTGCGCAGACATTGATGACGCTTTTGATGCGTTTGCAGATGACTGCACCGATTTAACGCCCTACGCCACGCAAGCGCGCTACCCCGGCAACAAAGAATTCACCGAAGAAGAAACAGAATCCGCCCTGCGTAAAGCCGAGCGGATTGTGCAATTTTGCGCAATCAACATCGTCGTACAATAATAATCAGCGTCCACCCCCTTTGCCAAACATGGCCCGCTTATGCTCCGGCGCAATGACGTGCAGGTAGTAGCGCTCATTGCCGCATTTGAACAAACAATGCCCGGTTTTGGGCTGGCGGATGAGGTCAAACTCAGCCTGTTCCAGCTGTAAGGTGTCAGTAAAATCCCGCGGGTCAATGTTGCCGGGATAGAACAAAAACTGGTGCGTGGGGATGGCAAACAGCGGCTTGGTGTACTCCTTTACGCTGGGAATAAGAAAGTCTGAAATGTTCTGCGTGGCGAGTATCATCACACTTTCCTGCTTGCGCACACGTTTCATACAATTGCGGATATACTCAATCGCAGTCTGATTGTTGAGGTAGAGATAAAGCTCATCAATTGCCGCAACCGTGTTGCCCTTGACCAGCAGCGCATGGCTCATGAACGACAGCAGATTGAACAGCAGCGCATCTCGCAGCCGTTGGTTTACGCCCATCAGCCCCTTAACACCAAAGCACAGAAAGTCGCTATCGGTGACATTTGTGTGGCCATCGAAGAACTTGCTTTCAGCCCCACGGCACATTGAATGCAAGCTTAACAGCAGTTCAGACAAGACTTCGCCGCTATAAAGCTCATCGCCTTTACGGGCATGTTCCTGCTCAATGAAGGCATAAAAATCCGACATTGTGGGACTATTATTCTCCGCATACAACTTCCCCAATAGAATCTCAATCGTGTCGATTTGCTCATCACTGAAATCCTTGTACGCCCGAAAAAAGTCCTTGAGATAGGCGATGTGTTCTTTCAAATCACCGCGCGAGTCAAGGGGATTGATGCGGAATTCACCGTCGGTCAAATCGACGTAACAGCCGCCCAAAGAACAAGTTAAATCTTCATACTCGGCCTCGGCATCCAGCGCAAACACGCGCTTACCCGCCGCCCGCAGATTGGCCAGCACGAGCTTCATGAGATAGCTTTTGCCTTGCCCGGAGTTGCCCAAGATTAAGATATTGGCGTTGCTTTTGTCTTCCGCACGTCGGTCGAAGTCCACCAAAATATTCGTGCCGAAGGTGTCGCGGCCAACATAGAAGCCCTGCGGGTCGGTTTTCCCGCTATAATTGAGCGGATAGAAATTCGCGACACTGCTGGCTGGCAGCACACGTTCAAATTGCGCATCAAATTGGTTAAATCCACAGGGCCACGCAGAGAGGAAACCGTCCTGCTGGCGCAAGGTCAAACGGTCAACGCCCAGCTTACTTCGTGTGAGTTCCATGTTAATCTCTTGCTGCAATTCGCGCAGTTTATCCAGCGAAACGGCATGTAGTTCAAGAAAAACAGCGCAGTGCAGCAATGGCTCACGGTTGCGGCGCAGGTTGGCCAGCAGGGTCGCCACATCATGCAGGTTTTCTTCGGCGTTGATGCTTTCCTGTGCGTCATTGGCATGGGCAGCAAAGCGGTTCTTACGTGTAGCATTTTGCAAGATTTTGCGCTGTTCGTGGCTTTCGACAGGTCGATTGACAATGCGCAATGTCACACCCGCGCGATCGGCCAGCTGAGCAAACAAGGCTTGCACATCGGTGCTGGGCGGGTAATCCTTTAGAGCCCATGCGCAACAAAATCTGTCCCCGCGGATGTAATGGTCAACGTTGAATTTCACCGTTGCGGGCAGCAGTTGCTCCAGCGCAGGTGGTTCGTTTTCTGCCACAAAGCCACCGAAGTAAATCTTCAAAAGCCGCAGAATATCTGCCCGGTCGAGCCGCCGAACCTCAAATCCTTGTTCAGCGATGGCCTTTTCCACGCGATTAGCATGCGCAAATGTCTGCTCTGGTTTTTGCTGTTTGAGCCGCAGTAGAAACAAGAACTGCCGTGCCGTGGCCATCTCCATTTGAATCGAATCCAAGTGCGCCAAATCCTGTGCCAGTACGGTTTGCACGGCTGGGTTTTGCTCTATTTCGAGCAGAGATTTGATGCGCTGCTGGTTATCTGCAAAGCTTTCGCAGCAGTCTAGGCACAGGATTTCCAGTTCCGGCACGGCACTGAGCAGCTGCTGCAATTGTCGCACTTTCTGCGCAATGGTTTCCTGCGACAGCACCGAGATATTCTGCGGGCGGATGGCAAAGAAGATGAGCTCACCATCGTTGGTGACGAGCCCGTAGTCGCTGAAAGCCTTGATGCCCAGCATGTGTTGTACGCTGTGTTTATTCTTTTTTCGCATTGCTCCTCCATCGAAATTCTTGCTGTGTGGTGATGAAATACCGGATTGCCCAGCTGATGAAGTCCAGAATACAGACTTCCTCAAAGCGGATAGTGAGGAAGCCGTACACGGCGGCCACGGCAAGGGGAATGGGCGAACGTGTGGTCGCCAGCACCAGCACAGCCAATAGCACGCACACGGCGACCACACTGAAATCTCGCATGCTCCATAGCCACATGTTGGCTTCGGACTTAAGGTTTTGCGGGTAAAGGTATTGTTGGTTCAGAAAAAGTCCTCCTTGATTTGTATGGTCACCGCCGAAATATCCGAGAAATGTTCATCAAGCTGTTGCTGGCATGCACCACGCTTGAGATATTAAACTTCGTTGACGTATCCAGCCCAAATTGAGTTGCAATCCTTGGTACTTCGGCAGCGGAAAGCATGATTCCCAGTCCCAGCAACATGTGGTTGGGGAAGGTCAGCAGCCCCAAAAACAGCAATGTGGTCTGCATGAAGGCAGTGAGACACAGCGCAGCAATCTGCCTTGCCCAGCCCCAAAAGCCGTCGGAGTAACCCCTAGGTACGCTGAACAAATACAGCGAGCCGACAGCGATCTGAATGAGCATAATGCCGCCGCGTTTGAGGTTGTAGGGTAGGCACCGAGCGCCTTACCGCCTTACGGCGGCAGGTTTCCCAATGCCCCCCTCCGAACCGTACGTACACCTTTCGATGTATACGGCTCTCCAGCTATTCCAAAAGCAGTTATAGCTTTCCGTTGTGGATTTTTACATGGCAATCATGGCAAACTACAAGCGTTTTGCGCTTGATGACCGCCATTGTCCGCACCCAATTGGGTGCGACAGTACCTCGTTTGCGATATTTATCCACAACGTCTTTGAGTTTCCTTACATGATGAATCTGTAAATCCTTTGTTTGCGTACAGCACATTTCGCAAACGTTCGCGTTAATGCGTTTCATTAACTGACCACCCGAAAAACCTTGACCGAATTTGTCTGACACTTCACCCAACGGTTTTTTCACATATTTAAGACTGTCATTGAAATAAATCATTGTATTTGCACCGCTTTTTGTGTTATACTTAATTCCGATGACACGAACAGTACCAGTCCCAACTTTTCGCGGAACATTGATGCCGTATTTCTTAAATACCTTTCGGACAGATGATTTTTCTTTGCGAGCGATTGTTTTTATCATGCTGTAATAATGATAGAATTTGAACGTAGCCAGCTTTTTGCTGACATCCGTTGCTAGGCAATAATAATTGTAGAGTCCCCGAATCTCTGCATTGTAAAGGTTAATGATGTCCATTACTGGCAGATTAACTCTTGCCGCATAATGATTGGATTTGCCGTTTTTCCGAAAAGGTTTTAGCTTTGCCCAAATCACATCACTAGGAACTAATAGCTGAATTGAGCCGTTAACCGACCGCTTTTTGCGGCCAATGGAATCGACTGTTTGCTTGGTGTTGCATTGAGCCTTGGCTATTTCGTAGCCCAAGAACCGAACGCGTTCATCCTTTAGGTTGGTGATTTTGGTCTTTTCGTGGTTCAGTTCCAAGCACAGCTTGTCCTTCATAAATGCAGTGATTTTTGTTTTGATTTCTTCAGCCATCGCTTTGCTCCCAATCACACAGACTACAAAATCATCTGCGTAGCGCACATATTTGGCACGCAAATAATTTTTGTCCATTTGGTCATGTGCTGGCAGGACTTGCATTTTACGCAAGTATTCATCAGCCAGTCCTATATCGCCTTTGTTCAGCGCACGTGTTCTTCTTGTGCTCAGCACATGATATTCATGATGGGGTCGCCGCGTTTTTCCTTTGGTGTATTGCGCGGTGATTTCCTCCATGAATTTGTCAAACTCATGCAGATAGATATTGGCGAGTATTGGACTGATGATGCCGCCTTGCGGCGTGCCCGATAGGGAGTTGTTCTTTTGCTTGAATTCAAAATAACCAGCTTTCAGAAATCTTCGGATTAACTCCAAGAACCTACCATCCCGAATTTTCTTTGATAACAATTTCAGCAGTATTTCATGGTCAATTGTATCAAAGCAAGCAGTAATATCGCCCTCAATCACCCAGTTTGTTCCGCGACAAGTGCTTTTGATTTTGTGCAGGGCGGTGTGACAGCTTTTATTTGGGCGAAATCCGTGTGAATTTTCACTGAAAATTGGTTCGTAAATCGCCTCTAACAATTGCCGCGCAACCTCTTGCACCAACTTGTCTTTGAACGTCGGAATACCGAGGGGGCGCATTTTACCGTTTTTCTTTGGGATATAGGTTCTTCTGACTGGGCTAGGTTGATAGCGTTCCATTTTGAGCAGGTTTATCAAATCAGCCACTTGCTTTTTGCTAAAGCCGTCAATGGTTTTGCCATCGCTGCCCGGTGTCATATTGCCTTGTTTCGCATGGATTTTTTGATATGCCCGCATGAAGAAGTCCTCGTTAAAGAAATTCCTGTAAATACGGTCATATACATAGGATTCATCTTGTTGGGATTTCTGCTTTAGTATTGATAATACCGTTTCAGCAGTTTGCATTACGCATACCTCCATTCATTATCAATCGAATAACCTGCCGCCCTTCACCATGTGGACGGCTCTCCCGTCCTCGGACTACTATGGCGGCTCCGTTGCCATACCGAATTTTCAGCGTCATCTCTCTTGGACGAGATTTGTCACCTTGCGGCATTACGCATAGCCACTATTGTGGCATTTCGGGTTAGGCAATCTCCGTTTAGACATACTGGTACATTGGGTGTGGTTTAGGTTTCCGTTCATCCCTTTTACATACGTCCTGTATGCTGGGGATATTTCAGAGAGTATCTGCGGCTTCTGCAACACCGCTGATAGAATATCCCGTGTGCGCAACCAGTCTTCGCACACCTCGTCGTTTTAGAGCAAAGAGAATGGATTTAAGGCAGTTTAGCTTTAACCATGCCACACCTTTGGTTTTGCATAACACGCTTATACACTGATTTCAAACGCATATGCTTTTCCGTCATGCTGTTGTCCCCTTAACCTTTCGGTGCTGGGTAAGACGGCTAACCAACTGGATTTCTCTCTAATCCAGTACCCCAACGGGCAATACCAGTACGCCCTGACGGACGCACGCAAAAGAATACTTTGATTACACAAAAGCCGAATGCAATCAATGCCAGCAGATTGAACAGCCGCAAGTTCACATCAACGGTAAGCCGAAACGAGCCCTCCAGCACAGACATACTTTGCTCGTCAATGCCGAGGCTTTGCCCGCCAACCATGATGGCCGTGAGCTCGCCCAAGAACGTGGTTTGCAGGGTGATGGCAAAGCGGTAAAGCGCCAGCGGCACGGTCGTAAACAGGCTCGTGGCGAAGAAGCCTTTTAAGATATTCAGAGCCGTAGTTTTGGGGTTCGCCTTGCCGGATTGCGCTTCAATCGCGGTGTCGAACACGGCGACCACCATGCCGACGGCAAACAATGCCCAGCCGAACAGGTGAAACAGTCGCACCGCACCCGCCACCCACGGCAGCTCGAAAATGGCGGCGCCCATGTTGTCCATCATGCCGAAGAACTCAGCCACGGCATCGAAAATAACCGTGTAAAACCATTGCAACAGGGCATCGAAAATCCACGCGGAGATATTGCTGCTGAGTCCCGAAAATGCGCCAGAAATGATGTCGCCAAGCCAGTCAAAAATGCGATTTCACCCCCTAGCCAATGATCGTCCAGATGTATAGCGGCGCGGTCAGCACGATAATAATGCCTGCGAAAAGGATGGCAGGGGCAGTGATTTCAAAGTGCCCGCTCTTTTTATAATCAAAGTAACTTGCGCCTAACTTCACGAAGAAAAGCACCGCCAAAATGAGCGCCAGTGCGGGGAATACCACCGTGTTGACCACGGTTTGGATTTGGTCCCTGGCGCTGTCCCATGTGCCTTGGATTGCACCAGCGACATTGCCGGGGTTAGCAGCCGCTGTCACTGTAAACATCGTCATCATCAGCAAAATCACCGCCATCGTCGTCAAGATCTTCTTGTGTTTCATCGGAATTCTCCTTTTTGTTTTTTCGTAATACCATCGCAACGCCGCCGATCAACGCAAGCGCAAACACGGATAATGCCGCGATGATTAAGACATTGCCATCACCCGTTTTTGGGAAATCCTCAGGTGGGTCGATGGGTTCGGGACCAGGCACTGGCGTGGCAGGCGGCTCGGCAGGTTCGTTATACACTACAAGCACAATTTCAACGCCATTCTCGCGCACGTTGACAATAAACACCTCATCGTTCAGCATAAAACCCTCGGGTGCTTCCAATTCACGCACTTGGAATTCACCAAATAGCAAGTCTTCAAAGACTACGTAACCATCTTCACTTGTCACTACATAAGCGATTTTTTCATCGTTTTGGTAAAGCCCAAATTTAGCACCAGCCAGCAGTTCACGGGTATCTTCGCAACGCTTTTCAATGCGCAAACTGCCGCGAATTTGCTCATTCACAATCACCTTGCCGTTGTTGACCAGCACGCGTGTGACAGCATAATCCTGCCCAGCCCACTCCACATCAACGTAGTGGCGTGTATCATCCAGCACAAAGCCCTCAGCGGTTTGCAGCTCCTGCACAAAATATCTCGCAAAGGGCAACTCACCCGCAAAACGACCAATGCCATCAGCATCCACCGATGCCATTGCTACCAGCGAATCCTCCACGATAACCATCGACCCAGCCGAAATGAGCAACTCGCCATCTTCAGAATAAATATCCTCAGCCGCAAACAACCCAAAGATAACATCCTCGAAGCGGTCGAAAGTTTCGTGGCCTTCCATGCGTTTGGTGAGTTCAATTTCAATGCGTTGGCGGGCGTTGCGGATGGTGATTTCACTGGTTGTCACAGCAACATTCTGTCCTGCAAAAGTCAGCGTCACAACATGCGGCGTGGCATCCAGTACAAAACCATGCGGTGCTTGCACTTCAACGAGCGTGTATTCACCCAACGGAAGTTCGCGTGATGTTGCAACGCCATCCGCGCCAGTCGTGATGGTGTCAACCAAATTTCCTTGGGCATCGCGCACTTCAAACACAGCACCGGGCAACCCACGCGGTTCAAAAATGGGCAGGTATTGCGTACCAAAGATGGTTTCAATTTGCTGTGCACCAACGAGGACATTACCTTGTTTTTGGATACTGATGCGCCCAGTCTGCGGGGTGTTGGGCACGCGCAATTGCACGGAAAGATTCGCGGCATTGAGCGTCACTGTGCGCGGGGTGGGGTCAAGCACAAAGCCTGCGGGGGCAGTGATTTCTACGACAATATAGTCACCCCACGGCAAGCTGCCACTGGTCGCGATGCCCTGTGCGTTTGTGGTGATGGTTTCGACCAATTCGCCAGCCGCAGTTCTTATCTCAAAGACCGCACCTGCCAATGACGGTGTGCCCATGGCAGGGCTTGCATTGTATTTCTCAATGCGAATTTGGCCGTCCATGCGCCGATTCGTGAATCGTGCCACTGCGGTTTGGTTGGACTGCACCGTGATGGTCAGCGGGTTCTCGCCCATCACTTCATAACCATCGGGGATGTTTATCTCGCGCACGGTATATTGACCAGCAGGCAAGTTGGGGATAGTCACTTGACCGTTTGCGCCGCTTGTGAATGTGCCAATTAGCTCATTTTGGGCATTGCGCACCTCGAACTCAAAGCCAGCTGCGCTGCCGCCGCCTTGCACGGACTTTTCAATGCGAATCTGCCCCTCCATACGCCGATTTGTGAAGCGAGCCACAGCGGTTTGATTTGGCTGCACGGTGATGGTCAATGGGTTTTCGCCAACAACCTCATATCCAGCAGGGATGTTAATTTCACGCACCGTGTAAGTGCCAGCAGGCAAATTCGGGATAGTCACTAGACCATTTGCGTCGCTGGTGAACGTGCCCACGAGGTCGCCAGCACTATTTCTTACCTCAAACTCAAAGCCTGCGGCGCTGCCGCCACCTTGCACGGTTTTCTCAATGCGGATGCTGCCTGTGCTGGCATTCACGCGCACAAAAGCTGTGATGTTATCCGGCACGGCGGTAGTGATAGTGACAATCGACTGGATATTGCTGATGATGTGAATGGGATTGTTGCTCCAAAAGACCAGCCCTGCGCGGCTGCCGCTACGCGTGGCTGTGATGTCCACCGTTCCAGCGGGCGCAGTCGTTGTGCTAATAGTCAAGTTGTTGCCGCTGCGATTAAAGCTTACACCCGGCGTTGTGCTGGTGAAATTGAAGTTTGCCAGCACACCGTTTGTATCTGTGAGTGTGGTCGAAAAATTCGTACCGTTCCAAGTCAATTCGTGTGTAGTAGCTTGTGTCAGCGAACCACGCAAAAAGCTGGGGATCGTGCTATGATTTTGCACAGCAGCCACGATGCGATCATAATGCTGTATGATCAGCGCCCGCTGCGGGTGGTTTTGCCGAACTATTTCTAGCGAGCGATTGACACCAGCAGGCGGTGCATTCCAGCTAAAATCCAGGTTGCGCTCGCCCACGATAATCTCCCACACCAGCACCTGTGTGGCAATAATCTCCGTGATTTGCGTATAAGTCATTTCCGTGCTCACCGTGCCGCCAAAACCATGCTGAAACAGCCTGCCCAGCAAGATTTGCACCTGCTCAGCGTTGAGCACGCCATTGTCGAAATTCCCGAACAATTCTTCGGGCGTGATGTGCGGATTGCGGTCGCCGGTGCGCAGCGGCACGCCCGGCTGCACACAATACACGATCTGCATGCCGTGGTTTGATGCGCCCAACGCATGAAAATTTGTGGCAGAATCAGCTGTCCAGCCGTTCATCAGCGTCAGCGCGGGGCGACCCCATAAGTCCGTGCCGCCGCCGCGGGGAAAGGCAATCATCGAAACCACGACTTCGCCAGTGGCGTAGCCGATGATGGCAAAAGTGCCGAGCAATAAAAAAAGCGACAGCAAAATTGCTGCCGCACGGGTAAGTGTTTTTGACATATATTTTCTCCTATTTATTTTTTAGTTTTTTGGTTTATCTCGTTGCAATAAAGATGGTATTTCCGACCTGCCACACGTTGAACTCACGTGCACCAGCTGCGCGAGCTTGGTCGAGCCGCGCCCGAATCTGTGCCTGCGATGCACCAACCGCCACGCCGCCGCTGGTCAGCTGCGGGCGGAAGATTAAGCCGATGGAACGGCCATAATCAATCGCGAACGCAAGCAGATTGGCGGGTTGGGTGGTTGTTGTGGTAGTCGGCGGGTGGGTTGTTGTCGTGGTGGGTCTTGTTGTGGTAGTCGGCGGGCGAGTAGTGGTCGCGGGGCGCGTGGTTGTGATAACACGGGTTGTGGTAGTCGTAGATGCCAGAGGTCGAGTTGTTGTTGCGGGAGTTCGGGTGGTTGATGGGATTGTCGTTGTAGCAGTCGTGCCAGCTGACTCGGTCGTGGTGGTTTCGATGGTGGATTCGGCTGTAGTCGTTTCCTCAATCGTGGTTGTTTCGGCAGAGGTTGTTGTACTTTCAGCGGTCATCGTTGTGTATTCCAACTCAACATCGGGTGACGAGCGAAACACCGTGCCCAACACAAAGGTCAGCAAAATAGCACCCAAGAAAATCCCCACAAACATCGCCGTGCGCTTGAGTTTCTTATTCTTCATAGGCCTCCTGAGCCAGCATAATCTGCCGTCCAATCGCTGCCACGACATTCACGGTCACGCCGTTTCCAGCCTGGCGATAAAGTTGCGCATCGCTGTTGACGGCCGCAGCTTTGTCGAAGTCGTCATCCGGCCAGCCCTGCAAACGCCAGGCCTCGCGCGGGGTTAATTTGCGCACGCGACCGCCTGCAAACACGCCCGAACGCTCAGCTTTGCGTTTTCCAACACCGCCATCAATTCTTGTGGTCAAGCAACGAGAATGCTCGGTTAATCTTGGCCTGCCGGTGGTCAAATCCACAAAGTAAAGCCCAGTTTTGCCTGCAAAATTACCGCCCTGTGCCGTGAGTGTGGCACTTATTCCATCAGCATCATAAATTCGCTTTCCTTGACTGGTTCGCTCATTGAGCTGCCACAAAGTTTTGCCATGGCCTGCGGGGACAGGAAATGTTTTTCGGGTACATCCAGCTCCAATATGTCGGCGAGCGACAATGAACACACGTCGCCTGTGCTGCGGCACGCCGAACCTGCTTGAATCAAGCACGCCGTACTCGCAATGGTAGCCGCGCTCGGCCAGCGAATGGAGAATCCGGAACAAATCCCAGCCGCCATGGATTTCCAGCAGAGCTCTAACGTTTTCAAAGACCAGCCATTCGGGTCGAGTTTCGCAGGCGAGCCCGTCAAGCAGCCGTATGACTTCAAAAAACAGTCCGCTGCGGGTGCCATCGAGCCCTGGTCTTGTTGCATTTGCGACTGAAATGTCTTGGCATGGGAACCCAGCACACCACAGGTTTGCTCGTGGCAGGTCAGCGGGCAAAACGGCCATAATGTCATCTGCAAACCATTCATCACCTCCGATTTTGAATATTGCCCGATAGCTCCTTTCTGCAAACTTGTCGATTTCGCAGTGCCCCACGCAGGTCATGCCTGCTTGTTCTAGCCCCTTGCGAAACCCGCCCGTGCCTGCGAAAAAGTCCAAAAACGTCATGACATTCCACCCATGCCGCCAGTGTCGTGGAGCAAAGGCTGCATGTTTTCCTGCGCCCAACCCGGCAGATGCTCCTCTTTGAGCACGCCGATGAAGTCATCGCGAGCGAACCTCGTTTGCTCGCCGTCAAGCAAAAACGTGCCGATAACGGCGCGGCCAATGGCCCTAGGATTGCAGCCGAAACCATGCTCGGCGAGGAAAAGTTGGTGCTCCGATGCCCGAAACTCCTCTTTGAGCACGTTGGGATCCAGCACCAGCACATGGCCAGTCAAATCTTCGAATTTGAAGATGGAATCGCAGTGTGCCGCATCGAATAATTTTTGTTCACTCACCGAAATCCTCCCCAAACGCCGCCCGCACGTCGTCCTCCGGCACAGGCCTGATGATAATCTCATCCCCGCGCAAAAACACCTCCACCACGTGCTCTTGCAGCAGCGCCACAATCGCCGCATCCATGATAGGCACTGGCACATAAATGATGTAATTTTCCATTAAAATTCCCTTTCATTTTGGTCAAATAAAGATAGCTGCACGTGCTGCCTGGCACGTTCGGTCGTGTCATAGTTCGAGATAATGACTTCCTCAAATTGCTTGCCGCCCTCGTAACGCTGGGCGATGTTCGATAGCCGCGAAATCGGCTCAATCATGATACCCGGGCGGTTGTAGAGCTGGCGAACCTCGTCGCAATCGTTGTACGACAACAAAAACTTGCCCTGCACACCCAGCAACGCCGTCGCCAGTCGCTCATGGTCATCGCGTGTAAAACCTACATCTTCATAGTAACTTTCGGTGAAAAAGTACGGCGGGTCGCAGTAGAACAACGCACCGGGGCGGTCATACTGCCCGATGAGTTTTTCGAAGTCGCGGTTTTCGATGATGATCCCTTGCAGTCGCCGAGCAGCAGCGCGGATGACGGGGAATTTGCTCCACAGGTCACGTGCTTGTGCGCCGAAACTGTCAAGCCCGGCGGCATAACTTTGGCGAATCACTTGGTAAAAATATGCCGCGCGGATGATGTCGGGCAGCGGTGTTTTTGCGCGTAAAATCTCACGCGCCAGCACAAAATCTTCCCTTGCATTGAGCGCAAATTCCAGCTGTGCGATGAGTTCTTCGGGACTATCTCGCACACAGCGGTAAAGATTCACGAGGTTGCTGTTGAAGTCGTTGTAGACCTCGAATGGGGTCGGTTCTTTGTGAAACAGCACCCAACCGCCGCCGCCAAAGACCTCGATGTAGCGCTCAAACTCAAGGGGAAAGCGCAGGCAGATTTCATCGCGTAGTGCCTTTTTGCCGCCCACCCAAGCCATAAAACTGTTGATTGGCATCTCCTTCCTAGCGTGTTTTGGGCAAAAAAGCCGCTTTGCATGTTGCCAAAACACGCAAAACAGCTTGTGATTTTCAATTTTATTGCATCGTTATTTCGCCGAAAGATTGGGTTTGCTGGGGCTCGACCAATGTCTGCACGTAAGTTTCAAAACCCTCCGCGCCATATTCCTGTAAGACATGCCCCAAGCTTATGCTGTCGAATGAATTCCATTCATCGGGCGCAGTTTGGCGTAGTGCCAGCCATTCATCGCCGCCATTGACTTGCTGCACGAAGGCTAAATTGCCGTAGATGAAGCCGGTGCGAATCGCCCAGTTGCCGTATTGCATGCCGTCATCGTTTGCCAACACAGCACCGTAACGGCTTAGGGTGTAGCCCGCTTCTTTCGCAATTTCATTGCCGAAGCCTGTTAGGTCAACATGCTCCAACAATGGGTCATCTTCGCTAAAACCATATTCGTCTATCAGCATGCGCCAAGCAAAATCCATAAGCTCAAAGGTTGAATCAACGTCATAGTGGTGTAGCGTGTCGACTAGTTGTGTAACCTCGTAAAAACCTTTCGCTTGCTCCGCCAATATGCGAAATTTCAGCATGTCATCGTCGCTCATGGCTTCAAGTGTTGCGGCAAAGTTGCGCAAACCCGCCACGTCATCCATTCGAACAATATATCCATGAAGCTGCGGCAGCAATGAATGGGTATAGGCTTGGTTTCTTTCTTCGTCAATCTCGATATCCAACCATGGTAGTGGTTCTTCAAGGGGCGTTGCATCGAAGTCAATCTCACCGGCCATTAGAAAGCCGTTTGCGATAAATTCGCCGCCGACTTCTTCCCGATAACGCGCCCCGATTTTTGCACGGTCGAGCAGCTGCATGCTGTATTCTGCGCTGGGCAGGTCGAGTTCCAGCTCGCACAGATGCTGCTCGGCCACGTAGCGGTCAGTGGGCAGGGTGATTTCCGTGTTGTTGATTTTTACGTCGAAGATACCCATCAGCACATGCCTCCCATTCCGCCCAGCACTTGCGTCGCTAGTGCTGGGGTTTGCGATACTGTTTGTTCATGCAGTTGCTGCAAAAATTCTTCTTCGGGCAGCAAAAAATAGCAGTCACCGCGATACCAAAAATGCACATGAAATTCTAGTTCTTCCACTCGAATGGGCTTTTGTTCAAAGCCTTCGCCAAAGCCGTCTGAGTTTTGCCCGGCAATCCATTCGACCAATTCAGCTTGCTCATCTTGGGTCAGCGGTGTGCGCATCTCACAGGATATTTTGCCGAATAATTCATCGCCAAATTGCTCAATATCCCAATCAACTGAGACGATTTTGGATTGCAATGCATGAGTGGGGAGATAGTCAGCCATGTTTTCATCTTCCGGCATTTCGTTTTGCAGCGCCTCACGAATTTCATCTTCATGGCAGGCCAGCAAATGCGGGTGCAGTTGGATGGGATTTTCATGGTCGTCCTCATAAAATGAGGCAACCAGCGGGCAGTAGTAGACTTGCGTCAATTCCGGCAGCAAGTTGCGTGCGCTACCGACGACTTCATCCATTGTTGCCTTGATATCCGGCAATTCCAACAGTGTGCCGGCAAGGTTGGCCACCACGAGGTTGTCGCTGGGACGAAGTTGCATCAGAAGCTCTTTGCCTTGTGCATTGAGCGGAATATACTCCACATCGCTCAGCAAGATTTTACGGGGTGAGCAGCCCAAAAACTCGCACAGTTCCTGCGTTGGGGCGGGCAGGTCGATGTGTTTGCCGTCAAGCTGCAGGCGGATGAGGTGGGTCGTTGATAAGGTTTGCATGTAGTCCTTCTTTCATAAAAAATTCCCGCTGATTTTCTCAGCGGGTGATGGTGTTTTGGGGGTTCAGCCGTAGTGCACAGCTTCCCATGCTTGAGCGAGTTGCGTGTCTGTGGCGTCGTGCACCAACGCCGTGATGGTCACGAATTCGTCCCAGAAATCTTGGGCCAAGTGTGCGCCATCTTCGGTTTTGCGCAATGCAGCAAGTAACTTCTCTTTGGTTGGCATCTCGGTTTCCTCCTTTATTTGATTTAAATTATATGGGCCTGCCCCAAACGCTGAGGATAATGATGGCTAGCAGCAAATCCACCACGATAAACCACAGCCATTTCCAGCTGCTGCGTGTGATGACCACGGTTCTTTTGATGACCGAGACCCCGTTTTCTTCAACGATTTGGGTTGTGCATTTCATATGCATGATTTCGCTCCCTTTTTGTTCTTTGCACGGTTGCCCGCACAAACACATCATACCACAAACAGCGGCGAAAAGCTAGCCCGGAATATGTGATGAATATGTGGCGTAGCAGAGCTGGCACAACTGTGCATACTATCCTGCTGCTGCTTTTTGCTCAGCGAGGATTTTTCTGATACACACCCCGCAAACTCTGCCGCTCTTGCCGAAGATGTAACAGCAGCTGGTGCAGTCGTAGGTGAATGATTGGGTAGTTTGTGTTGTTTCCGTGGGGTCTTTGTTCTTGGGTAGGTTCATTCAATTTTGCCTTTCATTTTTTTGCTGAGTTAGACGATGCCGAGGTTGCTCAGTAGCTCGCGGATGATGTTCAGCAGTGTGGGCAGCCAGTCAATAAACTCCGCTATCTTTTCAATGATGTGCATGCGTGTGCGCTCCTTTCTCTCTTGATTTGAATGCAAAAAAGCCCGCAATTCTTACGCGAAGAATTACGGGCGGGGTGGGCTATTTGGTTATATAGGGAGTTCGTATCGGGGCAGTTCGGGTAAATGGCGCGGAAGCATCTACGGCGGCAATGGTGTGAATTTACCCTCAAAAAAGCTCTCAACCCCGCTATACTAGCGGGGTTGAGGTGCCTGCATCTTTTTTGTTGCATGGTTATGGTCGGAGTGTCGAGATTCGAACTCGAGGCCTCTTGGTCCCGAACCAAGCGCGATACCAAACTTCGCCACACCCCGGAAATAAAAATCGCGTGAAAACATGCGTAATCTTCACATCTTAAACTATTATACCTCAAACCACTTGGGTTGTCAAGCACTTTTCTTTGCAAATCGCAAATCCACTTAACAGCAGAAAAAGAGGCCGGGACTTACTCCCTGCCTCTTTTTTCTATCAAATTAGAACCACATCCAAACCCACCCAAATCCGACGAAGAAAAGCAACCAATTGAAGAAAGTGGCCTCCCATCGCGTGGTGAAGATGGTGTTGTAAACACGAATGGTGGTTTGTGCTGTGCGATTGCCATCGGCGGTGGTAGCGGTGATGATCACGGTACCGGCAGCTCTGGCGGTGACTACGCCATTTGCGCTGACGGTTGCCACAGAGGTGTTGCTGCTGCGCCAAGTAACGTTACGGTTTGTCGCGTTAGCTGGCGAAATGGTTGCGCCGAGCGGTGTGGTTTCACCAACTGGCATTTGCGCCACCGCGCCAGAAATCGTCACGCCAGTGACAGGCACTGCGACCGTAATCTGCACGTTAGCCGTGCGATTGCCGTCGGCAGTTGTCACGGTGATCGTCGCGGTGCCTGCTGCGCGAGCCGTGATCAAACCGCTGGCGTTCACCGTCGCAATCGCCGTGTTGCTGCTGCTCCACGTGACAGCACGATTCGTGGCGTTCGTCGGATTGACCGTAGCGCTAAGCTGCAAGGTTTGACCAGCGTTCAATGTGCGCGTGGCCGCGCCTGCAATGCTCACGCCAGTGACAGGTTGAATCACAGTGACCGTCACGCTGGCTGTTCGGTTGCCATCGGCTGTGCGAACGGTGATGGTAGCCGTGCCTGCTGCTCTGGCCGTCACTAGGCCACTT
>WRBQ01000042.1 GCA_009784445.1 Oscillospiraceae bacterium
ATTGGCTAATAGCGAATTGCTTCGTGCTTTGCAGCAAAACAATGCAACAAGTTTTAGCATGCCTGGGCACAAGCGCAACACCGCCTTGCTGGGCGCTGCGCTGCCCTATGCCATTGACATCACCGAAATTGCAGGCTTCGACAATCTGCAACACCCGCAGGGCATGCTGCGCGACATCATGCAGCGTGCACAGGCATTGTGGGGCAGCGATGGCGCGTATATCAGTATCAACGGTGCCACCGGTGCCATTTTGGCGGGCATCCGCGCAATGACCAACCCCGGCGACACCGTTCTGGTTGCGCGCAACTGCCACATGAGCGTGTTCCATGCCGTGGAGCTCTGCGGCCTGCATGCCGTGCTGCTGGAACCTGAATGGCTGCCCCGCTGGGGTATATACGGCGCGGTGGCGCAAGCTACGATTGACCAAGCCCTTGCGCAGCACCCTGAGGCAAGCTTGTGTGTCATCACCAGCCCGACTTACGAAGGGGTGCTAAGTCCTGTGCAGTCAAGCATACCATTACTAATAGACGCTGCTCACGGCGCGCACTTGGATTTACCCGAAGGGGACATCATCGTGCACAGCTTGCACAAGACCTTGCCTGCGCTCACCCAAACGGCCATGCTGCATGTGCGCGGCAACCGCGTGAACTGCGAAAAGCTTGTGCACAACCTGCGCATCTTCCAAACCAGCAGCCCAAGCTATGTGCTCATGGCGTCCATCGCCGAGTGCATCGCCTTGTTGGAGCAGCATCGCGAAACTTGGTTCGCGCAATGGCAAGAACGCCTGATAAAGTTTTACGCACACGCACAACACTGGAAAAATCTTGAGTTGTTTCAACCGTGCGATAAGTCAAAATTGCTTATTCGCTGCGATGCTGAACAGGGCGCGCAATTTATGCGTAAGCATGGCATTGAGCCGGAGTACGCGCACCAATGCAGATTGCTCTGCCTTACCTCGCCCTGTGACACAGACGACATGATGATGCATCTTGCGCAGGCACTAGATGATTTAGATCACTTAGCACTAAGCACTAAGCACTTAGCACTAGATAAGCCGCCGCTGGGCGAGCTTTCGAACGGATGGAAATGGGGATGAAGATGAAACGCAAACACAAATGGCAAGACCCAACCATGATTTCGGAAAATAAACTGCCGGCGCGCAATTTGGCGCTGCCCTTTGGCGAGCACGACGCCTACTCGACGGACACCTCGCCCTACAAGCTTACACTCAATGGGCAGTGGAAATTCTTGTGGCAACAAGGCCTAGACCAAGAACTGCCGGTCACGCGCTACAGCCGCCCGGATTACGATGACAGCGCGTGGGACACCACCCCTGTGCCCAGTGTATGGCAGTTGCAGGGCTATGGCAAGCCCTTTTACTTGTGCTCGTGGCTGCACGATAAATATGCCACCACCAACAAGCGCAAAATTCCCACAGTCTACCCCGAAACGAATGAGGCGGGCGTGTATCGCCGCACGTTCACGCTGCCGCAACACTGGCGCGGCAACCGCGTGGTGCTGCATTTTGGGGCGGCTAAAAGTGCCCTTGAGGTTTATGTCAACGGGCAATACGTGGGCTGGTCGCAGGGCAGTATGACTCCGGCAGAGTTCGAAGTTACCGAATTTTTGCAGCCGGGTGAAAACCACATCACCGCCATTGTGTATCGCATCAGCACCGCGTTTTACCTAGAAAACCAAGACATGTGGAATTTTTCCGGCTTGTATCGGGAAGTCTATCTCGTGGCGGAACCTCCTGTGTCTATCTATGATATGTTTGCCGACACCAGCCTGACCAACGACTTTGCCACCGGCACACTCAAGGCAGAAATCACGCTGTATAATAGCATGGCGCAGCAAAAACAGGTGCAGGTTTCGCTGTGGGTGAACGATGAATGCTACGCCAAGCAAACCGTCCTAGCTGACCCGCATGATTATAATATCATCCCCTTTGCGCAGCAGGAGTTCCCCGGCCTTGCCCACTGGAGCGCCGA
This sequence comes from Oscillospiraceae bacterium, assembly GCA_009784445.1. Classification (GTDB taxonomy): domain Bacteria; phylum Bacillota; class Clostridia; order Oscillospirales; family Acutalibacteraceae; genus WRMQ01. The sequence goes on from WRBQ01000042.1 coordinate 1,992, forward strand.
GCAGCCCAACCTGCATACATTCCAAGTGCTGGTGCATGATGAGCATGGCCAGTTCATCAGCAAAAAGCGCATTCGCATTGGCTTTCGCCGCATCGACATTCACGGCAATGTGCTGAAATTCAACGGCAAGCGCGTAATCATCAAGGGCGTGAACCGCCACGACTTTGACCCCGACCACGGCTGGCACGTGCCGCGCGAGCGTACATATGAAGACTTGTATTTGGCCAAGCGAGCCAACATCAACGCCATTCGCTGCGCGCACTATCCCGATGACCCGTTTTTTTATCAGCTGTGCGATGAGCTGGGTTTTTACGTGATGGACGAGGCTGACCTAGAATCCCACGGCGTGCGCCGCAAGAACTGCCCCGGCGGGCATCCTCAGTGGCGTGCGGCTGTCATTGACCGCGCCGAGCGCATGGTACTGCGCGATCGCAGCCATGCCTGCGTGTGCTTTTGGAGTTTGGGCAACGAGGCCGGCGACGGGCTGAATTTCCTATACGAGCGAGAGGCTATTTTGCAGCTGGACAAAAGCCGCCCCATTCACTACGAGGGCGATTTTGACTACACCAAAAGCGATTTCATCAGCCGCATGTATCCCTTGCAAGGCATTGTGAAGCTCATGCGTGAGCAAAAAGCCTACAAACCCGAACCGTGGATGGCCGTTGCCAACAAGCTGGCGGCCGACAACAAAGCCATTCCCCAAAGTGTGTACGCCACTCACCCCGTGATGTACTGCGAGTTCGCGCATGCTATGCATAATAGCTTAGGCAATTTCCGCGAGTATGTGCAGGACTTTGAGGACTACCCGCACATGTGCGGCGGTTTCATCTGGGATTACGTTGACCAAACCATTCGTGCCAGCGAAGTGATGCAAACCCAGCATCTGCCCGGCACATGGATTTACGGCGGCGACTTTGACGAAGGCCGCAGCAGCTACTATTTCTGCAACAACGGCATCATTTCCGCAGATCGCAAGCCCCACCCGTCCTACGATGAAGTCAAGCAGGTTTATGCCAATGTGAGTGCCGTGCATTTTCATGCCGGGGCGCAACGTGTGACCCTGCGCAACAAAAGCCTGTTCACGCCCATGAGTGCCTATGAAATCCACTGGCAGCTCAGCAACAACGGCCACGTGGCGCAGCAGGGCGTTTTTGAGGAAATCGACATCGCACCCGGGCAAGACTTGCAAGTGCATGTGCCTTTTGATCTCAGCCAAATCACCGCGCGCGGCGAATTGCTGCTGACCATCACCTGCAAACTGCGTCACACGCAACCTTGGGCAGCTGCGGGCTATGCGCTGCGGCACGACCAATTTGTGCTGAACCCTTGGCAGCCGCCTGCTTTGCCTGCCGATGACAGCGCCTTGGATTGCAAGCGTGTGCGCGGGCAATGGCTGCTGCAAAGCGGCAAGATGCAAGCGAAATTCAAGCGCGGCAGGTTGAGCTCCCTAGACTTTGGCCAAGGCGAGCTGATTGCACAAGGCCGCAAGCTTGGTTTGCAGCCCAATGTTTTCCGCGCGCTTACGGACAACGATACGGGGTATGTTAATTTTGCGCCATGGTTGTCGCGCGTGCATCCGCTGCGGCTGTGGAAAGCCAACCAGCGTGGCCTGTTTGCGCTTAGCTCACGTGCACGGCGCATGAGTGATTCCCACGTGCGCATGACAGTGCGCTGGGTTTCCCTATGGCACTTTGCCAACTTGCGCACGACTTATGACATTCACGCAAGCGGGCAGATTGAAGTGCAGCACCATGTGCGCGGTTTGCTGCTACCCATGCTGCGTGTGGGCATGAAACTGGGCGTGATGCCTGAACTCGCTCGCGCAAAATGGTATGGTCGCGGGCCCAACGAGGCCTACTGCGATCGCAAAACCGGCCAGCAAATTGCGCTGCACGACATGCCCGTGGAGCAACTCACCCACCACTATGTGCGCCCGCAGGAAAACGGCAACCGCGAAGACGTGCGCTGTCTCGCTTTGGTAGACGACAACGGCAGCGGCCTGCGCGTGGATGCTGAAACCACGGTGAACTTTAGCGCAGGACACTTCAGTCCCAACAAGCTAGATGCTGCAAAACACATTCACGAGCTTGAACCTGACGCGCACCTCACCTTGTGCGTGGACGGATTCTCACGCGGGGTGGGCGGTGATCTGCCCGGCAATGCAGTGCTGCATGAGCCTTACAAACTCAAGCCGCGCAAGTACGAATATAAATTCACGATTAGCAAGGCATAACCCCTGCGGGGCGCAAGTCGCTTCGCTGTGCACGACGAAGGGTGCAGAAATATGAAAACGGTTCTTTCCGAGGCCAAGCAGGTCTATCGCATTGGTGATGTCGTGCAGCGCCCGGCACATCCTTGGTCGCCCACGGTTGGGCGGTTGTTGCAGCACTTTGCTGGCGAAAATCTGCCCGTGGAGCGCATCATTTCCTTGGATGAACAGCACGAATGCGCAGAATTTTTCCAAGGCGAAATGGTGCATCCACAAAAGTGGACGGACGATGCGCTGTTTGAAATTGGGCAGCTGATTGCCAAGTTGCACGCCGCTGCCCCGCGTTTTGCGCAACGCGACGATGACATCTGGCAAACATGGTATTTGCGGGAAATCGGGCGTGCGGACAATCGCATCATCTGCCACGGAGATTTAGCGCCCTGGAATCTGCTGACCGAAAACGGCCGCCCCAAGCTATTGGTAGACTGGGAGTTCGCCGGCCCGCTTGACCCGCTGGTGGAGCTTGCCCGCGTATGCTGGCTGTTCGCGCAGCTGCACGACGATGACCTGCAAGTGATACACGACCTGCCGCCGCTGGAAAAACGCGCCGAGCAAGTGCGGATTATCTGCGATGGCTACGGCTTGCCTGCGCAAGCGCGCGCCCGCCTCATTGACCAAATCATCGAAGTCATCATCTGCGAAACCGCCCACGAAGCCATCGACCCTGCGTTGACGTTTGACAGCACTGGCAGCCTATGGGGCTTTGCATGGCGCACGCGCAGTTTATACTGGATATGGCGCAACCAAGCGGTGTTGCGCAACGCTTTAATCTAACAACTTTATTAGGAGTGATCCCCATGCAGCATTTGCAAACGATACAAGAACAATACGAAGCGCTCATCGCGCGCGCCAACGTGCCGGGCGAAAACAACGGCGTGTTCACACGCTGGCAGCACCCGGTGCTCACCCGCAGCCATGTGCCACCCACGTGGATGTACGACTTCGACCCCGCCACCAACCCGCTTGGCCTGCAACGCCTTGGCGTAAACGCTACGTTTAACAGCGGCGCGATTTATAAAGACGGCGTATACTACCTAGTCGCGCGGGTTGAGGGCCACGACCGCAAGAGCTTTTTCGCGCTGGCGAAGAGCGATAAGTCGACAGAGGGATTCCGCTTTGTGTGCCCAATCGAGCTGCCCGACACCTGTGCGGAGGAAGTCAATGTCTATGACATGCGCTTGACCGAGCACGAAGACGGCTGGATTTACGGCACGTTTTGCAGCGAGTCGAAAGACCCCGACAACGCAGACCCCAGTGCGGCACTTGCCGCCTGTGCTATCGTGCGCACGCGGGATTTGCTGGACTGGCAGCGCTTGCCCAACCTCAAAAGTAAGTCGTCGCAGCAGCGCAACGTTGTGCTGCACCCGGAATTCGTGGACGGCAAGTATGCTTTTTACACCCGCCCGCAGGATGGCTTCATCGACGCAGGCAGCGGCGGCGGCATTTGCTTTGGGCTGAGCGACACCATCGAAAACGCTGAAGTGGGCGACGAACGCATCGTTAGCCCGCGGCGCTACCATCAAATTACCGAAAGCAAAAACGGCGCCGGTGCCGTGCCCATTAAAACCGAGCACGGCTGGCTGCATATTGCTCACGGTGTGCGCAACACGGCCGCCGGGCTGCGCTATGTGCTGTATGTCATCATGACGGACCTCAACGAACCATGGCGTGTGACCCACGAACCTAGCGGATTTTTCGTTGCTCCACAGGGCGATGAACGCGTGGGCGACGTGAGCAATGTGGTGTTCTGTAACGGTGCCGCGCTGAATGAAAATGGCGAGCTGGCCATCTACTATGCCAGCAGCGACACCCGCCTGCACGTGGCCACCACCACGCTTGAAAGATTGATTGATTATACCCTGCACACCCCGCGTGACCCCGGCCGCAGCCCAGATTGCGTGAAGCAGCGCAAGGCGATGATCAGCCGCAACGAGGCTTATCTGGAGTGCCAACGCTGGCTGAACAACGTTGCGCCCGAAAGTCGCTGGCGTGCGGAACTTGAAGCCATCGCTGCTGACGAACCGCGCCGCACCGATGCCTTCTACCGTGATTTGGCCTTTGGTACCGGCGGCTTGCGTGCGGAAATCGGCGCAGGCAGCAACCGCATGAATCACTTCACGGTTGGTCGTGCCACGCAGGGCCTTGCGAATTATATCAAAAAAGCGCATGTGGGCGAACAGCTGAAAGCCGTGATTGCATATGACACGCGCCATTGCTCGCAAGAGTTTGCGCAGCATGCCGCACAAATCTTAACGGGCAACGGCTTTGCGGTGCACTTGTTCGCGCAGCCGCGGCCCACGCCCATGCTGAGCTTTGCCGTGCGCCATTTTGGGGCACAAACTGGCATTGTTATCACCGCAAGCCACAACCCGCGCGAATACAATGGCTGCAAGGCCTACAATTCCACCGGCGGGCAGCTCACTGACGCTGCCGCGGGCGAAGTGCTGCGTGAAATAGCTTCTTTGGACTATTTTAATAATGCACAGCGAAGCGACGGAGCCCCACCGCAGGTGGTGGGGCAGGGGAGCCTGCACACGCTTGATGAGAGCTTCGATGAAGTTTACTATGCGGCAGTGGAGAAATTCCTGCAAAAAACCGCGGATGGTGACAGCCTCAAGCTGCTGTATACCCCGTTGCATGGCACGGGCCTTGTGCCGGTCACGGGACTACTGCGTCGCCTAGGCTACACCAATGTTGACGTGGTGCCCTCGCAAGCGCACCAGGATGAAGGCCGCACTTTCCCCACCGTGGCAAAGCCCAACCCCGAAGACAAATGCGTGTTTGAACCTGCCATGGAAATCGCCAAAACCACGCGCCCGGATGTGATTTTCGCCACCGATCCCGATGCAGACCGCATTGGCGTGCTGGTGCAAAACGGCGACGATTACGAGGTGCTCAGCGGCAACCAAACTGGCGCACTGCTGGTGGATTACGTCATCCAGCGCGGCGGCCTGCCGGCCAATGCAGGTGTGGTAAGCACGATCGTCACCGGCACCTTGGCCGAGCGTGTTTGTCGCGCCAACGGCGTGCCGATGCAGCTTGTGTTAACCGGCTTCAAGTATATCGGCGAGGTGATGGACGACTGGGCGGCAAACAAAACGCATGATTTCCTCTTTGGTTTTGAGGAAAGTTACGGCTACCTGCTGGGCGATCATTGCCGCGACAAAGATGGTGTGATTTCGGCAGCGCTCGTGGCAGAAATGGCTCTTTTTCACAAGCGACAAGGCCAAAGCCTTTACACTGCATTGCAAGCGCTGTATGCGAAATATGGCCCAGTGGCCGATTTATTGTATAATCACGAGGCCAAAGGCGCGGCCGGTGCGGCGCAAATTGGCGCGTGGATGCAGCACATTCGTAAGCATTTCGCAAGCTGTCTGCCAGGGGAAACCGTGGTTGCGATGGAGGACTATCAAACCCAGCAAAAGCGCGATTTGCGTACTGGCGAAACTGTGGCAATCACCCTGCCCAAAAGCAATGTGATGAAGCTGCATTTGGCTGACGGCAGCTGGCTGGTGCTGCGCCCAAGCGGCACCGAGCCGAAAATCAAGCTGTATATCTGCACCAACGATGCCTTCAAGCCGGGCAACAGCCTTGCGGCCGCAGAGCAGCGTGCGAATGAAATCTTGGCCAAAGCGATGGAAATATTCAAATAGAAAAGAGGATTACAACCATGAAAAAATTGCTTAGCTTAACCCTTGTGCTCGTGCTGTGTACGGCGTTGCTTGTGCCCGCGGGGGCAGCAAATCCCGGCGATGTCGGACATGTTATTTGGATGAACAACAACACCAGCGTGTTTGAGGTGTATAGCGGCGTGCATGCGTCCGGCTCAACGCTGCTAAGAGATGAAATTTGGATGCACAACACCACAACTAACGAAATGGTCATGCTGATCCAAGCCGGCAATTGGGGTGGCACTACCGTTAACATGATCATCTTGGAGGGGCGCATCAACGAACGCTTTTTCACCTATTCTGCTGGCACTGCGTTTTCGGGTCACCATACCGGTGTGATTTTTTACGATACTGTGTTGCATCGCAGCATTTTTCTGCCACATATGATGAGCATTGTGAATGTAACGAACCAGCGTGTTTACGTGCGCCACATGGCCGAAGTCGGTGCTACTGTGCCTAGCGGAACCTTCTTCTTTTACATCTCAGAGCTTGCCAATGGTAGCGTTACGCTGCAGCAACAAACATCATCGTCTATGGTTTGGCTAGTGCTTGTGTTGGCCGCCTTGGCCGGGCTATTCTGGTTGCTGTTTGGCGGGCTTTAACATTTAACATAAGGAGATTTCTATGAAAAAACTGCTTAGCCTAGCTCTTGTGCTTGTGCTGTGTGCGGCGTTGCTTGTGCCCGCGATGGCAGTGAGCTACGCCGAAGAAAACGACTACAGCTACGCGCAGGCCTGCCCTGCAGAACCGGATGAAGACTCGGGTGGTTTCGGCAGCATTGAACGCCCGGGCGAACAACCATGGCAAGTGGTGATTCTGTTTTTGTACGACCTGTTCAATATGATTTTGGGATTCTTAGGCGGGCTGTTTCATTTGATTGTGACATTTGTGTATAGCTTGTTAGCCATGCGCTTTGCCTAAACCGCATATTGAGCAAAATATTTTGCTTCAAACCCTTGACAACCCTTCTCACATGTGCTATAATAGTTGCACCTGTGCGGAAGGGTTTTATTTTTTTGCCCATTTTGCAATGCAGGGAGCCGAACAAATTTAAGCAGGAGGCGACACAGATGCGTGTTAAAATCGTGTTGGCTTGCCAAGAGTGCAAGCAACGCAACTACAACAAAATGAAAAACAAAAAGAACACAACCGAACGACTGGAGCTCAACAAGTACTGCCGGTTTTGCAAAAAGCACACCGCGCACCGCGAAACGAAGTAAAGGAGGGCGATTGCAATGGCGAAGAAAGACAAAGAGCAGCTTGAAGCTGAAAAAAAGCTGAAAGCCGCCGAGAAATCCGCCCCGAAAAAAGAGGAAAAAGCCAAAGGCGAGAAGAAAAAACGTCGCCGTGGCTGGTTCAAGCGTTTTCGTGGCGAAACGAAGAAAATCACTTGGCCGGACGGCAGAACTGTGCTGAAATCCACCGGCATTGTTATCGTCACCATTATTGTGGTGGGTTCGCTTATTTGGGTGATTGATTGGGGCTTGGGCTTTGGGCTGGGGCAAACGTTGCAACTTGCCGCAGGGCGTGAGCTTGGCCAGCAAGAACAAGTGGTGGATATGCCAAACAATGAAGTTGAAACCCCCGCTGTGACTGAACCGGCCGAAACCACTGAGCCTGCAGAAACCACCGAACCGGCTGAAGCAACTGAAGCTGAAGAACCAGCTGACGAAAACGACGCAAACGATGCGAACGATGCGAACGAAGAATCCGCAAACGACAACGAAGAATAGGAGCGCAACATGGACGCACGCTGGTATGTGATTCACGTGTACTCCGGCTACGAAAACAAAGTGGCTGCCAACATCGAAAAAGTTGTGGAAAATCGCGGCATGCAAGACCAAGTGCAGGGCGTGAAAATCCCCACCGAAACTGTGATTGAAACCAAAGAAGGCGGCAAAAAACGCGAAGTGGAACGCAAACTGTTCCCCGGTTATGTGTTTGTGAAAATCGCCACTTTTCTTGATGACCACGACCAGCCCAAAATCACCGACGAGTGCTGGTGGGCAGTGCGCAACATACGCGGGGTAACGGGCTTTGTTGGCCCAGACAACCGCCCTGCTCCCCTTGAGGAAGAAAAAGTTGCTGAAATGGGCGTGGAACAACGCCGCGTGGAAGTGAACTACAAAGAGGGTGATGAAGTCAACATCATTCACCCGAACTTTGAAGGATTCACCGGCCGCGTGGAAAGCATTAACGAAGAACAGGGCACAGTCAAAGTGGCCATCACCGCCCTGTTTGGCAAAGAAACCGTTACCGAGCTTGCAATGGATTGGGTCGAAGCCATCGACTAGTTTGTTGCAGTGGGAGAAGCACTAGCTTCGCCATTACCACTTAATTATTAGGAGGAATTTACCCCATGGCACAAAAAGTTACCGGCTACATTAAGCTGCAAATTCCCGCCGGCAAAGCAACCCCGGCACCGCCCGTTGGCCCTGCGCTGGGTCAACATGGTGTGAACATCATGGCGTTCACCAAAGAATTCAACGAGCGCACCAAAAACGACATCGGCTTGATCATCCCTGTGGTCATCACGGTGTACGCCGACCGCACGTTTAGCTTTGTGACCAAAACGCCGCCCGCCGCCGTGCTGATTAAAAAAGCAGCTGGCTTGGAAAAAGCCAGCGGCGTGCCCAACACAACCAAAGTGGCCACTATCACCCAAGAGCAAGTGCGCCAAATTGCCGAAACCAAAATGCCCGACCTCAACGCCGCCAGCGTGGAAACTGCCATGAAAATGATTGCAGGCACCGCACGCAGCATGGGCGTTGTGGTTGCAGACTAATGAAAGGGGAAAACGACAATGAAACATGGCAAAAAGTATAACGAACTGGCTCAAAAAGTTGACCGCACAAAATTGTATGACCCCGACGAGGCGCTGCAATTGGCCGTTGACACCGCAAAAGCTAAGTTTGACGAAACCGTGGAAGTGCACGTGCGCCTAGGCGTAGACGGCCGCCACGCCGACCAACAAGTGCGCGGCGCAGTCATTCTGCCCAACGGCACTGGCCGCAAAGTGCGCGTGGCAGTGTTCGCCAAAGGCGACGATGCGCGTGCTGCTGAAGAAGCCGGTGCAGAAGTTGTGGGTGCTGAAGACCTCGTAGCACGCATTCAGGGCGAAGGCTTCATGGACTTTGACGTGGCCATTGCGCATCCCAGCATGATGGGTCTTGTGGGCCGTTTGGGTAAAGTGCTTGGCCCCCGCGGGCTAATGCCCAGCCCCAAAGCTGGCACCGTAACGGCTAACGTTGCCTTGGCTGTTGAAGAAGCCAAGGCGGGTAAAATTGAGTATCGTTTGGACAAAACCAACATCATTCACTGCCCCATCGGCAAGGCGTCGTTTGGGCAAGAAAAGCTGCAACAAAACTTTGACGCACTGCTGGACGCACTGGTGAAAGCCAAGCCAGCCGCCGCCAAAGGGCAATACATCCGCAGCTGCACCGTGGCCGCCACCATGGGCCCCGGCGTGCGCATCAATCCTGCAAAAGTGGTTGCTGCAACTGCGTAAGAAAAACATGAATGAGCCTGCCTTCGGGCGGGCTCTTTTGTAAAGGAGAACAACATGCACAATGTATTCATCGATGGCCGCAGCGGCACCACTGGGCTGCGCATTGAACAACGCTTGGCCAACCGCCGTGACGTGAACCTGCTGGTTTTGCCCGCGGATATACGCCGCGACCAAGCTGCACGCATAGACATGCACAACCGCGCGGATGTTTCGTTTCTGTGTTTGCCGGACGAAGCCGCCAAAGAAATTGTGCTGCATATTCGCCCCGAAACCGTGATTATCGATGCCTCCACCGCGCATCGCATTGCACCGGGCTGGGCCTACGGCATGCCCGAATTGGGCGGGGATTACCGCAAAGCTATCCAAACGGGCAAGCGCATTGGCAATCCTGGCTGTCACGCCAGCGGCTTTAACGCGCTGGTGCGGCCGCTGCTGTTGGGCGGTTTGATCGCCAAAGATGCACGGCTGAGCTGCGTTTCGCTCACGGGCTACACCGGCGGCGGCAAGGAAATTATTGAGAAGTACGAAGCCGAAACCCGCACGCGCGGCGATGTGCTTTGTGCGCCCATGCAATATGCCCTAGGGCAGCAGCACAAGCATTTGCCCGAGATGGTGGCGCACACCGGGCTGCTGCATGCGCCTGCGTTTTGCCCGGTGATTGCCGACTTCCCCTGCGGCATTGAGCTGACGGTTCCACTGCATGGTGTTGCCAAGCAAACTGCGCTGGATTGCCTGCGTGAGTTTTACGCAGGCGCTGCGATGATTAACGTGGTTGATGACCCGGACCCACGTCCCGCGAGCATTATGCACGGGCGCGACAGCATGGAAATCAGCGTGCATGGGCATGACGAACGCTTGCTGCTGGTTGCGCGATTTGATAACCTGGGCAAGGGAGCTTCAGGCGCGGCAGTGCAGTGCCTGAACTTGGCCATCGGCGCGGGCGAACAGGAGGGTCTGGTGCTGTGAGCATCCTTAACGCCTATAATCCTGCTGAAGCGATAATCAATGCCACGCATTTTTATCAGCCGATTGCGGGATTCCCGAAGATCGCATTAGGTGTATTCAAGGCAATTGAACCGTTGTTGGCGGCCTATGAAACCGAAAAAATTTTGGAAACAAGTTCTGCGGGTTGGGCGTGTCCCGTGTGGCGTGTGCGCTACAAGGGCAGTGAAATTGCGGTTTATCATGCCATGTTGGGTGGCCCTGCCGCAGTTAGCGCGATGGAAAAACTGCGTGCAATGGGTGCGCAACAATTCTTGTTTTACGGCTCGTGCGGCGTGCTAGACCGCGACATTGCGGCGGGTGGTATCGCAGTGCCTACCGCAGCATATCGAGACGAGGGCACCAGCTATCACTACGCCCCGCCCGACGACAGCTATATCAATATCCCCACTGCAGAGCACTTGTGTGAAATTCTCACCGGGCTTGAGCTACCTTGCGTGATGACCAAGACTTGGACGACCGATGCGGTTTTTCGTGAAACTCGCCAAGCCGTGCAAGCGCGCCGCGCAGAGGGTTGCGCAGTGGTAGACATGGAATGTGCGTCGATTATGGCAGCGGCGCAATTCTATAACTTGCCGGTGTATCAAATGTTTTTTGCAGAGGATTGCCTAGACTGCGCGCAGTGGGATCGCCGCACAGCGGGTAATGTGCCGCTAACTAAACAAGAGCGATGCCTACAAATTGCGCTGGAAGTGGCGCATCACATCGCTTCGCTGTGATGTCATCGAATGAGAGGAGAATTAAGCTTATGCAATCTATTTCTGGGGGAGTTTGCGCCGCCAAAGGCTACACCACCAACGGCGTGCTATGTCGTATCAAACCAACTCGCAGCACGCCGGATTTAGCGCTCATCGTCAGTGAAACACCCGCCAATGCGGCGGCAATTTACACGCAAAATCTGGTGCAGGGTGCGCCCATCACCGTGACAAAAAGTCACTTGCAAAATGGAAAAGCCCAGGCGGTCATTGTCAACAGCGGCAACGCCAACACCTGCAACGCCGATGGCATCGCCGTGGCGCAACGCATGTGTGAACTCGTGCAAGAGCATGTTGGCATCGCCGGCGGAGACGTGATTGTCGCGTCAACGGGCGTCATCGGCCAGCCGCTGCCCGTGCAGAAAATCGAGGCAGGCATGGCAGAGCTGGTTGCGGGCATGGGTCGCGAAAACGACAAAGCTGCCGCGGCTATCATGACCACAGACACCTTTCCCAAACAAAGCGCTGTGGAGTTCACGCTGCCTTGCGGCACGCTTTGCCGCGTGGGCGGCATGGCCAAAGGCAGCGGCATGATTCACATTAACATGGCGACGATGCTTGCATTTATCACCACGGATTTAGCGATTTCGTCCGAAATGTTGCAGCAAACGCTGAAGGAATGCGCCGAAGGTACGCTAAATATGGTCACGGTCGATGGCGATACTTCAACAAATGACATGTGTTGCGTGCTGGCCAACGGCATGGCCGGCAACGCGGAAATCACCGGCGAAGGCGCTGCACTTGACGCCTTTCGTGCGGCGCTCATGACGGTGCTCACGGAGCTTTCGCGCATGCTTGCCCGCGACGGCGAGGGCGCAACCAAACTGCTCATTTGCCAAGTGAGCGGCGCAAACACTGTGCAAGACTGCCGCTTAGCTGCCAAGGCAGTGGTCGCCAGCAGCTTGGTGAAGGCAGCGATGTTCGGCGGCGACGCAAACTGGGGCCGTGAATTATGCGCACTGGGCTACAGCGGCGCAGACTTGGATGTGACGAAAATTGGTGTGCGCTTCAGCAGCGCAGCAGGCGACATCACCGTGTGCGAAAACGGCACGGGCGTGCCTTTTTGCGAAGATGTTGCGGCGAAAATCCTAGCCGAAGAGGAAATCACGATTCACATTGCGGCAGGCAACAGCGAACACGCCGCCACCGCCTATGGTTGCGATTTGACCTATGATTATGTGAAAATCAACGGCGATTATAGAACGTAACCCCATTGCCTCCCCCCTTGGGGGAGGTGCCCGAAGGGCGGTGGGGTACCCCAAAAATGCGCAAACCCCCATCAATCTGATGGGGGTTCACTTTTTAACGTCCCAGAAAGAAGCATATGAAAAAGTTGTGGAGAAATCTTTCAGGGCTTGGTTAACGAAACTAATTTTCCGCAAAGCCGGATTCAACCAGCTTCACCAGCGCGTCAACTGCGGTTTCTTCGTCAGCACCGCCGGCAAGAATGCGGATATTTGTGCCGCCAACAATACCAAGCGAAAGCACGCCCAGCAAGCTTTTGGCGTTCACGCGGCGATCTTCGCGCTCCACCCAAATGGATGATTTGAACTCGTTAGCTTTTTGAATGAAAAACGTGGCCGGGCGTGCATGCAGCCCCACGTTATTTTGTACTGTGACTTCTTTGGAATACATCGAACAGCCCCCCATAATGAAATAGTTATAATACTATTATATCACATATTTCGGTTTCGTCAAGCGCTTTGTTGCGTTTTCATGAACTATTCCAAAACAAAAAATGAAAGCATAGTCATTTATTGTGCACAATAGACAAGTTTCGCACGGCAAATTTGTTTAAATTTCCTGCAAAAGGGGCTTGCAATGCCCGCGATTTTGTAGTAATATAAATATAGTAACAAATGAAGAGGAGATTTTCCATGCCAAAAACCACTCCGCTGCCCCAAGGGCCGAACCTCAAAGCTAAAGATTCCACCAAAGCGTACATGCTTGATGGCATCCGCCACGTGTGCGAAAGCTACAAAGCTCGCCTGCCCGGCAGCCAAAGCGAGCGCGACGCCCAAGCCTTCTTCAAAGAGGAACTGGCGGGCTACAGTGACGACGTCATCATGCAAGACTTCACGCTGCACCCGGGCGCGTTCATGGGCTGGCTGCCCATTGCCATGACTTTCGTGTTTGCCTCCGTGGCCATTTACTTCTTCAATCCGGGCATCTTGGCACTGACGATTCTGGGCGCAGTGTTGCCCGCGCTTGCCCTTGCTATGGCACTGTTCGAGTTCCTGTTTTATCGCAGCTTCATCGACTTTCTCTTCCCCAAAAAAGTTAGCCGCAATGTGTATGCCACGCGCAAGCCGCAGGGCGAAGTGAAGCGTCGCATTATTTTTGGCGGCCACACCGACGTGGCACACGAATGGCGCCTGACCTACTGGGGGGGGGCGGTGCTCATGGGCGTGGGCATTGGCGGCGGCGTTGCAGCTGTGGTCGCCACGCTGGTGGCAGGCATCATCAACTTGGTGAACGGCGGCTCGCCCGCACATTGGCAGGGCGGCTGGCTGGTGATGAGCATTGCGTTGCTTGTGCTGCTGGTGCCTGCCGTGCTGATGCTGATTCTGGTCAACTACAAAGTGGCCTGTGATGGCGCCAACGACAACCTCAGCGCGAATTACATCGCCATGGCGGTGCTCAAAGATATGCACGACGAAGATATTCGCTTTGGCAACACCGAGGTCGCTTGCTTTCTCAGCGGCAGCGAAGAAGCCGGGCTGCGCGGTGCGCGTGCCTTTGCCAAGATGAACTACGACATGTTGGCCGACCCGAACGTAGAAACCGTCTTCGTTGCGCTCGATACCATGCGCGAAGTGGAAGAGTTGCGCGTGTGCCACATGGGCTGCACGGGCACAGTGCGCAACAGCAAGCGCGTGGCAAAACTCATCCGCAAAGCGGGCGTGGCTTGTGGTGTGGATATCCCCAACACTGAGCTTTATCCTGGCGCGGTGGACGCCGAAGCATTTAGCCGTCTCGGGTTGCAGGCCTGTGGACTAACTGGGGTTAGCCACGAAGCCAAGCGCTACTATCACACCCGTGAAGACACCGCCGACAATGTGGACGTCGACTGCCTAACGCTTTCGCTGAATATTTGCAAGGCAGCCGCGGAGATATTCGACAAAGAAGGCGCGTAAGTTGCCCTTAATCAATCGCATAATCCCCCTCATTCTGGTAAAAATATGTAGGATTACCACTTGAGGGGGATTTTTGCATGCAACGATTTGCCGGGCTGCGTGAGGTTCGCGCAACATTGAAGCGAGGATTGCGGGGGTTGCGGCGGCAATATCAACGCGCATTGCGGCGTGAATTGGCCGCAGATAGTGCCGTGTTTGCCGAATGGCTGCGCGACAATTACTACCTGTTGGAGCGCGAAAC
>WRBQ01000043.1 GCA_009784445.1 Oscillospiraceae bacterium
TAAGGGTTTTTAGTCGCTTCGCTGCTCACGTTCACGCACAACACAAAGACCTAAGCCTCTGCATCGCACAAAACAAAAACAGTGCGACCAAATGAATCGTTGTTTAATTTTCAAGGTGCAAGTGTGCGGCTGCTTGCTGCAGGGCACTAGGATATCATATCACATCCGAACCCTATTGTCAACACTTTTTTGCAAAATATTTCAGAATATTGTAAACGCTGCCGGGCGTGCAGTGGCGGTGCTTGACAAATGACGCCGAACGTGGTATACTATGAAAGAGCGAAATTTGTCGCTTAAAGGAGATTATGCATGAAACGCACACTCGCGCTTATCCTCGCGCTGCTGATGATGACAGGACTGTTCGCCATCACGGCCAGTGCATCTGCACCGAGCTTTGTTTGGCCTGTACCGGGCTACTACCATGTTTCTTCGCCCTTTGGCTGGCGTGGCAGGCGCATGCACCAAGGCATTGACATCACAGGGGTGCCGGGAGTGGACATTAACGGTGCCACGGTGGTTGCTGCTGCCGCAGGCACAGTTGAGCTTATTGGCTGGCACTCCAGTTTTGGCCAGCAGGTAATCATCGATCACGGCAACGGTTTTCGCACACGTTACGCGCATCTGCAATCGAACTCGACTTCTGGCATCACACGCGGGCAGCAAGTGCGCGCAGGCCAACCCATTGGCCGCGTGGGTCGCACCGGCAACGCCACCGGGCCGCATCTGCACTTTGAAGTAATCGTCAATGGCGTGCCGCAAAATCCGCTGAACTTTGTTTCGCGCTACACCCGCGCGCAACCCGCCAACGACACTTGGTGGTATGACCTGCCCGGCTGGCTGGACTTCATTTTGCGCTTCGTTTTCTTTGGCTGGCTTTGGATGAACTAACCACCTGCGGTGGGGCTCGGCCGCTTCGCTGTGCATTATTCCACTTTCACAAAAACTATCCCGGCAGACTCGTTCTGCCGGTTTTTGTTGTTTTGCAGCAATAACCTGGCCGATTTCGTGATTTAATGGGCTAAATTCGCCAAATCGCGCCGAAAGACTTGACAATCCGTCCGAACTGTGCTATAATGCCAACTTGCGTATTGAAAAGGAGGTTTTATGAGCAACAAAACAGTCAAGCGCATCAAACACATTGCCCAAGCCGCACTGGTTGCAGCGATGGCCATGGCCTTTGCCGTGAGCTCCATTGCGCTGCCCGCTGGGCATTGGGCCGAGCGAATTCCCCTGCTGCGCGAGAGCATTGGCGTGGTGCACAACGCAATTCCGTTTTTTAATCCCCAAGAGGCATATGTCCCCCAAAGGCACCGCGTGACCGCGCGCGAGCGCGACATGCTCTACCGCATTGTGTGGGCTGAGGCACGCGGCGAGGACGATCTGGGGCAAATCATGGTGGTGAACGTAATCTTCAACCGCATTGCCGACCATCGCTTTCCCAACTGTGTGGAAAGTGTAATCTTTGCGCCGGGGCAGTTCACGCCGGTAACCAACGGCCAATTCGCACGTGCCACGCCAAACGATCGCATTCGCGCGAACGTGCAGCGTGCGCTCAATGGCGAAGACTTCGCCCGCGGGGCAACGTTTTTCCGCATGATTCGCGGTTCGGCCGGCAGCTGGCACCAAAACAACCTGCACCACATCTTTGACCACGGCACACACCGGTTCTTCCGGCACCGCTAGCACCTGCGGTGCGGCTTCGTCGCTTCGCTGTGGTCTATTCGAGGTTGATAAAGAGGCTGCAAGCTTTCATCAAAAAACACGCTCGACCTTATATCGGTTAAGCGTGTTTTTTGTCTTTCTTCACCGCAACCAAACTCTGATTGCTGAAACAATCGTGATTATACCTGCGATGAGCACAGCAAGCATAGCCAGTGCCCACGGCAGGGCAGCAAAAGCGATCTGATATCCTGACATCGGTATCATAAGCAAATCCCTCCTATAAGACATAAAGGCACTAGCAAAACCGGAACGAGAAAACCGCCAATAACTACAATCCATGAAACCAACAAGCCGTGCCAAGGTTCACTAAACATAAATTTCCCTCCTTAAACTCCTCGAGCCCATTGAATGGCGTAGTGCGATGCAGCAATGCTTGCTGCGATTATCACGATGGGAACCACCAAAAGCACTATGGTATTCATTTTGACCTCCTCATTTCTGCATATGATAATCCTTAGTCGACGCACAGGAAGGAAATTCCTCACAAATATCCAGCGAAACAACCAAGCCCGCCTCAAGCGGCATATAACCCCTCCCCCTTCATATACTATAGATTAGTATGAGGGGGAGAATTTTTCTTTATGAGCATTCGCAACAACTTGAGCTACATCAACGCCATGGCGCAGCAAAACCCAGCCGAGCTTGTGGCTGCTGCCGAAACACGCTACAGCGAACTCATCGCGGGCATTGCGGGCCGCGCGCGCAACAGCCCCGGCCACAAGCTAGTGATGCTGGCCGGGCCCAGCGCCAGCGGCAAAACCACCACCGCGCAAAAAATCGCCGAAGCTTTGCAGCACCACGGTGCCATGGCCTATCGGCTTTCCCTTGACGATTTCTATCTGGAGCGAGAAAACCTGCCCCGCCTGCCCGATGGCTCTGCGGACATTGAAAGCGTGCGTGCGCTTGATCTGCCGTTGCTGCGTGACACCCTCACCACGCTGATGGAGCAGGGCCGCGCCGCTGTGCCGCACTATAGCTTTCGGCTGGGCAAGCGCAGCCACTGGGACGAACTTTGCCTGGGCGACCACGACATGCTGGTGGTGGAGGGCTTGCATGCGTTGAACCCGGAAATCACACAGCTTTGCCCGCGGTGCACCAAGATTTACGTGAACGTGAGCACCCGCATTGTGGATGATGATAGCGTGGTGCTGAGCAAGACTCAGCTGCGGCTTGCGCGACGGATATTGCGTGACAGCCAATTTCGCAACTCCACTGCGGCGGAAACTCTAGCCATGTGGCCATCTGTGCTGGCGGGCGAGCAGGCTTATCTTGCGCCCTGCAAGCGCTATGCCGATGTGCTGGTGAACTCTGTGCATGTGTATGAACCTTGCGTGTTTGCGGCACGGGTGCTGCCGCTGCTGGCGGGTCTTGCTTGCGAGGAAAGCCGTGCACTGGCGGCGGCGCTCAGCCGTTTTGCGCACTTGCCGGAAATTCAGGTGCCCGCAGATTCGCTGCTGCGTGAATTTTTGGGGGATTAGGGTTGACGGAGCGGAAATGAAATGGTATAATATTGCAGGGCATGTAGGGGCGGCCATTGGCCGTCCGCGCAGAATCTAACGGACGCGCAATGCGCGCCCCTACAATACAACAAGAGGGGGAACGCCCATTTGAAGCGCAAACTTAGCGCAAACGAACAACAAACCATGCTTGGTGGTGCCGTGGTGCTCACGATTTCTGTAGCACTGGTGAAGCTCATTGGCATGTTTTATAAAGTTCCCCTAGCTAACATCATTGAAGAAGTTGGCATGGGCTACTTTGCCTCGGCACACGAAATTTATCTGCCGATTTTCGCCATTGCCATCACCGGGCTGCCCATTGCGGTCAGTCGCATGGTGGCACAACGGGTGAGCGCTGGGCTGTATCGCGATGTGCGTGCCATTCACCGGGTAGCCAAGCGTCTGTTTTTGGCCATGGGTATCAGCGGCACGCTGGTGATTGCTGCCTTGGCTTGGCCTTATGCCTACCATTTTGCAGCCGGCCAACTGCTTGCGCTGCCCGCGATTTTCGCCATTGCCCCCACGGTGCTGTTCGTGTGTGCGATGAGCGCCTACCGCGGTTACTACGAAGGTTTGCGCAACATGGTGCCCACTGCAACCTCACAAGTGATTGAAGCGGTGTGCAAACTGGCCATTGGGCTGCTGCTGGCCATTGTGGTGATGAATGTTGGCCGCCATGAGTTCGTGAGCTATGGCACGGTGTTTGGGCAAACGGCCACTAGCATCGACGAAGCTTACAGTCTGATGTATGCCTGGGCGGCGGCGGCGGCGATTTTGGGCATTACCATTGGCTCGGTGCTGGGGTTTGTTTATCTTTGGCTGCGGCACAAACTGCGCGGCGACGGCATTACGCCGGAGCAGCTGCAACTTGCACCGCCCGCACAACCCGGCCGCAAACTTGCGCGTGAGATGCTGCTGATGAGCGTGCCGATGGTCATTAGCTCATCTATTCTCAACCTGACGAATTTTATTGACGCCATTAACGTGCAACGATTGCTACGCACAGCTTTAGAGGTGCATCCCGATGTCATTCACGACATTTATGGCGCAGTGTTTGAGCTGCGCGGCATTTTGCCGGACGACCAAGTCAACTACATTTGGGGCGTATACAGTATCGCCATGACCTTTCGCACGCTCATTCCCACGGTGGTGGCGGCACTGGGCATTTCATCCCTGCCGGTGATTGCCGCAGCTTGGGAGCAAAAAGACAGCGCCACCATTCACCGCACCATCAACACGGTGCTGCGCATGGCCATGATTATCGCGCTGCCTGCGGGCTTTGGCATGGCTGTGCTGGCCTACCCCATCCTCACGCTGTTCTATGGCGGCATCCCCGGCATGGCGCAGCATGCCGCACCCATCATCATGGTGTTTGGTGCGTTCACCGCACTGATGGCTATCAGCACGCCCATTGTGGCCATCTTGCAGGGCATTGGCCGCACCGACGTGCCAGTGAAGTCGCTGGTCGTGGGCATGGTGGTGAAGATTGTGATGAACTACGTCCTCGTTAGCCAGCCGCAGATTAACATCATGGGCGCTGCCATTGCCACGGTGTTGTTCTTTGCGGTGCTGGTGGCAATTAATCTCACCTACCTGCTGCGCATCACCAAAACCAAGTTGCGCGTGAACCAGCTGATTGTGAAACCGCTGTTCTGCGGCGCACTTTGCGCGGCGGCCGCATGGGTGGTGAACGGCATGGCCGCACGTTGGTTGCCGCAAATTGGCCCAGACCCACGCATCAGCTTGCTGCTGCAAGTGGGCCTAGCCACCGGCGCAGGCATGCTAATCTACGCAATTTCGATGATTTTCACCAAAGCATTGACCCGCGAAGACATAGAAATGCTGCCCGGCGGAAAAAAAGTTGCAAAAAGGCTTGCAAAATACGGCCTGATAGGGTAAAATAGTAGAGGTGACAACATGAAGCACGCAGACTTGCTGCAACGAGCGGTTTATTCCGCCGAAGACTTGCGCCACATTGTGGAGATTCTGCGCGGACCCGATGGCTGCCCTTGGGACGCTGCGCAAACCCACGAAAGCATCCGCCACAACTTTGTGGAGGAAACCTACGAAGCCATTGAGGGCATCAACAAGCGCGACGACGTATTGCTGTGCGAAGAGCTGGGCGACGTGCTGCTGCAAATTGCTCTGCACGTGCAAATGGCTGCCGAGCGCGGAGCCTTCAACTGGGATGATGTGACCGACGGCATTTGCCGCAAGCTCATTGAGCGCCACCCCCATGTGTTTGGCGAGCTTGATGCCGCAAACGCCGACGATGCTCTAAGCAATTGGGATGCCGTGAAGCGCAGCAAAAAAGGACAAGCTAGCATAGCACAGGCCATGGCAAGCATCCCTCACGAGCTGCCGCCGCAACTGCGGGCCGAGAAAATTCTGCGGCGCGCCGAAAAAACGGGCATCAGTTCCCCTGCCCTTGCTGCCCAACAGGCGCACATGCTTGCGCAGGCCGAGCAACTCAAACAAGCCGAGGCTGCGCTGCATCAAACCTGCGAAGAATTTATCTCAACATTTGAACAAGCCGAAAACGAGATCAATGGCACTGCCATTGACTTAACATAAATCGCATGCAGACCCTTAAACTTACCAAAAATTTTTCAACAAAAAGGAGAACCCAAGCATGAACAAGAACGAATTTATCGCCATGGTGGCCGAGCGCGAAGGCATTGAAAAGAAAGCCGCCGAAAAAGCCGTGGCCGCCGTAATTGGTGCCATTACAGACGCATTGGTGAAGGGCGAAAAAGTGCAATTTGTGGGCTTTGGCTCGTTTGAAGTGCGTGATCGCGCTGAGAAAAAAGTGCGCAATCCCCAAACCGGCGCAGAGCTGATTTCCCCCGCCACCACCGTGCCCGTGTTCAAAGCAGGCAAGGCGTTGAAAGACGTAGTCGCTGGCAAGTAGCACCTGCGGTGCAGCTCCCCGCTTCGCGGCAACACCTAAAAATAACACGAAAACTCCACTCTGGGATTTCCATAGAGTGGAGTTTTGATATATTCGTATGAACACACCGCGAAGCGACTAAGGTTCGTTTGGTTACTTTTCTTTCAAGAAAAGTAACGCCTGCACGGCGAGCGCACTACGCGAACAAGCCCGTTACCCACAAGTAGCCACGCCACGCTACATCGAATATCCAACCGGTGACGGCACGGAAAACGAATGGCCAGAACATGTCGCGGTCGCTGGGGTCAACGAAATCGTCGGGCACAAAGGTAGGCTCGGGCATGTCGTCGTATTGCAGCAGGAAGGGCTGAGTATACAACAGAACGTGTTGCCCATGCAGCTCGGCACGCACATACGCGCCAATCACATCTAGATAATCCGCTAGGTCAACGGCGTTGCCGTGTGCGAAGACTTCGCCGTTGCTGATCCACTCGATGGCATACACATGCTCGGTCTGGATGCTAATGGTTGTGTCGTCAATGGCGATTTCCGTGACCACGGGTTCGGGCTGCGTGCGGTCATTCGTTGTGCGCACGGCCGAGAAAAACGCACCGGTTTCCAAGTTTGTGCGGATGTTGGCAGCAGTGTTTGCGGGCATCAGGCTCACCACCCATCGGCGGTCAACCTGCGTGGTGTGATTGTGTGCATCGTCGGTGGCAAACAGGAAGATATTGCGCCCGGCGGGAGCCAGATTTTGCAGCAAGATGTCCCATAGCGTGATGTCGTGCGGGTTGAATACTTCAATGCCCAGCAGCGAGCTGAAGTCTTCAAAGTCACGCTGAATTTGGTTGATGAAAAACGGCGTATGCTGCCCGCCCTGCATGGCGTGGTGAGCGATAGACGGATGCGCAACGATGCTGATTCCGCCAGCGCGGTGCACGCCGCGAATGGGAATGCGATAATTGCCAGTGATGTGCGTGATGGCGTGCCCCCAGTCTGCAAACCAGCTCACCACATGCACCATGTCGAAGGACTGTGGGTTTTGCTCATTGCCAAATGGGATGCGAATCATCGGGCGGCCGTCGCGGCCATAGCCAGCGTTAATTTGCGCGTAGCGCTCGGGGGCGAGTCCCACGATGTTGCGCTCCCACAAAAACGGCAGCACGTTGTCAAATGGCGGGTGATTGGGACGAATCCAGCCACGGTCCACCACGCCGTGATCGGTGATGGCAAGGGCGTCATATCCGGCGGCGAAATAGGCTTCAATCAGCTCAGCGTGCGTGCTTTGGCCGTCGCTAGCGGTGGTGTGGGTGTGCAGCTGCACTCGGTATTGCCCCCAAGTGTTCCAGTTCACGGCAGCATAGGGGTTGGTGATGCGCAACGGGTGGCAAGGGCAAGCAGGCTGTTGCTGCGCGGCCGAAGGAATGAGTGTTAAGCCAGCCAGCAACACACAAACGGCTAGCAAACCGGCCAATGAGCGTTTTTTCATGTGATTTCCTCCCCGATTTTTTCTTCATTATAGCACAGGCAAATTGATTTTGCAAGTGCTGTTTTTGCGCAAAACGCGATATACTAGGTATAGAAGCAGCAAAGGAGAACAATATGGCTTTTTCGGGCACTTGCGATTTTAATGCACAGCACCCATGCGATATCAATTTCGCATGGGAGGGCGAAGTCTACAACATGGGCGAAGACGCGATGCAGGCAGGGTTTGCGCAGCACGGCGTGGACTTTGTGCAGCAGCTGCGCGGCGTGTTCGCCATTGCGTGGTGGGACGGCAAGCACCTACATCTCATTCGTGACCACGCCGGCGCCAAACCGCTGTATTACACCCTGCAAGGCGGCAAGCTGGCCTTTGCCACGGCATTGCGCGACCTGCCTGCCAAGCTTGAGATCAATCAAAATAGCTTGCGCACCATCTTTGGCTTAGGACCAGCCAAACCGCCCGGCAGCGGCGTGTTTGCTGGCGTGCGTGAGGTGTTGCCCGGGCATGTGCTCACGTTCACGCCGCAGGGCATGACGGAAACAGCCTGGTGGGCTGTCGAAAGCCGCCCACACGAAGATGATTATTCCACCACGGTGCGCACCGTGCGCGAGCTGCTCACCCAAGCGATTGAGGAACAACTCAACGGCGACATTTGCAGCCTTCTTTCCGGCGGCATTGACAGCAGCATTGTCACTGCTGTGGCGGCAAATAAGCTAGGTGGACTGCGCACCTTCTCCTTCGATTTTGCAGGCAACGACGAACACTTTGCCGCCAATGCTTTTCAGCCCGAGCGCGACCGGCCATTCGTGCAGCGCATGCTGGAATTATATCCGCTGCAGCACAGCTATCTGCAATGCGAGCAACAAAGCCTATTCGATCTGCTGCCTGCGGCCATGCAGGCGCGCGGGCTGCCCGGCATGGGCGATATTGATTCCTCGCTGCTTTATTTTAGCGGCGAAGTTGCCCAGCACAGCACCGTTGCCCTCACCGGAGAATGCGCCGACGAAGTGTTCAGCGGCTACCCTTGGTTTGTGCGTGAGGAATTGCTGCACGCGGGCACGTTCCCATGGTCGCGCAACATGCAGGCACGCACGGCCTTGCTAGACCCTGAGTTTGTGCACGAGCTAAATCTGAATGAATTCGTACAGGCGCACTACGAACAAACCCTAGAGCAAACGCCGCGGCTTGCGGGAGAATCGCCCGCCGACGCTCGCCAGCGTGAGGTCACTTGGCTCACTCAGCAGTGGTTCATGCAAACGTTGTTGAGTCGCATGCATCACATGGGGACGGCTGCGGGGCTGCGCGGGCGTTCGCCCTTTGCCGACCGCCGCGTGATGCAATATCTGTGGAATGTGCCATGGGCGATGAAGAACCACAACGGCGTGGTGAAAGGTTTATTGCGCGACGCTTTTTCAGACTTGTTGCCTGTCGAATTGTTACAGCGCAAAAAGAGCCCTTTCCCCAAGACTTATGACCCGACCTACACCAAGCTGCTGCAAAAGCGCTTGCTAGAGATTGCGCATGACAGCACTTCTCCATTGATTCCCCTGCTGAACAAGCAGGCCGTGTTGCAGGCATGCAAAAAACCGCCCTCAACGGCCGAACCGTGGTTCGGGCAACTGATGGCGGGGCCGCAAATGCTGGCGTATTTGATTCAGGTGGACGCTTGGATGCGCTTTTTGTAGGGGCGGCCATTGGCCGTCTGTGGATTTTACACGCATCAAAGGAGCGGACGCGCAGTGTGCCCCTACACAGAAAACTCGCTGCCCTGCGGCACCACATAGCAAATCGCTTTTTCTTTCAGCGTAAACGTGACATCGGTGGCCATGCGCGCTTCGCCGTCGATATTAACCACGGCGGGGACATCACTTTGCACGCGCATGGTTTTGCCGCGCACGAGCTTGCTAAAAGGCCAGTCTGGGTTGTTTTCGTGGCCACCGCGTTTGTAGGTGTTGATGTTCATGAGCATCCACAAGCGGCCTTTTTCCTTTTCAATCGTCACGCAGTCCATCAAGCCGTCGTCAGGCATGGCGGTGGGGCATGGCTGAAAACCACCGCCATACCATCTGCAATTGCCGCCAATGGCAAACATGAAGTCGCTGGTTACCGGCTGGCCGTCGTCAATAGTGACGGTGAAGCGGTTGAAGATTTTGCGCGGCAGGCAGTATAGCACAGCGAGCAAATAGGCCGTTTTGCCGCTAATCAAGGGCAGTTTTTTCAGCTGTGTTTGTTTGTCATTAACCTCGGCATCAAAGCCCATGCTCACGATGTTCACGCCCACGTCTTCGCCGCTTTCGATCGCATCAATCCAGTGCGGCGTGCCGTGGATGTGGCGCGAAATGTCGCGCAGCAATTCTTTTTCGCCAAACAGTCGAATAAAATCATTGCCCGAACCATAGGGTACCACAGCAATTTGCACATTGCGGTGGCCATAGGTGGCGTTGACCGCGCAATACAGCGTGCCGTCACCGCCGCAAGCGTAAATGCGCACGGGGTCGCCGCTCTGCGCAGCATCACGCATAAACTGCATCATCCCCTCGCAGTTGTGTTCGGCGTAAATCTCCGGCACAATACCGGCCGCTGCGCAGGCGTCGCGTATCCCCTGCACCACCAGTGCGGGGTCGTTTTTTTTGCCAGAACAAGGATTGACGACAAACACGTGGCGCATGAGAGCCTCCTTTTCTGTTCTTTTTTTGCAAAAAAAAGAACCAAAAAAACCTAAACGCTTCGCGGTGGATTTTTTATGATAGCATAAGAAACAAGCCTTGGCTCCCTCTGGTAGAGGGAGCTCCCGTCGCAACGGGTGAGGGAGGGGTGCGGAGCACAAAACGTTGGCCACGCTCCATGGCGCACTACTTATAATACATGAACGCATTGCATTTCATCATGCCGTTGTAGAGCTTGCGGCGGCCATCGGCGCGGCGGCCGAACAGTTCTTCGAATTTCTCGCAGGACGAAATCATGGTGTAGCTAAAGCCTCGTTTTTGCTCAAATGCGCGGCCCAGCTGAGTGATAAGCCGCTCGGCCTGGGCGGCGTCACCCAAGCGTTCGCCGTAGGGCGGGTTGGTGATGACCGTGCCGCGATCTGTGTGCGGCGCGAATTCTGTCGCATCCCCCTGCGCAAAGGTGATGTAATCTGCCACGCCTGCGCGCTTGGCATTCTCACGCGCAAGGTCAAGCATGGTCGGATCTAAATCATAGCCAAAAGCGGCAAATTGCTCTGCAGGTTTTACCAAAGATTTTGCGCGGTCGCGCTCCTGCTGCCAAACTTCACGCGGGATTTGCGTCCAGCGCTCTGCGGCAAAGGGACGGTTCACGCCCGGGGCGATGTTTGCTGCCATCAGCGCGCCTTCGATGAGTATCGTGCCGCTGCCACACATGGGATCATATAGCGTGTGATAAGGCCGCAGCCGGGAGATGCTGCACAGCGCAGCAGACAGCGTTTCTTTCAGCGGTGCACCGCCCGCTTGCAGGCGATAGCCTCGCTTGTGCAGGCCTGTGCCGGAGGTATCTAGCGTGAGCAGGACGTTATCTTTTTGCAGCGCGAACTGAATTTGATGCACCGCGCCGGTTTCTACCAGCAGCACTTGGCCATGCACTTGTTTGAGCCGCGTGACAGCGGCCTTCTTAATAATCGACTGCAAATCGCTGGTGCTGAACAGCGCGCTGTTGATGCTGTAGCCCTTGACGGGAAAGGCGTCACGCACGTCGAGCCATTGCTCCCACAGCAGGGTTTTGGTTTGGTCGAACAGTTCATCAAAGGTCGTGGCTTTGAATCGCCCAACGACGATTTGCACGCGCTCGGCAAAGCGACTGCAAATGTTTGCGCGCGCCAGCATGTTTGCGTCGCCAGCGAAGAACACGCGGCCGTTTTCGGCGGCAACGTCTGCGGCGCCAAGCTCGCGCAGCTCAGCGGCGATGAGGCCCTCAAGGCCCAACAGGCATGGCACTACCATTGAAATTTTCATGTTAATCCTTTATCGTATCCAAATTTGCTTCCCAAGCTTCCCCAAAGGCCCTTATTGTAGAATATCTTTTTTCGCGGTCAGGGGCAACAGCCTTTAATGCTACTTTGTATAAGGCTTCGCTTAATTCCCAAGTTTCATATTTGCTTGGGCGGAAGGCATTTCGTTGATACATTTCATCTGTTTCATTGTCCGTATGACTGCCAAAGAAAGATAATATCAGTGCGCCCAATGTAAAGACATTTGTTGCTGCATCAATTGGCGCGCCGAGAAGATATTCCTCGGGGGATTTCAGGCGCTTTGTTCCCCAAAAATCCTCGCCTACATCATTGACGGCAGGCGCTTTCCTAAAAAAATCGATGTCGCAGATGGTTACGCAATCCCGCGCAAAGTCATACATGATGCTGCCGTCATAAAAGTCAACTGCCACATGACTTTTTTCTTCAACATGCAGCAAAAAGTCAAACAGCGTGCGAAAGGCGTTCAGCTTTTTGGTGCGGGGCAACTGAGCGAATCGGTCACGCGGGGATGCAATGTTATGTTTCGCATAGTAATCAAAGTTCCAGTAATCGAATAGACAGTCGCCGTCGGCCCATTTGAATACCACGACATACAAGTCATCATGCGCGAAATGTTCGACCATTTCAATCAAATGCGGGTGCGCCAATTCGGCGTATAACGAAGTTGATGCTCGCAGTGTTTCAATCGCGTCTTCTTGGCTTGGTTGTGACCTCATCGTCTTTGCTCCGGCGACCTTGATGAAATACTTGTTTTCACCGTTGTCTGTCCCGAAGCTGATGTTATCAGAGTCGGTTGCGTCAAACACGCAGAATACTTTCCCGTATTTGCGCAAGAAAGGGAATTTGTGCTTCTTCTTTATTCGGAATGTTATGCCGTCGATTTTCTGAGTAGCCATTCGTTACCTCCTAGTTGCGGAGGGCTACGATATAGTCACCCTCCGTGCCTTTGATTGGATTGCTTTTTTCATAACATATCACTCCTATCTAAAAATAAACTTCACGTCACGCGTCTTTTATCTCACGCGCAGAACGTTTGATATCTACGGTAGCGTATAGCTTGCGAAACGTAACCATGGCACGGACGCGGGCGCCGCAGTGCTTGCACTCAAACTCGGCGGCAAAACCGCGGCTGGCAAAGCGCCAGTCGGTTTGGCGGGTGGCGGGCTTGCCGCAGGCACGGCAGATGTAATACAACTGGCGCGGATCCACCAGCGGCGAGTTAATGTCGCTGATGATACGCGGCTTGTGCTCGAGTTCTGCGAAGAAATCGCGGTCGCACTTGCGCACAAACTTAGGGAAATCTTTGGGCTCATAAATCGCACGAAAGCATTCGGCGGCAAAGCGGCTGTCGTCTGCGGCGCGGTGCATGTCATAGCCCGCGGTGCCTAGGCCGATGAGCTCCCCTGCTGCGGCTAGGCCAATTTGCTGCGCCTTGGAGGTGTTCATGCGGTGGCGGAAGTAATCTTGCAGGTCAGCATAGCGTTGAATATAACTGAGATGCCGTTTGTCGGTGTGGTAGCGCGTGTTGGACAACAGCACGCGAATGTCGCCGTCGCCCCAAGAAAGCACCACATGCTTGCGCTGGCCCAGCCAAGCACGAAACTCTTCAATGGCTTGTTGCAGCGGCGTGCCGCCAGCGAGTTCTTCGCGGCTGATGTGCGTGAGTTTTTTGGTGCGTGGCTGCAAGCGCTTGCCGATTTGCGGCTTCACCAGCACAGCAAAACTGTCGATTTCCTGCAAGTTTTCGTCTAGCATGACTGCGCCGATTTCGATAATTTCGTTAAGAAAGCCGCGGATTTTGGGTCCGTATACCGAGTTCCACTCTAAATCAAGGATAACATAAACCATTCAACATTCCTTTGTGTCATCTTAATGTCCCTCTATTATACCATAAATTAGTTCAAAATACAAGCCCCAAGTTTTCAGCAATATCAACATTCTTCGTGGTCGCGTTTCGCATAAACCAGCGCAAAATCGGAGACATTAGCAACAAACTAGCGACAAGCAAATAACAAGAATACCGTTATAAATTTCTCAGTTTCAAAAGCCCAACGCCCTCATTTCACTGCCGTGAGATGGGGGCTTTTGTTATGCCCAAAAATAATTAGTATCGGAGGAAACAAAGATGAACACCCCTGTTGAGCGGTATATCGACCACATCAACGAAAAGATTTTGCCGCACATTGATTACGAAAAACTGCAAGCATCATACGGAAACAAGATTGTCGTGCATCACCGCCAGCGCATTGACGGCGTGGACGAGCAAACAGTAGAAATTTTCTACAACTGTGTTGGGCCAGTCACGGTGCCCGACATGAAGAAAATCCCGCAGACCGAGGTGTGCATTCCAACAAGAAAAGGCGTAGCAGTAAGCTACGCCTCGGCATGAAGAAAGGGGTGATTAAGATGAACAAGCACAACAAGGTGGCAGTCTATTGCAGGCTGCGCGCGAGGATGACGCGGCAATGGATTTGCATCGCGAAAAAGTTTTACGTTATGCCGCGCAGTTGGGTTATGCAAACCCCGTCATTTACGCAGACAACGGCGCAAGTGGCTTGACGTTTGACCGTCCTGTGTTTTCGGCGATGAACACTGATATTGTGACAGGGAAAATTGATGCGGTCATCTTTCTTTCGCTTTCGCACATCGGAAGAAACATCAACGCAATCTTTGCATGGCTAAACAGAATGCAGAACAACGGCGTTGATGTGATCGCTTGCTATGGTTCGCTTGCTATTACTGCGAACTGGAAGATTGAAAACCCATTGCTTGCGCCTTACTGCTAGGCATGAAAAAGTGCCGCCACGAGATGAAATGCAATAGCATCTCAAATCCCATAACGACACTCGGACTGGTGCGAGAGACGGGACTTGAACCCGTACGGTGTTAACCACACGCCCCTCAAACGTGCGCGTCTGCCGGTTCCGCCACTCTCGCATGCCAGTGTATATTATA
>WRBQ01000044.1 GCA_009784445.1 Oscillospiraceae bacterium
ACGGTGATCAACAGCAACAGCGCAGCATTTCACCAAGCGGGAAGTGAATATTTCATCCTGCGCATTGACGTGGAGGAAAACGGCAGTGCCACTGCAAGGCTGCCCTTGCCGAATTGCGCCAAGTACATGCACCTGGTTGAAAGCATGCCCGAACACATCAAAAGTGCATTTCGTTACGACGATTGCAAGTGCTGCCGGCAAGGTGGTTGCCCGGTTAGAATGCATTACACCTTTGAGGGAGTGGAATATCGTCAATGTCATTTCTTGGGCATTGCGCTGGACTGCGCCGAAAACATGCAGCACGCATTTGCGTTGCTGTGCGCAGAGCATGGGAGGTAATGTTTTATGTCATTTCAAAATATGCTAATGCAAATGCCGACAGAGCTAAAAAACAGCGTTATCGACATGGACGTTTTCATGAAATCGCTGCAACCGCTGAAGTTCAAGCGCAGTGTGGACAAGCGAAAAATCAACTATGTTTCGCCCGATTTCGGCATTTCCTACGCGATTTTCCCCAATTCAACGCGACTAAAACATGAACCGTCACAAACTTTTGGTTGGTACTATTTGTGCGACAAAGAAACAAAAGAGTGGTATCGCAAGACAGATTACTTTGTACAAACCCTCACCGCAATAGGGAAAAACGACCCGCAGGCGGCCAAACGTATTTTTAGCGCGGCTGACAGTTGTTTGTCGTGCAAAGGCAACCCCTGCTCCGCCATTGGGTATCACTATGACGACGAAGAAAAGCTAGCGTGCTATGGCCGCATGGTGTTTGCGCTGGGCGAGGCCGACTTTGAGGATGTGCGGCGGTTTTTTCAGCATCTCAATACGCTAATGATGGAGTAAACCGATGAACAGACATGAGCTAAAGCAAGCATTCACGGGCGGCAAAGTAGTATACAGCACACTGGTGGGGTCAACGTCGCCAAAATGGGCGGCGGAAATTGCCAAAACCGGCGTAGATTTTGTGTTCATTGACAGCGAACACCTACCGATGAACCCCGAAACGCGCGGCTGGATGCTGCGTTGTTACCGGGCCATGGGCATTGCACCCATTGTGCGCATTGCGGCTTGTACATATCAAGAGGCATTTCATGCCATTGAACATGGCGCCGAGGGCGTAATCGCGCCCTATGTGGAGACCGTGGAAGAGGTGAAAACGCTGCTGGCGGCGGTGAAGTATCGCCCGCTGAAGGGCGAGCGGCTGCGTGCGGTGCTGGATGGCCGCGAGCAACTTTCGTTTGAAGAACAGGCCTACTTAGACAAATATAACGACGGCTATCTGGTGCTGCTGAACATTGAGAGCCGGGTGGCGGTGGATAACCTAGAGCAATTGCTGCTGCCGGGCGTGGACGGCGTGTTCATTGGCCCGCATGATTTGAGCATCAACCTAGGCATTCCCGAGCAGTATGATCACCCGCTGTTTGAGCAATACGTTGCGCGCGTGATTGAAGTATGCAAAGCGCGCGGCGTGGGCATGGGCAACCATAGCTCGTGGGATATCAGCGCGCAAATTCGCTGGGCGCAGCAGGGCATGGGCATCATTTTGTGGAACAGCGACATTGGCTGTTTTGTTGGCGGGATTTCAGGCGCGTTTGCGCAAGCCAAACAGGCGCTGGGCCAAGGGACTGCCGAGCAAATCAACGTAC
This sequence comes from Oscillospiraceae bacterium, assembly GCA_009784445.1. Taxonomy (GTDB): domain Bacteria; phylum Bacillota; class Clostridia; order Oscillospirales; family Acutalibacteraceae; genus WRMQ01. The sequence continues at coordinate 1,653 of WRBQ01000044.1, forward strand.
ATATATAAGGAGGGCTACGATGAAAATCGGCATTTGTTGCGGCGCAGACAAGGCAGAGCTGGCGAAAGCCGCGGGTTGTGATTACCTTGAAATGCACTTCACGAACGTCACACGGATGGATGACCAAGCGTTTGAACAAACTCTCGCAGAACTCGCTCGGGTGGGCATGCCCTGCGAGGCGATGAACTGCTTGCTACCTGCGGACTTTGCGCTTGCCTCACCCGAACTAGACACGGCCGCGCTGGGAGACTTTTTGACCAAAGGCTTTGCCCGGGCAAAGCGGCTGGGCGCACAAGTGGTGGTATTCGGTGCAGGCCGTGCGCGCCGCCTGCCCGAGGGCATGAGTAAGCAAAGCGGTTGGGAAATCCTCACGCCCATTTGCCGTTTGGCCGGGGATATTGCGGCGAAACATGGCATCGTCATTGCCATTGAGCCGCTGCGCGACGGCGAGTGCAACGTGGTGAACACCCTGCGCGACGGTCTTGCGCTGATGAACCTCGCCGGGCACCCTAATGTGCGGTTGCTTGCGGATATGTTCCACATGGCGAGAAACGGCGAGGATATGCAGGACATCACTCTCGCTGGCGCAGACCTGTGGCATTGCCACGTGGCCAGCCCCGAGGGACGGTTGTATCCCATGCCGGATGACGGCTGTGACGATGCTTATGCTGCGTTTTTCGCGGCGCTGCGTGGCACTGGCTACACCGGCCGCATGACAATCGAAGCCGATGGTGCGCCCAGCGGTGATGCAACAGCGGACTTACCCATTAGTGTGGCGTTGTTGCATGAACTCGAATAGTGCACCAAGCGAATCAACAAATAAACCCACCCTGTTTCGTGAGGGTGGGTTTTGTTCATGTGTTGCGTATGCCGTCAAGTTGTTTCGAGCGTATGTAAGCCTGCGCGAGGTGCTCCTCGGGCGCAAAGCCTTCGTAATCTGTGCTGAATTCAAGCGTGGTGGGCACGGCGCTGCGGCCGGTTTGTGCAATGGCTTGTATTTGTGTCGGCCAGTCAATTGTGCCGTTGAAGGGCAGTATGTGGTCGTCGTCTACGCCATGGTTGTCGTGCAGATGCAATGCCATGAGCCGGTGACCAAAGCGGGCGAGAAAATCAAACTGCGGAGATTTATCTTTGCAGGCGTGCCAGTGACCGCTGTCGTAACACAGCCCCAAGCGTGGTGTATCAATATGTTCCAACACGTAGGCGGCGTGCTCGTTAGTTGCACGCAGGTTTTCAATGGCGACGTTTACGCCGCGTTTTTCGGCATGGTTTGCGATTTCGCCAAAACGCGCAAGCCCAAGCTCGTTGACCGGCGACAGCAGGGCGCCAAAGCAGGCGTGCATCACCATGGCAGGAATGCTGTGGTCGGCGCAGTCGTCAATGCATTGCAGATAGTAACTCAGCACTGCGTTGCCGAGGGGGGAATCGCTCCACAGTTGGTTTACGGTGAAAAACGGCACGTGGATGTTCTCGATGGCAAGCCCGGCTGCACGTGCAAGTTCGGGTTGCAATTCGAAGTCTTGGTCGGTGTCGTCGTCGCCCCACCACAGTGAAACGCCATCAAATCCCGCTTGTTTGATGAGGTGAAAGCGCTCGGCGAAGGGCAGGGGATGGCTGAAAAACGTGAAGATATTGAGCATAGCAGGCTCTCTTTCTTAGTCGCTTTTTCGGGTGTCGCTAATGATTTTGCCGTCTTGCACGCGAATGACGCGGGCGGCTTCAGCGGCGATTTTATCGTCGTGGGTGATGAGGATGACGGTTCGGCCCTCTGCGTGCAGCTCGCGCAAAATCGCCATGACGTGCACACCGGTTTTTGAGTCGAGGTTGCCGGTGGGTTCGTCGGCGAGAATAACGGGCGGGCGGGCTGCCACTGCGCGTGCAATGGCGCAGCGCTGCTGCTGGCCGCCGCTCATTTCGCTCGGGCGGTGATGGGCACGGTTTTCTAACCCCACGCGGGTAAGGGCCTCGGTGGAGAGCTGCTCGCGTTCCTCTTTTTTCATGCCGCGGTAAATTAGCGGTAGCTCCACGTTGGCTTGCGCGGTGAGGCTTGCGATGAGGTTGAAACCTTGGAAAATGAAGCCGATTTGCTTGTTACGGATGTCGCTTTGCTCGTTGTCGCTAAGGTGCGAAACGTCGTGACCGTCCAAGTAATATTGCCCGCTGGTGGATACGTCCAGCAGGCCGAGCATGTTCATTAGCGTAGATTTGCCCGAGCCTGAGCTGCCCACGATGGCCACGAACTCGCCGTGGTCGATGGTGAGCGAAACGCCATCAAGGGCGCGCACTTCGTTTTCGCCGGGGTTATAGATTTTGTAGATATCGCGGATGTCAATGAGTGGCATATGGCTACTCCCTTCTCAGTGCTTCAATCGGCAGCATTTTTGCGGCGCGGCGGGCAGGGTAGATGCCGAAGAAGATGCCGATGGCACTACTGAAGCCAACTGCGATGGCCACGGTGGTGAAGGCCATCGCAATGGGTATGCCCATGAACCATGCCACAAACGCGGCAATAGCCACGCCAATAATAAAGCCGATGGTGCCGCCTATTAAGCACAGTATGACCGACTCGGTGAGAAATTGCATCATGATAGTGCCGGTTTTGGCGCCCAATGCCTTGCGTATGCCGATTTCGCGCGTTCGCTCGGTCACAGACACGAGCATGATGTTCATTACGCCAATGCCGCCGACCACCAGTGAGATAGCGCTCACCCCTGCGATGAACAGGGTGAAAACATTAATGACGCTGTCGAGCAGGTCAATGTAGCTGGCCATGTTTACGGCGGTGTAGGCACCAGAGCCTGCGTTGCCGTGGGTGATGTAAAGGTGGTTAACCGCTGCGCTGCCAACGGCGTCAAGATTGCGCTCATCGTCGGCGATGATGGACAAGTTGTCGTAGGTGCCTGCGCCACCTGTCATGCGGTGGATAACGCTCGATGGCATATATAATACCAAGATGGCGTCACCGCCTAGCGGGCCGCCAATGTCGCCCAGTAAGCCATCTAAGGGGCCGCCGCCGTCATCGCCGCCATCCAAAAAACCGCCAACGCCAGCGGCGGCAATGGCAAAGTCTGCAATGCCGATAATGCGGACGGTTTCAGTCTGCCCGCCCACGGTGAACTGCACGCGCTGGCCAATTACGTTGGTGTGCCCCCAAAAGGCCATCGCGCCTGCGGTTGGAATAAGCGCAACCGGCATTTCGCTAAGATATTCCGCTTCGGTAAAAAAATGGCCGGACTGCACCTGCAAACCCAGCACATGTTGCAGGTCGCTGTTGCCGGCTAGTGCAACGGCCATGCCTTCGTGCTGTGAGCTGGTGAACGAGCCGATGGAAAACATTTGCGGCGAAGCATGGCGCACGTTTTCCATGGCGCGAATGCTGCTGATGTCGCGGCGCGAAATCATTTGGCTTGCGTCAACTCGGTTGTGGTTAACCGAAATGGTGATCATGTTCTGCCCCATGTCTCGCACCAGACCCACGATGAAATCGCGGCCGCCATTGCCAATGGTGATGATGGCAATAACAGAGCTGACGCCGATGATGATGCCAAGCATCGTTAGCAGCGAGCGCATGAGATTGGTTTGGATGCTGAACACCGCAATGCGGATGTTTTCTTTGAAGAAGTTCATTGTGTTGCTTTCGTCGTTATTATTCGTTAATTATAAAATTTGGGTGGATGTTTATCTGCCCCTAATTTACTTTTGCAGTGCCAAGAATAGAGCACAGCGAAGCGACGGGGCCCCACCGCAGGTGGTTATGCCAAGCGCACGCGGTCACCGTCTTGCAGACCGCTGGGGGGCGCGCGTAGCACTTCGTCGCCAACGTTGAGCCCGCCGAGAATTTCGCGCCAAGCGGTGGTGCCGGTGGTGTCAAACAGACCCTCTTCCACAAACACTTGCCGAACGGTTGGGCGCACGCCGCGCTCAAGCACAAACACGAAGAATTTTCTCTCTGCATCGTCCCAACGCAGGGCACTAACGGGCACACGTATGGCGTTGTCGGAATTGGCGAGTTCAATGGCGATGTCAACGTCAAGCCCAATGGTGATGGAAAGGTCGGGTTCGGGGATGCGGATGCGTGCGGGAATGCCGCGGGCGCCACTGATGAGACCGCCGGTGAGATCGTCGAGAATGTTACCACCGCCACCGCCGCCGTCTGCTACGGCAGCAATGTAATACACAATGGCGTCGAATTCGCGGCCGGTGACGGATGTGACACGCACGTTTTGGTCCATTTCCACGCGCATGTGGTCGTAGCGACCAAGCATGAATGAGGCATAGAATGGGTAGTATTCAACAATCATGCCAGCCACGGTGGTGGTAAACAGACCCGAAAGCAGCGTGTTGATGTCTGCGCTACCCATGGCAAGCGAGGCCAGAATCATGGTGACATCAAAGCCGCCGCCAGCAGCACTGGCGTCCGCACTGCGATATACTTCGCCGGCGGTGATGTTGACTTCGCGCACCACGCCGTCATGCGTTGCATACCAGCCTTCGCGCAGGGCGGTGACGGTGACGTGCGCTTGATGATAAGCCGTTTGGGCGGATTCCATCAGTGCACGATAGACGCTGTCCATCGAGATGCTGCCTTGCACAGTCATCATGGTTTCTTGCACGCGCAGTTGCATCAATTGAAGGCTTAAGTTCATCATTTCGGTCATACCGCCAAAGCCCAAAGCCGAAAGATCCATGCCACCAAGCATGAAGCCGCTAAACAGGTTTTGGAAGGAAACCATGACGTTTTCTACCACGCCGTCTTCGCGAATCAGCAGTTCATTCACCATCCAGTTGGCAATGCGACCGTTGCCCAGCAATGCGGTGAGCAAATTGCGCAGGTCGTTAACCTGTTGGTTGCCGCTGGTGACGGTGTCATCGCCTGCGGCACCACCCTGCAGAGTCAAAATGGCTTGCTCAAGGGCAGTGATTTGGTCGCGCAGACTTTGTTGGCGGGCGGGTGCCTCTTGAGCGTTGGCCGTGTAGTTTTGATAAGCGTTGCGGGCGTTGTGGTAATCACGCCGGCGCTGTTGCAGCAGGGCGTCTAGTCGGCTTGCATCAAACGTTGCGAGCAGGTCGCCGGCTTCAATGGCTTGGCCCACGCGCACATGTACTTCTTCCACCATGGTGCCGTCTAAAATGGTGAAGACCCCCTGCGTGCCCGAACGAACGGTAGCAGAGGTCATGAAAGTTTGGATTAAATCGCCGCGGTCCACTTCAAAAATGGCGTCAGAAGCTAGCTCCGGGTGGGGATTGTTGGCTACCACAACATAAGAAATGGAGAAAATCAGCAGCGCCAGCACCGCCACAATGGCGATGAGGCCTGCGATTTTCTTTTTAGTAAATTGCATGGTAAGTTCCTTTCACAGCATGTCTGTCTTTATTATACACTATTCTTGTCGCTATTGTAAAGAGGAAATCCTCATTATTTAAATAAAATTCATTATTTTGCGCAAAACTATAGCATTGGAGGAGAGAGTTTGATAATAACACGAGTAAATTTCATGATACGTTGGTGCATGTTGCACTTAGAAAGAATGGGGAAAGCATGCTGATTACCATCATTCGCCTTGTTGTGCTGTATTGTATGATTAACCTTGCGCTGCGCCTCATGGGCAAACGACAGGTGGGTGAGCTGAAACCCACGGAACTTGTGGTGACCATTTTGCTGTCGGAACTTGCGGTGATGCCCATTCAAGATAACTCGTTGCCGATGACCACTGCGATCATTGCCGCGGCGGTGTTGGTGAGCTTGGAAATTATCAGCAGTGTGATTGCTACGTTCAATGCACGCTTTCGCAAAGTGACGCAAGGCAGTCCGGTTGTGATTATTGACCAGGGCGAGCTTGACCAAGCCGAGCTGACCAACTTGCGCATCGCCTATAATGACTTGATGGAGGCACTGCGGCAAAAAGACGTGTTCGACATTACGCAGGTGCAAACGGCAATCATGGAGACCAACGGGCAAGTGAGCGTGGAACTAAAACCCGAGCACCAGCCGCTGAAAAAGGAGGACCTTCAGCCGTGAAGATTCGCCTGATTACCGCGATTTGTTTGATTGTGCTGGCGGTGGGTTTTTCGGTGTTTTGCTTGGTGTATGTTAGCCGCACCACACAGCAGCTTACACAAGCCTTGGAACATGCCATTGAAACTGCGCAACAACATTCGCCCCAGTGGGAAAGCGCCACAGAGGAAGTCACACGACTGTGGCAGCGCAGCCGCAGTTTTTTGCATATTTTGTTCCCGCACCAAAACCTCAACGAACTAGAATGGGCGCTGGGCGCGCTGCCGAAATATCAGCGCATGGGCGACGTGCCGCTGTTCATTGAACACGCGGTGCGCGGGCTGCAAACAGTCAACACTATTCGCGAAATGGAACGGCTGACCCTAGCAAATATATTTTAACGCTTCGCGGTCACCTGCGGTGGGGCTCCTCGCTTCGCGGTAACAGCTACAACTTAACAGAAAAAACAAGCCCCTTCATTTTCATGAGGAGGGGCTTGGTTGTGTTATTCAACTTCTTCCTGCGGCAACTGCGAAGTGCAGTGTGCACAGCGCGTAGCCGTGATGGGGATTTCGCTGATGCAGAATGGACATTTCTTCGTGGTGGGCGGCGCAGGCGCTGCCTCGGTTTTGCCGCGGCGGCAGGCTTTTTTCACGGCGCAATCAGCTGAGTTGATGAACTTGACCAGTAAGAAAATCACAAAGCCGATGATGAGAAAATTGATGATGGCCGTGATGAGCGTGCCGTAGGTGACGGTGACATAGGCATCCTCACCAGCGCGAAATGCACCAAGCCTGAAAGATAGCTCGCTGAAGTCTGCACCGGCAGTGAAGAGCCCGATGAGTGGCATGAGGATATCGTTGACCAAGGAGTTGACAATGCCCTGAAATGCGCCGCCGATGACCACGCCCACCGCCAGCATGATGGCGTTGCCGCGCACCATGAATTCTTTGAATTCGCGCCCGAATTTTTTTGCACGTACTGGTTCTTTCATGAATGTCCTCCTGTTGTGATGTCTATACCATTGTACACGATTGCGTGGGAATTTGCAATGCTTTGTGCGAAAATTGTCGAAATAATTATAATAGAACACAGCGAAGTGACTTTGAATAAGCTGTAGGGTAATCCAACAACAAAGGAGAAATGATTTTGAACCAACGCATGCAGCCAAATGTAGTAGACTATGGCCCTAACCCTTACGTAACCAATATTAATCGCGCAACGTTGAATAACAACAACTATCGCAGAGTGCTTTGGACCGGACAGCATCTGCAATCGACTTTGATGAGCATTCCGCCCGGCGGCGAGATTGGCCTTGAAGTGCACCCCGGCACTGACCAGTTCTTGCGCGTGGAAAGCGGCTTTGGCATGGCTATGATGGGGCCTGCGCAGAATAATCTTAATTATCGCCAGCAAGTGAGAAATGATTCCGCCATTTTTGTGCCGGCAGGAACTTGGCATAACGTGGTGAACACCGGACGTGTTGCGCTGAAGCTGTATAGCATCTACGCGCCGCCGCATCATCCGCACGGCACCGTGCAAAAAACCAAGGCGCAAGCTGACGCTGAAGAAGAATAAACGAAAACTCCCCTTTGGAAGCGAAGGGGAGTTTTACTAAGCGTATAATGATAGGGGCTTTCTCGCGGGTATGACTTTGTGTTGATCAGCTTAGGGCAAGCCATACCATGCGTCGGTGGCATCATTGGGGTGCCGCGCACCAAGGTAAAGTATCCATACGTAGCCGTTGGCATTGATTCTTGCGGTGGCGCCAGAGGCTGCACTGGGCGTGTTGGCAGGTGTTCTGCCAGGAATCGGCGGGTGAAGCGTAGACCACAGGCTACTCAACGGAGTTATGCCCGCCCGCAGGAATGAAGCACCGCCACCGCCGCCAGCACCCGGACCGGTGCCGTTGTAAAACCCGGCTTCGCCGCCAACCCAACCGCCGCCACCGCCTGCGCTATTGCCAGCGCCACCAGCCGTTCGCCGACTATTGCCGCCCTGCAATGCGCTTCCGCGGTTATCGGTATGGTTGGCAACGCCCGGAGCGCGCCAAGCATGGGTTTCTGGATTGCGACCGCCGTCGCCGCCACGGTTAGCTGCTTGACGCCGCGCACCTGCGCCGCCGCCGCCAATGCCAATCCAGTTACCCGTTGCGTTGGGGTTTCCGTCTTGGTGGTGGCCTGTGCCGCCTGTGCCGCCATCCCGGCTTGCGGGCCAAGGAACTGTTTGAAAGATACCGCCGCTGCCGCCGCCGCCCGCGCCGCCAGTGCCTGCATTACCCGCAGCAGTTGAGTTGCCGGCAGCGCCTTGACCAGCCGAAGCGGCAGCACCTGTCCAGCCATTGCCATTGCCGCCGGCGCTGCCAACATCGTTGGTTCCCGCGCCGCCGCCGCCACCGCCGCCACCGCCACCACCTGCAATGGCAATGGCCGTGGCTTGCGTGAGTGCGTCACCGCTGAAAATACCTGAAAATCCGCCGCCGCCGCCGGAACGCTGGGTTTCGGTTGCGGTTTGCCCCGTTGCTTGCCCACCGCCAGGCTGGGCATTGCCGGACGCTCTGTCCCACATGTTGTGGCCACCGCCGCGCCCTGCAACAACGGTCAGCGTGCCTCCTTCGTGGAAAAACACGCCTGACACCGTAGCACCGTGTCCGCCGCCGCCACCGCCACCGTTCGTCGGCCAGCCATATGGGCTACCGTTACCGCCATGTGCGCCCTGCACACGAAAAGCGAAGTACCCGGCGGGGACGTTGTCAATGCGAACTCTTGCATAGCCCGTGTAGTTCAATGAGGTATCCGTGTTAATATTCGCACTGTCCGGAGTAACCAAAATGGGGGCTGTAAACACAACGTCAAAGCCTTCATATTCGCTGCCTTGCGGCAAAGGCATGTCATCTACCTGCCATTGGTTATAGTTGAGCAAAATAAAGCTATTATAACGTGCGGAAGCGGGGATGAGAAACAGCAGTGCTGCAAGCATCGCCAGCAGTGTGCTTTTTACCGCATATTTGCGTTTCTTCATACAGAATCCTCCTTATTAGTCCACCTGCTGGGCAATGCCGTCGGCATTGATGCGCAGCGTGCGCCAAATGAGTATGCCGCTGTCTGCTCTGTGATTGAGGTCGTAGGTGTGGCTACCGACACCGAAGCGAATGGGGGCTTCAAGCGTGACTGTGCCGCTGTTTACGCTCGCCGTCGGCTGTTGGGGCGCGTTTGCTGCCGTGTAGCCTGCAAAGCTAAAAAAGCTCGTTGTCGAGTTGCCGACCCATACGGTGCGCATATTGGTTGCGTTGGTCAGGTCAAGGCTGCCGCCCGGAAAGTGCGAAGCCTGCAGCTGTGTGCGTTGCAAGGTGTTGGGCTGACCTGTGATGGCCATGGGGGTAATATAGGTTTCCAGAACTACTTCGCTGTGGTTTTCCAACCGCCAGTAAACGGTGTTTGTGTTTGTCCAGTTTCCGGGACGAATGACAACGCCTGAGTCAAGGGAAGCCAAGCCGCCCACGGGCGCAGCAGCTGCGCTCCCCGTTACCGGAAGCCAAATCGGATCCCATGCAGCTACGCGGGCGGAAAATGAAACGGTTGCTTGAGTGGTGTAACGCGCCATGGTGATGGTGGAGACCGCCCACGGCACTGTCCACGCAACGGCAATGGCAAGGATAAGGGTTATCAGACGGATTGGCAAACGGTGCCTTTTAACGTTTCGCTTCATATAATCCCTCCTTTTGCAATCTATTCTAACATATATTTGGGGAAAATGCAACCTTTATTTCGCATAGCGTTTGCCATATTAGCGCGCCAAAATTGTTTTAAAGCGCGAACGAAAACGGCTATTTTGCTTTCGCCGCAGTTTTCAAAGTGAAAATAGGGGAATGATTTGTACTTGCACTTTGACGAAAAATGATGTATGTTACTAAAGACAGAAGTTTTATTCTTGCTTGGGCTTTGGTAGAGAAAAAGATGTGTCGCCAATGGCGGCGTGATTTAATCAAAAAAACAACCATAAAGAACTTTGTTCTTTGATGGTTATTTGAAGGTGTAACCATTGAATAAAAAAGATGAGCTTTAAGCAGATAATGCAGTCTCTAATCGTTCGCGCTCACTACTTTCATCTGTGCGCAACCGCAAAAGCGGAATGCCATATGTTTGCAGTATGGCGTTCTTCATTGCATCTCTTTCGGCTTGTTTGCTGCTTGGTTTATGGAAGGTAACACCGTCCACTTCAACGGCAAGTATAGGCGTCTTGTCCATCTTGTTAAAAATCAGGAAGTCGACATGGGTTAAAGGGTGCTTGGCATAGCGCAATTGCTCATCAATCAAGCGTTCGGTTGAGCGCAATAGCATGCGCAGCGGAACATGTGCCACAATATCATATGTGTGAAAACGCTCTTGTGCTAAAACGTCTTCAATCAGCGCATTGGCAAGGTTTTCGCTGTCATATTTTGATATGCGTTTTCGGTTTTTCAAGAAGGCTGTTCTTTGTTCAGCATAGGCCTTGAACAAATAATCAAAGATAGAATAAACCTGGCTATTGATGACTTCATTTTTATGGTACTGTATATAGCGAATCAAGTCACTGATATTTGTATCCTGTCGTTCCTTATTGCCATTGATAACCAGAACAAGTTGATTGATTGCGCGAGAAATCGCAACATTCAAGCGGTTGGCATCGTCAGTGAACTCCGTGATTTCATTATCTACAGTAGATAAAATGACAACATCTCGCTCTTGGCCTTGAAATTTATCCACGGTAGCCGCTTGGATGCCCTTTTGCACAAAAGTATCGTGCAGGGCGTTCATCTGGTTACGATAAGGCGTGATGATACCAATGGACTCCCGCTGCGGGTCAAGCTGTTGTTCTGGGAGTACTTCCTGTTCGATAACATCAATTTGTCGTTGATTCAGGCGTGTGCCTCTGCGGGAGTGGTCGCCTGGTGCGGTTTGATATACCGCAAAGGGCGGCTGCTTGCTTTTCGCTTTGGTGAGAACAATCAGTTGGTTATCGTAAAACTTTTGGTTGCAAAATCCAATAATCTGCGGATGGCAGCGATAATGCTCTCGCAGCAGTGTCTTAGGGGCTTTCGGGAACAGTTCAGAAAGAGAAAGCAATAAACTATGATCTGAATAGCGATAAGCGTTCGGCAGCTGAAATTCTGAAAAAATATCGTCTGCAATTTTTTTCTGTGCAGAACCTATCACAGGGGGCAGTTGCTTCAGGTCGCCTACAATCACAGCTTTTTTCGCACAAGAAAGTGCCAAGGCTCCCGCTGCCAAATCCACTTGTGAGGCTTCATCAACAATCACATAATCGTAGATCACTTGGTCGGAAAGGCTGCTGCGCAGCGAATGCACTGTGCTTAAAATCACGGGATAATCCTGCACGAAAGCCTGTGCGTATTTCCACAGGTCATTCAATTGATATTCTTTTCGGTGGCATGTCGGATATTTTTCACTTAGCCTTGCTTGAAACAAGCGCATAGAATGCGCAGTATATTCCTTCATGCGCTGGTGAAAATCGGCATTGACGAGTGCGTCATTTAGCCGAGCGATTTCCAAGTGCAGTTCGGCAAGTCTATGCGTATAAAACTGCTTCTGACAGACCGCAATCATTTGCCTCACGGGAAGCGCGAAAAATGCTTTGCCGCGCAGTCTAAAACGAAAATATAATTTTAACTTTGCAAGCCAGTTGATTTTTTGCTCGCGTTCGGCATAAGCTTCAAATAATAGCCATAGTTCAAGCAGTGTTTGGGCTGGAAGTGTACGGTGCTGCGGCAAAGGTGAGCTTGCTTGGAGCGATTCGGTGTAATACTGCATGAAATATCGCTGTTCTTGTTCCAAGGCTTCCAGTTCTTGTTGCAACACGGCAAGTTCATTTTTATTTTTCAACAGATCTTGCAATTGCACAAATTGAGTGTGCAGTTTTTGCCGCAACAGCTGTTGCTCCTGTGGTTGCATCGCCCATGCGGAAATGTCCAAGAAAGTGGTTTGTCCCTTAATAAATTCATCTTTATTTTGTTGGTTACCAAGATAAGCCGAGATAAACTCGACTCCGTGTTTTTGCAATTTTTCCTGCACATTCTTCGTTGCGAAGTTGTTGCCAGAAACCACGGCAACACTTTCGCCGTTCATTACTGCATTTGCGATGATATTCAAGATTGTTTGTGTTTTGCCTGTGCCAGGCGGTCCTTCAATGATGCTGAGCGCGTTGCCTATTGCCTGTTCCACGGCTGCTTTTTGACTGGCGTTGAAACCGAATGGATAGATTGGCGCTGGGCGTGGCAAGGCAGAAGAAGTCGGCAATTCTCCGCTTAAAAAAGCCCCCAGCATGCTGTCTTCGCGAACAAAATGGACTTTATCGTAGCGTTTTCCCAAAATGCTTTTGCCATTCTCGTCGCATAGCTTGTCAACCTGCGCGAGACATTTGAGATATTTAAAACAATCGCTGGATTTTTGCTGAGCCAAACTGGAGCGTATATGCTCCACGTTTTCATTTGCATAGGAGTAAGTTTTCCCATTAGTGAAAGTAATGGCTGTTCTGCCGTTCTGCTGGCTGATGGAGCGTATGCTTTCCGTTTTATCTTCGCCTTTCACCAAGATCAGGTGCTTGCTTTTGTCCATTTGAGACTCCCTTCTCTTACAACATGCTTGGCCGGTGCAAGAAACTAGCGATAAAGCGGTTACTTTACCTATTAAAAAAGGGGGCACTACCTATCCATTAGTTATCGTCACACAAATCACAGCCTGACGCACGCCTTGCAGGTGCACGGTTAGTTTGGTGTAGCCGTGGTTTTCGCCTGCGTTGCGCCGCGCGCGTGATTGCGGCAACGGCTCGGCATCCATCACCGTGAAC
>WRBQ01000045.1 GCA_009784445.1 Oscillospiraceae bacterium
CACAAATAAGGAGGAATATCACTTGGCAGTCGTATCCATGAAACAGTTGCTGGAAGCAGGTGTGCACTTTGGCCACCAAACCCGGCGCTGGAACCCCAAAATGGCACCGTATATCTTCACCGAGCGCAACGGCATCTACATCATTGACCTGCAAAAAACCGTGCGTAAACTCGAGGATGCCTATATGACGGTGCGCAAAATCGCCGAAGACGGCGGCACAGTCCTGTTCGTAGGCACCAAAAAACAAGCGCAAGATAGCATCCGCGAGGAAGCCCTGCGCTGTGGCATGCCTTTCGTCAACGCGCGTTGGCTCGGCGGTATGCTCACCAACTTTGGCACCATCCAAAAGCGCATCCGTCGCTTGGCACAGCTCAAGCAAATGGAAGAAGACGGCACATTCGAAATGCTGCCGAAAAAAGAAGTCATCAAACTGCGCCTGCAAATTGAACGCTTGGAGAAATTCTTGGGCGGCATCACCGAAATGAAGCGTCCCCCGCAGGCGATGTTCATCGTTGACCCGCGCAAAGAGCGCATTGCAGTGGCCGAAGCGCACAAGCTGCGCATTCCGATTATCGCCATTGTAGACACTAACTGCGATCCCGACGAAATTGACCATGTCATCCCCGGCAACGACGACGCCATTCGCGCCGTGCGGCTGATTTCCGCCGCTATGGCTGATGCCGTGCTGGAAGCCCGCCAAGGCGAAGATGCCGTGGTGGCTGCCGCTGCCGCCGCCCAAGCCAAAGAAGACGCTGGGCTGGCTCCTGCGGAAAAAGCCCCCGAAGCTGCTGCTCCTGCAACAGAAGCGGAGGTGGCATAGATGGCATTTACTGCGAAAGATGTAGCCGAACTGCGCGCCAAAACCGGTGTTGGCATGATGGACTGCAAAAAAGCTTTGGTTGAAGCCGAAGGCAACATGGACCGCGCCGTGGATATTCTGCGCGAGCGTGGCTTGGCTGCAGCAACCAAAAAAGCCGGTCGCGTGACCGCCGAAGGCGCCGTGCTGGCCTACAGCGAAAACGGCGTGAACGTAATGGTTGAAGTGAACAGCGAAACCGACTTCGTGGGCAAAAACCCCGATTTCATCTCGTTTGTGCAAGGCGTGGCGAAAACCATCGCCCTGCAAAATCCCGCTGATGTTGAAGCTCTTTCTGCGCTGCAAATTGCCGATGGCGACGTGACAGTGGAAGCCGCTCGCCAAGAAAAAATCTTGACGATTGGCGAAAACCTCACTATTCGCCGCTTTGTGCGCTTAGAGAACCCCGCAGTGGCAAGCTATGTTCACGGCGGTGGCTCCATTGGCGTGCTGGCGGTGTTCAACGCCGATGCAGCCGTGGCTGCAAAGCCCGAGTTCGCCGCCATGGGCCGCGACGTTGCCATGCAAGTGGCCGCTATGAGCCCGCAATACTTGTGCAAAGATAGTGTGCCCGCTGATGTGGTAGAAAAAGAAAAAGCCATCTGCAAAGCACAGCTTGCCGAAGACCCCAAAATGGCCAACAAGCCCGAAAAAGTTCTCGAGAACATCGTGGTTGGGCGCGTGAACAAGTTCTACAAAGAAGTATGCCTGCTTGAACAACAGTTCGTGAAAGACGGCGACAATTCCGTTGGGCAATACGTGGCAAACGTGGCCAAAGAGCTTGGCGCAGACTTCGCCTGTGTGGACTTTTTGCGCTTCACCAAAGGTGAGGGCGTGGAAAAACGCGAAGACGATTTCGCTGCCGAAGTGGCCGCGATGACGAAATAAGGAGATTCAGCATGAAAGAAAACATCCATCCCAAATATGATACCTCGGCAGTGCGTTGCGCGTGCGGCGAGACCTTTGAAACGCGCTCCACTCGCCAACAACTGCGTGTTGACATTTGCTCGAAATGCCATCCGTTTTATAGCGGTAAGCGCATGATGGTTGACGTTGGCGGCCGTGCCGATCGCTTCAACAAAAAATTCAACCGCGCCGCACTGGACAACGAATAAGCACCCAAAAAACAAAGCAGAGCCGCAAAGCTCTGCTTTTTGTTATACGTATGATTAAGCCGCGCGGTCGTGCCTGTGGGGGAACTGAATAATCTTCGCAAAGTGCTGCGGCTCGGGTTGCAGGAACACGGGTTCTTCGGGTTGCTCAACGGGCACGGCAAGCAGGCCGTGGTCTTGTTCCAGCTCAAGACGATAATTGCGTACGGCGGCCGCCAAGGCAAGCAGCACACGGTTTTCCCACGCAACCAAACGCTTGGAAAACACTGCGCCCACAACGGCAAACAGGCAAACCAGCCCAAAAACCACCAAACCAAGCACATGAAAAAACGACATGCTTTGCCCCTTTCTAAACGAACGTTTTGCGAACAAATCTATTATAACACAAATTTTGCGGGTTGTCAATCGAACAAAACGTGAAAATTTATCACGTTTCTTCAGTGGATAACTTTGGTGAAAACACTTGAACAACTTTAGTTTACCACAATATGTGGTGTTTGTCAAGCATAACTTGCTTGCAAACAACAAGAAATTTCCAGTTGAGGGTGTGGAAAACCAAAAAGGTTAACAAAATGTAACTTTTCCGGCGTAAAGGCTTGAAAAAAAGCTCGCTTTGTGTTATAATAGAAGTAGATAGTTGAATTGGGTAATTTTGCAAGAAAGGAAGGTGTTGTAACATGGATAAGCGCAATAACGGCACCGGACTGCCGAGCCCCAACAATACCGTGAACGACATCGCGGCCGACATGGCCATGACCGGCGAAATCCCTCTAGCATTGATTCGCGAAATGCTGCGCAACCAAGAAGAATTGACTGCCCGCGACACCGCGCCCGCGCAAGCAGATATCGAGCAAGCCAAGCAAGAAATGCTTGACATGCAGGCCAAAGCACAGTTGTCTAAGGAAGAAAAATCGCGCAAGGTTAAGCGCGAAAAACAACCGCGCGAGAAAAAAACGCGTGAAAAAGATAGTTCGCCGCAACAAGAAAAAACTTGCGATAAATACAAGAGCTTAATCCAGCGTGAAAAAATTCGTGAGATGCGTGTGAACTGGGCGGAAATGGCCGCCGATGAATTCTGGCGCGACGACGCCCCACTATATCACCCGCCATTAGTAGAGTTTGCGCGCGCGTTTTACCGCCAGCTATATTTCTTTGGCTTGCGCTTTGCTCGCCCAATTTTGACCGCCGGTCGCTTCGTTCGGCCGCATCTGCTGTTTTTGGTGTTGGCAGTGTGGCATCTGCTGCGCACAGGCGCGCTGTTGCTGCACCACGCCACAGTTGGCCGCGTCAAGCGTGCACGTGCTTATGCCCACACACAGCGTGAGCGCCGCTTGGCCAAGCATGGCCGCCCCAAGAATCCGTTGCAACGTTTTGCTGCTGCCCTGCACGACCACCGCCGCATGGTGCGCAGCGCGGTGAATGTTGCCATGCCGGTTGCGGCACTGTTGGTGCTGCTGCTGGTGATACAAACCGAGGCGAGCCAAACTTTTGCGCTCAGCGTCACGTTTAACGATGTTCCGGTTGGCTATATTGCCAACGAGCATGTGCTCAACCAAGCGCAGGCCGCGGCCAACGCACACATGCAACCCATTGCGCTTGCTGCAAACGGTGGGTCAAATGGCGATGCACTCAATCTTGCCATGGAGGCCGTGGATGAAAACATGCAGGTGGTTGCGCAGTTCCAAGTGGCGCGTGTGCAGCCCGAAAACTTGGTGCCTGTGGATGTGCTTACCGACCGTTTGTTGGAAAGCTCGCCCAACGAAATGATTACCGGCGCGGGCGTGTTTATCGATGAGGAACTCATTGCCGTGGTGCACCACATGGCGGATGCCGAAAGCGTACTGGGTTCAATCATCGCCGAGCAAACCGCCACGCTTGACCTTGACCTGCGCGCGGCCGACAGCGTGGAGTTCATCCAAAACATTGAAATCGTGCCGGGGTTTTATCCCGCCAACCAAATGATTGACGCGCAAGAACTGCTGCAAACCCTTGGCGGCATTGCCGAAGAACAGGCCAACAACCCACTGCAAGTGAAAGTGGTGCGCGTGGAAACCCGCATGGCCTCTGTGCCCTATGGCACCATCGACACCAATAACTACAGCATCTTCCAAGGCGAAGTGCGCGTGCGTGTGCGTGGCACACTGGGCGAAGATGAAGTGACCGAACGAATCACCTACGTCAACGGTGTACGCTATGGTCGCCCCGAGGAAATCTCGCGCCGCCGCTTGCGTGAACCCGTGCCGCAACGCCGCGAAATCGGCCGCCGCGACCCACGCCAGTTTATCCAAGGCCGTGGTACAGTTACGTTGCGCCCGTCTGCGCACGGTCTGGTTTGGCCGGTGCCTGGTTTTGGACGCGTGTCGTCAGGCTTTGGCATGCGCTGGGGCAGAATGCACAATGGCATTGACATCGCAGGCCCGGGCATTAGCGGTGCAGGTGTTGTGGCCGCGCGTGCAGGCGTTGTGGTCGAAACCCAATTCAGCGGTTCCGGCTGGGGGCACATGGTGCTCATTGACCATGGCGGCGGCATGCAAACGCGCTACGCACACTTGATTGCTGGTTCCATTCGTGTGTCGCGCGGGCAGCGCGTTGAAATGGGCGAGCCAATTGGCCGTGTGGGCAGCACCGGCAACTCCACTGGGCCGCACCTGCACTTTGAAGTTCTCATCAATGGCAGGCCACAAAATCCGCTCAATTTCGTTGGCCCTGCTAACGGCGCACAAGACCCAGCGCTCCGTTAACCACCTGCGGTGGGGCTCCTCGCTTCGCGGCAACATCTGAAAATCAGAATGAAACCCCACTCTCTGCGTGGCAAAGAGTGGGGTTTGTTATATCAGCGTTCGCAGAATCTCCACGCCCTGCACAAGCTGCTCATCCGTCGGTGTGCTAAAGTTCAGCCGCACGGCATTGATTTTATCCTCCGGCTGCACCGCAAACGCGCTGCCTGGTACCACGGCTACTTTCGCGGCAATGGCGCGCTTGGTGAAATCAATCATGTCAATTTCTAGTGGCAGCTCGCACCACAAGAATAACCCACCTGCCGGCACTTGAAATCGCAGCGCCGTGTCTGCTAGGCCATTGCACATTAGATCACGCTTGGCAGTGTAGATGTCGCAAATCTTGCACACATGCGCGGCCACATCGTAGTGTTGCAGCCATTCGTCCACCAGCAACTGTGCCCACATGGTGGTGTGCACGTCGCCGGCCTGCTTGCCTACGGTCATCTTGGCGATCACCGGCTGCGGCGCAAGTGCATAGCCCACACGCATGCCGGGCGACAAAATCTTGCTGAACGAGCCTGCATAAATCACGCGGCCGTCTTCGTCAAAGCTTTTGATGCAGGGCAGCGGCTCGCCGTTATAGCGCAGCTCACCATAGGGGTTATCCTCCAGCACCAGCACGTTGTATTGCTGCGCCAAGTCGTATACTCGGCGGCGCTTGGCAGCGCTCATGGTAATTCCGGTGGGGTTCTGAAAGTTGGGTATGGTGTAGATAAACCGCACGTTTGGCTCGCGTTGCAGTGCCTGCTCAAGGGCATCGGTATCCATGCCGTCATGCTGCATGGGCACGCCGTGCAGCCGCACGCCATAGCTGCGAAAGGTGTTCAGCGAGCCAATAAAACTTGGCGTTTCGCAGATAATGGTGTCACCCTCGTTGCACAGCACCTTGGTGGCTAGGTCCATCACCTGCATTGCGCCGCTTGTGATAATCAGCTCATCTGCATCTGTGCCAATGCCAAGCCGCGCCCGAACATCTGCCTTCACGCGTCCGCGAAGCGGCGAAAAACCTTCTGTGATGCCGTATTGCAGGCAGTCCACAGGGCGGTCGCGCAGCAGTCGCGCGCTGATTTCCTGAATAGCATCAGTAGGAAAAGCCTCGGGCGCAGGATTGCCCGCCGCAAAGGGGATAATCCCCGGCTGGCTGGTGGCCTTAAGAATTTCGCGAATCGCCGATGGCGCAAGGGCGTTCATCTTGTCGGAAAAAATGTAATTCATTTTGACCTTTCCATTCATAAAGGGAGCGGATTTGCATCCGCTCCCCAAAACTCATTAAAGTCAATCGCGAAGCGCTTAAAGTTTTTTGGTTCTTTTTTTCTGATGTATACTGGTAAGGAAGGATGTCCAATCCTTACATTCTAGTCTGTATCTAAAAGTATACCACAGTTCACGCCGTTGTGCAAGCCCTATCCCTCTTTTTTTCGCCCTGCTTTTTATACACGTTATACTGATTCTCACCCAAAACTCATGATCATGGCAAGTGGTTCGCCGTAAAATGTCATCGCCAAGGCCAGCACATCACTATTACCTTGCGGCGAAAGTGCACAAGCAGTTGCTCGCAAAGCAGCGAGTAAGAGTAGCAGAAAAGGCAGCGAAAATAGAGCGCGGCGGGCAGGGGTTCGCAATTCAAGCCATTACAGGAAAACCACACTGTGTTCATTTCATAAAAGCAAAATTGATCCGGCTGTGTGAATTCATCATCCCGATGCACCGCAACTTCCATATACAACGCGGTGTGCAGCACGGTGAAGAGCAGAAATTCTGTATTTTCGTCTAAATCGTATAAGTCAACGCCAAGATATTCAGCCAGCAAAGTCGCAAGTTCGCCGAACATTGGCGTGAAGTATACTGCAAAAGGATGTAGCAAACCCAAATCCATTTCATCGACACACACACCAAAGAAAGCTGCCGCGAATTTGTCAATTAGGACATTTAGATTCCAGTCTATAACCATGAGTTGCTGCGGCGTATAGTAAGCCATATCGCCGCAGATAGACCAACAAAAATGGCCAGCAAAGGCAATGATATGAAATGCGCGACGGATATTAACGTATATTCCAAAAAACCACCGGTTACACCAGTGGCTTTTTAAAAATTTGGACAAATTCCCTTGACAAAATCTCTTCGCGTATCATTGCATCGCTACACCGCGCAGCGCAGCAGCAGATTCTTGATCTGCAATGGCAGCGGCGTGATTGCCCATGGCCTCATGGGCGCTGCCGCGGAATTCTAGAGCGGTGGGGTTTGCTGGGTTGATAGTGATTGCGCTGGTAAGGTCTGCCACGGCTTCAGCGTAGAAGCCAATGCGATAGAAACTTGCGCCGCGCCACACCAGCACCTCGGGATTGTCTGGCGCTTGTCGGTGTGCGGCAGTGAGATCAGTGATGGCGTCGTGGAAATTGTTAAGGCGGAAGTTCGCCATGCCTCGGTGCGCTAAAGCGGCAAAATTTTCAGGGTCAACCGCAAGGGCAGAGTTGAAAATCTGCACCGCCGCCGGGAATTGCCCGGCATTAAACAGCGTGACGCCGCGGGCAACCTCTTCACTCACAGCGGGTGGAGGCGTGGTGTCGCCTGTTGGTTCGGTGGTTTCTTCGCCCGGCTGTGTGAGTTGCGGGGGCGTAGTGCTGTCGGCATAAGGTGGCACAGGCTGAGTGAACAGCCCCCAAGGGCCGGCACCTTGTGTAACCGTCATTTCTTGCCCAAGCGGGTTGGTCACGGCAAGCCCAAAGTCATCACGCAGCACATCATAGCGCACGCGCATGGGATTAAACACCAGCAGGCTAACCACCAGCAGCACAGCCACAGCCGCAAACACAGCTGCATGCACCTTCAGATTTTTCTTCGTCTGTTCAATCTCTTCGGGTGAAACCTCCGGCTCGGCTGGCGGTGTTTCGTCCGCATAAACCGGCACAAACTCCTCAGCCGTTGTGCTGGGCGTTGTAGCCAATGCTGGCGGCGCAGCCACAGCCACGGCTTTCACCGGTGGTTGTTCCGCAGCGGGTTCTTCGCGCACAATCAGTGCACCGCAGCCCGTGCAAAATATGTTGTTTTCAACCAGTCTCTTCCCACATTTCCCACAAAACATAGACCTTGCTCCTTTTCGTCGCTCGCAGTGTCTAATAGCAGGCACTGCAAAAAATATATAGTTACGCGTCAAAACACATCACGGTTTTTCCAAAACTCTGCTGCATGTCGTGCCGAAACGCCGTGTGAATGTCGGCAATTGTTCGCACCGGCACCACCTCCGCAACAAGGCGCTCAAGTGCTTGTGCCACCCAAGGGTGTTCATTACACAGTCGCACTGCGCGGGCAAAATCCTTCACACCGCTGCGTGAACTGCCAAACAAACGCAAGCCTTTTTCCAGCACCAGTCGAGTGTTCACTTCCACGGGCTGTTCGCTCACGCCAAGCAGGCTCAACGTGGCTTCAGGCGCACAAAAGTCAATCATTTGGTTGATGGCGCAGCCACTGCCGCGCCCGCCCACGCATTCAAAGGCGTGGTCAAAATAGTGTTTCGCAAAGGGTATGTGATCAACGTGCACACGCCGGTGCGCAAACGAGAAGTAAGCGAGCTTTTCATGCACCGCACCCAGCACCGTGATTTCCGCCTGCGGGTAAATCGCACGCAGCAACAGCGCGGTGATGTAACCAAAGTTGCCGTCGCCCCACACCGCAAGGCGGTTGCGCCGCGCGTGAGCAATGCGCTCAAAGCGGTCAATGGCATGCGCGGCCACACTCACCAGCTCGATGAACGACGAAACCTCGGGGCGGGCATGCGTGGGCGCAAGCACCAGTCTGTCCTGCGCGCTCAGCAGATACTCCTGCAAAAAGCCGTCGTGCCCGCTGGAGCGAAACGCACTGCTGGGCAGATAATTCTCGGCAACAAATTCATCTTGTTCGCTGGGCAGGTTCGGGCATGGAATGACCATGTCGCCGGGCTGGAACTGCCCGCTAGGGTCGCGTATCACTTCGGCGCAGCACTCGTGCACCAATGCCATGGGCAGCTTCTCCAGTAGCACCTCGGGCGAGCGATTGCCCTGATAATAACGCTGGTCGGCCTTGCAAACAGAAAGATAACGCGGGCGCAGCAGCACCTGTCCGCAGGTTAGGTCCAGCTCTTGGCACGCGGCTTCAATCATGCCCGGCGCAGTCAGACGATAGACAGTACTAATCATGGTGTTTCCTCAATGCCCAGCAGCGCATGCGCCACCTTCAAATCATATGGATACGTAATTTTGATGTTGTGCACTTCGCCTTGCACCAATGCAACCGGTTCACCACGCAGCGCAAAAATTTTGCAGGCGTCGGTCAGCGTCAGTTCTTCCTCCGGCGAAAGGGAGTCCATCAACTCGCGCATTTTCGCGCACCAAAAGCTCTGCGGCGTTTGCCCTTGATAAAGCTTTTCACGCGGGGGAATTTCCGTGATGAAGGTATTATCGTCACTTCTTACAATCGTGTCAGTCGCAGGAATGACCGTATCACACGCGCCATGTTGCTGCACGGCGGCAATGTTTTCGCTGATGATACGGTGGGTCACAAACGGCCGCACGGCGTCATGCGTCAGCAGAATATGCTCGCCCGCGCCGTGGGTATTCTCTACCCAAGCAAGCAGGTTGCGCAACGTGCCGTTGCGGGTGTCGCCGCCTTCAATTACGGTGATACCATGCCCCGGCGGCAAGTGCTGGTTGAGGGTGTCCTGCGTGAAGTCCAGCCAAGCGCGCGGGGTAAGAACCACCACGCAGTCCACCTGCGGGTGTGCCCAAAATTTTTCGGCCGTGTGCACCAAAATGGGTTTGCTGCCCAGCTGCAAATATTGCTTGGGCATGCTGCTGCTGCCCATGCGGCTGCCAATGCCTGCGGCAAAAATGGCTGCAATGTTCATGTGGGGGACTCCTTTTCTTGTTCTTTTTTGAAAAAAAGAACCAAAAAACTTAAGTCGCTTCGCGGTAGGATTTTAATGAAAGGTGAAGAGGAAAGCCTTGGCTCCTTCCTCGGGAAGGAGCTGGCCGACCTCGGGTCGGACTGAGGAAGGTTCGCGGAGCGAGGATTTAGATGGTACTTTCCTTTTCTTCCTCTTTTGGCTTAGGCACGGGCTTTTTCTGCTTCTTTTTGCGCTTCGGCGGCGAATCTGCGGCCATATTATCGTAAATATCGCACACTTCGTTGGCCTCGCCTTGGGCAATCACTAGGCCTTTGTCCAGCAGAATTGCGCGGCTGCAAATGCGGCGCACTTGGTTGGTGTTGTGCGACACAAACAGCACCGTCACGCCATCGTCGAACATCTGCTTAATGCGTCGTTCGCTTTTCTTCTTGAACCTAGCATCACCCACGCTCAGCACTTCGTCCACGATTAGCACGTCTGGGTCAACTGCGGTGGCAATGGCAAACCCCAGCCGTGCGCGCATGCCGCTGCTGTAATTCTTCACTGGCACATGGATGAAATCGCCCAGTTCGCTGAACTCCACAATGGAGTGGTAGCGCTCCTTCATGTAGGCACGCGAGTATCCCAGTGTTGCGCCATACAAAAAAATGTTTTCGTGGCCGCTGTAGTTCATGTCAAAGCCTGCGCCCAGTTCCAGCAGCGGAGCAATCACGCCATGCACTTGCACTTTGCCTTGGGTGGGGTTCTGCACCCCGGCGATGATCTTCAGCAGCGTGCTTTTGCCTGCGCCATTGAAGCCCAGCACGCCAAGGCGTTCGCCCGGTTGCATGGCGAAAGAAACATCGCGCAACGCCCAATATTCGGTGTAGCTCATGCGCCGTTTAATCAGGCGAATGGCATACTCCTTGAGGTTGTCGATTTTCTCTTTGTGCATGCGGAATTTCATGCTAACGTTTTCCACAGCAATGGCGGGTTGGGACATAGTAGAACCTTTCTGGATAGCGTGAAAGGGAGAAGGCGTTGTGTTAATCGTACTTTAAATATGCACAGCGAAGCGGCATTAAATATGAAGTATAAACTCATTCTGCTTGCGCTGAAACAGCCACGTGCCAAACACAAACACCGCAAGCGCAAACACAAGTGCAAACACAAACTGCCGCAGCTGAATCATTTGCCCGCGTAGCACCGTGTCGCGAAACATTTCGATAATAGCGAACAGCGGGTTGACGTTAAGCACCATCATCAGACCGCTGTCTGGAGTACCGCCCATGGTGGCCGGCGACCAAAAAATCGGCGTGGCGTAGAACAACGTTAAGCAAAACACGCTGTATAAGTATTCCACATCTTTGAAGAAAACCGCAAGGGTAGACACAATCAGCCCAACGCCCGTGCTCAGAATAAACAAAATTATCAACGGTACCGGCGCCAGCAGCAAATTCCACGTGAGGATTGGCGCTGGGTTACGCTCGCTTGCGGCAAACACGAAGAAAACCACAAAGCCCACCAGCACAATCATGCTAATCATGAACGTAACGAAGTTTGAAAGCACATTGGCCACAGGGTAGATAAACTTGGGCACACGCACTTTTTTGATGACCGACGCACTGCTCTTCATGGATTTCATAGCTCGTTTGGTGGACTTGCTGAAGAAGTCAAACAGCAGTCGCCCGCACAGCAAATAAATGGGGAAGTTGATGATGTTGGGGTCCTGCGCAATGCGGCCGCCGCCAAACAGTCGCCCAAACACAAACACCAGCACCAAGGTGGTCAGCAGTGGTTCCAGCAAAGTCCACACCACGCCCAGCACCGAGTGGCGATACTGAATCTTGATGTTTTTCACCACAATTTCGCGCAGCAGGTGGCGATAGCGATATAGGTCTTTGAAGAACATAGCAGGCCTTTCGGGTAAGGTGTAGGGGCGGATGCCAATCCGCCCGAAAAATCAAATCATGTTTTTTTACCGCCAAATCGCCACTTCCAAAAATAGCGCAGCATCGATTCAATCTGGATGAGCATTAGGCGAAAGTTTTTTTTGCTTTCGCGCTTCCATGCGTGTTGCACTGTGGCGTGGGGATACCACAGCACGCGGCCTTGCTTGGCCAGTGAACGCGTGATGTCGCAGTCTTCGAAGTAGAGAAAGTAGCGTTCGTCGAAACCGCCGATTTTCTGCAATGTTTCGGTGCGAATGAACATGAAGCAGCCAGTAGCGTTTTCAATGTCAAATGTTTTGCCAAAGTTCATCTCGTTGGTCATGGCGTATTCATGCAGCAGACGGTGCGCAAGTTTGCCGCGGCGCAAGCGGCTGGCAAACAGATACTTCAGCCGCGGGTTGCGCTTGCCCAAAATTTGCGGCTCGCCGGTTTTGGGATACACAATGCGTGGGCTAAGCATGGCCACGTCGGGGTTTTCGTCCATGTAGCGCGCCATGTTAGTGATGGCGTCTTCGCTCAGCGAAATATCCGGGTTAATGATCACGTGATATTTGCTGCGCAGGCGCGGCAAAATCAAATTATGCCCTGCCCCAAAGCCTACATTCCACGGAATGCGCACCAGCTCGATGTTCGGGTCAAGGTCGGCAACAAAGTCAAGTGTGCCATCGTGCGAGGAATTATCAATGACGTACAAATGCAGGCGCACCCCCTGCGTTTGCTCTTTGAGCGTGCGCAAGGTGGATTCAATGGTGGATATGTTGTTGAAGGTGACGATGCTTGCGGTGACCAAGTAGTTGGTCATCGGCACCCCCCTTTCGAAGCTTTGATGATTGCAATGCGCCACGCGATTTTCTGCCGCAGCGAAGTGCGGTGCCCGGTTTGCGTGCCGCGGTGCCGTCGCCACAAAATCAGCGGTTCATCCGTGATAATCACGTGGCCATGGCGCTGTGCTTGCAGGGCAATCCATTGGTCGTGCATGGGAATACCCTTTGGGAACGGCAGCACATGCAGCAGCAATTCCCGCGTAAACGCCATGCAACAGCCGGTGTAGCTGTTTTTCAAGATGTTGCGCAACATGCCTGGCCTAGCTTGCGCGCGCCCGCTGATGTTGAGCTGTTCGTCAGTCACATGCGCAGCATGCACCAGCAGCGCGCAGCCCTGCAATTGCCGTGCGGCATCCAGCTTGCCGGGCAGCCACACGTCATCTTGGTCGCACAGCACAAGAATATCACCCCGTGCCTGCGTGAGCAAAAACTCCACATTGGCAATCACGCCTTGGCGCGGCCCTTGCAGGTAGCGCACGCGCGGGTCGTCAAATTGCAGCGTCATGCTGGGCGAGTCATCGCTAATGAGCAATTCATCGCCTAGGGCAAGTTGCGGCAAAATCGATGCTACTTGCTCGTCAATATATGCTTCGCCGCAATAGGCCGTCAGCAGTACAGAAATCATTGGCCGGCTGAGATTTCGAGAATTTCTAGCGTCACAATACCGGCAGGGGTGTCCACATCAATCACGTCGCCGGCTTTGTGGTTCAGCAGTGCGCGGCCCACGGGCGACTCATCGCTCACGCGGCCGGCTTCGGGGTCGGCTTGCGCCTTGCCGATGATTTGAAACTCAAGCTCTTCGTTGTAGGTTTTGTCAAAGACTTTCACCTGCGAGCCCACGCCGATTTTGTCGGTACGAATATCTTTTTCGTCAAGGATTTGCGCGTTCTTCAGCTCTTCTTCAAGCCGCGCAATTTTTGCTTCCATGATGGCCTGCTCGTTCATGGCTTCATCGTATTCGGCGTTTTCCGAAAGGTCGCCGAAGGAGCGGGCTTCTTTGATTTTCTCGGCAATTTGCTCGCGCCCGGTGGTGCGTAAAGCCTCCAGTTCATCCACCAGTGCTTTGTAGCCCTCGGCGGTGACGAAAATCTGGTTTGGTTGCATGGCGTAATCTCCTCTTGTGTTGTCGTATAGGTAATCTATTATACACTGTGCATGGGGAAAAGTCAAGTGAAATAATCATGAATGACTTCAGCGCTCGCTCAGTGGTAGAATTTTTCTCTCGCGGCGCGATATTGCTTTTTGTGCTGCGTTGGTGTACAATAAGCATACAGCGCTGAATAACACAACAAGGAGCAATCATGAAACTTTACTTTGGCGAAAGCGTGCGCCGCCTGCGTTTGGCAGCGGGGCTCACGCAAGAGCAACTTGCCCAACGCCTGCACGTGAGCTTTCAAACCATCAGCAAATGGGAGCGCAACGAAAGCTACCCGGACATCACC
>WRBQ01000046.1 GCA_009784445.1 Oscillospiraceae bacterium
CTACAACCGGCTGTTTGAGCTGCTTGATGAAGGGATATCAGCAAGGTTTGAAGTGCGTACTGTGCCACAGGATTTTATAGAAAAATTCTATATCGGGGAGCTGCAAATGCTTTTAAGTTATGACGGGCCATATCCGTGTGATGAGGAAAACAGATGGACACTGCTGGCCCGAAAGCGCCAGTTCAAGCTCGGCGGATAGGTTTTGGTGTAAGAGCAGGCTTCACGTCTGCTCTTTTTGCGCCCTGCGGGCGATACCTCAGTCAGCATTTTGCCGCAGTGTGGGAAATAAATATTCGGGAGGGATTTCAGATGAGCGATAAACGAAACAGGCGAGAACTGCTTTTCCCGGACAGTCAAATAACCATACAAGATTTGTTGAACGACAGCATCCCACAGGAGGAAAGTGTTCGAGCAGACAGAAAACCTCAAGCAAGCAGGAAGCAGAAACCGCGAACTACTCGAAAAATCATACATGTTGATTTTAGCAAAAAATAGGGGATGTTAAAAATGGCAGCAGCTAACAATACATATTTTGGCCAGCGGGAAAGTTTGCGGGAACTCAACGGCGACCGGGGCACATTTACCGGGGTCTTCCGGCGGTTTGGCATTGTGCGCGGGCATAAGGGGAAGAGTGTGCGGAAAACGGTTTTGCTTGAAAGTGTCCGGGATGAGAGCGGTGTTGTTGTGACCGACCATATCTGGCTGGGCTCAAACAAAATCTTCCATCTCTTGGGTTGGCGTGATGGCGACCTTATTCAGTTCAGCGCACTTGTGGGCGAATATTGGAAGGATGCGCCGGATAATTACATAAGACCTGACAACACGGCCCGGATGATAGACTACGGCCTCTGCCGGACCGGCGGCCTGCGGGTGCTGGAAAGGGCGGCGTAGGCAAGACGGCGGGGGTTCCCGCCGTCTTAAAATACTTTTATTGCCGCCATATGGGCGGCGGAATGGGGGTTACCGTGGGGCAAACATTTTACGCTTGCGCATATGACATTAACGAAAAAACCTGCTGCGTTGTTGAAGCAGACAAATTCCACGCAAACTGCTATTCGCACAGCGGTGTAATTGCCTGTATGCACTATTTGCTGCGCCAAAAGCCCTACCATATCATTTGGTATGGAGATTCTATCATTTCTGAGGGCATCTTCTCAACCATAACCGACGAATCCGTGCTGCTCGGAATATCTTCTATGGGAGACATCGGATTATCAGAACCTGATGTCGAATATGCGGACGATGATACATACACAGCTAACGCCAGGTTCATAGCAGACAACTGCAAAACATGGAAGCGAATATACATTTGGGATACTGCGATAAAGTATTTCGACATGCACGATAACGGAATCGTTGCTTATGCCGGGTTCCTGGTTAACCATACAAAGCGCTTGGCCGTAGACCTGTGCGATTACTTTCGCCGCTCATCATGTAAGTTCCCGCACCGGAAGTTTCTTCGCCGTACATCTTTATCGGCGAAGAACCGCTTGATTTCGAGGAGCAATCGTCTTGTCAAGACCTCGATTTGTTTCTCGATAACGGCTATGTGTGTGGCTTGGTGGGTGGGCTTGTTTGCCGGGGCTTTGTACATCGCAACACTCTCGTGTGATTTTGTAGCAAGTTGCTACGCATGCAATTATATCACACGCAGATTTGGCGGACAAGATTTTGGGGGCACATCAACGTCTGATTCGTCAGTGGCGATTGTTGTTGCGGAGATGGGTCGGGCGTGATATAATTGTCACAGGATACACACAGCTGTAGCCGTTCTGCCCGTGTTGTTGGTTGCAGGGTAGAATTGTTAACTACAGTGCATTTGCGCCGACAGTGTAAGCGGGGTATTTATAGTAGGGGTGGTGCAAACAAGATGAAT
Organism: Oscillospiraceae bacterium; assembly: GCA_009784445.1. GTDB lineage: Bacteria > Bacillota > Clostridia > Oscillospirales > Acutalibacteraceae > WRMQ01. Next base: position 1,877 of record WRBQ01000046.1, read on the forward strand.
TGGCTATGCAACTTGTTTGGAAGTACAACCTTTCTTACAGTGTTATCTGGTGTTTTTGTATTTGTTGCAGGTCAAATTTTCATCGAATTTTTTCTAAAACCAATACGAAAATATAATGAGCTAAAAGCAGACACAGCTTTTTGTTTACGCTTTTATCGTGCCCAATTCATAAATTGTGTTAAAGATGAATCCGCTCAAAAGGCCGCGCATGAATTGGCCGCCAAATTTATTGCATATTCACAAGAAAAGCCCTTTTGGTTTTTTAAGGTGAGAAGAAAGGATTTGCTAAAATGCTGTGAACATCTAACGTTGCTACATTATTATTGTTATACGGATAATGTTGATTACAATAATGCCTGCAACTGTGAAAATGAGATTGTAAAGATACTAAACCTTTATTGGTCTAGCTAGCTAGTTAATTATGATAGTATAATAAGCATAATGCCGTATATCACTTGCTTGCACAGTTAGTCCAAAGCAACCGGACAGCGCACAAAAATCGACGGGAACGTCCCCCGCCCGGCCTAACCTTTCAACGAAACTCAAAAACAGGGCTACGCTATCCCGAAAAGCGCGCTACAATGGGTTTTGTGAAAGGACGAAGTGCCATGGCAGACTTCAAAGAGATGTACTTAATCCTGTCCGTAGCGCAACAAAAGCTGTTGACATTCTCAAGCAAGCACAGGCCGAAGCGGAGGAAATGTTCATCGAATCGGACGATACGCCGCTCGAACTTATCCCAAGCGAACCCGAAGACGATTGACAGAAATACCGCACCGCAGCCGCCGACACAGGCGGCTGTTTTTCTGCAACTGTACTGTGCGGGTGGCGCAAAAACTGCTACCATGTTGCCACGGAATAATTATTGCAATTATGTGAACACGCCCTTGCCCGAACTCACTCCGCAGGGATGACACAGCCGCGAAGCGGCTTAAAAAATCTGAGCGGGGCGGTTGGATTTTCGAGGATTTGGGAAACTTCCCAACAAGCGCATCGTGAGCCATTTTACCGAAATGAGCGCTACGATGCCCTGTTTGCTACGTTTCCATTCTCGCCCCACAGGGCTTGATGAAGGGTCTTCGCTGCCTTGACTTCCTGTAAAAAGCGCGTTACAATGCCATTAGGACAAGGAAAGGGGGTGCGGTATGAATCTCGTATTCTACAGCCGCTACAGTTCGAGCGGGCAGACCGAGCAAAGCATTGAGGGTCAACACAAAGTCTGCATGGAGTGTGCCGAGAGCGCACAAACAATTCTTTGCAGGGGGAAATCCGCCCTTAGGTGCTAGAGCAAGTCACGGATAACCTCTTGCACAACCACCATTGCCTGCTGCTTGACCGCCGGAGACGCTGTTGCCTCACGTATGGGGCGCGCTTTCTTTTTTGCCTCTGCTGCGGCTGTTTGATATATTTGAGCAGCAAGTGGCATTTCTTCCTTTAGGCTGTCAGCCAGCTCGGACTGTGTTTGCTCAAGTGTGACCGGCTTCGGTGTCATTGCGCCCATTATCAAACGGACAGTGCCACAAGCCCGCACTGTCAGCGCCGCGTTTGCCAGCGGAAAGTCAATCGCACCGCGCACAGCATGTTTGCGAAAGTGTAGCTGGCGCAGGTTTTCTACATCCGGCAGGACAATATGTGTGAGTACCCCTCCGCCGAGCACGCGGGATGGGGCAGCCAGCAGCGTTTCCAGGGGCAACTGCTGCTCGTTTCCATCCCGGTAGATTTGCACAAGGCAATCGGCTGCCAAAAAGGCAGGGGCGAGGTCGGAGTGGTAGAGTGCAACGCACTGGGGTTTTGCGGGTGCTTGGTGACAAACGCTGCCACCTGTTTTGTGGCACGGTTCAATTCCTCGCCGCCAAGCGGTAGTTTGGTTGTAGAAAATGCACCGCGCTTCCTGCAAAAGGTTGCCGCCCACTGTTCCGATGTGGCGGATTTGCGGGGAGGCCACGGCCCGCACCGCATGGTTCAGGCCGCTCAGGTTGGGGAAGTGCTCTGTATATCGCGCAAGCTTTTCCAACCCCACCATGGCACCGATGACAAGGTTGCCGCCCTCAATCGTGATGCTCGCAAGGCCGGGCACATTTTGCAGGGAAATGACAAGCTTTGGGAACAACAGGCCATACTTGAGCGCGGGCACGATATCAGTTCCGCCTGCAATGTATACAGAATCCTCGGATTTGAGCGCGCACGCCTGTTCCAAGCTGCTTGGGCAAGTGTAGTCGAACGAATGTGTGATCACTGGGCCACCTCCTTTGCAGCTCTTGTCAGCAGCAAGCCTTTTGAGAGCGGCAGACTGAAAATCTCCTTGCCACAGCTGCGCTCCGCGCTGATAGCCAGTGCGGCCGCAACCGGGACAAGTGTAAGCTCACCGATACTTTTTGCGCCAAGTGGGCCGAACTCATCGTAGCTGTCCACCGCGGCGGAATATAGGCTTGGAATGTCCTGCGCGGTCGGGATTTTGTAGAGTAGCGCATCAGAGGTGATGTGCTTGCCTGTGCGCCGGTCGGTTTCCAATTGCTCCATCCAGCCGTAGCCCAAGCCTTGAGCCATGCCGCCTTCGATTTGGCCGCGAACGATATTTTTGTTGATAACATTGCCTGCGTCCACTGTTTGGATAGCGTCTGTTATCGTCAGCACACCTGTTAGCATGTCCCTTTGTGTGCGCACCAGGCAAACCGCAAACACCGGCGGCGCTTCGACCGCTTTGTAGGAGCCTTCGCCGAAAACAACCCGGCTGTTATCGCCCCCGTAGAGGACCTGCTCGGCGGCATCCGCAAAGCTGCACTGCCCATCCGGCAATGAAAACACGCCACCCGCAAAACCCACTTGCGCGGCTGATACACCCCTGACGTCGGCCAAGGCCGTCGCGAGATTTTTGATCATACTTTTTGCCGCCAAAACCACGGCGTTGCCGCCTACAAACATTTGGCTGCTGGCAAACGTGCCGGTATCGTAGGGCGTGGAGGCTGTGTCCGCTGCATGTACATTGACACACTCAAGCTTAATGCCCAGCACCTCGGCTGCAACCTGCGCCATTGCGGTTTCGCTGCCTTGGCCGATGTCGGCGGTGCCGAGGTTGAGCTGCACTGAACCGTCGCGGTTGAGGTATATGCTCGCAGAGCTCATGCCGGATTTGTTCGACGGGCCGCTGGTGTGCATACAAAATGCCACGCCCCACTCGCCTGGCTGTGCCCGTTTGGCGTCAACCTCTTTGCGGATGCGCTCTGCTTCGTCAACACAGGTCTGTATAGCCACGCTGCTGACCAGTGTCTGCGTCCCGGGGATTGTGTCGCCGCGCGCTAAGTGGTTTTGCAGGCGCAGCTCCAAGGGGTCGCGCCCCAGCTTTCGCGCCAAGCGGTCAATAAGCATTTCGCGCGCAAAGGTCACCTGCGGGTTGCCGTAGCCGCGCATTGCGCCCGCTGTCACATTGTTTGTGTAAACACAGTGCCCGCGGTAGCGATAGTGATCCACACCGTATTGCACCTTCTTGCCTTGTGCCGAAAGGACGATAGGCCCGTGGGTGCAGTAAGCGCCGGTGTCGTGCCAGACTTCAATGTCCATCGCTGATATTTTCCCGTCCAGCATTGCCCCGAGCTTGACACGCATTTTTGCCGCGTGGCGGGTGGTGGTTGCCATCATCTCCTCTTCCCGAGTGAGCAGCATCTTCACCGGGCGTCCGGTCTTTTTGGAGAGCAGGCAGCCTTGTGGCTGGTAGTGCAATTGCTGGCGCGCACCAAAGCCGCCACCCATAAGCGGCTTGACAATCCGCACGGCAGATTCCGGCAGGCCAAACATCCCGGCAAGTATGCGGCGCTCTTGGAATGGCGTTTGCGAGGTCGCGTAAATGTTGATCGTATTTCCCCGCCACTCACAAATGCAGCTGGTCGGCTCCATTGGCAATGGGTGTACGGCGGGGGTTGCAAATTCGCCCTCCAAAACGATATCGCAGGCCGCCAGCCCTGTCTCAACGTCCCCTTGATCGAACGCCAGGAGCTGAAAGTCGTTTGATTTCGCGATGTCGGGGTGCAGCGGCGGGGTGCTCGGATCTAGGGCGGCTTCGACGCTAAGCGCCGCCGGTAGCACCTCGTATTCGACAGCAAACCGGCCAAGCGCCTCCTTGCACAGCCGGGGGGTTTGAGCTGCGACAGCAGCGATCGCATCGCCTTCGTACAGTGGGTGGTCGGTGAGGATGTGCTCATCGTCCACCAGCAGATCTGAGGGCGGGTTGCCTGACGAGTTGTAGCGGATTCCCGCAACATCCTGCGGCAAAATCACGGCCATTACCCCCGGCATTGCAAGAACCTGTGCAGCGTCGATTTTTTTCACCCTCGCATGTGGATATGGACTGCGCAGCACAGCGCCGTAGAGCATACCAGCCGGGGAAAAGTCGTCGGTATACCGGCCGCTGCCATCCACCTTTTCCCTCGATTCAAGCCGCGGGATATTCGCCCCAATGATGCTTTTATCCATTGGTGCGCCCCCTTTCCTGCGCCTTTTCCACTGCGGCAATGATTCTGCTGTAGCCTGTGCAGCGGCAGAGGTTGCCAGAAAGCGCCTCCCGAATTTCCGGGCGGCTTGCCTGTGGGCGCTCCTCCAGCAGCGCAGTTGCCGAAAGGACAATGCCGGGTATGCAAAACCCGCACTGAACAGCGCCCTCTTCAATCAGGGCCTGCTGTAGCGCGTGCTTTTTTGTGCCTGGCGCAGCAGCTTCGATTGTCTCGACTTGCTTTCCGTCCGCCATCACAGCAAGCATCAAGCAAGCGTTGACAGGCATCCCGTCTAAAAGCACGGTGCAAGCACCGCAGTGCCCCTGGTCACAGCCGCGCTTGGTGCCGGTGAGGTGCATATCGTCGCGAATCAGCTCCAGCAGCGTTGTGTTCGGCGAAACCTCACACCTGTGCGCTGCGCCGTTGATTGTCAGTTGAATTGTGAGCAAGAATATCACCTCTTTGAGAGCATACCGGGCAGCCTGACATGGCTACCCGGTATTTTGTATTTGCACTTAGCAGTTGCCGGTATATCTTACGACCAGCCGATCATCACAGCGATTGCCAGGAATGCCCAGCCGATTGCCAGGAGAATCAGCCACAGCGGGAAATAAAAACGCCACCAACGGCCAATCGGCACCTTGGCGTAGGCCAAGAACGCCACAAGCACAGGCACGCTCGGATAGAGGATGCTGGCCGCGCCATCACCGATTTGGAATGACAGGATGGTGATCTGGTCAGAAACTCCGACAATCTGGCCAAGAGGCAGCATAATCGGCAAGATGGCCATGGCCTGGCCGGAGCCGGACGGTATAAAGAAGTTGATAATCATTTCGATAATGCTCATCGCCCAGATGCCTATAATGGTCGGAAGCCCGATAAGTGGGCGGGAAAGGCCGAAAACTATGGACTCAACGATCCCGGCGTCAGCCATTATCAGCGATATGCCGCGCGCCATGCCGATTGCGAAGGTCGCAGGGAAGATGGCGGTTGCGCCGGCCATGAAGATTTCTATGATCTTGCTCGGGCCGAACCTGGCGATAGCGCCGGCCACGATTGCCCCGGATATGTACAGGGTTGAAAGGCGGATCATTGACCAGCCTTCGGCGATGGACAGGTATACAACCAAACCGATGGTAACCACGAAGACCAGCATAATCAGCTTGTGCTGAGTTTGGAAGGGGATAGCCTGCACATCGAAGTTGCGCAACGACTCGTCTACCGGGATATCGGCAACCACGCTCTTGGATGGGTCTTTGTCGATTTTATTGCAGTAGCGGACAATGAAGATAATCAATGCTATGAGCATGGTGAACCAGAACGCCAGCCGCAACCCGGCGCCCGAGAACAGCGGCAGTCCGGCCATGTTCTGGCCGATACCTACAGTCCATAGGTTGGTCACGCCCGAGGTCCAGCCGACAACAACGCCGACAAGTGGCATGGCAAGCCCCACTATCAGGTCATAGCCCAGCATAAGCGCGACCGCTATGGCAATTGGCGCAAACGGCAGCACCCCCTCAAACATGGCGGGGAACGCGCCAAGGCAGGCGAAGAAAATTGTCATGACCACGATGACAACTTGCTTGCGCTTGGGGCCCAAAGACCGGGCGGACGCCGCTATCGCGCCGGAAATGGCACCTGTTGAATTGAACACCCAGATAGATCCCCCGATTGTGAGGATCATCGCTATCAAACCGGCGGCGTTTTCAAATCCGCGCGGTATAGACAGCAAGACCGCCAGCGGGCCTGCTGGTGAGCGCTCGGATGTAATGAAAACATGCGGGTTGATCACCATTTGATCAGGGTTTGCCGGGTCGGGGATTCGCTCAAACTCTCCGGGCGGGATAGCCCAGGTGAGCACCCCCACGAAGAGGATGACACAAAATAGGATCAGCAGACCATGTGGGCGCTTCTTTTCCTTCGTTACTACTGCCGCGCTTTCGCTCATTGCACTCTCTCCTCACTGAATATAATTTAACGATGTTTGCAAAACACCGCCTCAGCCGAAAAGTATCTCGAACAAATCCTCCGCGATGCCGTGGGCCGCCGCCGCTTTGTAGGGGGTGTTGGGGCGGTCGGGTATCACATCCCAGATCAAATCAGACAAGAGCTGCCCGATATGCGCTGCGCAATCTGGGCAGGGCTTCTTGCCGACCAGGTATTTCTCGGCCTTTTCGACATGGATTGGCGTTGGCGAAATTGCGCCTGCCACCAACTCAAAGCGAGAAACCACGCCCTGCTCGTCAAGGTCGCAAGCCGCTGCCAGCCCGATCCGGGAAATAGTGAGCGCCTTGCGCGACCCCAGCTTCAAATACGCGCTTCTTTGCGTCTGCGAGCCGGGGGAAGGGATCACAAAGCGAACAATGGCTTCGTTGTGCGCAAGGGAATGCTTGCCGATGCCTGTAACCACCTCGCTGACAGGCTGGCGGCGCAGCTTTCCAGCCGGGCTTGCGATCACGGCGTCTGCACCCAGAAGCCAGAGCACAGGGGTCAGATCCGCCGCCGGTGAAGCATTTGCTATGTTGCCGCCGATTGTCGCGCTGTTGCGTATCTGCACAGAGCCAACACCCGCAGCCGCATGTTTAATCGCCGCATATGGCCCGGTTAGCAGGTCATTGCCGGCAAGGCTGAACATCGTTGCCATCGTGCCGATTTCAAGGCCGTCCGGCCTTGCGGAGATGGCACGGGACTGCTCAAGCGCACCGAGATACAAAAGGGCGTCCGGCGCAACATCGCCTTGGTGCAGCTTGATGACCAAATCCGTGCCCCCCGCGATTATCTTGCTTTGTGGGGTGAGCGCTTGCAATGCCCGGAAAAGCTCCGGCAAAGTTTGGGGTGAATAGATTTTCGGCAACATCACTCAGCCCCCATTTCTTTCGCGGTGCGCTTTACCGCGCGGATTATCTGAGTGTACCCGCTGCAGCGGCACAGGTTCCCGGCAAGCGCCCGGCGGATATCGTCTTCGGTCGGGTCGGATGTTTCGTTTAGCAGCGCCTTTGCTGAGAGGACCATGCCGGGGATGCAGTAGCCACACTGCACCGCGCCCTCTTCCACAAAGGCTGCTTGCAGCGCACCGGGCTTGCCGTTTTCCGTCAATCCCTCAATCGTGGTGATTTGCGCCCCTTCCAGCTGTGCAGCGACCGTCAGGCAAGCAAGCACTGCCTTGTCGTCCAGCAGGACGGTGCAAGCGCCGCATTCCCCCTCACCGCAGCCCTCCTTGCACCCGGTGAGATCCAGCTCGTTGCGCAAAATATCTAACAGCCGCTGATCCGGCGGTGTCTCTAAGCTGCGCGGCGCCCCATTGACTGTGAAGTTCAGTTTCATCGCGATTCACCGCCGTTCGCTAAATGTTTGAGTATCCTGTCGGGCGTGAGGGGCAGATAGCTCAGGCTGGCGTCCAGTGCGTCATTCACCGCACCCATGATGGCCGGCGCTACCGGGACAAGGCTCAGTTCACCGATGCTTTTCGCGCCGAAAGGCCCCCCGATGCTGTCGGCTTCCACAAATTCCACTTCAACATCCGGTGCTTCCGGGCAATTGCGCAGGTGATAGTCCTTGAGGCTTGACGTAAAGCGCCCGTTCTTGTTTGGCGTCATCCGCTCGGTTAGGGCACAGCCGGTCCCCATCGCCACTGCGCCCTGGATTTGCGCGACTGTGATCTCGCGGTTGATCACCTTGCCGATATCGTGCATTGCCAGATAATCCAGCACAGCTACCATCCCCGTTTTGGTGTCCACTTCCACATGCGCAAAGTGCGCACCTGTGACGCCGGGGTTGGAGTCGGCCACGAATTGATGCATGACTGTTAGCTCCTGCTGCAAGGTGTGCAGGGCATACTGGGCGGCGTCGGCAAAGCTGTAGTGCTTATCACCAGCCAAGATTTGCCCGCCCTGTATTTTTACGGCCTCCGGCTCTGACCCGTCTGCTTTGGCGATCGTTGCGACCAGCAAGTCTTTGAGTTTTTCCGCACAGTCCACCGCAATCCGCCCCAAGACATAAGTCGTCCGACTGGCAAAGCAGCCAAGGTCAAACGGCGTGACGGACGAATCCGCCTCCCCGACCGCGACTTGATCTATCGGGATTGTGAGCGTTTCGGCGATCATCATTTGGAACGCTGTCACAGTGCCGCAGCCGTGGTCGTGCAGGGAGATGTTGACCAGAACTGTGCCATCCTCCGAGACACGCATTTGCGCAGCGCCAAAGTCCTCCCGCCGCGGGAAGTAAGTGTTGCCGTGCCCACCACAGCCAATGCCCACGCCTCGAAGAAAGCGGCCGTTTTGGGCGTTGAATGCCTCCGCCGCTTGGCGCTTGGCGAACCAGCCGAACTTTTCGCGCCCCTGCTTGATGCAGTCCCCAATACGGACGTCCCCGAGCGATACCCCGGTTTTCTTGTCAACATCGCCAAGCTTGACGATGTTTTTCAGCCGGAAATCAGTGGCGTCCATCCCAAGCTTTCTGGCCAGCTCGTTGAAGTGGTGCTCGACAAGCAGATACAGCTCAGCCGTACCCCAGCTGCGGAATGCACCCGAAACAGGCGAGTTTGTACACACCGCTTTACCGTTATACCGCACATAGGGGAATGTGTAGCACCGGAAAATCTTTGAGGAGACAACAATACAGTAATCCAGGCTGTTGCTTAGATAAGCGCCCGCGTCAATCACGGTTTCGATGTCCACCGAGAGCACCTTGCCCTCCGGTGTGACATGTGTGGTCATTTTGCCGTCAAAGGCAGCGCGTGTGATAGTTGAGAGCATTGCCTGTTCACGAGTGAACACGATTTTCACCGGCCGCCCGGTGTGTAGCGCCGCCGCCAAGGCAACAGGCTCAGCCATCCACTCCTGCTTGGAGCCAAACGAGCCGCCCATCGTGGTTTTGACCACGCGCATTTTGTGGTAGGGGAGGTCGAAGAGGTCGGCAAGCACAGTCCGCAAGCCGTTCACGCTTTGGTTGGGGCTGTACACAGTCGCCTGGCCTGTGAGTGGGTCGTAATCCGCAATACATGCCTGTGGTTCCATGGTGACATGGCTTTGGCGGTCAAAATGCGCCTGCGTTTGGGTGATGGTTGTCCCGGTCAAGTCCGGCTGTTCCCCGTTTATCAGTTCGGGGGCAGGGTAGACCGCGCCATCCTCGAACATGTCGTCCAGAACACCCGACTCGATCACAGTTTTCGCATCAGTGGCATAGGGCAGCCGCTCATACTCAACTTCGATCAGTGGAAGCGCTGCCCGCGCAGCCTGTGGCGTTTCGGCGATCACACAGGCCACACGGTCGCCGACAAAGCGCACCCGCTCAGGGAAGATCTCCTCCTGGTTTATCAGCTTTTGCCCGTGTATGTTGCGGTAGCGGTTGAAGCGCTCCTTTGTCGTGTTGAAGCAGTGCAGCACATCAACAACCCCGTCAAGGGCAAGTGCGCGCTCCGTCCGGATGCTTTTCACAATCCCGTGGGGGATATCGCACGTCAAAAGCGCCAGGTGCAGCATCCCGGGCAATACCATATCCCCGGCGTAGCGCAAGGAGCCGGTGACTTTGCCCTGCGCGTCGTGGATGGGGACGCTTCTGCCGATATACTTGTAGTCGCTCACGTTCTGCCCTCCCTGCACGTATAGCTTTCACGCTCAAGATCAAATTAGCATTAATATACCAATCCAATCATACCACGATGCTTATTGACGATCAATTGCCGAAAACCACAATTAATCATTCTGTTTTTCAGGCAAATAGTCAATTTTAGCCAGTAAATCCTCAAAATCTTCATTAAATCGACCTGTTGCACTACATTCAACAGCACATAGCATGTTTGCAATGTTGTCCGTGTACTACCAATCACACCAATTATTCGAATTTCAATACCAATTCAAGGATGCCGACTTTTTTCATCACGGGTACTCTGCCAAGGTTCGTATTGATATACGGCAGCAAAATGTGGTATAATCATCAAAAGGAAAGCTCGTTACGGAGTTTAGGAGGTTCACATGCCTGCACTGGATTACACTCTCGCCACCGTTACTACGGACAATGAGGGGCGTTTGAGCGATCAGATCGCGCGGCTGATTATCAAAAACATCGAGCGAAATAATATTTCTTCGGGAGACAAACTGCCAACCGAGCGGGAGTTGTCCGAACATTTGAGCGTATCTCGTGTAACCGTGAAAACGGCATACCAACTGTTGGCGCAGCAAGGCATTATTAGCAGCCGGCAGGGCAGCGGGAGCTTTGTCAAGCGCGATGAAGCGCTGGCACAGCAGCTTCGCAACGAGCAGGCAGCGCACATGCTCGGCGGCACTGTGGCGGCGCTGGCAGAGCTTGGCATAACGGCCGCGGAAATGACCCTCATGTTTGAAGCTTGCCTTGCCCAAAACCCGAAATCAACTGTCCGCATAGCCCTGGTGTTTGGCAGTGTAGAGGCGTTGGTAGATGTGCGCAATCAGCTCTCTCATCTTCCCAACACGGATATCTCTGTTTTTATCATGGAGTCCATTGCCCATAACAGCAACCCGGAGGAGCTGCTAAGGAATTTTGATATTATTGTGACGCCGGCCCAGTGGTATGAGACAGTTGTGAAATTGTTGCCGACGCTCACATCACGGGTGGTGAGGGCCGCCGTCTCCCAGAGCAACGACACGATTATCGGCCTGACGTCCCTACAACGTGACGCGCGCATTGGAGTTATCTGCCGCTCGAATTACTTCTTGAAAATCGTAAAGGGTGTCCTCAATTTCTACGGGTTTGCCACTGACGAGGTTCAAACTTTATTGGAAGTGGACTATACGACCAAAACGCACTTCCCTGGTGGGATTGACGCTCTGATTGCGTTTCCGCACGCACACATCTTCACAAACCCGGACTTTCAGCTCCACTGCGAAGAACTGCTGGCAAAAGGCGTCAAGATCATTGCTTTCGATCAACATGTGGAAAAAGGCACGTTCATCTACATTGAGGACTGCGTTCATGAAATTATGGCAAAAAATTCATAATCGTCAAACACAGGGGTGCATTTTAAGTAACGGTCTACTCTGCTAAAATATAGCAGGGGGGATTGTTATCATGCGCAAAAAATGAAGAGCAGGGAGAAAAAAGCAAGCGAGATAAATAGGAAAAGGTAAAATAGAATGCAAAAAAGCACCCCTAAAGAGCGCGCGTGAAAAGGAGTGTTATTTTGCGCGCAAATACCGGTATC
>WRBQ01000047.1 GCA_009784445.1 Oscillospiraceae bacterium
GAAACGTGGATGAACGCCCACAAGGCAATTGAGCTGGGCTTTGCGGACGGCATACTCGGTGATGAAAAGCGGCAAGCCTCCACCAACACCATGTCATTCTCGCGGCGGGCAGTGACGAACTCGCTGCTTGACAAAATGCAGCCCGCACAAAACGGAATACCCGCCGAGAGCCTCGAAAAGAGGCTCTCCTTGATTTTACATTAGAAAGTGAGTATCAGCATGCCCAAAATTCTTGAACTGCGTGAAAAGCGCGCCCGGCTGTGGGAAACGGCCAAGAACTTCCTTGATGAAAAGCGTGGAGCCGATGGCCTCGTCAGCCCTGCGGACGCGGCCACCTACGACAAAATGGAGGCCGATATGGTGGCGTTGGGGCAGGAAATTGAACGCCTCGAACGCCAACAAGCGCATGATCTTGCGCTCAATCAAGCCACCACACAGCCGATTTTCACGCAACCCGGCGCAGACAATCGCGAAGCGGGCACCGCAGGTGGAGGGCGCGCCACCGCCGAATACGGCAACGCATTTTGGAACGCCATGCGTGTGCGCGCCGGTGAGGGTATGGAGCCCGCCATTCGCAACGCGCTGCGCATTGGCGCAGACCCGGAAGGCGGCTATCTTGTGCCGGATGAATTTGAACGCCGCATTGTGCAGGCCTTGCAGGACGAAAACATCTTCCGGGGGCTTGCCAATGTCATCACCACCAGCAGCGGCGACCGCAAAATCCCGGTGGAGGCCACCACTGGCGAGGCATTTTGGCTCGAAGAAGGCCAGGCGATTCCCGAAAGCGACAACACCTTCGGGCAAGTCACGATTGGCGCATACAAGCTCGGCACGATGCTCAAAGTGAGCGAAGAATTACTCAACGACAGCGCCTTTGACATGGAAAGTTATATCGCCAGTGAGTTTGCGCGGCGCACCGGCAGCAAGGAAGAGGCCGCGTTCATCAACGGCGACGGTAAAGGCAAACCCACCGGCATCCTTGCGGAAAGCGGCGGCGGGCAGGTCGGTGTGACGGCGGCAGGCACGGCGGCCATCACGCTTGACGAAATGATTGAGTTGTTCCACAGCTTACGCGCACCGTATCGCCGCAGCGCCAGCTTCATCATGAACGATGCAACCGTCAAAGCCATCCGCAAGCTCAAAGACAATAACGGCCAGTACCTTTGGCAGCCCAGCCTCAAAGCCAACACGCCCGACACCATCCTCAACCGCCCGGTGCGCACCTCGGCCTATATGCCGACGCTTGCGGCGGGTGCAAAGCCCATCGTGTTCGGTGACTTTCGCTATTATTGGGTGGCTGACCGCCAAGGCCGTATTTTCCGCCGCCTCAATGAGCTGTTCGCCGTGACCGGGCAGGTTGGCTTCATCGCCACCCAGCGCGTGGATGGCAAGCTCATTTTGCCGGAGGCTGTGAAGATTTTGAAATGCAAGGGAGCTTAGCATGCGCCGCAATATTGATCAGCCGCTGTTGCTGCTTGCGCGGGTGAAGCAAAACCTCATCCTCGACCACGCACAAGAGGACGAATTGCTGCTTGGTTTACTCCGGGCAGCAGTTTCTTATGCGGAAAACTACCAGCACCGCGCGGCGGGGCACTACACCCGCGCGGAATTGCCGCCTACCACCGAGCAGGCCGTGATTATGCTGGCCAGTCACTGGTATGAATCACGCGACGGCAGCACCGGGGGCTTCTTCGGCGATAAAGTTGGCGCGGCCACGGCGGTGATGGTTGCGGTGAATAACCTGCTGCGGCTCGACCGCGATTGGAACCGGGCTGTATAACAAAAAACATCCCCCGCACGTTTCGGGGGATGTACTCGGTTAAATTAGTGCCCATGACTAGAACCGAAGCCGAAAATTATCAATGGGACGTTAACATGTCTATTTTAGCACATTTTTTGCACGTTGTCAATACCGTTTGAGGAGAATTTTTATGAGCTTTGGCAAAATGCGCGACCCCATCCAAATCTTACGCATTACTCATACCAAAGACGCAGACGGTTTCGCCCAGGCCAGTGACCAGCACATCGCCAACGCGCGCGCATATTTCGAGCAACGCCACGGCAATGTGCGCTGGGCGAACTTGGCGCGTTTTAGCGAGGCCACAGCTTTGTTTCGGCTGCGAGTGCTGCCCGGCGTGGCGATTGAACCTCTGCACATCCTCGTGTGCAGGGGCGAGCGTTATGAGGTGCTTTCGGTCGAAACTCTGCGGGGGATGTACTACGAAATCTTAGCGAAAGAGGTGCTGTGATATGGGCAATCTCGTTGCAGATTTAACCGCATTGTTGGCCACGCTTGACGTGGCTTCCTTTATTGGCGCATTCCCGAAAACACCGCCCGACCTCTATGCCGTGCTGACCCCGATGGACGATAGTTTCGCCGTGCAGGGCGATGGCATGCCCCTTGACGAAGAACAACAAGTGCGCATTTCGTTGTTCAGCCGAGGGAATTACCGGGTGACAAAAGCAGCGATTGAACGCGCCGTGCTATCCGCAGGCATGACCATCTTGGGCAGACGTTACGTTGGCTTTGAAACCGAACATCATCATGTCGCCATCGACGTGGCAAACCTATATTTTCTCACAAAGGAGGACTAACTTATGCAAAAATACCAAAGCAACATCAACGCTGAGTTGGGTGTGATCGCACCCATTCTCGCGGGCGGCGGCTATGGCGGCTCCCTCGATATGGCAGGGCTGCAAAGCGTGGCCATTGCGGTCAACGCCGCCAATCAGCAGATTTACGGCGACGGCGTGCAGTTGGATGAAATCAACATCGTAGTCAACAACACCGTCACGCTCACCACCGCAGGCGAAAGCGATCTGCTGCTTGCCACCGTGCAAGGGCAGACCTTTGCGGACGGTGAAGTGGAACTGCGTGAAAGCGACGAACCGCCGTTCATGGGGCTGACTTACCTCGAACAGGTGCGCGGCGCAAACGCAACGAACAACACGACCATGACCGGCTATCGGGGCGTGTTCTACCCACGTGGCAAATTCGCGCCGCCCGGTAAAACCACCACCTCACGAACTGACAATATCAGCCCCAGCATCACGCAATTGGTCTACACCGCACTGGCCACCGACAAAGGCACGCTGGGCGCAAGCAAGCTATTTACCGGATCAACGGCCAAGGCCGAAGCCCAAGCGTGGTGCCGCGAAAAACTGGCTCCCGCCACATCATATACACCCGAAATCATTGAGGAGGTTGATGACCAATGAATAATGCTAGAATCGACATCGGCGGCGCGGAATATGGCCTTGCGCTGACCGTGCGCGCCACCAAGGATATCGCCGAAAAGTTCGGTAGCTTAGAGGAATTTGGCGAAACGCTGCAAACGCAAAGCCCGGCAGATGCCATCGACAGCACAGTTTGGCTCATTTGCCTGCTGGCGAATCAATGGGTGAACATCCACAACCGCCGCAATCCCAACGACCAGCGCGAGCCGCTGACGCAAGACGATGTGGAGCTATTCGTGGACGTGTTGGAACTCACACAGCTGCGCCATGCCATTGAAGGCGCGTTTGCCACTGGTACCAAACGCCAAGTGCAAGCGGAATTTGCGCAGCCGGGAAAGAACAAGAAAGCCACGTGAGTGATCAAGCAAAGTTCACATGGCTATTGTATCACGGCACGACCACGCTGCGCTTGGACGAAGAAGCGTTTTGGCTGACCGGGTTCGGCACGTTTATGGATTTACTAGCCTGCCATTGGATTCACAACGGGCAGGCTACGCCGCTGCTAGATCGGCACGATGATATCAACAGGCTGTTCTTTGTGGAGGAATGACATGGGTGCACAAATACAGTTCCCGCACGGCTTTTTGGCGCAGCTCAACAGCCTTGAAACTGGCTTTGATGACACCGCCGAGGAAGCTTTAGGTGCCGCCGGTGAAGTGGTGCGTGAGGTCATGGCTGGAAGATTGCAGAACTCGTTGGTGGGCGATGACCGCGCCACGGATAATCTCGTGGAAAGCCTCGGTGTCTCACCCATGAAAGTGGATCGTAACGGCAATTTTGACGTGAAGGTGGGCTTTTTCGAGAACCGCCTGGATGGCATTAGTAACGCAAAATTGGCAAATATCATCGAGCATGGGCGGTCGGATCAAAACCGGCCGCCTCGTCCTTTTTTGCGACCCACGCGCACCCGCAGCCGCAAACGCGCCATCGCTGCGATGCAGAATGTGCTTGCGCGCTGGGTAGCAACAATGAACAATTAACAATGCACAATGAACAATTTTTGGTTGCGCTTCGCGCGATTGAAATGCCGCGCCAGCGGCCACAAAAACTGTTAATTTTCAACTGTCAATTGTTCATTTGCGAGGGGGTGAGGGGGTATGGCAGATAATTTTGGGCTTAAAATAGCGCTGGAAGGGCAAAAAGAATTCAAGTCCGGTCTACGCGAAATCGACCAATCCCTGCGCGTGCTGGGCAGCGAAATGAAGCTTGTGGCCGCCCAATTCGACCAAAACGACAAGAGCATGGAAGCTTACACGGCGCGCAGCCAAGTACTCACCAAACAGGTGGATGGCAAGAAAAGCGCCATCGCGCTGATGGAGCAAGCACTTGCCCACGCCTCGGCAACATGGGGCGAAAACAGCACGCAGGCGGCGCAGTGGCAGATTAAGCTCAACAAGGCACAGGCTGAATTGATTGGCCTAGAAAAAGAGCTGGGAGCGACCAATAAAGCCCTCGACCTCATGCAGGAAAAAACCGAGCAGGCGGACAAAACCACCGACCGCGCCAACGCCACGTTCGGCGAGTTGGGCGACTTGCTCAAAGGCAATGTGGCGCAGTCGATTGACAGCGTAAAAATCGGCATGATTGACACCGCAAAAGGTGTGGTGGATGGTGCGAAGTCGATGGGCGGCAGCATCATCCAGTTCGCTAAAGATACCGCTAGCGGCGAAAACACCGTCAAAGCCCTCGGAAATGCGCTGCGCGAACGACTGGAAGCTGCGCTGCACAAATCTGCCCAGGGCATGGATAAAGCCGCCGATGGTGCGGAAAATCTCGCCGATGAAGTGCAGGGTGCAGGCGATGTGGCCAATAGTGCGGGCGGTCAATTCGATAGCCTTGGCGACACCTTAAAAACCGTGGGCGCAACCCTTGCGGGCACGATTGCAGGCATTGGTGCTACGGCTTGCGCAGCCGGTGCACTGCTGTATAACCTCGCCACCGGGGCCGCCGAAGCAGGCAACGCCGTGGCGCAATACTCTAACAAATTGGGGCTTTCCCGCGACGCGGTGCAAGAATGGGACTATATCCTCACGCAAAACGGAGCCTCGCTATATAACTTCCAATATGGCTTGCGCCGCGTGACGGGTGCGATGGGCAGCACGGAAGAAGGCGGTGGCAAGGTTGGCGAAGCCATCACACGGCTTGGCTTAGACTTTGACCAAGTGCGTAAAAAATCGCCCGAAGATGCAATGAATGCTATCGTCACGGCATTTCAGTCGATGGAGGAAGGCGCGGACAAAACCGCACTGTCGCTGCAAATCTTCGGCCAACGCGGCGGCCTAGAATTGATGCCGCTGCTTAACTCAACCGCCGAAGCGACGGATGGACTGCGCCAACGTGCCCACGAGTTGGGCATGGTCATGGGCGATGAAGCCATCGACGCGGCACAGGCGTTTAACAACTCCATGGACACCTTGGAGCGCACCTTTGGCGGCGTAAAACATGGCATCGGCGCGCAATTGTTGCCGGGTTTTGCGAGTATTCTTGATGGTTTCACCGGGCTAATCAGCGGCTGCGAGGACGCAGGCGAAGCCATCACGGCGGGCGTGGGTGAACTGGTGGAGGGCATTTCCACCGCCATCCCGCAGCTCCTTGAATTATTCGAGGATGTGGCGAGCGTGGTGATTGAAATAGCACCCGAACTCATCACCGCACTGGTGGACGGCATCGTCAATAATATCCCGCAGTTGTTGGAGGCCGCACTCGGCATCGTCATGGCACTGCTGAGTGGTATCTTAGATGCATTACCGGTGCTGCTGGATGGCGCGCTGCAAATCGTCATGACCCTCGCACGGGGCCTGGGCGATGCATTGCCCACGCTCATCCCCGCCATCGTGGATGTGGTGCTGCAAATCGTGCAAACCCTCATCCAAAACCTGCCCATGCTCATCGACGCTGCAATCCAGCTCGTCATGGGCTTGGCGCGGGGGATCATTGAGGCGATTCCGCTTATCGTGGCGGCCATCCCCACCATGATTGACAGCCTCATTGACGCGATACTCGGCAGCATTCCGTTGCTGATCTCCGCAGGCATTGAGCTGTTTATCGCGCTGGTGGCCGCCGCCCCGCAGATCATCGCGGGTATCGTGATGGCCTTGCCGCAAATCATCTCCGGCATTGTGCGCGGTATCATCGATTTGGTGCCCATGTTGGTGCAGGCAGGCGCGGATTTACTACGTGGCCTCATTGACGGCATGCTGGGCATGGCGACCGCCGCCATTGATGCTATCCGCGATATTGGCGGGCGAATTTTGGGTGCGGTGCGCGGCTTCTTTGGCATCAACTCACCCAGCACAGTCATGGCTGGGGTAGGCAGAAACCTCGCCGAGGGCATCGCTGTGGGCTTTGAAGATGAGGCCCGCCACACCCAGCGCACAATGACCGATTCTATGGCGCGTGCCGGTGATGCTGCTGCACGTGGGGCAGTCAATGCGGTATCTAGCGGCGTGGCCAATCAAAGTGGGCAACTCATTGCCGCCGGGCAAAGCATGACGCACCGCGTGGCTGATGGCACCTTGCAGGGCACGGGCTCGGTGGCCGGTGCCGCACCGCACATCGCCGCAGCTTATGCCAACGCTCTTGCGGCAGAGCACGCAACCATGCACATGGCTGGTGCGGATATGAGCCGCAGTGTGGCTGAGGGTATTCAATATGCCGCGTCGCAGGTCGTGGCTGCTGCCACGAGTGTGGTGGACGGTGCTATGGGGGCAATCAATGTGCTGCGCCGCGCGGTGACAGAATTATTCGACCTTACCACGAGAGCCGCCGATGCGGGCAATGCCGTCACGCTCATGTCGCAGCAGTTGGGGCTTTCCGCACAAGCCGTGCAAGAGTGGGATTTTGTGCTCACCCGGCACGGCTCGTCCGTGGGTTCACTTGCCGACGGCATGAATATCTTGCGCGACAGTTTTGCCGATGTAGACAACGAGGGCGGCGAGGTAGGGCGAACGCTCACGCGGCTGGGCCTAGATTTTGACCTGCTGCGCATGAAGTCGCCCGACGATGCCCTGCATGCAGTGGTGCTGGCTTTCCAAGGCATGGAAAATAGCGCAGAGAAAGCCGCCATGGCAGCGCAAATCTTCGGGCAACGCAGTGCGACCGAGTTGCTGCCGCTGCTCAATTCTACCGCCGAGGCGACTGACCAATTGCGCCAACAAGCCCACGACTTAGGCATTGTGTTGGGCGATGACGTGCTAGATAACGCGGCGGCGTTCACCAACAACCTCAATACCCTGCGGCATGCCGTGGGCGGGGTGAAAAACGCCATTGCCGCCGAACTCTTGCCCGGTTTTGCGGGTGTGATGGACGGTTTTGTGGCATTGCTTGCAGGCAGCGACGGCGCAGGCAGGAAAATCTCACAAGGCGCAAATGATCTCGTGCAAGGCATCGCTACCGCGCTGCCGCGTGTGCTTTCTGTGTTTCAAGGGCTAATCACCGCGATGGCAGATATCGCGCCGAATATTATCATCACATTGCTGGACGGTATTTTGCAAACACTGCCGATGCTCGTGGACGGTGCGCTGCAAATTGTGACGAGCCTCGCACATGGCCTCGCCGTTGCCGTGCCGGTATTGCTGCCCGCCGTGGTGGAGGTCGTTCTCAATTTGGTGCTCATGTTGGTGCAGCAAATACCGCTCATCATTGACGCGGCATTGCAGCTGATCATCGGCTTGGCGCAAGGGTTGCTACAGGCCATCCCGGTACTCATCCAAGCCGTGCCCACACTCGTACACGCTATCGTTGAAGCTCTACTGGCCAGCATTCCGCTCATCATCCTAGCCGGTGTGCAGCTACTCACCGCCATCATCGCCGATCTGCCCACGATTATTGTTGAGATTGTGGCCGCGTTGCCGCAGCTGATTGCCGCCATCATTTCGGCGCTCATCGGTGCGGTGCCGCAATTCATGCAAGCCGGGGTGCAGATGATCACCGGGCTCATCGGCGGCGTGCAGTCCATGGCGCAAAACGCCGTGGATGCCGTGCGCGGCGTGGGGCAACGCATTGTCAGCGGTGTGCGTGGATTTTTCGGCATCAATTCACCCTCCACGGTGTTTGCGAGCATTGGCAAAAGTCTGGCCGAAGGCATCGGCGAGGGCTTTGCCGGGCAAGCGGGCAACATGGCCAAACAACTGCAAGATACGCTGTCAGCGGTGCCTTATACGATGAATGTGCAGAGCTTGCACGCTGCTGCGCAAGGCCTACTCATGCCTGCACATGGTCAACTTGAACCACGCGCAGGAGGCGGCTTTCATGTCACCCAACACATCTATGCCAACGAAACCAGTTACGCCACACAACAGCGCGAAGCGGCGCTTAATTACAAATTATTGGCGCGGGAGGTGGGGGCACTATGAGGCATGAACGCTTGACCTACACCAACGCGCGCGGCGAAAGCATCAGCTTTGGCGCAACCTCGGACTTCCAAGTTGACGTGGCCAAAACGGTGCTGGGCTTGTCTGATGTGCGCAATCAATTGTACAGCCTCAGCGGCATGGGGCAGGACGGCGCGACCTACATCGCCAGCCGCATCGAAAGCCGGGACATTGAAATCACCGGGCATATCCACACCCGCGACAAAGAACGCACACACTTGCTGCGCCGCCGCCTTAATAGCGTGCTCAACCCGCAAGAAGCGGCCACGCTGTTGTATGAGTTTGGCGACTATCGTCGCGTCATTACTTGCCACGTGCACCGCGCGCCGGTATTCAATGGGCAGCTGCCCTTGCTGCAATTTACGCTACAGCTGGTGGCACTCAACCCATTTTGGCGCGATGATGCCGAGTTGCGCCAAGATGTGGCGGCATGGCTTGGCGGGTTAGAATTCCCGCTAGAAATCCCCGTGGGCAGCATGTGGGAAATAGGGCGGCGCGAATCGCGCTTGCTGGTGACGGTGCACAACGCGGGCGATGTGCAAACAGGCATGCGTGTCATATTGCGCGCACAGGGCAGTCTGCGCAATCCGTCGCTGCTCAACGTGCACACGGGCGAATTTTTGCGGCTGAACATGCCATTGCAGGCGGGCGATGTCGTGGAAATCCGCACCGGCTTTGGTGAAAAACGCATCACCTTGCACCGCGCGGGTGCACCCACCGATGCCTTTCGTTTCCTCGATCCCGACAGCACATTTTTGCAGCTGGCGGTGGGCGACAATATCCTGCGCTGCGATGCCGATGAAAACGCCGCATTGCTCAGCGTGGAAATCCGGCATCACAATCTATTCTTGGGGGTGTAAAGGCATGGAGCTTTACATTTACGACAATGCTCTCAATTTGCAAGGGGTGGTTGAGAAAATTACGTCGCTGCTTTGGATTCGCCGCTATTGGGCCGCAGGTGAATTTAAGCTGCTTGCGCCCGCTACACCACAGAATATTGAGCTATTAAAAATGCGCAGATTGGTCATGCTGCGCGGGGGAGATGAAGCTGGCGAGATTCGCTGGTTAACCCTGCGCAAAACCCTGCAAGGAGAGGAACTCATCGAAGTGCAAGGGCGGTTCTTGCCCTGCTGGCTGGGCAAGCGTGTTGTGCTTGACCCTATCATGATCACCGCGCCCACGCCAGCCATCATGCAGCGCATCGTGCGTGAAAATGTCACTGCGCCGCGCAATCCGCTGCGGCGAATCCCGAATATCTCGCTGGGCAATGTGGCGATTGAGCGCGGCAACATCGACTACCAAAGTGAGCCATATATCAACGCTTTGCTGGCACTCCAACGGCTGGGGCAAGCGTCAAAATTGGGCTTTGCGCTGACGGCAGATGTGCGTGTAAAGCAATTCTCCTTTACAATCTACGATGGCCGCAACTTGACCGCCGGGCAAGTGGAAAATCCCCCGGCAGTCTTCGCCGTGGAGTTCGACAATGTGCTGGAGCAACAGTTCACGCACTCCACCGAGCGGCTGCGCTCAACGGCCTTTGTGGGCGGTGAAGACCTGCCCGATCATCCCCGCACAGTAGTGGAAACCGGCGACTTGCAGGCGGCAGGACTTGCTCGCGCGGAAGTCTTTATTGACGCACACGATATCGCACAACGCCGTTGGGATAGCACCGGCAATTTTGAATTCCTACCCGAAGAACAATACCGCGCGTTGCTTAAGCAGCGTGGCGCACAGCAGCTGGAGCTGTTCGCGGAGAATATCACTTTCAGCAGTCGCATTAACCCAAACGCAAACCTGCGCTACCGCCACGACTTCGATCTCGGCGACCGCGTAACCTGTCTTGACCGCCGCTGGGGATTACAAATCCACGTGCGCATCACGGAAGTCACGGAGGTCTATCAGGATAGCGCGCAACCGCAAATTGAAGTCACATTTGGCGAAAGCCAGCCGACCCTCGCTGACCAAATCCGCTTAGCGCAATGAAAGGGGCAACCATGGAACATTCCGGTTTTTTCAACTCCATTGACGGCGATCGCCGATATCTCGCCGAAGATTGGGCGGCCTACTTTTCCTCATTCGTGGGCAACGGGATTTTCCCGCTGCCTGCCACGAGCCTGCAAGTCATTGTCGCCAGCGGCAGAAATGTCACCGTCCGTGCCGGGCGGGCATGGATCAATGGCTATTTTTATCACAACAGCGCAAACCTCACCTTGCAACTGCCCCTCGCCGATAGCACGCGCCGCCGCATTGACCGCATTGTTCTGCGCTGGGATGTCCTCGCGCGCAGCGTTGTCGCACAGGTAAAACGCGGCACAGCTGTTACTAATCCGCAGCCGCCTGCACTTCAACGCAATGCCGATGCCTGGGAGCTGTGCCTCGCTGATGTGGATGTGGGCGCAGGTGCTGTGAGCCTCACGCAGGCCAACATCACCGACACGCGCTGGAACGCCGCACTTTGCGGGCAAGTCACCAGCGTGCTGGAAACCAGCCACACCCACCCGGCGGCAGACATTGTGTCGGGCTTGCTACCCATTGCGCGTGGTGGAACAAATGCCACCACCACAGCGGCGGCACTAGCCAACTTGGGCGCAGCACCTGCGGCACACAATCACAATGCCAGTGCGATTAACGCAGGCACATTGCCCATCGCGCGGGGAGGCACAAACGCCGCCACCGCAGCTGCGGCACTCACCAGCCTCGGCGCGGCACCAGCTGTGCACAATCACAATGCCAGCAACATCAACGCGGGCACGTTGCCCCTTGCGCGCGGTGGCACAAATGCTACCTCTGCAGCAGCTGCACTCACGAGCTTGGGTGCAGCACCTGCTGTGCACAATCACAACGCCAGCAACATCAATGCGGGTACGTTGCCCCTCGCACGCGGTGGCACGAATGCTACCTCCGCAGCAGCTGCACTCACGAGCTTGGGTGCAGCACCTGCCGTGCACACCCATACTATCAGCGACTTCAACACGGGTACACTGCCCATCAATCGTGGCGGCACGAATGCGACCAGCGCAGCAGCGGCGTTGACCAGCTTGGGTGCTGCACCTGCTGTGCATAACCACAATGCCAGCAATATCAACGCCGGGCGTTTGACCACGGCGCGGCTACCCACCGTCGATGACACCAGTGTGGTGCTATCCATTGCCACAACAGCGGGTGCAAGCCCTGCTTTCCGCAAAGTCAGCAATGCGATGCTGGCCACGATGTCGTCCATGCGCATCAAGGGCAACAACACCAGCGTGACAGCAGCAGTACTTGACCTGACCACAGCGCAAGTTCGCACCATGCTGGGCATGGAATCAGGCACATGGACACCCACGCTGGCCAACGCCGCTGGCAGTGTAACCATCGCCAATGCAGGCAGCCGTTTTGTTCGCTCGGGCCGCAAGGTCACGGCATTTTTGCGCGTTACGTTGGGCAATGGGCCGACATCCGGGGGTAATCAGATTCGCATTGGTGGACTGCCGTTTTCCACCACCGGCGGGAATGCCGTTGGCTCATTCGCGGCGATTGAGAACTCGTTTGCATCCTTGAGTTCACCCAGCGGTAATCTCGTGCGCGTGTTTGGCTCCACCATTTTCTTTCAATCCGTAAACGGCAGCAGCTTCAATTATTGGAACATTCCCAACGGCACCGTGACCATCGCCGCGACCATCACGTATGAAACTAATCTTTAGGAGGCCAACATGCAACTGACCAAACAATATTCCGTCGACATGCTCACGCAGCACAGCGTGAGTGTGGGCGCGCAGACTTATCTTGCGCAAGATGAGCAACTGCTGCCGGTGGGCGACCTGCACCGCACGGCGTTCATCAACAGCCCGCTTGGGCGCAAATCCCTCGAAAACTCTGACTTCGACAAGACCATTAAGACGGCGATTTTGACCGTGTGGGGGAAATATCCCACGCTGGAAGATGAGCCGGAGGAGGAGGATGCTCTAGAGGAGGAAGACGGCGCATGAAAACCATAACCCTGCGCATGCGCGACAGCCCCCGCAAACCCGGGGTCCCCGCGAAGCCTGCTTCGTGGGGTGGTCACGTGGGCGGTGTACGCGGCGAACACCGCATGGCACGCATTGTCATCCCGCTGCCCAAAGAGCGCCTGCTTGACATCAAGTCTTGTGTGGCGCTTTTTTCATGTGATGGTGAAGTGGTCATGTCGCCTTTGATCTTACCCGGCAGCGATAGCGACGCC
>WRBQ01000048.1 GCA_009784445.1 Oscillospiraceae bacterium
CACAGTGACCGTCACGCTGGCTGTTCGGTTGCCATCGGCTGTGCGAACGGTGATGGTAGCCGTGCCTGCTGCTCTGGCCGTCACTAGGCCACTTGCGTTGACGGTTGCAATGTTCGTGTTGCTACTGCTCCACGTGACTGCTTGGTTCGTGGCGTTCAACGGACTGATCGTCGCGTTTAGACGGACGGTTTGGTTTACATTCAGGTTGTGCGTGGCTCCACCGGGGCCAATCCTCACGCTGGTGACTGGGATGGTGTTCACCGTCACGACAACACTGGCTGTGGGTCCGTCGGCGGCGGTCGCGGTGATGGTCGCCGTGCCAGCCGTGCTCGCGCTTGCCGTAACAAGGCCGTCTGCGCTCACCGTGGCCACAGCTGTGTTGCTGCTGCTCCACGTGACTGCGCGGTTTGTTGCGTTCCACGGACTGACTGTCGCGAGAAGGTGCAGCGTAGCACCAACTGTGAGCGTGCGGGTCGCCGCACCGGCAATGGTCACATCGGTAACCAAAATCGGTAGTGAAACAATGAATATTGGCCGAACCATCGTGCTCACACCATCGCCGGTGATGAGGATGGCCGGGTTATACGTGCCAACAGGTAGGTCGTTGTTTGGCCGCAACTGAAAGGTTCTGGATTCGTTTGGCGCAAAGGGTGTGCTCCAGCCTACACCTTCAATTAATGTCCAGTTGGGCACGTTGGGCAGTGGGTTGAGGGTTACGGTGCGGTTTTCGTTGTTCACAATGGTAATTGTAGCCCACCCCCGTTGAGTATAACCGACTGAATGATTGCCCCAGTTGGGCGTAACGGTGCTAGGGACAATGCCGGTGGCTACACCATTCTGGCCGTGGACGGAACTCGTTGTAGGTCTGCCGGGTGAACCGTACCAACCAAGTTGTCCCGCGGTAAGGAAAATAGCATAGCCATCGTCAACCATCACGTTGCCGTTAATTGCTGGCATGCTATTGCCGCTATTGCCGCCATTGCCGCCGCGGCCGCCGCCGCCAACAAGACCCGCAGGCGACATGCCATCGCCGCCATGGCCACCACTGCCGCCGTTGCCGCCAGTGATGTTAACTGTGCCGCTGCCGGTAGCAAACACATCGCCGAGGATGCCGAAGCCGCCATTGCCGCCACGGCCACCGTGGCCACCATTGCCAGAGCCCCCGGTGGTGCTGCCGAAGCCAGCACCGCCACGGCCGCCATTGCCGCCACGGCCACCTGTAATAGTAATCTCTCCGGTATGATTAAAGTGCACCATGCCAACCACGCCGTTTGCACCGGTTTGTCCAACACCTCCGGTTAGACCATCCGCGCGGGTGTTGCTGTTATTCCATTGACGACCGCCCGTTGAACCATTGGCACCTGCACTGGCGGAAATGGCTAGCGCGCCACTGCCATAAAAAGCAACATCGCCGGTGATACCATGGCCGCCACCACGCGTGACAATGGAGTTTGTGCCAACGAGATAAATTTGGTTTTGCATACCAGCAGTAAACACAATGCCGGTGGTATTGCCTGTTGCAGGCGTTTGAAAGTGAAAATCATGCAGGGTAATATTCACCGCACCCATTGCACGCAGCGAAAACGGAGTCAGCACACGTTCACTATCGCCAATGAGGGTTATGTCGGTGACACTTTCGGGAATAACCAGCTGCACGGCATCCATGGGTGGTGCAGCGGAAAAATCAAGCGTGTCGCCATCGATAAACGTCAACCAAATGTCTGCCGATGCACCATTGACTTGTTGCCAAGTTGTGACTTGGTGTACTTGGGCGCTGGGCACCGCCACCGCCATCACACCACCAGCAGGAAACACAAGTAGCAATGCCAAAGCATAACCAATTAATCTGCGAAAAATTTTCTTCATAACAATTCCCCTTGCTATAATCGTGTGACAAAACTTAACAATAGTATAACATAGATTTTATGGCGTGTCAACAAAAATTACCAATATTAAACGTAAAAAACGACATGCTGCGGCCGACCGCGCAAAGCGGCCGACAGTGACTCTATCATTATACGGAAGTGCGGGTCTCGGCGTGCCCACTGCCCAGCAGCAAGTTGCGAATGGACTTAAAAAAACAATCAAAAAGCCCCGAAGCTCTTGATATTCAAGGCGCTTCGGGGCTTTCGTCTTTACTCCCACTCAATTGTCCCAGGAGGCTTTGGAGTGATATCGAGCACCACACGGCTCACGGCCGGAACTTCCACGGCAATGCGCTGCGCAATGTGACCGAACAGCTCCAGTGGCAGCGGCGCACAGGCGGCACTCATGAAGTCACCCGTAACCACTGCACGCAGCGCGATGACCGGACCATAGACCCGCTGTTCGCCCTTGAGCCCCACGGAATTCACGCCAGTGTGCACCGCAAAATATTGGCTCGGGCGGCTTTGGGCAGGCAACGCATCAAGCTCTTGGCGCAAGATTGCATCGGCTACTCGCAGCAGGTCGAGTTTTTCTTGCGTGATGTCGCCAATCACGCGCACGCCCAACCCCGGCCCAGGAAAAGGCTGGCGCTCAATGAGTGCGGCAGGCAAGCTAAGCAAACGCCCAAGCTCGCGCACTTCTTCTTTGTATAGCCACTTCAGCGGCTCCACCAGCGCAAATTGCATGTCTTCGGGCAGGCCGGCCACGTTGTGGTGGCTTTTGATGACTTCGCTACCATCGCTGCCGCTTTCAGCAATGTCGGGGTAAATGGTGCCCTGTGCGAGGAAGGGAATCGTGCCCAGCTTGGCGGATTCCTCATCGAACACATGAATAAATTCTTCGCCGATGATTTTACGCTTTTGCTCGGGATCGGTTATGCCTGCGAGCTTTTGCAAAAACCGCGCCTGTGCATTCACGCGGATGAGCGTGAGGTCATGGTCAGCAAAAGCGGCTTCAATTTCCTCGCCCTCATGTTGGCGCATCAGGCCATGGTCCACAAACACGCAGGTGAGCTGCCCCGGTAGCGCGTGAGTCAGCAGTGCAGCACACACCGAACTGTCTACCCCGCCGGAAAGCCCCAGCAAAACCTTTTGGCTGCCCACTTGTTGGCGAACCTCCGCCAACTGCGCAGCCAGATAATGCTGCATGGTGTAGCTTTCGGCCGCGCCACAAAGTTGTTGCAGCACGTTGCGCAGGGCATCGCGCCCGGTTAAATCAATGGTCATGTGTCCCCTCCTGCGAGTGTAATATCTTTCTATTATAACACCTTGTTGCGCACAAGTCAAGTTTTGCACAGCAAATTTTCGCGCGAGTATTCACGACAGCGTGCCACCAACAAATTTCGGTCCAACTTTGCGGCAAAACAGCGCACGCAGTCCGCCCATTTGGTCGGGACGTAAATTCTTCTTCAGCAGAATGTTTTTGTTCAGCACCATAATGCCGTGTGGGGCTTTGCCACGCTTTCCGCTGTACAGAATAATAAATGCGATGGGATTTTCGATGATTTTTTTGATTTCGTCGTAGCGTTTAACACGCTCAAACGGCGGCTTGCCCTCGTGCTGCACCAATTCGTGGATGTGATCTTGATAGAACATGGTGGTGACGTGCACCATTTTTTCGTGGCCACCACGGCTGCTGATGACGCGCTGAATGGCCACGCCGAACGATACAATTGCCATTGCTGCAAAGAAGATCCACAAAAAGCGCAGCGACGTCCACCACAAGTGAATTAACACTGCGCCTAGCGCCCACGAAAATCCGCTTACCACAAGCGCGAGGGTTTGCGTGTTGGCCTTGGCTTCGTGCGTGCCGTTTTTGCTCAGTGCCATTTGGTTAGACTGCTGCTCGGTCATGCTTTCGCGTACGATAAGAATGGGTTGGTTATCCATATATACCCCCTGTCAGTCATCATTATATCACACTTAGACATCCGGCGCAAGATTTTTCTTGCACATTGATGCGCAGTATGCTATAATAGAATGTATTACATCATAGGAGGGCAAAATTATGCCACTGGTAACAACCAAGAAAATGTTCGAGCAAGCCTACGAAGGCGGCTACGCGGTTGGCGCGTTCAATGTCAACAACATGGAGATTATCCAAGGCATCGTGCAGGCCGGGCAAAAGCTCAACGCGCCATTGGTGCTGCAAGTGAGCAAAGGCGCACGTGCCTATGCAAACCATACTTACCTAGTCAAACTCGTGGAAGCTGCGGTGGAAACCACCGGTCTGCCCATCGCGCTGCACTTGGACCACGGCCCGGACTTCGAAACCTGCAAAAGCTGCATTGACGGCGGCTTCACCAGCGTGATGATCGACGGCTCGCACCACAGCTTTGAAGAAAACATCAAAGTGACCAAGCAAGTGGTGGAATATGCCCATGCCCATGGCGTGACGGTTGAAGGCGAGCTGGGCCAGTTGGCCGGTGTGGAAGACGACGTGAACGTCAGCGAAGAAGACGCCGCCTACACCAAGCCCGAAGAAGTGGAAGAATTCGTGGCACGCACCGGCGTAGACAGCCTAGCCATCGCCATTGGCACCAGCCACGGCGCGTTCAAGTTCAAGCCGGGCACCGAGCCCCAGCTGCGCTTTGATATTCTGGAAGAAGTGGCACAACGCCTGCCTGGCTTCCCCATTGTGTTGCACGGCGCAAGCAGCGTGCCGCAGGAGTTCGTGCGGCAAATCAACAGCTTGGGCGGCGCGCTTGAAGACGCTATCGGCATTCCCGAAGATATGCTGCGCCAAGCCGCACGCAGTGCTGTGTGCAAAATCAACATCGACAGCGACCTGCGCTTGGCCATGACTGCCGCCCTGCGCGTGCATCTGAGCGAAAACCCCGGCCACTTTGACCCGCGCCAGTACCTCAGCCCTGCGCGTGCAGCCATTGAAGCGATGGTTGCGCACAAAATTAAAACTGTGCTGGGTTGTGCGAATAAAGCGTGAGATTAGCCGATGAAAGGTTGCATCTTAAAGAGATACGATGGTCGTTACTTCACGTATCTGAAGCCCATGTTGGCACCCATCGAAGACATCGTGCGCCAATACAATTGGCTGGTGACAGACTGCGAAGTTTATGACCTGCCCGATTCGCGTTTCAATAGCGCGGATTATGTATGGCTCAGTGGCGATGAGCTGCTTGACATTGCGCAGCATAAAAGTCAGTTTATTTGGGCTGTGTTTTCGGCAATCCCTAAGCATGTGCCGCGCGAACAAGCCATGCTGGGCGAGCCATTGCCGCAAGTGGAAGAATATGTAGGCTGCTATCATAGCCCGCTGCGCATTCAACACTCGCTTGCTGAAATTGAATTTTTGGCCATTGACTCCAGCTATGTGATTTTTATCAGCAAACATGATGCATTGGTTGCGCAATGGGCGGCAGCGTTTGAACACGCGATGGACTTAGACGTATATATTGACGACCTGCGCCGAAAATATCCTGGTCGATTTTAATCAAATTTATGCCAACATAAAAAGCGAGAATGCACAATGCAAAAGTACTTCGAGAAAATCTCCGGCGAGCGCGTTTTTCTGTCGCCCATGAACCCCGACGACTACGAGCTCGCCACCAAATGGTTAAACGACTCTGAAGTGGCTACGTGGCTGGGCGGGCATCGCCATATGTATTCGCTACCCGCCGAGCGTGCGTGGATGGAAGAAAACGTCAAGAAGCAAGATAATTATCAGTTTGCCATTGTGCTGCGCGATGGTCAGCGCTACATTGGCGGCTGCGGGCTCAATCAGTTTGATGCCACGCACCGCAGGGCTACGCTGGGCATTTTCATTGGCGAGGCAGATGACCGCAATTGCGGCTACGGTGCTGAGGCCTTGCGCTTGCTGGTAGACTACAGCTTTCGCTGGCTTGGCTTGCAGAACATCGATCTGGGCGTGTGGGCGAACAATACACGCGCGATTCGTTGCTATGAGAAGGTCGGCTTTCGCGAGTATGGCCGCCGCACCGGGGTGATTTTATTCGACGGTGAATGGCAGGACGAAGTGCGCATGGAGATATTAGCAAAAGATTGGCTGGGAGGTTGACATGCAAGAACCCATCCTCACCCTGCACGCCGCGCATGACTACGAAACGTATGTGGCGTTCTATAAGGCTTCGCTCAGCCGCTGGGCTGGCACTGTTGCCTTTGCGCTATTGTCTGCTGCTTCTTTGGTTGGTGCAATTGCAACTGGCGATGTCGCACCGCTGATTATCAGCATTGGCTTTGCGCTGTTGGCGATGTTTTGGGTGTACTATGCGCTGGCTCAACCGAATTTGCGCAAGCTAAAAAAGCAGCTGGAAGAAAAACCGCCCACCAGTGAAACCTTTTCCTTTTCTGAAGAGCACATTGAACACAGCGGGAAAAGCGAACTGGTGAAAAGCTCATCCGCGGTGTTACAGTATGACTACTACCTCAGCGCGTGGGAGCTGCCTGCGTTCTTCACGCTTAACCCACCGGCTGGCGCAGTGATTCTGTTTGCCAAGCGCGACATGACCGAGCAACAGCAGCAAGCTCTGCGTGAACTATTTTCGCGCAAGTTCAAGAGCAAATTCACCATACGTAAGCATTTACCCAGCAAAATCAGATAATCAAACATGCAAAAGCCCCCACTTGGGGGCTTTTTTCACGCATAAGGGGCAATTTCACGCCCGCGGGCATATAGTATAATAACATACATACAGGGAGGAATGCGCCATGGACCAACAACCGCATTACCCTTGGGGGAACGGCTCCCACCCGCAGCCGCATGCTGCGCATTCATCGGGCTATGCAGAAAGCGGCACTGTGCCGCAATCACCGGCTAGCCTAACCGCGCATGTTTATCAACACTGCCATGCATCGCTGAAATGGGGGGCAGTCAACGGTGCTGATGGTTATATCATCCTGCGTGGCAGCCAAGCGGCCGCCATGCAGCCCATTGCCGCCGTGGCCGAACGCGCCTTTGTAGACACCACCACACAACCCGGGCGCACCTATTTCTACAGCGTTTCGGCTTACAACCGCTTTGGCAAAAGCCAGCCCGGCAATTACGCCACCGTTTCTATGCCGTGTGCACAGCAATCAGTGGCGCCTAGCTGCATGTCTGCGCCGCCGCGTTCAGCCATGTCACCATACTCAATGCCACCACGCCCACCCATGCCTCAAATGCCAACTGCACCACAAATGCCACAGATGCCAGCCATGCCGCAAGCCCCTGAAATGCCTGTGGCTCCGCAGTTGCAAGCCCCGGCGCAGTTGTGTGCCTTTGCGCATGGTTCGCGCTACATCGCACTGCACTGGCAGCCGCTGCACAATGGCGCACAATATCGCATTTTCCGCAGCCAAAGCCCGTGGAGCGACTACACCACCGTGGGCGAAACCACCGAAACATACTACCTAGATGCCGTGCCAGAACCCATGACGAAATATTATTACTTTGTGCAGGCCATGCACAATGGCCGCACCAGCCAAGCCAGCACAATGGTCGAGGCGCAGTCATTCCCGGCCTTGCCCACGCCCGAAACCCCGCAAAACCTGCGTTGCACAGCGCAAGATAGCGACAGCGTTGAACTGCGCTGGAATCCCGCCAATGCTGCTGCGGCCTATGTGGTTTACGCTCGCTACGACCAAGCGGAAGAGTTCAGCATCATCGGCCACGCACTCGAGTGCAGCTATGTGCACAAAGACGCACCGCAAGACAGCTTTGTGGAATACCGCGTGCAGGCTTACCACGACAGCGCCGCCAGCGAACCTTCGGCTGTGTGCAGTGGTCGCAGCGGCAACAATCCGCGCAGCAAATGCAACGCAAGCCCGTCAAAGCGCTACCCCAACCTATCTTGGCAAGGCTTTAAGTAGATGTTCTTTTTTGCAAAAAAAGAACCAAAAAAACCTAGCCGCTTCGCGTGGGATTTTTATAGCAAAGCGAAAAAACCAGCTATGTGTATACATAGCTGGTTCTGTTTATTTTTCTGCTACGCCATGCCCAGCGTGGCAAAAAAGTTGTCGTCCAAAATTTCATTTGCTGCAGCGTCTTTTGGCTCAGCTGGCTTTTTCAGCTTGCGGTCAAGCAGAATTAACACAGCCAGCAAGGCAAACAATGCCGCGGCGGCAATCGCCTGGTTAAGCACGGGTAACAACCATTGCACCACATAACCCAGCAGCGGAATGCCAAACAAAATTTGCCCGCGCACATTCAAATGATAAACAAATGCGGATGACTGCTGCGCATTGAGGCATTGCGTGATAAACATGCCTTGCACGCTGTCACGACGAATCACGCGGCTTTGCATGTAGGTTTCGCTGGTGGCAAACACGATGTCTGCATTGTTGGGGATTTCCTCAAACGGCCGTTGGCGATACACCGAAATGGTGCCCGCCGCAAAGCGTGGCAGCATGTTATCGTCGTGCTGCACAAACATGCCCACGCCAAACAGGCGCGGCAAGGTGATTAGCGCAAGCACAAACACCAACAGGCTAGCCACAACACCACAGCCCACCTTCGTCAGCACGCGCAGCCCTTTGCGGTTTTTCACGCCGGAAGATACTGAGTCCGTTTTTTTTTCCGTATATTCGGGCAGTTCAAAACGCTGCGGAATGGTGATGTCTGGCGCCGTCATGGGGGCGAAGTCGAAATCATAAAGCGACGACTTAGGCGGCGCAGCAGGCGCGATGGGTGCAGCGCGAAACACGGGATTTGGGTTGTGCCCCGTCAGGTAGCTATCCAGTGCGTCTTCTTCGTGGCCATCTTCGGCCAGCCAGCGCGCCAGTTCTTCCAGTTGGGCGGGCAACTTCATGTTGTGCAGGTTCATGTCATCATCCTCTTTATTGCTGTCTTTGCCGAAAGTTTAGCATATCAGTGTGCGAAAGTCAATGGCACATCGCTAAAAATAGACAACCTTTACATGTTTTTTTCAGTTGCGATGAAAAAATAACAATTTTCGGGAAAAACAGGGCCGCATATTGCAAAATTTTGCGCATTAAATTCATTGAAATTTCACTTGCATTTGTGCGCAGAACATGCTATACTATATGATAGTATAAATTTGAGGAGGACAAAAACTATGTTTGGTTTAGGTGGAGATGGCGGAACGCCTTGGATGATGTTTGCGTTAATCGGCGGCATGATGGTGCTGATGGTTGTGATGCAAAGCCGTTCGTCCAAAAAGCGCAAGCAGCAAGAGCAAGACATGCGCGACAATTTGCAAATTACAGATGAAATCATGACCATCGGCGGCGTGCTTGGCCGCGTGATGATGATTGAAGAAGACAGCTTGGTGATTGAAAGCTGCGACAATGTGCGCCTGCGCATTGCCCGTACCAGCATTCACACCAACATCACCCAGCAAAAACGTGCCCAAGCCGAACAAGACGCCGCCAAGGCCGAGCAAGAAGAAGCCCGCAACGCCCGTGTTGAGGAAATCAACGCCAAGCGCAAAAAAAGCCGCAAAGGCTGCGACGAGTAAAATCAGCCATAGGAATAACGCCGGCGCTTTTGCAGTGCCGGCTTTGCTGTATCTATTGGAGGTGCTACCCGTGATAAAACTACGCGAAAAAGACGGCATTGCGGTGTATCGCACAAGTGAAGGCGTGCTGAAAGTCTTTAATTGCGAAGAACACCGCCGTGAAATTGAGTTTTACAATATATTGCAGCGCTGCGGTGTGCCTACATTACAAGTACTTGCGCAAACAGAAAATTCACTATTGCTAGAGGATTTGGATTACTCATCACAGTGGCGACTCGGTCAAGCGCAGGACATGGACAACCCGGAAATCGCGCGCGCCATTGCAGCGTGGTACAAATTGTTGCACAAGGCGGGGCAAGAGTATCCTCAACTGCATACACTACCCGCAGAAACAGACGTGCTCGCTCTGGTGAACCTACACGTGCTAGCTGAAAGATTCCCCTGCGAGGCGTTTTGGCAGGTGTTGTTTTCACACTACGATGTATTTCGGACAAAGCTCGCCGCACTGC
Source organism: Oscillospiraceae bacterium (assembly GCA_009784445.1). GTDB lineage: Bacteria > Bacillota > Clostridia > Oscillospirales > Acutalibacteraceae > WRMQ01. Next base: position 9,868 of record WRBQ01000048.1, read on the forward strand.
CGCAGACCTTTACTTACAATGACTTTTATTACACCAACTTGGCCGTGGCGCGTGATGGCACAGCAGCGCTGATGTTTGACTACAACCTTGCGGGGCGTGGCTATGCCTACGGCGATGTGCGCAACGTGTGCTGGTCGCTTTCGCCACGTGCGGCCGAGGCGTTTCGGCTAGCCTACGGTGCAATCAACCTTGCTGAACAGGCGGTGGATGCTGTTGCCTGCAACTTGGTTGGACTATGGACAGCTGCGCAGCGCGAACAATTCCCCGCGTGGGCTGAGTCAATGCGAGAAAGCCTCGAAAACGGCACGCTACTGCGGAACTTAGAGGAGCTGCTATGATAAACAAATCGCTCATGATCATCAACCACTGCGTGCCCTGTGGCTGCGCGTGCCGCCATTGCTTTTTTTGCTCGCGCAAGACGGCCCCACACGGTGTGCCTTATGAGATTGGCGAGCGGCTGGCGCTGCACTTTGCCCAGCATGGCATGCCTGTCAGCTACGCCATCAGTCGTTGTGCGGACTACCCCGAGCTCACCCGCAACATTGCGCTCAACCGACAGCTGGGCTTTGCGGGCGCGGCGTTTTTGCAGATCAACGGCATTGCCCTGCGTGATCAAACAGCGTTGCGTGATTACCTCATTCAAGTGCAGCAGGCTGGTGTCACTACCATCGACACCACGTTTTACGGCACGCAAGCCTATCACGACAAATTTGCAGGCCGCAAGGGCGATTTCGCATTCCTGTGCGAGATTATCGCCACCGGCTTGTCACTTGGGCTAACCATGCAGCCCACATTTTTGGCCACAGAAGAAAACAAAACGCAGCTGCCTGAGCTGGTTGACATGCTCACTCGCCTAGGCTGCACGGCCATGTACGGCTTCATTCAAGATTACCGTGGCTTTGGCGAAACCCTAGAGGATATCCGCCTTTGCCAAGCTTCATACGATGAGTTGCTGCACAACGTGAAGCAACATGTTAGCGTAAAACATCATAAGGCACAAGCGCAATGGCTCGCAGATGACGAGTTTGCAACGCCAACCGAGCGGCAACTCGTGCTTGCGCTGCGGCCGGATAACGTGGACCGGTTTGAGGCAATGTCCTGCGATGAAATCATCGAGTATATCGAAAATTTAGACGATGAGTACCATGCAACGCTACCCTCGCTGCCCGACTTGGCCAAATTATATGGCGACGACGGTTGCCAAAAGCTCTATCGTCAGCGCGATTTGCAATGGAAATGGCAAAAAGCGTACATCAAACAGCACGGCTTGGCTCTGCATGATGTGACGGATCAAAGGCACTGCGGTGCAATTTGACAATAACATATAGCGTATTGGAAATAACAGATGTGAGGAGACTGAACATGATTACCATGCACACCATCACCATCACGGGCTACAACAGCGAGGGTGAAGGCGTGGGGCGCTGCGATGGCCTTGTTGTGTTTGTTCCGTTTGCGATTGCTGGCGAAACCGTGCGCGTGCAAATCTTGAAACAGCACAGCTCCTATGCCCATGCAGAACTTGTGGAGATTTTGAAGCCCTCGTCCGAGCGAATCACGCCCGAGTGTCCACACTTCGGCGTTTGCGGCGGCTGTGGGTTGCTGCATATGACATACAACGAAGAGCTGCGGCTGAAAAAAGACAACGTGGCACGCGCACTTCGCTTGCCTGACGTGCCGATTATCCCCTCGCCGGTGGTGCGTCATTATCGCAACAAAACCACGTGGCAAACGGACGGGGCAAAAATCGGGTTGTATGCGCGAAAATCACACGACGTGGTTGACGTTGAGCATTGTTTGCTGCAAAGCGCGCTGGCGAATGCGACCAAGCACAGCAATCTGTTTTATCGAGAGCCGCGCCAATGCTTGTGTGGACTGGAATTTCATCTGAGTGACACATCGTTTTTTCAGGTGAACAACGCTGCCGCCGAGAAGATGATTGAGGTGATTGCACAGCATGTTTCCCCCACAGACAACGTGTTGGACTTATACTGCGGCGTGGGTGCCATTGGGCTTTGCTTGGCCAATTATGTGCGCAGCGTCACGGGTGTTGAAATCAACAAACAAGCCGTGAAAGAGGCTGTCGCAAACGCTCGCCGAAACAATATCACAAACGCAACATTCCACGCAGGCAAAAGCGAAAATGTCATCAGCGAGCTTGACCTAAGCGCGTTTGACGTTGTCATCATCGACCCTCCTCGTGCGGGCTGCGACAAGCGGCTTATTGATGCGTTGCAAGCTCAGCGCGTTGCGAAATTGATTTATATATCGTGCAACCCGGCCACACTCGCCCGCGATGTGAAGCGGCTGAGCCACTATACATTGATTTCGGCAACTGCCGTTGATATGTTCCCACGAACCGCGCATGTGGAGACAGTTTGTGTGCTGAAGTAGAAAGGTGCATGTGGGCGTGCCGGGCCGCACAAGCTTAACCCCGACGACCGTTACGCGGTGTTGATTCATCTTTCCACGCATGTTTCGGGCTTTAACGAAACAGCGTGGTGTTTCTGTAATGACTTGACGCAAACCCGCCTCTCCCTCTTTTCCCTCTCCACCTTCTCTCTAGGAAAAGCATACCGCCACACGTCAATACTCCCCCTGCGTCATTGTCCCAGCTTCAGTTCATCAAGAGCCCTAGTAGCCTGTAATAATTTTTTGAGAATTTTGCAAAAAACACTTGCCAACCTGTTGCATTTGTGTTATAATATAATGAGTTCCGGGTGTGGCGCAGTTGGTAGCGCGCTTGACTGGGGGTCAAGAGGCCGGGAGTTCAAGTCTCTTCACTCGGACCA
>WRBQ01000049.1 GCA_009784445.1 Oscillospiraceae bacterium
CTCGTCTGTGTTATAATACTATGTGGTGTGTTCCTCTGGTATCCGCTACGAACGCACGAAAACATACAAAAGGATGATTCCCATGACCCAAGAAAGAGCCCAACAACTCATCGACCTCAACCCCAACTGCGGCTACTCAGCCCTGCTGATGACAGCCAAAGACAGCATGAAAGAAACCCCGCCCGAAATCATCATTGGCTCCACCGTGAAAGTTCACGTGAAAATTCGTGAAGGCGAACGTGAGCGCGTGCAGATCTTCGAAGGCACCGTCATCGCCCGCCGCGGCAGTGGTGTTAGCGAAACCTTCACTGTGCGCCGCCTGAGCTATGGCGTTGGCGTGGAGCGTGTGTTCCCGCTGCACAGCCCCAACGTGGTGAAAGTGGAAGTGATACGTCTGGGCCATGTGCGCCGCGCCAAGTTGTACTATCTGCGTGGCCGTGTGGGCAAAGCTGCAAAAGTGAAACAAAAAATCGCCGAGAAAAAGTAACCCAAAAAACTTTAATGCCGCTTCGCTGTGTTCTATGATCGTTTCATGAAACTCACCGTGAAGCGGCTTGAAGTTTTAATGTTGAAAAAGGGGATGTTATGCTAGCCAAGCGATTGTGTGCAAACCGTGAAATTCCTCCTGCGTTGCGCGGGCTGTTTTTTGTGGCCGAAGTGCTGTGTGATGGCGTTTTGCTGCTGGCGCTAACGTTCACCTTTGCGCTGCGATTGTCGGCGGTGCAAGGCCCTTCTATGCTCCCCACACTAGACCATGGCCAATGGATGTTGATTACCGCAGTGCCTGTTCAGCTGCGCCACGGCGACATTGTCGTGGTCAGCGAAAGCGGCGTGCAGCTGGACGACCATGTGGTGAAGCGAGTGATTGGCCTGCCAGGTGACGTCATTCACATTGACTTTGTCGCCGGTGTGGTTTATCGCAACGGCCAAGCCTTGCACGAACCCAACCTTGACCCCATCAACCGGCCCGGCGATGTGGCTTTTCCCATCACCGTGCAGCCTGGCAGCGTGTTTGTGCTAGGCGACAACCGCAACAATTCCATGGATAGCCGCCACAGCGAGATTGGCCTAGTTGACCAACGCTTTGTCATTGGGCGCGTGCTATTACCATCCCGATAGGAGGCCGATATGAACGATCGTCCCGATACCTTATGTAAACCCGTTGAGGCGAAAACGCCGCTAAAAGCCTGCTTTGAGGTGGCGGAAGTCGTCGCCTGTGCGGTTCTCGCCATTGCCATATTATTTACCTTTGTGCTGCGTTTTGCCGGCGTGGAGGGCGCAAGCATGGAACCCACGTTTTCCGACAACGACTGGCTTACCATCACGGCAGTTGCCAACCCGCGTGCGGGCGATGTGGTGATTATTTCCCCGCGTGATAATGACTTTCAAGTGCCGCTGGTTAAACGCGTCATCGCCGTGGCAGGGCAACAGGTGGATCTGCGCGGCGGCTATGTTTACGTCAATGGATTTCGCATTGACGAGACTCCCTATTTGGGCAATGCAACAGGGCAAACCGAGGGGGCCAATGGCGGCTTAGCGTTTCCGCTAACGGTGCCCGAAAACACCGTGTTTGTGCTGGGTGACAACCGCACCGGCTCCACCGACAGCCGCAATGCCGAAATCGGCTTTGTGCGCGTGGATGATATCTTGGGGCGCGTGATGATGCGCATGTTCCCGAACTGGGGCACCGGATTTAACCACAGATTTAGCCATAGCTAGTAAGGTTGCTCTTTATGTCACTTGATAGAAATAGCGCGAAGCGAGAAGCCCCACCGCAGGTGGTGCAGTGGTTTCCCGGGCACATGGCAAAAACGCGGCGGCTGATGAAAGAAAGCCTGCCGCTCATTGACGCCGTGGTAGAACTGCGCGATGCCCGCGCGCCTGAAAGCAGCCGCAACCCCGAGTTGGGCGAGCTAATTGGGCAAAAACCGCGCCTAGTGCTGCTAAATAAAGCTGACTTGGCCGACGCCGACACCACCGCGCGTTGGCTAAAAATATTGCGAAAAGAACACGCTGCTGCCCTTGCGGTTGATTGCCGCTCGGGCCGCGGCTTGCAAGCATTTTCGCCGGCGGTGAAGGCCGCTTGCGTGGCAACCATCGAAAAAAACGCCGCACGTGGCATGGCCAATCGCCCCATCCGGCTGATGATTGCAGGCATCCCCAACGTGGGCAAATCGTCGCTGATTAACCGCCTAGCTGGGCAAAATCGCGCCAAAGTGGCCGACCAACCGGGCGTCACACGGCGCAACCAATGGCACGTGGCCGGCAAAATCGACGGCATTACCATCGAACTGCTCGATACCCCCGGTGTGCTTTGGCCCAAGTTCGACGACCCGGCTGTGGGCGAAACGCTAGCCTTTTTGGGCAGCGTCAAAGATGCCGTCATCGACAGCGAAACCCTTGCTCTGCGCCTCATCACGGTCCTAGCTACAGGCTACCCGCAGTTGCTGCAGCGCTACAAGCTTGACGATATTTCGCTGCCCGCCTGGCAGCTGCTAGAGGAAATCGCCCGCAAGCGCGGCATGCTGCTGCGCGGCAATGAGCCCGACACCGAGCGGGCGTCCATCATGCTGTTGGACGAGTTGCGCGGGGGGCGGCTGGGGCGCTTGACCTTTGATTTGCCTGCAAGCAACACATAAAATCTTGCAAAAAAATTGGCCATGCTGACTGAAGAAAATTCGATAAAACGCAATATATTCAAAAAAAACACGCCGTTTTTTATGTCTAGACGCTATGTTCTGTGGATAACTTTGTGGAAACAGTGAAAAACTCTGCAAATTCGGCACTTTACAGCAGCAAGAAATTCACTTTACAACATTGCGAAATGTTCGCCTAAAATCGTGTATTCATCCGCTTTCGCATGCTAAGTTGCAAGTTCTCCTGCACACCTGCGACGAGTACCGGCAAGCACCCCGCTGGCCCACGCCCAGTGCAGATTAAACCCGCCGCAACCGCCATGCACATCGAGGACTTCGCCGCAGGCAAACAGCCCCGGCACCAGTTTAGATTGCAGCGTGTGCGGGTCAAATTCACGCACATCTGCGCCGCCAGCAGTGACTTGCGCATGCAAAAAATCACGTGTTCCCATAACCGGGAGCGCGATTTTTTTTGGCGACTGCCCGCTTTTCACTACTGCTTCGGCCACGCGTTTGGGCAGCAAGCCAGCCAAAGGTAAGTCAGTTTGCCATTGCGTCAGCAAATTTTCCAGCTGCTCGTGTGTGTAGTCGGGCAGCAAATCCAGCTCAATAGTGCAACCGGGCCGGTAAGCAAGCGAAAGCTCCATGGCCGCAATGCCGGAAATCCCATCGTCGGTGAAGAGAATTTCGCCCTCGCTTTCGCGCAGGACTTCATCGTCATACTTTAGCGCAGCCCTTGCCCGCACGCGCAACCCCTTTAAGCTGGGCAGCAGCGGCCAATTGCACCGCAGCTGCACCAGCGCAGGTTTTGGGGTAATGATCGTGTGTCCCAGATCACGTAGCAAAGCAAAGCCCGAGCCATCGCTGCCGTGCGCAGGCGCGGCACAGCCACCTGCGGCAATAATCACGCGCCGCGCATGCCATTTGCTGTTGACGACAAACTCGCCGTTGGTTCGCGCAAGTTGCGCTGCCGCAGTGTCGCACAACATCTCCGCACCGGCACGCGTTGCGCCAAAGCGCAGAGCATCCAGCACGCTTGCGGCCATGTTGCTGCGGGGATACAATCGCCCCTCGGCGTCCTCCCAAAGCGCGAGGCCAAGCCCGTGGAAAAATGCTTCGCACTGCGCTGCGCCAAAGGCCTGCAAAGCCGGGGCAGCGAAGTGCTTGTTATGATATTCATGCGTGGCGGCGTGACGATTGCTCACGTTGCAGCGGCCATTGCCCGTGGCTAGGATTTTCTTTCCGGCACGCGGCATGCGCTCCAGCACCAGCACGCTTTCGCCTGCCTGCGCAGCGGTGATGGCCGCGGCAAGCCCGCTTGCGCCCGCGCCGATGATGATGACGTCATAATTCATTGAGGGAACTCCACGGTGATATAGCCAAGCTCTCGATTGATACCGTCTTCGAGAACCTCATAATCTAAATAGTCCACGACCCACACCAGGGCACGGTGCTCGCTTGTCCATTCAACTGCGGAGCCGTGAACGAAACCGCGCATGCGCTGTGGCGGTCTGCTGCGGTAAAACCATGGGTTGTTGAGGGGAGCGGCCATGATACTGCCGGTGTGAAAGCTGTGATAGACGATGATGCGGTTGGTGCCCTCGGGTGATTGCGAAATTGTGTGCCGGATATGCAGTGTGCTTGTGGCGTTGCCATAGATTCCGTTATGTATCGCCATCCCACCAGCAAAAAATGTTATCACGAGTGCGCACAACACACTGGAAAATATCAGCAAGATTTTTGACCACCAGCGGCGATTGCGGCACCGCCACAGGGTGAGTGCGACCAGCAAGTGCAGCCCGAAGAAATAGCACAGCCAATACAGGGTCGTGATGTGCACAAAGCCAACGAGAGGGAGCAGGAAAAACACCAGCGCTGCGAGGGTGAACACAAACAGCCCTGCTGCAATGCCTAGCCAAATGCGAAATGCTTTTGTCATGGTTGACCTTTCTGCTTTTGACTTTTATGTGCCTATAATAGGACACAGCGAAGCGACTTAAAACTCCACCACAATCAGGCCGCCGAGCAGTTCATATTCCTCGCCACTATTCGTGAATGGTCGCACCACGGCCCGGTGCTCGCCGAGCCATTCGACCCGCAGGGAAAAATTACCGCCGAATAAGTCAACTGAATGCTGCTGCTGGCGGCGATATACCCAGCGATTCACCATGGGATTTGCCACTACGATGTTGCTTTCAGATCCAGTTGCATACACAATCACACGGTTGCTGCCCTCGGGCGAGCGCGAGATTTCATAGGAGCGATACATCGTTGTACCGCTCAATGCCATGAAAACCGACACGATAAAGAACACAAATGCAACCGCCAGCTCGGCCAAAACAGAGCCGACAATCAATGCAATTTTTGCGCCCGGGCGTTGCAATTTTTCACGGCAAAGCCACACGGTGAGTGCAATCAGCAGGTTGAGACCACCGACAAACAACAGCCAATGTAACGCTGCTATATGCACAAAGCCAAAGCCGGATACCATAAAGAATAGCCAAACTGTGGCAAGCAAAACGGCTAGCCCGCCTGCCGCAGCAATCCAAATGCGGAAGGGTTTACTCATTACAAATCACTTTCTTCACCGCACGCACACCGCCGCAAACCAGTTCACACACCGAGCGCAGGTACTCTTCTTCGTTGAAGATACTCACCAGAGCATCTACCATGCGGCGGTCAATCAGGCCACCGCTCCACATGGCAATGGAGCGCACGGGCATTTCCATCACAGTGTCCTTCATGCCGCTGGCGTCGCCAATGGTGTCTTGCGCAATGCTGCACACAATGGGGAACGCAAAGTTGATGATTTTGGCAATCACGCGGCCAAAGGGGCTTTGCGTGGCGTCTTCCAAGGTGGAATCCCAGCTCAGAGTGCGCGGGCTGGCAAAGTTCGCAGGCGGAATTTCGTGGCCCAACACGGCTTCGAATTCGCTGTTGGGAATTGCATGCACGAGGCCTTGCGCATAACAGGGCAGGGCAGGGTAGGGTGCATCCACGGCTTCGCTTTGCATGGTCACACTGCTGCTTAGGCGAATGTCGCGGCTGCTGGCAGCGGCGTGAATGGCGTACTCACCCGGTGCGCAGTGCCAGTTTTTCAGTCCAACGTGGTAGTAGGCAAAAGCGCGGCTGTCAAGCGTGACGGTGACGCGTTTTTTCTCGCCCGCTTTGAGGAAAATTTTGTCAAACTGCTTTAGCTCCTGCGGCGCACGGAACACGCTGTCATCACCCGGCGGCGCAACATAGAATTGCACCACTTCGGCGGCGTCCACCGTGCCGGTGTTGGTGATGGAAAGACTGACGCTGACGGTATCGTCCGGCGTGATGTTCTTCTTGCTCACGCGCAAGTTGCTGTATTCAAAGGTGCTGTAGCTCAGGCCATGGCCAAAGGGGAACAGCACATCTTTCGCGGCTTTGTCGTAGTAACGGTAGCCCACAAAAATGCTTTCGCGATACTCCACCGTGGCGGTGCCGCCGGGGAAGTTGCCGAAGCAGGGGGTGTCTTGCAGGCGCAGGGGGAAGGTTTCGGCCAGCTTTGCGTTGGGGGAATAAGCGCCATAAAGCAGGTCGATTTGTGCTTCACCCACGGCTTCACCAGCCAGATAACTCTCGAGAATCGCGCGAACTTGGCCTGCCCAAGGCATGCGAACCGGCGCACCGTTGCACAGCACCACCATGATATTGGGTTGCGTGGCGGCCAGTTGTGCAATCAGCTGGTTTTGGCAGGGGGGGAGGTCGAGATGCTTGCGGTCGGCACCTTCGTTGTCCATGTTCGTGGGCAATCCGGCGAAGACGACGACCATTTCGCTGCGCTGCGCCAAATCTATGGCGGCTTGCGCTTTCACCACGTCGTAGTTGTAGTCCGCGGCACCAAAGCCCTCGGCGTATTCAAACTCAAGACCTTCGGCGGTTGCGGTTTCATAGGCCGAGGCCACGTGATAGGTGTTCACGTGTGAGCTGCCGCCGCCTTGATAGCGCGGTTGCTTGGCAAATCCGCCGATGAAAGCCACGCCGCTTTGCTCACGGCTCAGTGGCAGCACGCCGTCGTTTTGCAGCAGCACCATGGTGTCACGCGCGAATTCACGTGCTAGGGCATGGTCGCGCTGGTTGAGTTCTTCATGGCATTCGGGGCGTTGGGCATCCAGTGCTACCTCTTGTGCTGCACCTTCAACGGCACGCAATACAAGCTCAATCACGCGTGTTGTGGCTTCGTCCAGTGCGGCTTGGCTGAGGGTATTGTCATTCAACGCATCAGTGATGAGATCGGTGTGCAGGCCGCGGCTGTCGGGCATTTCCAAGTCAAGGCCTGCTTCGATGCCTGCAACTCTATTACTTACGGCACCCCAGTCGCTGACCACAAGACCTTTGAAGCCCCATTCGTCGCGCAGGATTTCGGTGAGCAGGCGCTTGTTTTCGCTGCAATAGATGCCATCGAACAGGCGGTTGTAGGCGCACATGACCGTCCATGGGTCGGCGCGTTTGACGGTTTGCTCGAACGACGGCAAATAGATTTCGCGCATGGCACGTTCGTCTACCACAGACTGCGTGGTCATGCGGCGTTTTTCTTGGTTGTTGGCGGCAAAGTGCTTGATGCTGACGCCCACGCCCTGCGCTTGCAGGCCTTGGGTGTAGCTGACTGCCATTTCGCTGCTGAGGTAGGGGTCTTCGGAGAAGTACTCAAAGTTGCGGCCGCACAGGGGCGAACGCTTGATGTTCACGCCCGGGCCAAGCAGCACGCCCAACTCATGTGCGCGGCAGGCTTGGCCAAGGGTTTCGCCCAAGCGGTGCAGCAAATCGCGGTCAAACGAGGCGCCGGTGCCGCTTGCGGTGGGGAAGCAAACGGTCTGCACGCTTTTGCCCAAACCCATGGGATTATCGCCGCCTTGGTCTTGCTTGCGCAGGCCGTGCGGGCCGTCGGCCATCATGATGCTGGGCAGGTCAAGGCGTTCGATGGGGTGCGTGTGCCAACTGCCCATGCCTTTGATGAGCAGCAATTTTTCCTCGGTGGTTAGCTTGGTGACGAGTTGCTGTGCTTGTTCTCTCATGGTAGTCCTCCCGGTGGTATGATAGGGCGGATAAATCTGCCCGAATATTGTAAAAATGTTTCACGTGAAACACGGTTTTTGTGTGAAAGGTGGCCTTTGCTGTGCGCAAGGCTTTAAATCGGCGGGCTGCAGTCAATATCGCGTAGTACCACATGGGTTTTTACTGCGGCCACGCCCTCTGTGCTGCTGAGCGCGCTGTGCAGCTGATCAAGCTCCTGTGTGCTGCGAAGAATAGCTTGCAAGAGGAAATCGAACTCGCCGGTGACATAATCGCAGCTGAGCAGATTGGGCATGTGTTGCACCTGCGCAGCAAAACGCTCGGCATATTTAGCGTGCTCCAGTTGCACATGCAGCCACGCGCGAATGCCATAGCCCAGCTCGTTGTAATTGAGCTGGGTGGTGTAGCGCGCAATAATGCCGCGTTCTTCCATGCGGCGCAAGTGGTTGATAACCACCGATGGCGAAAGATTCACTTGCGCAGCGATGTCAGTGGCTTTTGCTCGCGCATTTTTATCTAGGATGCGCAAAATTTGTTGATCAACTTGATTCACGAAGCGACTCAATCCTTTCCGCAACAGGGTCAACAAGCATGGCTTGGTGGGTGTGAAAAATGACTTGGCCGGGTGCTGCGCCGGGGAATTTTTTCACGGCTTTCACTGGGGTAAAACTCACCGCTGCGCGGCCGCGGGCTTTGCTGTGCCATGCGGCAATTTCGGCAGCTTGGGTGATGCATTGCTCGCTGGGCTGTTGCCCCTGAGTAAATAATATGACGTGCGAGCCGGGATAATCCTTAACGTGCAGCCAAAGATCGTGCCCGCGGGCAAGTTTGAAGGTGAGGTGATCGTTTTGCATGTTGTTGCGCCCAGCGAGCACACGCAGGCCGCCGCCGGTGCGGTACTCAACGGGCGCGAGAGTTTTGGGTTGCTTTGCTTTGCCTTTTTCGCGTTTGATTTTGAGATAGCCTTGCTGCTCTAATTCGGCGCGAATGGCGTCGACGTCGGCCAGCGAGGTGGCGCGTTGCAGCAAGTCTGCCACGCTGTCGAGATATTCGGCTTCGGCTTGAGCTTGAGTGATGAGATCGTTGAGCAACTGCGCGGCTTTTTTGGCTTTGCCGTGTTTTTTATAGTAGCGCTGCGCGTTTTCGGCCGGTGAAAGCGCAGGGTTGGCCGAAATAGTGAGCGGGCGATTTTCGTCGTAGTAATTTTCCAGCTGATAGCTAGTTGCGCCGCGTTTTAAGGCATGTTGGTTGGCCAAAATCAGCTCCGCATTGATGCGCAGAGGTTCACGGTTTTCTGCGGCGGCTAGCTCGCGGGTTTGGGCATCTGCCTTGCGGCGAGCACGTGCGGCACGTGTTTCGCACAACTTAAGCAGCTCGGCCATGCGCTGTTTTTGCCGCTGGGCTTGGTCTGCTTGCGCAAAATGCAATTCTAAAAAGCGTGACAAACTTTCACGATCGCCGATATCCGGTGGGACTAGCTCGCTGGGTTGCGGGTTGTTGTTCGGCGGCATTTCGTAGGGCAAACCGGGCAGAATGGCACGCGGGCTTTGCGAAAAATCCACCCGCCGAATGGCTTCGAGGACGGTGTTATCCTCACGCAGCACGATGATGTTTGCGTGGCGCCCGGTGAACTCTGCCACTAGGCTCAGCTGCGTGGGCAGCCCGATTTCGTTGGTGCCGGAGAGCTCGAAACGCAGCATGCGCTCGTGCGGCGGCTTGGTGATGGCTACAATTTTCGCACCGGTGAGGTGCTTGCGCAGCAGCATGCAAAACATGCTGGGCTGCGGCGGGTTTTCGGGCTGGGTGGTGATGAGCCCGGCCCGCATGCGCGCTTGGTTGACGCAAAGCAGCAGGCGAAAATTGCCTTGGCGACTGCGCAAATGCAGCACGAGTTCGTCTTTGCCGGGCTGATGGATTTTGTCGATGCGTGTGCCCACCAGTTGTTGCAACTCGATGCATAAACAGTGAATAAAATTGTTGTCAAAACGCATAATCATTCAACCTTCGCTAGAATATCCGGGTGGCGTGTGGTGATATTATCCACGCCAAGGCGGCGCATTTTGCGCATGTGGCGCGGCTTATCAACCGTCCAGACGGACACCAGCAGCCCCAACTCACGCGCACGGCGAAGCAATCGCTTGCTGCATTTGCTGTGGTGAATATTCACGCCGATGGCGCTCAACTTGTGCGCAGTGGCGCAGTCTGTGCTATTGAGATAGTAGGGTAAACCGGGCGCAGGCAGCTGGTTTTCACGCAGCCCGGTGAAGAATGCGCGTTGCGCAAAGCCTTGTGTAGCAACAAACTTTGCTAATTCTGCTAAGTGCGTAAATTCTTTCATGTCTAGGTTGATCATGCAGCTGTTGCCTTGCAATAGCGCGAGCACTTCGCTGAGTTTGACGGATGATTCGTTCACGCGGTCGTGGCCAAGTGCGGGTGTGCCGCAGGGTAAAAAGCGAATGTCTACTTCGATGCAATCTACGCCGGGGCAGGCCAAAGCGGCCTGAATGGACTCCAACGAATTTGAAGGCGTGCCCAAAGCTCCCGTGTGGGCGGTGATGAATGGTTTATGCATAAAATGGCCCCTGTTCTTGCGCAATGTGCCACTTGATTTGTGGGAAATGCTCACGCAGCCAAGTGGCCAGCACGGGTACAATCAGCACTTCGGTGGCGAAATGCCCGGCGGTGACCATGGTGATGCCGTGCTGCTTGGCCAGCAGAAAATCGCTGTGCTTGACCTCGCCGGTGATGTAGGCCTGCGCGTGGCCAAGGGCCTCGCCGAGGAAGCCGCCGCCGCTGCCGCCGCACAGCGCTACCGTGTGAATAGGCTGCCCGCCGTCGCAGAATTGCACGGGCACGTTCAGTTGTGATTTTACTAGGGCGGCCAGTTCAATGGCGGTCGTTTCTGCGGGCAAATCGCACAGGCGAAATAGCTCGCTTGAAGGGATTGGCTCAAGGCCGAGTGCGTGCGCTAGGGTATCCGAAACGCCGCCTGTGCAGGCATCAAGTGGCGTGTGCGCGGCGATGCAGCTGATGCCATGCCGTGCCAGCAGCCATGCCGGGTCGTGCGAAATCAGCTCGCGTCTTGCATGAAACATCACCGGGTGGTGAGCGATAATCAGCTCGCAATTGAGTTGCGTGGCCTGTGAAATCACCTCGGGCGTGCAGTCTAGACAGAGCATGGCGCGGCTGATTTCTTGCGAGAAATCGCCCACTTGCAAGCCAGAATTATCGCCTTCCATCTGCGTGGAAAACGGCGCGCGCTGGTCGAGATAATCATATATGTTGCGTACAGTTGTCATGATTCTCCTATATAAAGTGCTCTTAATGCTGTGTAGGTTCGGTTGTGGTCGCGGCAAACCAGCTCTTGCTCAATGCAGAAATTATTCTCGCGCAGCCAGTCGAGCAGCTCATTCGGGCGGCTTTGCGGCTGCGCCACCAGCACGGTGCTAGGCATGCACAGCCAAGGCGCGGCCGAAAGCAGCCGAGCCATGAGCGTGCCGCCCATGCCTGCCATGATCCAGCACGTTGCATCAGCTGCGGCGAAGCGCGAAAAGCCGTCGCTTTGGCGCAGCTCGATTTGCTCTTGTAAGCTTGCTCTTGCGATAGTTTTTGCGGCGTTTTGCAGCGGGCCTTCAGCAATATCAGATGCAATCACACGTGGGCAAATGCCCTGCTGCACGAGATAAACCGGCAGCCAAGCATGGTCTGTGCCGATGTCGGCCACGGTTGAACCGGGCGGCACGAGTTCGGCCACCATGCGCAGGCGCGGGCGAAGTTGCGGCAGTCTCACTGGGCGGAAAAGTGCGCGTTGAGCTTGGCCAGCAGCGCGTCGCAGTCTACGGCATGCACAGCGCAGGCTTCGCTCACGGTTTCGCTGCGGGCATTGGGACAGCCCAAACAGTGCATGCCAACTTCTTGGAAGAATGGCGCGGTGCCATGGTCGGCGGCGAGAACATCGCCGATGATGGTGTCTTTGGTTACGGTCATGAGTTTACTCCTAGCTGTATAGTGATGGTATGGCCCGCGATGTCAATATCGCGTGAAATATCGGGGCTTTGCAGTGTGGCTTGTACGCTGCCTGCGAGGACCTCGGCGGCAATGTGCGCGGCGGCTTGGGTGATGGTGTTTTGCATGTCGCCTTGGGCGGCAATGGCAAGTTCGATGCGTTGTTCCACGGCGTAGCCGGCCTCTTTGCGCATGGTTTGGATTTGCCGGATGATGTCGCGCACGGCGCCTTCTTGCCGCAGTTCGTCGGTGAGTTCAACATC
>WRBQ01000050.1 GCA_009784445.1 Oscillospiraceae bacterium
ACCTCCCCCAAGGGGGAGGCTGGGGCTTGCTTCTTCAACTTTGCAGTGGCTTGGATAGGACACAGCGAAGCGACCGAGCCCCACCGCAGGTGGTCATTTCATCATCGGGAAGAAAATCACATCGCGCAGGGTGGGTTTGTCTGCAAGAATAGACATGAAGCGGTCAATGCCGAAGCCTAGTCCGCTCATGGGCGGCATGCCGTGTTCCATCGCCAGCAGAAAAGCTTCATCCATCTCAAAGGATTCATCGTCGCCGACGGCTTTGTTGGCAGCTTGCTCTTCAAAGGCTGCGCGCTGCATGAAGGGGTCAACCAGCTCGCTGTAAGCTTTGACGATTTCCGCGCCCACGAAAATCACCTGGAACATATCAATGGTGCGTGGGTCGGCGTCGTTGCGGCGGGCCAAGGGCACCATGAAGGCCGGGTAATTATACACAACCGTCGGCTGAATGATATCGTTGCGCAGGCGGCGCTTGAACATCAAGTCTACCAGTGCGGGGATAGACTTTGCAGCCTTGATTTCCTCTGCAGGCAACGTGTTTTGCGCCAGCATGTGTTGTTTCAATGCTTCGGTGTCGGCAAAATCAAAGACATCTGCGCCAAGGATTTCGTTGATGGCGGCCAGATAGTCCATGCGGGCAAAGCTGCTGAAATCTAGGGCTTGGCCCTGGTATTCAATTTGCAGCGTGCCGCGCAGCGCAAGCAACAGCTCCTGCATCATCTTGCACACGAAGTCAATATTGTCATTAAAATCCCAGTAAGCCGCGTACCATTCCAGCATTGTGAATTCTTGCAGGTGCATGGCGTCCATGCCCTCGTTGCGGAAGTTTTTGCCCAGTTCAAACACGCGGTCAAAGCCACAGGCAATCACCTGCTTGAGGAAAAGCTCCGGCGCAATGCGCAGGTGTAGGGGGATATCTAGCGTGTTGTGGTGGGTGGCAAAGGGTCGCGCGGCGGCACCACTGGCCACGTTTTGCAAAATCGGGGTTTCCACCTCATGGAAATCCGCCGCTTGCAAGTACTCACGGATAAACCGCAGCATGGCAATGCGCAGCTTAAGGGTGTTGCGGGTTTCCTCGCCGGTGATGCAATCCAGATAACGCTGGCGGAATTTTTTGTCCACGTCGGTGATGCCATGGAATTTCTCGGGCAGTGGCCGCAGCGATTTGGATAGGATAGTCACAGCGGATGCCCGAATGGTGAACTCGCCCTTTTGCGTGTGGTACATCGCACCCGTTACGCCAATGAAGTCGCCCACATCCACACTCTCTTTGAAGAACGCGAAGTCCGCCTCAGGCAGGTCGTTTTTCGATATGCTAAACTGGATTTCGCCGTCCACGTCGTAGATGCGGCCAAATACCAGCTTGCCAAACCAGCGCAGGGCCGTCACGCGCCCGCACAGCGATGCTTGATCTTCATCTTGTAAGTTACACGCTTGAGCGATGCTATGCGTGCGTGGAAATTTGTCTTTGTATACGATTTCGCGCGCTTGCATGTTTGTGAATTTCTCTAGCCGAACCTCGTGTTCGGGGCGTTGTTGCTGTTGTTGCATGGGGACTCCTTAGTGATTAGTGATTAGTTGTTAGTGATTAGTATAGCATGTTTTAGTAAGAAATGCAAGGAGTTTTTGCTTGACATGAGCCACCCACGCATGCTATACTAAAAGCATACCCAACAAAGGAGACTTCCTATGAAAAAATTGACCAAACGCCTGTTGACCATTACACTGGCGGCAGCCCTCGCGGCAAGCGCGCTGTTTGCGCTTAGCGCAAGTGCCACGGCCTGCCCCTGCCACCCGCGTGAGCTTGGCGAAACCTTAGGCTACATCCACATCCTCAACACCGGCTGGGAAGATGCCACTGTGCTGAAAAGTGATGGACAAATCGCTCTCATTGACGCCGCCGAGCCCGGCCGCGGCCCCTACATCGTCGGCTATTTGCAACGGCTGATGGGCACCGAAGATGTGCATCTGGAATTCGTCATCGTCTCGCATTCAGATATCGACCACATCGGCGGCTTCCCCTATATTTTCAACCACCCCAACATTACTGTTGGCCGCGCCTATGCCATGTATGAACGCGCACCATATGCCTTTGCGTGGTACCACAGCTTCATTGAAGCTGCAGAAAATAACGGCATCGAGTTGATTTTGCATGATCTAGACGAGCGTGTATTCACGCTGGGCCATATGACCATCACCAACCTCAATGGCGCACCCTTTGACCCGCGTGGCTCGATGAATGCGCAATCCATGGTGCAGCTGGTGGAGATTGGTGATTGGCGCACGATCATCGCTGCCGACATGAACTGCCGCAACGCCGAAGCCCACATTTGGCAGCAAATGAGCAGAACCGCCGACGGGCAAGCCCCGATTGATTTGCTGCGTGCTGGCCACCATGGCTTGCATCTTTCCACCGGCCGCGTGTGGGCAAACAACTTGCGCCCCACCTATGCAGTGTTCACCAACGGCCGCAGCTGGCAAACGCAGTCGCATGACGTTACGCTGGGCAATGCCCGCGGTGCAGCTTTAGATGGCGTGGGTGCGTATCACAACCTGCGGCGCGTGGGCACACGGCAGTTTGTCACCACCGACAACGGCGGCATTCTGGCCGTGTTTGGCACAACCGGCATGGAGCTGCGCGCCATCGGCGAGTTCAGCTATCACACACGCTGGGTTGACCAAAATGAATGGTGGCACGACGACACCATTACCCTCACCCGCATTGCGCCACCAAACCACAACATGTTTGAGCATGCTGTTCTGTGGCTGCAAGACCATTGGCAAGGCTTGCTGCGCCGCTGGGGAGTTTAGCGCTGTGCAGGTATGGCAATCTCATGAATCCGTTCGGCGTACTGTGGGAGTTTATAGTGGTTAGGAAATAATTTTTTCATTTCCCCCTTGACTTTGACGCAACGTAACAGTTTATACTAAATGCAGCCCGGCTCACCCGGGACTACATTTTAGGAGCAGAACAATGGAACTTATGACCATCAGTGAAATTTCGAGGAGCTTTCAAATTTCCACCCGGACATTGCGATATTACGAAGAAATCGGGCTGATTCAGAGTATCAAAAAGGACGATTACGCTTATCGCACATACGACGAGGCGACGATCACCCAGCTGCAGCAAATTCTTGTGCTGCGCAAATTACGCATTCCGCTCAAGCAAATCGGCTTGATTCTGCAAAGCGAAAACACAGCGGAGATCATCGAAGCCTTCCGGCAAAATCTCAACGAAGTAAACGACGAAATCACCGCGCTTTCCACAATCCGAGATATCATTGGCACGTTCATCGAGCGGCTCAACGAGAGCATTCATCAAGACATCAAGCTCAGCCTGCTCGACGACACCGCCCTGCTGGAAGCTGTGGACGCGCTGACGGTCAGCAAGTCCGCGCCCAAAGAAGAAAAAACAGCAGCGGATTTACAAGCGGCAAACGAGAAGCTGAATAAACTCAGCGACCGCAATGTTAGAATCATTTATGTGCCGCCTGCCACGGTGGCTGCGGCGCATTATATCGGTGACGAGCCGGAGCATCACGCAAGCGATATGCTATACAAATTCATTAAAAAAAGCAAACTGCAAAAAATTCACCCCTCGGCGCGCTGCTATGGGTTCAATCATCCCAACCCCGGCTTGCGTGACGACGGGAAATACGGATATGAATTATGGGTGACGATTCCCGATGATATGGAAGTGCCCGCACCGCTTGAGAAAAAGCATTTTGAAGGCGGCTTGTATGCCGCCTACATGATATTGATGGACGAGATTGCAGGAATTGGATGGACGCGCATGTGGGACGAGTGGCTAACAGGAAACGAGCATTGGGAAGGAAATCTTGCCCCTTCGCAAGAAAACATGAACGGCCTGCTTGAGGAATCATTGAATCATTTTGACTGGAATAAAAAAGATAATTATCTGCAACAAATGGACTTGCTAATGCCCATTAAGCGAAAGAAATAACCCGTCCAACTCAACCTGAAGTTGTGCAAACAGGTGAATTTCACGCAGGAAAGCCTTGCGGGGCAGCTGGGGAGTCTAGCGCCACTTCGCTGTGCCCCCGCGGTGGGGCTCGATCGCTTCGCTGTGCATGGAGCAACTCATGCTTAAAATCTAAAATTTAGTCTAGGATTGATTGACCATGCTAACGCTATACTTTTCCGGCACAGGCAACAGCAAATGGGTGGCAAGGCGATTCGCACAAACCATGCAATCGCCTTGCCACAGCATTGAAGAACAGCTCGACTTCCCTGCCCTGCTTGCTGCGCACGATACCATCTGCGTGGTCTATCCCATCTATGGCTCGCGCGTGCCGCTAGTGATGCGCGAATTCGCCCAGCGGCACAGCGAACACTTTGCGGGCAAACGACTAGTCATTCTGGTCACACAGTTGATTTTCTCGGGCGACGGCGCACGCGCATTCATGGACCTCTTCCCCAAAGGGCACGCGCAGGCGATTTACGTCGAGCACATCCTCATGCCCAACAATGTGTGCAATTTCTTTTTGCTGCGCAAAACTTCGGCCAAACGAACAGCACGGCAATTGCGCTGCGCCGAACAGCGCATCACCTGCATCGCCGAAGATTTACAGGCCGGGCGTGTAAAATTGCGTGGGTTTAACGCTTGGGCGAAGTTCTTGGGCGCGTTTCAAGGCAAGCAATGGCCCGCCATGGAGGCCAAGGCCATGCGCAGCGTGCGGGTCAGCGCCGCCTGCACAGGCTGCGGACTGTGCGCAAAAATTTGCCCCACGCACAACCTAAGCATGCAAGACGGCCGCGCCGTGCCGCACGAGCGATGCAGCATTTGCTATCGCTGCATCAACCGCTGCCCGGCGCAGGCAATTACGTGTTTTTTTCACGCAAAACCGCAATGGCAATATGAAGGTTTGGGCGAATAAACTCGCCATAAAAAATAATTCGCACTTTTTTGCAAAAACTACTTGACAAGACTGCCACAATCGTGTAAAATATAACAGTTGTGATCCATTAGCTCAGTTGGCAGAGCACCTGACTTTTAATCAGGGTGTCCTGGGTTCGAATCCCCGATGGATCACCAGCAACCACCTGCGGTGGGGCACCCTCGCGTGCTCCACCGTTACGTATTTTCACACGGCGGCACGCGAGAAAGTCATGTTATATTTTCCATCGCGCTCACGCTTTTGTGGGCGCGTTTTTCACAAACTCTTTGGAGGACATGCA
The DNA here is from genome assembly GCA_009784445.1 of Oscillospiraceae bacterium. Lineage (GTDB taxonomy): Bacteria > Bacillota > Clostridia > Oscillospirales > Acutalibacteraceae > WRMQ01. The sequence continues at coordinate 5,200 of WRBQ01000050.1, forward strand.
GTTGGAATACGAATATCTGCTGGGGCCATTTTTGGGCATGTATTTCCCATCAAGAGTTCCGCTTTCCACTTGGCTGGTTAGCCAGGGCTTTGCATTTGTTTCCATGATATTCTCCATCTGGTCGTGGCAAGTTAAAGATAAAGTCAAAATGATGTTCCTGCTGGGCATGTTCACGTCGTTTTTTGTCATGTCGGCATTCCTGCTGCAAAACTACACACTGGCGATCCTGTTCGGGCTTGCGGCCATCCGCAATTTTGTGTTTTGCTATTTAGACTGGCGCGTGGCCAAGGGCAAGCACGTGGCAAAATGGCTGCCCTGGATGTTCGCTGCGTTCTTCGCTGTCACCACAATTGGCTCAACCATTGTGCTGGTGTATGTGATTCAAGTTGACACCGTGGGCGCTTGGCTGGAGTGGCTCATTGCCCTGACGTTGCTGGGACTAATTGCCGGCAATGTGCTGGAGGGCACGCACGTGATTCGCGCAAGCTTCGTGCTCAACCGCACGTTCAACATCATCAATCACATTGAGTTCAACAACATGGTTGCGGTTGTGATTGCGCTGCTGTCCATCGGCTCGATCTTCGTGTTTTATATCCGAATGCTGACCGCTTGGCTGGATGAGCGGCGCAAGAAAAAGCTGAAACATTGACAGCTGTAGGGGCGCGCATTGCGCGTCCGGCTGAAAAAACGGACGGCCAATGGCCCTGCATCCCACCGAAAATGACAGCGACGTTATACGATTTTGTGCTCCGCACGCCTTCCTCAGTCTGACCCGAGGTCAGCTAGCTCCTTCCCGAGGAAGGAGCTATGGGACTTAAGGATATGACGACATCGTAACTTGAAGGAACAAGCCCCCAGTTCCTTCCTTGGGAAGGAGCTCCCCGAGCCGCGAGGGGTGAGAAAGGTTCGCGGAGCGATCTGGCTTGCCTTCTTCGCTTTCGTTGCGGGATTCCACTGTTGTCAAACAAACCGTAATGTATCATCATCAAGGAGAAAATAACCATGCGAAAACTGCTTGCGTTGTTTGTTGCGCTGCTGGTGCTGGCGGGCTGCGGCATGGTTGCTGCTGAGGTTGTGCATGACTACAACGATTACACGGCGACAACTCTTCCCGCCGAAGAAACAACTCGATTTGTCTATGCGCAAGTTCCTGCACCCACGTCTGCTCTTGTCGTTACGCCTTTGGGGATGAGAACTTGCTGGTGCGAAGGCGAGTGTTTTTTCGCCCAACGCATAAAAATAGCACGTTCCGCCGCCGCACCATTGAACATCTCCGATGACTTGTCGGATGAATTTTTAACGCAGTTCAATCATGCTCACACACTCACGTTTCCCATCACCGACCGCCCCAGCTTGCATGATAACTTTGTGTTTTGGACGGACGAGCCCTTGCGCGACTTCTCATTTGTCGGCATACACGCAGGCTGGTGTTGTGGCCAAGAGACCTACGTGAATAACACATTTTTCACCATGGATGAATTGCTGCCCGGCGAAGCGTTTGTTTTGTTAAATTGGCTTGGCCCTTATCAATTCCCCACGGCAGGTTTCACATTCATTGATCAAAGCGGCGAACAACGATACATGTTCTTTAAAAATCAAGATCATGGACCGTACTGCTTACCCGTTTTATGGAACTTCGGCACTCGCCCATCATAAATCATCAAGGAGAAAATTATCATGTCCAAACTGCCCCCCCACGTAGCCCGCGCCGCGGCGGTCGTGCCCAGCCCACGCCAGCTTGCTTGGCAAGAAATCGAGTTCTACTCGTTCATCCACTATGGCATCAATACCTACACCGACCGCGAATGGGGCGACGGCCAAGAAGACCCCGCCCTGTTTAATCCCACTAACCTCGACTGCCGCCAGTGGGCGAAAGTTTGCAAAGCTGCTGGCATGCGCGGCTTGGTGCTCACTGCCAAACACCACGACGGCTTTTGCCTGTGGCCAACTGCCACCACCAAGCACAGCGTGGAAAGCTCGCCATGGAAAAACGGCCAGGGCGACGTGGTGCGCGAATGCGCCCAAGCCTGCGCCGAAGTGGGCCTGAAATTCGGGCTATACCTTTCGCCGTGGGACCAAAACGCGTCCTGCTATGGCCAGGGGAAGGCCTACGATGATTTTTACTGCGAACAACTGCGTGAACTGCTGACGAACTACGGCGACCTGTTTTGCATGTGGTTTGATGGCGCATGCGGCGAGGGCCCCAACGGCAAAAAGCAAGAATATGATTGGGAGCGTTACTATGCCACCATCCGCGAGTTTCAGCCTGATGCCGTGATTTCCATCACCGGGCCGGACGTACGCTGGGTGGGCAACGAAGCCGGTGTTTGCCGCCCCAGCGAGTGGAGCGTAGTGCCTGCATTTCACAGCAATGCCGAAAAAATCGCTGCTGCCTCTCAACAAACGGACGGCAAACCACCCTCCGCGCCCAAAGATCAAGGTTACGCGGGCTGGGATCTGGGTAGCCGCAAGGCATTGGCCAAAGCAAAAGACTGGGCGCCCATTTGGTATCCCGCCGAAGTGGATGTAAGCATCCGCAAAGGCTGGTTTTATCACGAAAACGAGGACCTTACCGTTAAGCCATTGGCTAAGCTGCGCGACATTTACTACAAAAGCGTGGGCGCCAATGCTTCGCTGTTGCTGAACCTGCCCCCCACCCCACAAGGTGTGCTGCACGAAAGAGACGTGGACACACTTATTTCGCTGGGCGCACAACTCAAGGTTGACTTCAAGGAAAACCTCATTGAAGGTTCTACCATCACCGCAGGCTGCCAATTGGACGGTGCTCACGGCGCACAAAACATCCTGCAACCGAGCAAAGATGCCTTCTGGCACAGCGGCGAGCTTGACGGCAAAGCCGAGCTGCTGCTTGACCTAGGCGATGACCTAGACATCAACAAAATTGTGCTGCAAGAAAACATCGCCACTGGCCAGCAGATTGAAGAGTTCGAGCTGTATGCCGACCTTAACCCAGAAGAAACCGGCAAACACAAATGGAAGCTGCTGGAAAAAGGCACTATCATTGGCTACAAGCGCATTGTGTTGTTTGATGAAATTCGCGTGCGCCGCTTTAAGATTGTTATCACCCAATGCCGCGGCTTTGCCACGCTGCAAAACATCGAGGCGTACTAGGCCCTACCCCCACCGCCCTGCGGGGGCACCACCTGCGGTGGGGCTCGGTCGCTTCGCTGTGCTCTATTCCACTCCCATAAAAATCCCCCGCGAAGCGCTTAGGTTTTTTGGTTCTTTTTTTGCAAAAAAAGAACAGAGAGGAGACCGATCCATGAACTTACGCGAATTGCCTGTTGTGCCCCTGCGTGGGCTGGTGATATTCCCGGACAGCCGTGTGCACTTTGAGGTGGCACGGCCGCCTTGCGTGGCGGCGTTTCGGGCGGCGATGGCGGAAGACCAAGAAGTCTTTCTGGTGACGCAGCGCGATTTCGCCACAGAAGAACCCGGGCAGGATGATCTGTTTGAAATTGGCGTGATTGCTACGGTGCGGCAAGTGGTGAAGTCCACCGGCGAGCAAAGCACACGCGCCTATGTGCAGGGCAGCTGCCGTGCGGCATTGTGCGCCATCACACAAAGCCAGCCGTATTACACGGGCATGGTGCAGCCGCTGCCAGAACTGCCGGTGAAGCCATCTGCCCAACGCAAAGAAGAAGCTCTGCTGCGCCAAGCCAAGGCATCGTTCGAGCTGTGTGCGCGGCACATTCACCTGCCGCCGGATATTCCGCACACGGTGTTGTCGTCGCATTCGTCGGGTCGGCTGGCGGACTACATTGCCGACACCTTGCCGCTTGAAATGGAAGATAAACAAGCCCTGCTGGAGGAAATTGACCTTGCGGCACGATTGAAGTTGCTGTGCGTTACCCTTGCCAAAGAGCATGATTTGCAGCAGCTGGAAGAGAAAATCAGCATGCAGGTGATGCACCAGTTGGACCAAAACCAGCGCGATAACTACCTGCGTGAACAGCGCCGCGCCATTTCGGCCGAACTTGGCGAAAGCGAAGACGTGCACGAACAAGCCGACGAATTCCACGAGAAAGTGCTCAAGCTGAATCTTCCCAAAGAACTGGAAGAGAAACTGGTGAAGGATTGCCAGCGCTTTGCACGCACGCACGCACACAGTGCCGAAAGTGCGCTGCTGCATCTTTACTTGGAGACTGCAACTGGGCTGCCTTGGCACAAACAAAGCAAAGATAGGCTCAACTTGGCCACCGCGCGGCAAAAACTTGACCGCGACCATTATGGCCTGCGAGAGGTGAAAGAACGCGTGCTGCAATTGCTTGCGGTGCGCAAGCTTGCACCGGAGATCAACGGGCAGATTTTGTGCCTAGCTGGACCGCCGGGCGTGGGCAAAACCAGCGTGGCGAAGTCCATTGCCGAGGCCATGGGGCGCCAGTTCGTGCGCATTTCACTCGGTGGCATTCGCGACGAAGCCGAGATTCGCGGGCACCGCAAAACTTATGTGGGTGCCATGCCGGGGCGTATCATCAACGCCATTGTGCAGGCGGGCACCAACAACCCCGTGATTTTGCTGGACGAAATCGATAAGCTCTGCAGCGACATGCGCGGCGACCCTGCCAGTGCCCTGCTGGAGGTCATGGACAGCGAGCAAAACCATACCTTCCGTGACCACTTTCTTGAGCTGCCATTTGACCTAAGCCGTGTGCTGTTTATCACCACCGCAAATGACGTGGGCGCAATCCCCAAGCCGCTGCTGGACCGCATGGAGCTGTTGGACATGCCCAGCTACACCGCGCAAGAGAAATATCACATTGCTAAGCAGCACCTGCTGAAAAAACAGCTGGCCAAGCATGGGCTGAAGCCCACGCAACTCAAGCTGAGCGAGGCTGCGCTGCATGAAGTAATTGCGGGCTATACCCGCGAAGCAGGCGTGCGCCAGTTGGAGCGCAAGCTGGCCGAGTTGTGCCGCAAAACCGCGCAGCGTGTGGCCGAGGACGAAGCCTTCAAGCTAAACTTAAAGCCGGCCCAGCTGCATGAATGGCTAGGTGCGCGGAAAGTTAAAGAAGACATGCACAACACCGAGTCTGCGCTGGGCGTAGTCAACGGTCTAGCGTGGACAAGCGTGGGCGGCGACATCATGCCCATTGAGGTGCTGCTGCTGCCCGGCACCGGCAAGCTCAAACTCACCGGCAGCTTGGGTGACGTGATGAAAGAAAGCGCCCAAGCCGCGCTGAGCTATCTGCGCTACCACGCGCAAACGCTGCAACTACCTGTGGATTTCCACCAAAACTGCGATGTGCACATTCACGTGCCGGAGGGTGCAACGCCCAAAGATGGCCCCAGCGCCGGCGTGACGATTTTCACGGCGCTGCTGAGTGCGCTCAGCGGCATGAAGGTGAACCCCAAGCTTGCCATGACGGGTGAGATCACCCTCACCGGCCGGGTGCTGCCCATTGGTGGGCTGCGCGAAAAAGCCATGGCGGCCTATCGCGCTGGTGTGCCTGAGGTGCTCATTCCGCAGGCCAATCTGCCGGACCTAGAAAAAGTGGACGACGAAGTCAAGGCTGCGGTGACCTTCCGCCCCATCACGCATGTGAGCCAGATTAGCGAGTTTGCGTTGCTGGGAGACGATACTACTTTTTTTGAAAAAAAAGTAGCCAAAAAAACGTTAGTCGCCTTCGGCGATGAGTTTTATGAATCATTGTTTGAACACAGTGAAATGCCAGCCCAAACGCAACGCCCATCATAGAAAACAGCGAAGCGACGAAAAAGTTTTTTGGTTCTTTTTTTCAAAAAAGAACAAGAAAGAGAGTCCCTATGAACACCAACCAATTCACCTTTGAGGCCGCATTCGGCACAGCCTCGCAGCTGCCTGCTAGTACGCTGCCGGAGGTCGCCTTTGCCGGGCGCAGCAACGTGGGCAAAAGCTCGCTGCTTAACTGCCTGCTGCGGCGCAAAGCCCTTGC
>WRBQ01000051.1 GCA_009784445.1 Oscillospiraceae bacterium
GGAGGGCGGCTTTCACATTAACCACACGCCGCCCGTGCCTTGGAGCCTGCCGCTGTGCAATCCCGCGTTTGGCACGCTTGTGAGCGATAGCAGCCTAGGCTTTACTTGGGCGGTGAATGCGCGAGAAAACAAACTCACCCCGTGGGACAACGACCCCCGCGGCGATAACCAGGGCGAACTACTGCTGCTGAAGTTCGGTAGCCGGGTGTATAACATGCTGCAAGGCACGCGCGTGGAGTTCACGCCTCAGCACGCCAAGTGGCACGGGCAAGTGCAGGGCCTGCGCTACACCGTGACGGTCACGGTGCCGCAAAAAGGCTCAACCAAGCGCGTCACGGTAACTTTGCACAACCACACGCCGCGCCAGCTTACACCTGAAATTTGTTACTACACCGAGCCGGTGCTGGGCACGCGCCGCCAGCAGAATTCACCGCTGCTTGGCCAACGCCTGCCCGACGGCTGGCTACTGCACTCACCTGCGGGCATCATACGCGGCCACACGGCGCTGCAACTGCAAGGCGGCGCGGACTTCTGCTGTGCGGACAGAGCCTCATTCTGGCGCGGGCAATGGCACAGCGACAGCACCCTGCCGCAAGGCGACCCATGTGCAGCGGTGGGTCGTCAGCTGCACATCGCGCCGGACGAAGCAGACACCGTGGAGTTCTCTCTCGCTTGGGCGGCCACGAAAAACGCAGCCCTGTGTATGAATCTGGTGGCTGGCGATGATGTATCCGCGCACAAAACGCTGTGCATCACCACGCCGGACCCCGCGCTCAATCACATGGTCAACACTTGGCTGCCACATCAAATCACCACCAGTCGCTTGTGGGGACGCACCGGGCACTCGCAGTGCGGCGGCGCGTTTGGCATGCGCGACCAACTGCAAGATGTCTCTGCGCTTACCCTCACTCGGCCGGAACTGGTGCGGCGGCAGATTATCCGCGCGGCGGCCGCGCAATTCCCCGAGGGAGACGCCATGCACTGGTGGCACCGCCTGCCCGGGCATGTAACCCGCGGCGTGCGCAGCCGCTATGCTGACGACTATCTGTGGCTGCCCTTGGTCTGTGCAGACTACGTGCAGCAAAGCGGGGACTATGATTTTCTGCGCACCATGATTCAGTTCCGCCAAGGCGAGCTGCTGCAGCCGCACGAAAAAGAGCGTTACGCCGCCTACCCCTTGGGTGACGAGCAAGCAACGCTGCACGAACACTGCACGCGTGCGATTGATCGTGCGCTGGGGTTAATGGGCGAGCATGGGCTGCCACTGATGATGGGCGGCGACTGGAATGACGGCATGAACGCCATCGGTGCACGTGGGCGCGGCGAAAGCGTGTGGCTGGGCATGTTTTTGTCCATGGTGTGTGACGGCATGGCGCCACTGTGCGAGCACATGAACGAACACGACAAAGCCGCGCATTACCGTGAACAAGCCAACCGCCTGCGCGACACCATTGACCGTAAAGCTTGGACAGGAGACCGTTATCTGCGCGCCTTTTGGGACGACGGCACGCCACTGGGCGGCGGCTCAGGGCATCCCTGCTCGGTGGATCTGCTGCCGCAAAGTTTCTCCACCTTGTGCGGCATGCCCAATGCACAGCGCCGCAATCTTGCGCTGAACACCGCAGCCGCACAGCTGATAAATCCGCATGGCATTCAACTGCTGCGTGAGCCATTCTCACACAACTCGCGCCGCGCGGGGTATATCAACGACTACCCGCCCGGCCTGCGCGAAAACGGCGGGCAATACACCCACGCGGCCATGTGGTTTATCATCGCGCTGCTGCGTGAGGGCCGCACCGACGAAGCCTATGCCGCCTTGCGCCTCATCACTCCCGCGGACTTCTGCAACCACCCGCAACGTGCTGCGCGCTATCGTGGCGAGCCGTTTTGCTTGGCCGGTGACGTGAACTACTCCCCCGGCTGCGAGGGCCGCGCGGGTTGGACGTGGTACACGGGCTCGGCCGCGTGGATGCTGCGTTGCGTCACAGAAGAATTGTTGGGCCTACGCATGGTCAACGGTGAAATCACCCAAAACCCGCGCCTGCCAAAACACTGGCAAGCACAGGATGTGGAGATCAATTATTGCGAGTAGAGAAAATCCCCCTTGACATTTCCCCACATACATGGTATAATAGGGAGTGTCAAGAGGGTGTTAGTGCCGCAGGCACAGCAGCTTCCTCACGAATAGTAAGAAAAACTAACCGCATCTTTGAGCAGGGCGGTTAGTTTTCTTTGTTGCCTTGGTCACGTGTTATCAAAAAAATGATAATCGCCAAAACAATTAAGTATTCCATGCGTTCACCTCCTCTCGTCGTAGCACTCCAACGAGAAAGAGGAAACTAACCGCGCCGCAGCGTAGCACCATCTACATATTAACACAAAAATTTGTGCTTGTCAACATTTTTTACTTCTATGCGCTTTCGTAGGCTTTCGCCATAATGCGCGTCATCACCAGTGCATCATGCAGCGCCAAACCGGGCACTTCTTTCACGCCGGCTAGGCAAGCGTCTACGAATTTATCCATGGGGATGTAGCGCGCAGGCATGTTGTCTTCGTCCACCTCTTCGGGACCATCGCCCAAGTTCTGCACCACTTCATTCCAGCGCAAAAACACCGAGCCTTCGGTGCCATACACCTCCAGCAAATCGGGCACACCGTTGGTAACAAAGGCGGTTTCCATCGTCGCCAGTGCGCCACCTGCGAACTCGCCGAGCACAATGGCGTTTTCGTCGCTGGAGGTATCGTACAGATTGGTCATCATGGCGGCCACGCGCGTGGGTTCGCCCAGCAGGTCCGTGATGACATACACCGGGTGCGCACCCAAATCCATCATCGCGCCGCCGCCGGATTCATGCACGTTGAACCAGCGCTCGGGCAGCCAGTTGCCGCTCACGCCATTGTGGCTGCGGCGGAACCGCGCGCCGGTGACTTTGCCCAGCTTGCCGCCATCAATCAGCCCTTTGATGTACTGAAACGCCGGGGAGCCTTTCACTGGCAGCGAAATGGTGAAGGTCACGCCTGCGTCGCGAATTGCCTGTGCAATGGCCTCGGCGTCTTCGTTCGTGCAAGCCAGCAGTTTTTCGGTGAAGATATGCTTGCCAGCTTGGGCTGCGGGCACGAGCACATCGCGGTGCATGGTTGTCGGCGAATCGCAGCACACGGCGTGGATATCACTGGCCAAAAACTCAGCATAGTCCGCATAAAACGGCACGCCTAGTTCGGCGGCCCATTCGGTGCCGCGTGCGGGGTCTTCGTCCCACACGGCGGTGATTTGCGCGTTGGGGTTCTGCGTGATTTCGCGGGCGTAGTCCTTGGCATGCACATGCCACTTGCTAATCATTCCAATGTTGAGCATGGGGGTCTCCTTTATGTTGTGGTTGTGGTTTGGGTTTGCAGTTGTTCGGTCAATTCGTCCATATTTCTGCGGCATTTTATTGTGTTTGGATGGTCTTTGCCAAGCTTTTCCTCAAAGACAGTCAATGCTTTTTTACATAGTTCAAGTGCTTCGTCAAGCTTGCCTTGCTCCTTGTAGACAACCGCAATGTTGCCGTAAGTTTTAGCAGTGTCGGGGTGGTTTTTGCCCGGCATTTTTTCGGTTATTGCTAAATTTTTTTGATACCACTTCAACGCCTCGTCAAATTTACCCTGCTTGCGGCACACTTCTCCAAAGTTATTATAGATTCCGGCCGTGAGGGGGTGGTTTTTGCCTAATGCTTCAAAGATAGGTAGTGCCTTTTTGTAATAGTCCAACGCCTCATCAAGCTTGCCTTGATTTTCATACACAACCGCCGTGTTGTTGTAGGTCATGGCGGTGACGAGGCGGTTTTTGCCTAATGTTTCAAAGATAGACAACGCCTTTTGGTAATATTCCAGCGCCTCATCAAAGTTGCCTTGGTCTTTATACACAACCGCTATGTTGTTGAGCATACCAGCAATATGCGCTTGATTTTTTTCTGGCTCTTTTAGGAATATTGCCCAAGCCTCTTTATAACAACCGATGGCCGCTTCATATTCGGCTAATTCGACGTGCTTATTGCCCGCATCAACCAAAACCCATGCGCGCTCTTCGCTCACAGGGCCGGTGGCCTGCAAGTGCTTATCCGCTTTTTGGTAATGCCCAAGCGCGCCGCGATAGTCTATCATTTCTTCCGAAATATCACCCATGCGCTGCTCGTGTTTGGCGAGTTCCAAGCGTGGGTCAAGTTTCACCTCGATTTCATTGCGCTTGTCGTGCCTATGGACCAGCCACTTGATGCCGCCGCCGATGAGGCCCAACAGCACAACGCCGCTGCCAACAAGTGCAACCCAATGTCCAGTTTCCATAACGCTCCCCCTATTCTATCGTCAGCTGCACCTCACCTTTATCCTCCGGCGTGGGCAGCACCCCCGCCGCCGGCAAGTTCTTCGTGCGGTAGCGCGCAGGCTTGGCAAAGGTGCCCTCGGCATAGGCCTCAAGCTCCGCCACAAGATGGTTTTTGCGCAGCGTCATCACCGCCACACCCTGGGTATCCTTCGTGGTCTTCGGCGCAATCGCACCGGTGTGGAACAACAGCACCCGCCCCGCGCTCGACCGCACCAGGCAGTCGCCATCTTCGGCCAATTGCAGCATGCCAACAAGAGGGGATTTATCGCTGTAGGCCTTGATGAGCTTCTTGCGGTTCGTCTTCGTCGCATAGGCACTCAGCTCCACTTTCGCCACCTTGCCGCCCTCAAACGCAAACAGCATGTAGCCGCCATAGTTGCGCGTCACGGCCATGTAAAGGGCAGTTTCGTCTTCATCCATGCCCAGCTTCGCGGGGATATAATCGCCCAGCGCGCTGGCCTTGGTGTCGTCAAACTCATGCGCAGCGGTCTTGTAAACTTGGCACTTGTTGGTGAAAAACAGCAGATCAGCCGCATTGCTTGTCTCAATGGACTGCGCAATGTCGTCGCCGTCTTTGCATTTTTGGGTGTCGGCCATGCGCAGGCTTGCTGGCGTGATTTTCTTGAAATAACCCTGCTGCGTAAAGAACAGCGTGCAGGGGTAGTCATCAATCTCAACTTCGCTCGTGCTTTCAGGCAGCTCTTCGGCGTAGATCAGCTCACTGCGGCGCGGCCGGGCGTGGGTTTTGGCAATTTCCTTCAGCTCGTTGACCATGATGCTGCGCACTTTGCGCTCAGAACCAAGTATGCTCAGCATTTCTTCAATGTCTTTTTTCAGCTGGTCCATGTCGGCCGTGCGCTTGAGAATATACGCACGGTTCAGGTGCCGCAGCCGAATTTCCGCCACATAATCGGCCTGCAGCTGGTCAATGCCAAAGGCAATCATCAGGTTCGGCACCACTTCGCTCTCTTCTTCCGTTTCGCGAATGACTTTGATGGCCTTGTCAATATCCAGCAGAATTTTCGCAAGCCCCTGCAGCAGGTGCAGGCGTTCCTGTGCTTTGGTCAGGTCAAACTGCACGCGGCGGCGAATGCAGCCCGTGCGGAAGATAATCCACTCCAACAGCAGTTCGCGTACACCCAGCACGCGCGGCGAGCCATTGATTAGCACGTTGAAGTTGCAGCCAAAGCTGTCCTCCAGGGTGGTTAGTTTAAACAGCCGCTGCATGAGTTTATCGGGGTCGGTGCCGCGTTTGAGGTCAACGGTAATTTTCAGGCCGCTTTTGTCCGTTTCGTCGCGAATGTCACTAATTTCTTTGATCACCCCGGCCTTCACGCGGTCCACCACTTTGTCGATGATCGCCTCAGCGGTGGTGGTGGGCGGAATTTCGTAGATGTCAATGCAGTTGTGCGTTTTGTCGTAGGTATACTTGGCCCGCAGGCGAAAACTGCCGCGCCCGGTGCGATAAATTTCCTCAAACAGCGCACGGGAATACAGGATCTGCCCGCCGCCGGTGAAGTCCGGCGCAGGCATGGTTTCAATCACGTCATGGTCTTTGTTTTGCGCCAGCGCAATGGTGGTTTCGCACAGCTCGGCTAGATTAAACGAGCAAATGTTGCTGGTCATACCCACCGCAATGCCAATGTTAAAGTTTGCCAGCACGCTGGGGAATCGCACGGGCAACAGGGTAGGTTCTTTCATCGTGGCGTCGTAGTTATCCACAAAATCCACGGTGTCTTTGTCAATGTCGCGAAATAACTCTGCGGCGATTTTCTCCAGCCGTGCCTCGGTGTAGCGTGACGCGGCGTACTGCATGTCGCGCGAATAATACTTGCCGAAGTTGCCCTTGCTGTCCACGTAGGCATGCAACAAGCGCTCGTGCCCGCGTGACAGCAGCACCAGCACGTTATAAATCGCAGCATCGCCGTGGGGGTTAAGCTGCATGGTGCGGCCAACGATGTTCGCACTTTTGCTGCGCGGGCCGCTGTGCAGTCCCATCTTGTGCATGGTATACAACACCTTGCGCTGGCTGGGTTTAAAGCCGTCAATTTCGGGGATGGCCCGGCTCAAAATCACGCTCATGGCATAGGGCATGAAGTTGGTTTCCAGGGTTTCGGTCACGGGTTGGTGCACAATTTCGCCTGCCCCCAGAATGTGCGCATTGGCCGCGGCGGTATCAAGGGCGGCGGTATCTTTTTTTCTAGCTTTTTTTGGCATGGTTAATCCTATTCTGCTTTTAGTTCGATGACAGCAACTTCAGGCGTTGCGAATAACCTAAATGGTATACGACTCGTACCCAGCCCGCGGCTCAGGAACATCGTCGAATCGCCATTGATATACACGCCGGAGGAATATTCCGGCCACAGGGTGAGCCTAGGGCCAATTATCGCTTGGCCGTTGGGCAGCGAAACCTGCCCGCCATGGTTGTGGCCAGCCAGCATTAAACCGCCGCCATGTTGTGCGAATTGTTCAAAACGCAAAGGGTCGTGCGCGAGAAAAATATCTGTATTGCCCATGTGGCCAACGCCCCAATGGCCCATGCCTGCTATCGTCATGCTTGCGCCATTGTGTTGCAACAGTGCCGTGCCATGCAATACCGTGACGTTATGTTGCCGAAACAAGTCAAGCATTTCAGCGTAAAACGATGACTGCGGGTCGTGGTTGCCGTCCACAAAAAACATGGGGATATCCGGCGCAACCGTGCGAACCCCCGCAAGCAGTTCTCGCATGGGTGCCAAGCTACGCGTCTGTTCATCAATCATGTCGCCGGTCATGGCAATCATGTTCGGCTGCGCCTGTTGCACCATGCGAAGCAAGCGCGACTGTTCGCGCCCAAAGCGTGCATTGTGCAAATCACTCAGTTGCACGATGCGAAAGCCGTTGAACTCCGGCGGCACGCGGCGGTTTTGCCAAGTGAACTGTGTGCTGCGCAGCGTGTTGGTGTGATAAATCGCCAGCGCAATAAACGCCACCGGCAGCAGCACAATTGCAGCGATGATAATCAGTTTTTTCATAGCGCTTTTCCGATGAGCATGTCTTCCTTCAGGCCAATGATTTGCACCTGCGCCACCTCGCCGGGTTGCAGGTGGCGCGGGCTGGTGAAGGCTAGCATACCGTCAATCTCAGGGGCATCAGCCGCAGTGCGGGCAAGGTAGCTGTCGGTGTAGGGGTCGTGTGCCTCCACCATGGCCTGCATGGTTTGCCCGGCCAGTTGCTCTTTGTGTTGCAGCGCGATTTCCGCTTGCTGCTGGGTAAGAATCTCCACCCGCTGCTGGGCGATTTCCGGGTCAACCTGGTTGGGGAAGCTGAACGCCGGCGTGCCCTCTTGTGGCGAGAATGCAAATGCACCCATGTGCGTGAAATTCTGCGCAGCAACAAACTCCGCCAAGGTCTCAAAGGCCGCCTCATCTTCGCCGGGGAAGCCGCAAATGAACGTGGTGCGAATGGCAATGCCCGGCATGGCAGCACGCAGTTTATTCAGCACAGCGGTGATGTCAGCTTGCGTGCCGCGTCGTCCCATGGCCGCCAGAATGCGGTCATCGGCGTGCTGCAAGGGCAGGTCAATGTACTTCACAATTTTATCTTCGCTCGCCATGGTGGCAATCAGCTCGTCAGAAATCTCATCCGGGTAGCAATACAGTAGCCGCAGCCACTGTAGCTCTTCAAGCTGGCAAAGCTGTTGCAGCAGCGCGGGTAGGGCAGGGTAGGCCGTCACATCCTGCGCAATCAGCACAAGCTCGCGTGCACCGGCAGCGCAAAGTGCCTCTGCTTCGGCCAGAATATCCTCCGTCGATCGATGGCGAAACGGCCCGCGAATGCCCGGGATCGCACAATAAGTGCAGCAGTTATTGCAGCCGTCCGCAATTTGCAAATAGGCCCAGTGCTGCGGTGAAAGCAGCTTGCGCTCGCCGCCCAGTTGCAGGCAGCTGATGTCCGGCGATTCACTCACCGCCGCGCCGCCCAGCAGCTCTTGCATGTGCTGCACAATGCTATCGTTTGCGCCAAGCCCCAGCACGCCGTCCACTTCGGGAATTTCCGCAGTGATTTCGTCTTGGTAGCGTTGCGCCATGCAGCCGGTCACCAAAATCTTGCCTATCGTGCCGTCGGCTTTCAGCTGAGCCATCTCCAAAATGCTGTCGATGGCCTCTTTCTTGGCATCATCCACAAAGCCGCAGGTGTTCACAATCACCGCATCGGCCCCGCTATACACACTTTCGGCAATCGCAAAACCCGCCGCCTGCAGGTCATGCATCATGCGCTCGGCGTTCACTTGATTTTTCGGGCAGCCTAGGCTGATCAACGCAATGCGTTGCACCTTGGGTTTGCGTTTTAGTATCGGCATATGCTTACTCACTTTCCAAAAAAAGCTTGACATTTTCACAGCTGCGTGCTATACTATACATACAGGGATAGCGTTGCCGTATAGGCGGCTAGCCCCCACACGAAAGTCAATAGAAATGACCGCCGAGCTTCCAGGCCACGGGCGGTCTATTTTTTATCCGCTACCGACTATAGTATAACAGGTAAGCGTTAACTTGTCAACAAGATTTTCAGATATCATAGCCCAACTGCGTGTCCAAAACATCTTGCATGGCCGTGCGAATATCCCCATGCCGAAAGCCCTTGCGCAGCAGCGCAGCAAACAGCGATTTATGCTTGGTTTCGTCGGCAAGCTTGCGTTGATAGGCAGGCGTTTGCAACAGCTCGGCTAGGCGTTCGGGGTCATCTTGTGCGAGCTCAGGCGCCTCATCTTTCAGCCCGCGGCGATAGAGCTGTTGGTCAATGCCACGTTGGCCATAGCCCTTTCGGGCATAGCTTTCGGCTAGGCGCTGCGCATAGCGTTCGTCATCCAGCAGATTTAATTCCACTAGCCGTGCCACGCAGCGCTCAATGTCTTCTTCGTTTGGCAGTGGTTTATTAGGGCGTGGGCGCAGCAACTTTTGCCGCAGTTCGTCCGTGCCATAATCCCGCCGCCCAAGATACCACAGCGCGCGGTTCCACAGGCGTTCGTAGGGTTCAAATTCATGCATAATAGCCCTCGTGTAGGGGCGCGCATTGCGCGTCCGGCTTTGTTCAAGCGGTCGGCCAGTGGCCGACCCTACAGCTCATCGTCGTCATCCACCACGATATCCAAGCTCGCCTTGCTGCCTTTCACGGCCTTTGCAGGCGCTTTTGCCTTGGTTCTGGGCGCAGGTTCTTCCTTGGGCGTGTCTTGAATAATCGCCACAATTTCGTCCATCATCTCGGGATGATCGACCAAGTGTAGGCGCACATTTTCACGGCCCTGCCAGCGGTTTTCGCCATAGCTGAACCACGCGCCACTGCGCTTGATGATATCACGCTTAATGGCCATGTCAAGCAGCTCGCTGTCACGCGAAATGCCCTTGCCATAGAAGATGTCGAACTCGGCCTCTTTGAAGGGTGGCGCGACTTTGTTCTTCACAATTTTCACGCGCGTGTGCGAGCCAATGAACTCACCGCCTTGGCCTTTAAGTTGCTCGGTGCGGCGCACATCCATGCGCACACTGGCATAGAATTTTAACGCACGGCCGCCCGTGGTAACCTCCGGGTTGCCGTAGCTAATGCCAATTTTCTCGCGCAGCTGATTGATAAAGATAAGTATCGTGTTGCTTTTGGCGATGTGACCAGCCAGTTTGCGCAGCGCTTGGCTCATCAAACGCGCGTGCAGACCCACATGGCTGTCACCCATTTCGCCTTCAATTTCCGCACGCGGAACAAGTGCCGCAACACTGTCGACAACAACAATGTCAATCGCATTTGAGCGCACTAGTGCCTCAGCGATCTCCAGTGCCTGCTCGCCGTTGTCGGGCTGCGAAACCAGCAGGGAGTTAATGTCCACGCCCAAGTTGCCGGCATAAACCGGGTCAAGCGCATGTTCAGCGTCGATGAACGCGGCCTCGCCGCCGGCCTTTTGCGCCTCGGCCACAGCATGCAGCGCAAGGGTGGTTTTACCCGATGACTCAGGCCCATAAATCTCGATGATGCGTCCGCGCGGCAGCCCGCCAATGCCCAGCGCGGCGTCAAGGCCCAGCGAGCCAGTGCTGATGCTGCCCACCTGCATGCCTTGGTTGTCGCCCAAGCGCATGATGGAGCCCTTGCCGTAACTTTTCTCAATTTGCGCCATGGCGGTTTCTAGCGCCACGCGGCGTTTGTCCTCTGCTGGCATAGTGTTGTCCCCCTCTTTTCCAAAAATTATACTTGACATTTACATGCTAAAGTGATATAATGAACATACA
>WRBQ01000052.1 GCA_009784445.1 Oscillospiraceae bacterium
ACCCACATGGAGCCTTCCACTTCCCAGCGGCCCTCTTTTACGCGCTGTTTGATGCGCTCGTATACTTCGGGGTAGTCTTTCTTGCAATAATCATAAAGCTGCGCCTGCGGGGACATGAACACATACTCGGGGTATTGTTCCATGTATTTCAGCACCGTGCCGAAGCTGCGGCCAACTTTGTCGCGCGTTTGGCGCAGCCGCCACAGCCATGCCACGTCGATGTGCGTGTGCCCAACGCAGCAGGCGGTGATGTCGCTTTTCGCGCCATATAAGTTCTTGTCCAAATACTTGATGACGGCCTTGGCGCTTTTCTCAAACGCAGGCACATCAGTGGGGTCTGCCATGTCCAGCATACTCACAGCTTGGTTGAGGGTTTTAATCAGCCGCACGCGCGCCAGTTCGTCGTGTTCATACAAGTTTGCGACCATCAGTGGGGTGGTGATGTCGAAGTAGACCTGCTGGGCAATGGGATTGAGCGTTTTGAGGTTCGCACGCATGCGCACGGGGCCTTTCCAGGCAAAAACGTCGGTGTAGCCATTGATGGCAAGTTCAAGCACTTCGCCGCCCTTTGCGCAGTCCAGCACTTGCACATATTTATGATTTTGATCAACGCCTTGCGCCAGCACGCCATTAACAAACAGGATGATTTGCGGGTCATGATCGCGCCACCAAGTATCGCTAGGCTTAAATTCCACAATCACGGGATGACCGGCAAATTCTTGCGGCACAGTGACGGTTTGCTTGAACCACGCATAGCATTCCGGGTAGCCCCAGTGGTCATTTTGTGCGTCAAAGTGCGACCATTCGCCCTCGTTGATGTGCTCGATGGAGCTTTGGCCGTCGCGGAACAGGAAGTCGCCGGTGGAGATGCTGTGCGGGAACAGAAAGTCGCGCTTGATGTGGTCGGCAAGAGTACCGATGCGCTTGCTGAGGGCATAGCGTTCGGAGTTCTTGTCCACAAAGGGGATGTCGAAGTTCATGGGTAACCTCTTTTCTCTGTGTTTATTTTTGCGCGTTTTCGTCGCGCTGTTTTACGTAGTGCATGTGTTCAACGGGATGCGAGTTTTTCTATTCGGTCAGCAGTTCGGCTGCGCTCGCCAGTGCTTTGACTTTGTTGGCGATAATCGGCTGCAGGCACGCGGGAATGTGATCGCCGTGGTGTCGGTGTAATGCAACACATTCGCGGCATTTGCCATGCCAATCGCACAACGTGTTGGGGCAAGTGCATTGCAACAGCTGCGGGTCAGTCGCCAGCTGCCTGTTTTCGAGAACGCGGGCGTAGTATTCTTCTTTTGTACGCATGGTGATACTCCTCTGCGTTTTTTCACCTCCGGGCGGCGATTACGCCGCCCGGAGGTTCATTTTTATGCGCTACACCGTGTCAAACGACCGCAACCACATCGGCAGCGGGAACCAATTCTGCGCCGCCGGGCAAGTGCGTTCGGGACAAACCAAGCCAAGGAAATACTGCACGGCATCCAAATGGCTCATGATTTTGGCGGGTTCGCCATCATATATTGTTACACTGGGCGCGCAATTTTGCACGGCAATGCGCAGCGTTTCATCACCTGCATAGCCTTGGATTTTTACGGTCAACTCGCCGTCAAGCAAAGACTTGCACTGCGCTTGCAAATCCAGCAAAGCTTGCAGGCAGGTCTGCCAGCACAGCACGTTATACTGCCCTGCACTTTGCAGATTGAAGCTTTCAGTCACAGGTGCAGCAAGAGCGAGCAAATCGCGCTGCCACAGCGGGATTCTCATCGTCATGCTTGCTTCCTCGGGCAGCAATGCGAGGACTGCCCGCAGCGGTTGCTCAAGGGAATTTACCCAAGGGGCAAGCTGCAGCTGCAATACCTGTTTGTTGTCCCAGCTGCGGTTAAATAGCCCGGCGAGTTTGTCGCCGCAGCAAAGCGCCCAAGGCTGCTCGCGCCACGAGGATAAAATATCATGCAGCGCAGCAGGGTCATGCTTGAGGTGCAGCGCTTCGCCTTCGATCAACACCTGCGCCTGTGCGATATCTTGCGGCGCAAGAGGCTTGGCCGCCCAGCCGGCAGCAAGTTCACCCTTGCCAAAGCAGTGCTTCACATTGATTATGCTAAACTGCGCGTCCACGCAAGCGCCGCCCTTTTCAAAGCCCCAATAGCGGTAGCGGTGGCGGTCGCCGCTAAGCTCGCCTAGGTGGCAGCCTTGGTCGCGCATGGCTTGCATGGCGGCGTCCATGGCCAGCTTCATGTAGCCCTTACCGCGGCAATCGGGCGCAACGCCCACGTTGCCAATGCCGCCGAGTTTTAGCGTGTGCCCAGCCACGTGCAGCTCGCTCACATACATACCTACTGCGGCCACGGGGCGACCATCCTCAAACACACAATAGTTGCTGTTCCACGGCGCGTATTGTTCTTTATACAGCTTGGGCAACAGGCGCGTGAAATCTCGCTTTTCTTCGGGTGTGTCATCGCTGAAAAACGTGACATTAAGCATATCCAAAATGCCTGCAAACTCTTCTGGTTGTGCGCTGCGTATCTCAATCATGGCTAATCCTCTCATGGGTAGATTTTGCATCCGCCCCTACCAATCATTGTACCGCATTTACGCAAAAAAAGCAAGAATTATTTTGCTTTTTTTCGGGCAGTGTGATATAATAAAGATAACACAAATGGAGGTGGCATATGAAACTGCTAATCACCGGTGCGGCCGGGTTTATCGGCAGCAATTTTAGCTATCACTGGCATGCAAACAACCCGCAAGACGAACTTGTGCTGCTGGATGCCCTCACCTACGCCGGGCACCGACATACGATTGAGCCATTGTTGAACGAGCGTGTGCGCTTTGTGCATCTGGACATCACGCAGCGCGAGGAAATCTTCGCCATGTTCGTGCGTGAGCGCTTCGATGCCGTGGTGAATTTTGCTGCCGAAAGCATGGTAGACCGCTCCATTGAACAGCCGGACATTTTTCTGCGCAGCAACATTTTGGGCACGCAAGTGCTGATGGACGCCTGCCGCGCACACGGCAATGTGCGCTTTCATCAGGTATCCACGGACGAAGTCTACGGTGACCTGCCGCTTGACCGTCCCGATTTATTCTTCACCGAAGCCACGCCCATTCATGCGTCGAACCCTTACTCTGCCAGCAAAGCCGGCGCGGATTTGCTCTGCTTGGCTTATCATCGAACGTTCAATTTGCCGGTGACTATTTCGCACTGCTCAAACAACTATGGACCATATCAGTTGCCCGAAAAACTTATTCCCAAGATGATTTTGCGTGCGCTAAACAATGAGCCGCTGCCGGTGTTCGGCAACGGCGCGAACGTGCGTGATTGGCTGCATGTGGACGACCACTGTCGTGCCATTGCGCTGATTTTGCAGCAGGGCAGGCTGGGCGAAATCTACAACGTTGGCGGCCACAATGAGCGCGACAATCTCACTGTGGTGAAGACGATTCTTGCGGCATTGGAAAAGCCCGAAACTCTGATTGAGTTCGTCACCGACCGCGCCGGGCACGACCTGCGTTATGCGATTGACCCGGCGAAAATCCACGCTGAGCTGGGCTGGCTGCCCGCAATTGGCTTTGACCAAGGCATTGCCGACACGATAAACTGGTATGTTGAAAATCAAGCGTGGTGGGGACGTTTAACTTAAACAAAACCCGCAAGCAAAAAGTTGCGCCCAACCACATGCCATGTGCTATACTTGTGGGGAAAGGAGGGAGTGCTATGAATGTTCTGCAACGGCTCAATCGCGCGTTAGATTATGTGGAAGATAATCTCGATGGCGAACTGGATTATAGCGTGGCGGCAAAGCATGCATGCTGCTCAAGCTATAATTTTCAGCGCATGTTTTCGTTCATCGCGGGCATTTCGCTGGTGGAATACGTTCGCCGTAGACGCATGACCTTGGCAGGCATTGCCCTGCAACAAGGCGAAAAAGTCATAAACGTCGCGCTGCGTTTTGGTTATGACTCGCCCGTTTCGTTCGCGCGCGCATTTCGCGAAACGCACGGCTTCAGTCCGTCACAGGCACGTCGCAGCAAGGCTAATCTAAAGGCCTATCCTCGCATCTCCTTTCAAATCACAATCAAAGGAGAAACCCCCATGAAGTATCGCATTGAAGACAAACCGGCATTCCAGATTTTTGGTATCGAGCACATTTTCCCAAGTAATTGCGAAAACGGCGAGTTCCCCGCAAGCCCTGCTGAGCTGTGGCAAGCATGCTTTCAAGACGGCAGACACGACCAGTTGTTTCAAGACGCAGGAGAAAATTCAGGCACGGCAGTTGGCAAAGTCCATGGTGCCATGGGCTATCGCGACACCGGCGATGATACGTTTCCCTATATGCTGTTCGCGTTTGCGCAGCCGCAAAGCAAAACGCAGGGATATGCCACTGCGGACATCCCTGCGCAAACCTATGCAATTTTCCCTTCCGAGCCGTTCGAGTGGCCCAACGTGGTCGAAACCATCCACGCGCTGTATGAGCAGTTTTATCGCGAATGGCTGCCCGGCTCGGGCTATGAGCTGGCCAACGGCATGAACTTTGAGATTTATGGCGGAGACGGCGAAATGGGGCAAATTGAAATGTGGTACCCAATCGTCAAATGTTAAGATTATGTTGAGCTGGCTTGTGCACGTAAAATTTAAGGATAGACGCTTTGTCTTCAAACCAAGTGGTTTTTCTTTCCTTAAAAAGTTGAAGGAAAATTTGCGTGTCAGCGGCGCCGGCTACCGTGAAAAAGATGCCAAACAGCAACAAGCATGCGTTGCCGATGATGATGGCGACAATGGCGGGCATTACGCCCAAAATAACCGTCGGCGCCATTAAACTAACGATAGCTTGGCTTGTGCGGATGATTTCTGTGCATTCGCAATAGGCATGGGAGGGCAGCTTGAACCCAATTTTAAGTGACTTGAAGCCATGTTTTGTGTACGGCAAGTAAAAAGCGGCGTGCAATAACTCATGCACAATAATGCCAACAATGGCGATAACCAGCACAACCCCAAAGCGTTGCAATGCTTCAGTGACAGATGACGGCCGCATTGTTGCAAAAAGTTCGGCTGGGGTAATCGGTTGAACAAGAAAGAAGAGTGTGCCAAACACCAACACAATGGCAGCCCAAAAAGCAAGCTGAAATAGTGTTGCCTTGGTTTTATCAAGCTTCAGTTCAATCTTTTCAAAATTTTCTGGCACAAATTCGTCGGTCATATAGAACTCCTGTTATTGCTTCATTAGGTGCGCATGTGCTTTGCGCAAAATATTGCGGTCGTTGGCGAACTTCAGCCGCAGCAGGGCGTTGTCGTAGCTCAGCCACAGATAGTCCTCGATTTCGGCCTGCTGAATGGTGGTGCGGCGGTCGCCGGCTTGGGCGAGGAAGATCGTCACACTTTTTTCCACGCGAGCGGCCATGGTATACTCCGCATGGCAGGCAAAGCCCGGCAGCAAGCGCACATGCAGCCCGGTTTCCTCAAGCACTTCGCGCCGCGCGGTGGCCTCGGCGGATTCCCTGTCCTCCATGTGGCCTTTGGGGAAACCCCAGTTGCTGCTGCGTCTGTTTTTAATCAGCAGGTAACGTAAGCCGTCGTCGCTGTGGTTGAATACCACTGCCCCGCAGGAGCGTTCGTACAAACAGGTGATTTCGAAGTCCTCGCCGTCAAACGCAAAGCGCACCGCACGGCGAATTTGCCACACGATGTAACGATGGTTGCGCGGTGCAGTGACGGCGTAAATGTGGCCGTCGGCGGCGGTAATCACGGCAATCACACGCCCGTTGAACTGCCGCACGGGGTGGCGCACGCCCATCACAAACACGCCGTGCGGTTTGAGCGCGCCCGGCATGCTTTGCTGAATTTCACCGAAGTTTGTGTCGCAAGTGCGACCATTGCTGAACACCGATCCGACCGGCCGTGTCACCTTCACGCGGATAAACTTGCCCAGCAATTGTTCCATGTTCGAAGTCATAGCCCTATTATACACTATTTTGATGAAAAAGGCAAGCTGTTTTCATGAACAATTTTCTCGCGCCCGCGCAAGAACACGTTCTAGCTTTTTTATACAGTGAAAAATGACAGGACAGCACGCTTTTTCTGTGTTATAATAGCCTTATCATAAATGAAAGGCGTGATTTCATGAATCATCAACTTATCAACAAAGCCATTGCGTTCATCAGCGATGGATGGCAAACACAGACACTTAACCTGGAAAGTGTTGCACAGGCTGCAGGGTTTTCTCTATCGTTCTTTGATAAATTTTTTTATGAACACACCGGCAAAACCGTGATGGAATTCGTCAGGGTATATAAAATGACGCAAGCTGCGTGTTTGCTGCGCACCAGCGATATCAGCGTGCTTGACCTTGCGTTAACATTAGGCTACGCCAACCCTGAGAATTTTGCAAGGGCATTCAAAGCCATCTATACTTGTTCGCCGCGGGAATACCGCGAAAATCATCGTGCAACTTCTTTGCAATGGAAAGACACCACCACAGGCACAGTGATCAAACGGTTTGAATGTGAATTTCCTGCGCTCAAGCGAGTTGCCAGCGATGAGTTTATTGACTATTTGCTCACTACCGATCCTCTGCGCCATGCGTTTCGCATCGTCTTTACCCCAACTATTGACCATGCAGTGTATCAACTTAGCGATGACAAAGAATATATTCTTGTTGAGGAATATCGCCCTGAAGAAGTTGCGTTGAGTTTGTTTTGCAACAGCGAAAACATCGTCAAATACATCAACATGGCCAAAGCTTTCCCGCGTTGTTGCATCGAACTTCTTGCTGCCCCTGATTTCATCCCACCCAAGCTTGCGTGCGTGCGTGCGCGCATGGGGAGAAACTATGCCTTTGTTGGCGCAGCGCCAACGCCGCGCAGCGTTGAATGCTATCAAGTGCGTGAGCTTGGCGCAACAGATGCCGGTGCAGTTGCCGCTTTTGCGCAAAAAGAAAATGAAGTGCTTAGCCGCGTGTTTACGCACCAGATGAAGAATAACGATGGACGCATTCAATTTTTGGGACTGTTTTTCAAAGATGCGCTGGTTGGCTGCGCTGTGCTCTGTTTAGAGGGCGGCAGGACAGTGTGCTATAGCGACATTAGCGAACTGTTTTTTGCGCCGAAGCATGATAGCAAGCAAAACATCGCCATGCTTGTTGAAGCCGCCATTGTTGCAGGGCTGGCGCAAGACCATGTGCCGATGCTTTGGGACAGCGACATGGACAGTGCCATGGCCGAAGAACTTGGCTGCAAGTTGATATCGATACGGTATGCGTTTGATAATTTTACCTAGAGAGGTGTTATGAACAACTTCCTTACCCCTGCCCAAGCGGCACAAGAGCGCAATCCGAACTTAAAATTCGACGGCGGCTTCGCCGAAGCCGAGCGCGTGGTTGCCTACATCGACGGCCTGCGCGAAAAGCACATCGCGGCGCTCAAGCTTAGTTTTCGCACGCAAGATGAACTGACGCACCGAGATATTCTTGGGGCGGTGCTTGCGCTAGGACTGGACAGGCGCGTGCTGGGCGAT
>WRBQ01000053.1 GCA_009784445.1 Oscillospiraceae bacterium
CGCCCGCAGTGGCCCGCTTGCTAACGACCCCCTCCATATAATCTTACAAAACACCCTTTTCTGCGCACTTTTTTGCGCAGAATTGCACTTTTTGCGAAAAAAACATTTTATTTTTTGTTTTTTGAAGATTTTCCAAAAAAAACGGGGCGAAAATTTGAGTGGAGAGAGGTACACATCATGCGCATTGTTTTCATGGGCACGCCGCAGTTTGCTGTGCCCTGTTTGGAGGCGTTAACTGCCGCCGGGCACGACATTCCCGCGGTATTTTGCCAGCCCGACAAACCCCAAGGCCGCAAGATGCAGCTGACCCCGCCGCCGGTGAAAGTCTGCGCGCAGGAGCATAGCATTCCCGTATTGCAGCCGACCACGCTGCGCAGCGATGAAGCCGCCGAAACTCTGCGTAAACTTGCGCCGGAGTTGATTGTGGTTGTGGCCTATGGCAAAATTTTGCCACAGGCTGTGCTAGACATTCCCCCGCATGGCTGCATCAACGTGCATGCGTCGCTGCTG
Organism: Oscillospiraceae bacterium; assembly: GCA_009784445.1. Taxonomy (GTDB): domain Bacteria; phylum Bacillota; class Clostridia; order Oscillospirales; family Acutalibacteraceae; genus WRMQ01. The sequence goes on from WRBQ01000053.1 coordinate 511, forward strand.
CCGAAATATCGCGGCGCGGGACCCATTCAGTGGGCGGTGCTGCACGGTGAAACCGAAACCGGCATCACCACCCAGCAGATGGACGCAGGCATTGACACCGGTGATATACTAGAGATGGACAGGTGTGTGATTCCCGAGGACATGACTGCCGGTGAACTGCATGATGTGTTAAGCACGCTTGGCGCGGGCACACTAATGCGGACAATTGCGCAGGTGCAGCAGGACACGCTCACTCGCACACCGCAAGAGCACGCACTGGCGACCCATGCGCCCATGCTAAGTCGCGAGATGTCGCCTATGGATGTTTCGCAACCTGCGTGGCAGGTGCATAATCAAGTGCGCGGGCTCAATTCATGGCCAGGTGCAACCATGCAATTTGAAGGAACACAGCTAAAGGTGCATCGCACGCGAGTTTGTGAGACAGGTGATTCGCCGCTACACATCTTGTGTGGCGACGGGAAATATGTTGAGCTGCTGCAAGTGCAGCAAGCTGGTAAAAAGGCCATGACAGGTGAAGAGTTTTTGCGGGGCAGGAGGTAGCGATATGTTGTTGACCGTTGATATGGGCGAAAACGAAACCCTCATGCAGACCATGCGTGACACTGTGTCAAACCAACATGACCCGAAAGTGGGCATGTTTTGGTACAACCCTGCGCGGGACGTGTTGGTGGGCGTGCACAGTGTGTTTGCTGCTGAATTGCCGTTCAATGCCCGTGGGCGCAAAACCATGCAGGTGCTGCATCACACGGCGTGGCCGAGCGTGCGCAAGGCAGCCAAAGCCATTGGCAGTAGCGACGCCATTTGGGATGAAGAAGACTACACTCTGGTGCCGCGCGGGCGCGTGTTTGAAGTTGCGATGGTCGGCGACGAGCCATATTTTGAGGTGCTGGTGGGCAGCTGGGCAGAGGAATATCCCCATGTGCTGGCCATGATTGCTGAAGAGTTCAACTTGGGTAATGTAAAACACGATTTCATTCATAGCCGCCACTGGGATATCGGTCGCGGCACATCTGAAATATTCGTTTAGGAGGAAGATTATGTACTGGTTAATGATGTGGGGCGGAATGTTCAACTTGGGCTTTATGCTGATCATGATTCCCGCGTTGATTTTCTCGCTGATTGCGCAGGGCATGGTGAAAAGCACCTACCGCAAGCAATCGCAAATCCCCAACAGCCGCGGTATCACCGGCTTGCAGGCCGCACAGCGCATGCTGGCGCACTATAACATCCACGACGTGCGCATTGAAATGGGCCAAGGCAAGCTCAGCGATCACTACGACCCACGCACGAAGACAATTCGCTTGAGCCCGTCGGTGTATAACAACCCCAGCGTGGCTTCGGTGTGCATTGCCGCGCACGAGGCCGGCCACGCCGCGCAACACGCAAACGTGTATGTTCCGCTGAAGCTGCGCAATGTGATTTTCCCCCTAGTTCGCATTGGCAGCGGTGCTGCGCCGTTTTTGGTCATCATCGGCCTGTGGTTTGACTATGCGAACCAGTTCGGCGATTGGATTATCACACTGGGGTTGGGCTTATTCGCGCTGGTGTCGATATTCTATCTGGTGACGCTGCCCATTGAGTTCAACGCAAGCCGCCGCGCGCTGCGCTTCATTCAAACTGAAGATTTGCTGCACGGCTCGGAGTTCGCCGGCGCGAAAAAAGTGCTGAGCGCCGCTGCGCTAACCTATGTTGCTGCACTGGTGACCTCGCTGCTGAACCTGCTGCGCTTTATGATGTTGGCACGCGGGCGGGGGAGACGGTAGACGCGTGTTCTTTTTTTGCAAAAAAAGAACCAAAAAAACCTAGCCCGCTTCGCGGTAGATTATTATATGAAAAACACATCACGTTATATCGCTGCAACATTATTGCAACAATGCGAAAAAAATCGCTCCTATGCTAATTTAGCACTGGATGCCGCGCTGAAAAAGGCGCAGCTTAGCTCTGCGGATGCTAGCCTGTGCACCGCACTGGTTTATGGCGTGATTGAACGCCGCCGCACACTGGATTATCAACTGCAAGACCTGCTGACAAAGCCTCTTGACGCACTGCCTGCCCAAACCAGGGCGGCGCTGCGCTTGGGGCTTTATCAGCTTTTTTTCATGCGTGTGCCTGCCCACGCTGCCATCAACGAAAGCGTTGCGCTGGTGAAAGCACAGGGTGCGCCGCACACCGCGGGCTTGGTGAATGCCGTGTTGCGCCGCGCACAGGGCAGGGGGCTAATGCTGCCTGAAGATGATCTGAACGTGCGTTACAGTGTGCCCGAATGGCTGGTTGAGTTGTGGCGCGAAAGTTACCCAGATGATTATATGCAACTGCTGGAACATAGCTTTGGCGGCGGCAATGATATCGTGCTGCGGGTGAACACGCTGAAAACCACTGCTGAAGAATTGGCTGCGCAAGTGGATGGCGAAGTGATTGACGGTCTGCCTGCTGTGCGTGTGAAATCTTGCGACATTACTAAACTGCCTAGCTTTGATGAGGGCTTGTTTCATGTGCAGGATGTTGCCGCACAACTGGCTTGCGCTGCTGTGGATCCGCAGCCGGGCGACACCGTGTTTGACCTGTGCGCAGCACCCGGCGGCAAGAGCTTTACCCTTGCGCAGATGATGAATGACTGCGGGCGAGTAGTGGCTACAGACTTGCACGCAAACCGGGTGCGCTTGATTGAACAGGGCGCGGCACGGCTAGGGCTAAGCTGCATTGAAGCACGTGCGCACGACGCCAAGCAGGCGCATGAACTCGGCGTTGCCGACCGTGTGCTGTGCGATGTGCCCTGCAGCGGGCTGGGTACGCTGCGCAAAAAGCCTGATATTCGCGAAAAAACAGCGCAAGAGCTTGACAAATTGCCCGACATACAGTATACTATATTATGTGCGGGTGCGCATTGCGTGGCACAACATGGCGTTTTGGTCTATGCCACTTGCACGCTTAACCCCGCTGAAAACGAACAGGTGTGCGCGCGTTTTGCGCGTGAGCACAGTGATTTCACGCTTGACCACATGCGCACTTATATGCCTCATATTGATGAAACGGACGGATTCTTCGTTGCAAAGTTTATCCGACATGCTGCCCCATGAGCTGCGCGAACAGCTCACACCGGCCTACCGCGCAGAGCAGGTTTTTGCTTGGCTGCACCAAAAAGGCGTGCCAAGTGTCGACGACATGACCAACCTGCCGCGGGAGTTGCGCGCAAGTTTGGCTGAGAAATTCAGCATAGCGAACTGTAGCGTTGCTCGCAAGCAAGTGGCCAGCGACGGCACCACCAAGTTTCTATTTCGCTTGCATGATGAGCAACACGTGGAAAGCGTGGTGATGCGCTACAACCACGGCACCAGTATTTGCGTGAGCACCCAAGTGGGCTGCCGCATGGGCTGCAAGTTCTGCGCCACCGGCGGACAAGGCTTCACACGCAACCTCACTGCAGGCGAGATTGCCGCACAGGTGTATGCCGCACAACGTGAACTTGGGCAGGGCATCACCCACATTGTGCTGATGGGCATGGGTGAGCCGCTTGATAACTACAACAACACCCTGCGTTTTTTGCGCTTGATTACCCACCCCAAAGGGCAAAACATTAGCCAGCGGCGCATTTCGCTAAGCACTTGCGGTTTAGTGCCGCAAATTGAGCAACTGGCCACTGAGGGCCTAGGCGTCACGCTTTCGGTTTCGCTGCACGCACCAAACGATGATCTGCGTGACAGCATCATGCCGATCAATCGTAAGTATCCCATTGCACAGCTGCTTGCGGCCTGCAAACACTATAGCGAGAAAACCAGCCGCCGCATCAGCGTGGAGTATGCGCTGCTGCGCGGCGTGAATGATACACCGGCGCATGCGCGGGAACTAGCTGCACAACTGCAAGGCATGCTGTGCCATGTTAACCTCATTCCCGCCAACGAGGTGGGGCGTGGCTACGAAGCCAGCTCACCCGAGCACGTGCAGCGCTTTGCACAAACACTGCTGCGGCACAAAATCAACGCCACTGTGCGCCGCAGTTTGGGTAAGGACATTGATGCTGCTTGCGGGCAGCTTAGAAACAGGACGGAAAGCCGATGAAAATTTCCGCAAAAACACACACCGGGCAAGTGCGTCACGTCAACGAAGACTACTGCGCTGTGCACGAGCTGGGCGAACACGCTACCTTGGTGGTGGTGTGCGATGGCATGGGCGGCGCTGCCGGCGGCGATGTGGCCAGCAAATCCGCTGCCGATTTCGTGGTGGAAACGGTGCAGAATGCCTATCGCCCACAAAGCGACAGCCGGTTTATCAAGCATATGCTGGTGGCCGCACTGAGCAATGCCAACAACCTTGTGTTCGGGCTTTCGCAACAAGATGACGGCCTGTTTGGCATGGGCACCACCATGGTGGCCGCGCTGCTGACCGCCCAAACCGTGCACATTGCGCATGTGGGCGACAGCCGTGCATATCTTTATCAACAGGGCATGTTGCGGCAACTCACGCGTGACCACAGTGTGGTGCAAGCTTTGGTAGACAGCGGGCAAATCACCGAAGTTGAAGCCCGCATCCACCCGCGCCGCAACCTCATTACCCGTGTGCTGGGCGTGGAGGAACAAGTGGACATCGACTACTGCGAACACCCACTGCAAGAAGGCGACATCGTGCTGGTGTGCACGGATGGTCTGACCAACACCGTGAACCTCGCGCGTGCACTGCCGCTACTGCTGGAACAAAGCCTGTTTGACGAACTGGCCGAAGACTTGGTCGCGTTGGCTAACCGCAACGGCGGTGGAGATAATATTACCGTGGCTGCGGTGAGGATTTAGTGATTAGTGCGTAGTGATTAGTGGTTAGTTGTGGTGGCGCTGCGTGCCATTAAAATGGGTATGGGCGAAGCCCATCAATTACTAAGCACTAAGCAACGAAAGGAGCAAAGATGGACTATAATTATGTGGGCAAGGTCTTAGATGGCCGCTACGAAATTCAAGAGGTGCTGGGCATTGGCGGCATGGCCATTGTTTACCGCGCCTATGATAACATTGACGATCGCCCTGTGGCCGTGAAAATCCTGAAGGATGAATGCTTGGCCAACGAGGAGTTTCGTCGCCG
>WRBQ01000054.1 GCA_009784445.1 Oscillospiraceae bacterium
TAACGACGTGACTAACGACGTGACCAACGACGTGACCAACGACGTGACCAACGACGTGACCAACGACGTGACCAACGACGTGACCAACGACGTGACCAACGACAACGATGGCCACGCTTGGGGCACCTTCTTGGCCGCTTGGGGCTGGGCAACACTGGGTTCGTGGGTTGTGATGGCTATTGCTGTCGTAATCGGCTTCTTCGTGAGCCAATCCCGCGCCTAAAACTGACCACTAACACTTAACTATCTTTAGAGGAGAGTACAATTATGAGTACCACATTGAAAACTCTGTTGGGCGTAGTGGCCGGCATCACAACCGTTGCGGCGATGTTCTTCATCCCCCGCTTGGTTCTGACCTGCATCTTCTGCTAAAAACCTAACAAACAAACTGCGAACCTTCGGGTTCGCGGTTTTTTTATTTTCCAACAGATTTTTGTTGACAAAGCCCGCAAAATATGTTATACTTTGGAGGCAATAGTAACACCAAAAGGAGAGAAACACTATGAACGCAACCATCGCAACTATTTTGGGCATCATTACAGGCATCTCGGTGGCCGCCGCCAGCTTCTTCATTCCCCGTCTGATTCTGACCTGCATCTTTTGCTAAACCCAAACAACAAGAACTGCGAACCTTTGGGCTCGCGGTTTTTTTTATTTCCAACAGATTTTAGTTGACAAGGATTGCAAAATATGTTATACTTTGGAGGGTAACCAACTAACAAAAACTTGAGGAGAAAATTATGGCTAAGAAATTACTGGCAATTGTGCTTGCCGCGATGTTTGTGTTTTCGTTTGGACTGGTGGCGAGCGCTGCCGATGGCGGCGAATGCTTATGCCCGCCAGAGGCAACCTGCATTGAAGAATGTGAGTGCGCAGAAACCGGCCGGTGCGTTTGCCCAACCGAAGAAGACACAAGCAGCAACGTGTGGAAAATTATTCTGGGCGTGGTTGCGGGCATTGTGACCATTGCGGTATTATTCTTCGGCACACGTTTGATGGGCTGCATCATCTTCTGCTAACCCCGCCTGCGAAGTCGCTTCGCTGTGCTTTAATATGGCGCGCGGAAGATAACATAACCAAACAGCTTGACCTGCGGGTTGGGCTGTTTTTTTTCCATTTTTTATTGGTTGACAGGGCGACCAATGTGTGATAAACTGTGTCTTGCAACCAAGCGTTGCGAATTAAAGCGCTGAAGGAGAGAGGTATGACAAAAAAACTGTTGGCCATTGCACTTGCACTGATATTTGTGTTTTCGTTTGGCATGGTGGCAACCGCAACTGATGGTTATGTTTGTGAGTGTCCACCCGAGGCTGACTGCATTGAGTGCATTTGCGTTGATGGCGAATGCGTTTGCCCAAGCGAGGACGAAGGGCGCAGCCCGCTGCAATCGTTCCTGCGCAGTTGGGGCTGGAGCACACTGGGCTCTTGGGTTGCCATGGCGGCAGCCGTTGTGATTGGGTTTTTTGTGACCCGCTAAGCTAAACTACGATTAAAATCAGAAGGAGAAACAGCATGAATACAACTTTAGCAACCATTTTGGGCGTTACCGCCGGCATTACGACCATTGCGGCAACATTCTTTGTGCCACGCATGGTGCTGACCTGCATCTTTTGCTAACCGCCTGCCAAAACCAAACAGCTTGACCTGCGGGTTAGGCTGTTTTTTTCTACGTCTAAACCTAGGCGGGGGTGCATATAGTAGCCAAGAAAGCGAGGGGAGCACATGAGTGACCACGAAACGCGCAAACATCCCATTGATGAGAAAATCGAGCGCATGCTGAGCATGGCAGCAAGGGATTTCCGCGGAATGGACCGAGTTGCAGAACCCATTGGCCATGCGGCGCGCGGCTGCGGATGCCATGGCTGCGGTGGATGCTGCCCGAAGTGTCCGCCCAGAGGCCCGACGGGCGCAACCGGCGCGACTGGTGCCACCGGACCAACCGGCGCTGGCACAGGTGCAACAGGGCCAACCGGCGCCACTGGCATTTGCGAGCCAGAGCACAGGATGATTAGCGTGGATGATTACTTGGCTCTGAGCGATGAAAAAAAGCGCAACCCGCAGATTCATTGGACAGTTTATCCCAACAATGACATATAAGGAGTGATTGACTATGGCAAGTGCTGTATCCTACGAGTATTTACAATCCATTCGTGGCGCAACAGGTGGGATAGCCTCTCTGGGCAATGACGGCAAAGTGCCAACTTCACAGTTGCCACCAGGCTTAATCAGCGTGTACAAAGGTGTATACAACACAGCGGTTGATTTAAATACAGCGTATCCTGACGGCAACACCGGCGACTATGCCTATGTGACGGCAGACGGCATGTTCTACTACTGGAGCAGCGAACTTGACCTTTGGGTGCAGCAAGAAATTGAGGAAACGGATTATCTTGCGCTCAGCGATGCCGCCAAGGCAGCCGTGCCCTATCTGGTGATTCCAGATGCACCCCCCACGCCATAATTTGATGTTGCCGAAAGGATGAACGCGCCATGTGTAACGCTGTGTCTTACGAATTGCTGATGCAAAAACTGCAGGTGATTGACTCCACGCTGGTGAGTATCAGCAACCTCATCACGCAGTCTCCACCATGGTATATCAACAGCGTTGACCCCACCTTTGCGGGCTGCGGCATGGGGATTATCCGCACGGGCAACAGCTATAACATTTGGGGCACGGGTGCATTTACCGCCACGCGATCGTTTAGCGGCGGCACCTCGTATTATCTTAGCCGCCAAGGCCGCGCGGATTATCTGGATGCCATGAGCATGTATCAAGGGCCGCCCACGGTGTTCACGGTTTGGTTTAGCACCAACAGCGGCGAAACCTCGTTGCCGCTATACTTTGACCAAACGGGTATTTTTGTGCGAACCACCAGCACCATGAGCAACGTTAGCGGCACATTTGCCTTCACAGCAACGTTGATGTTGAACTGAACAAACACAACGAAACCCATCTTCGCGTTTGCGGGGGTGGGTGGTTTTTTGGGTTGGTGAAAGAGACCGGACGGATTTACATCCGCCCCTACATGCTGACGCAAGCGCCAGCGAAATCCTCGCTCCGCGAACCTTCCTCACCCTCCCCGGGGTCGGGAGCTCCTTCCCGAAGAAGGAGCCATGGGGCTTAAACGGTTGGCGCTAGTGTTTTTGCAAAATAAAAAGAGATTGCCCTAAAATTTGTGGGCAATCCCTGCTTGTTTCATGATGGCGTTTGCAATGTGGCGTGACTTGATTTTGCTGTCTACCGGAAAATGTTTGCCAGAATGCGGACTGAACCAAATATCATGGTCACCCTTGCCACGCCGACGAAAGTTGCAACCCTTTTTCTTCAGCACATCGCGGACTTTCTTTTCATACTCAGCCATGGGCAATCTGCCTTTCGGATTGAATATATAGGCGTGAATAGGTGGGCTTTTCATTTAAGGCTAAGATTTCGGGTACGGCAACCTTGACTTTTTCAATGAGTGCATCAAAGGAATTATGCTCCAGCGCAAGCGGAATGGCATCGCAAATGGCAATCCAAACGCCGGCTTCGTCGTCCCAACTAAAATTGATTTCGTATTCGTTCATGGCGCACCTCCTGTGTGAAAGCTTGGCTAGTTCTATTATACACGATGTTGCGCTAAATTACAACTAAAATTTTTCGGGCGGCGTTTAGCGCAAAAATGATTTGACTTCCCGCGCGGTTTGTTGTATAATTAATATAGGTAACTCTAGGCGGGAAAGGCAATAGGCTATGTATCAAGTGTTATACCGCAAATGGCGGTCACCAACCTTTGGTGATGTGGTTGGACAAGACCACGTGACCAGCACGCTGCGCCGCGCACTGCAAGCGCAGCGGCTTGCGCATGCATACCTATTCACCGGGCCGCGCGGCACCGGCAAAACCTCGTGTGCGCGGATATTAGCCAAAGCGGTAAACTGCACTGCGCCTGTTGAAGGAGAGCCGTGCAACGCATGTGAACTGTGCACGGGCATTGATAACAACAGCATTCTTGATGTCATCGAAATTGATGCCGCCAGCAACAACGGCGTGGACAACATCCGCGACCTGCGCGAAGAAACGAACTTCACGCCCACGCACGGCAAGTATCGCGTGTATATCATCGACGAGGTGCACATGCTTTCGGCCGGGGCGTTCAACGCGCTGCTGAAGACGCTGGAAGAGCCGCCGAGCTATGTGATATTCATTCTGGCGACCACGGAAGTGCACAAGCTACCCGCGACCGTGCTGTCGCGCTGCCAACGCTTTGATTTCCACCGCATTTCGGCCGAAGACATTGCCAAGCGTTTGCTACATGTGGCGGCTGGCGAAGGTCTTGCGCTGGAAGAAGGCGCGGCGATGCTGCTGGCTCGAGTAGCCGACGGCGCGATGCGCGATGCGCTGTCGCTGCTGGACCGCTGCCGAACGGAAGGCGAGAATATTACCGCGGCAAGTGTGGCAAAGGCCATTGGCATGGCTGACCGGCGCTATTTGTTTGAGCTGTGCGATGCATTGCTGACTTGTGATATTGCGGCATGCTTGCAGTTGATTCATCAGCTGTATCACGATGCATGCGAGATGGAGCGGCTGTGCGAAGAACTGCTGGTGCACATGCGTAATCTGCTGGTGCTGCGCAGCGTGAAAACGCCGCGTGAGTTCCTGCTTTGCACGGAGGACGATTTAGCGCTGTATCAGGCGCAGGCCAAGCAGTGCACGGTGCCGCAGCTGTTGAAATACATGGAGGTTCTCGAACAGACGCAGCAAAACCTGCGCCGCAGCACGGATCGCCGCATGGAAATGGAACTGGGGTTGATTCGCTTGTGCACGATGAGTGGTACCCCCACCGTCGCGGCAAGCCGAGCCATCTCCCCCAAGGGGGAGGCATCGACCGATTGCACAACGCAAACGCCAGCGAAA
>WRBQ01000055.1 GCA_009784445.1 Oscillospiraceae bacterium
CATCGAGCGCAGCGGCTTGCTCCTCTAGTGACTTGTTGTCACATTCCACAAACTGCGCGTTGATGCGCGCGATGTCCGCATCCTCGTGCCCGCCGTAGTTGATGACGAAATACACGCCACGGTTTTGCGCATTGTGGCGGCGCAGGGTGTCCAGCATGCCATCAATCTTGCCAGCCTCACACTCCAGCTTTGCACCTTTGAATGCGCTGGGCCGCCGGTCATCAAGGACACGCAGACATACCGTTTCGCCGGGATCGAAAAATGGGCGCAGGAACTCATCAAGGGGGATGTTTAGCGGTTGCACTTCGGCACCTCCTCTGCCGCCACCTGCGGTGGGGCTCGGTCGCTTCGCTGTGTTCTATCAAAGCCAAGTTCAAAAGTCCGCTGCACACGCTTATCACGCTTGCGCCTGCGACGGTATTCTTCACGGCTGATGTTCAAAATCGCCTCACCAGCGGTCGGGTCATAATAATACGCATGGTTGCGGTAATGGTTACGCATCAGTTTTCACCTCCTGCATGTCGCCAAAGCGCAGCCCCACGGCGGCTTCAGCCAAGATGGGCACATCAAAGTCGGGGAAGGGCTGGGCCTCCATGCACTGCCGCACTAATGCCACGGCCTCATCAACATGGGCAGCGGGCACTTCAAACACGAGCTCATCATGGATTTGCAGCAGCGGCTTGAGCCATGGACGTTCGGGTAGTCCAGCCAAGATGCGCGCCATGGCCAGTTTGAGTAAATCTGCCGCCGTGCCTTGAATCGGGGTGTTGAGCGCACAGCGTTGCGCGAAGAACTTTTTGCCCCAATCGGTTGACACGATGCCAGGCAGATAGCGCCGCCGACCCAGCCATGTTTCGCTGTAGCGCGTGCGTGCAGCTTGTTCAACTGTTGCGGCTTGCCAACGCGCCAGTGCGGGATAGCCCGCTTTGAGGTTCGCGATGATCTGCTCACATTGCGCCAGTGTGACATCCAGCCCAGCCTTGAATTTCAACGTGCGCTGCAAGCCGCGCGGGAACAGCCCATAAAACGTGCCAAAATTGACGTTCTTGGCGATGGTGCGTTGTTCTTTGTTTTGCGCACCTGCGCCGAAAATGACAGCGGCAGTTTGGTCGTGAATGTCGCCATCGCTGCGGTAAGTGTCAAGCATGCGCCCGTCGCGGCAATAGAACGCGCCCACGCGCAACTCAATCTGCGACAAGTCCACACTCACCAGCACATTGCCCGGCGCAGCGATGAAAAAGTTCCGTACCCTAACGTCATCGCTGCCCGCGCGAGGCATATTTTGCAAGTTCGGATTACGCGCAGCAAAGCGCCCGGTTTCGGTAGCAAGGGGCAACAGATCGGCGTGGATGCGCCCAGTGGCCGTGTTCACATGCTTGCGGTAGCCGTCAATATACGTGGACTTCACCTTGCCCCAACGACGGTACTCCTGCACCAGTGCGAACAGCGGCACAAGTTCGGGGCGTTCACGTGCGCAATATTCGGCCAACAGCACCAGTGCCTCATCGTCAATCGCCTCCTGCATTTTCGCCGTAGTCTTTGGCACCGGCAGTGCCAAGTCGTTGTATAGATAACGCTTGAACGCGCTTGTGCTGGCGTTCGCGCCAATCTTCACATCGCCGATGATAAAGGCAATTTCCTGCCGCAGGCCTTCGAGCTTCTGCTCGGCTTCGGCGGCTTTTTGCGCCATGAGCGCATCGTCCACCAGCAAACCGTTGTGCTTCATGATGCCGCAATACACCGCCGTGGGCGATTCCACATGCTCCACCAGCCAGCGGTGCCGGGGCAGCCATTGGTCAAACCATGCGTTGAATTTGTGATACAGCCGCAGCGTGTAATCTGCATCCGCGCAAGCATAATCGCAGGCTTCGGCGGGTACTAATTCATCGAAATGGCGGCCATTTGTGACAGCATCAAAGCTGGGCATATCGAACGCAAATAGCTCATGCGCCAGCTTTTTCAGTCCGCTATCGCCCAGTCCGCGAAACTGTGTGTTGCTTTTGAGCGTCATCTGCGCAGCGGCGATGGTATCATAGCATGGCGGTGCAAGAACCACATCCTGCGCATACAAAAACGCGCTTTCAAACGCCAAGTTGTGCGCCACTTTGATTGCGAGGCTGTGTGCAAACCAATCCCGCAGAAAAACCCAGCAATCGGCGTTTCGCCCGGCACGGTGTGCAAGGGGCACATAGATGGCATCGCCCTCACCAATCGAAAAACTCACACCAACAATCTGCGCCCGATGTGGGTCAAGCGCGGCTTTGGAGTCGTCGCGCCATGGGTCAAGTGGTGCAGTTTCAAAGTCGAAGGCCACATGGGTTGCGCCGAGGAGATACTCGCGTACCTCCCCAGCGGTCGTCACGACCCTATACATCCGCGCCGCCTCCCAGCGGCTCAATGATTTCCCCAGTTTCGGGGTCAAAAGTTGGCACGTCATCGTCAATCTCCACACGCCGGGCATAAGCTTTCACCTGCTCAGTCAGCTTTTCCACCAGTGCATGTTCTTCGGGGGTGAGGGTACGGTCAATCGCAAACTGAGCTTGGCTGTAGGCAATGCCGCCCGCATTGGTCGCTTTGCGCAAGGTGAAGCGCGTCACCACGGCGTTGCTTTTGCGGCCACGGCTGAGCAGCCGCTTGATATACCGCGTAAATTCTTGCAAGCTGCCGGTGGGCAAACTGAGCAGCAGCGGGAAGATTTCGCCCTCGCGCAGCACGTAGATGCGGCGGCGATTTTTGCAGGCCTTTGCGCCGTTTTCGCCGCTGCCAAACTGGTTGAGCGGACACTTGCGGCATGCGCCGCCGGGGTTGCCCTCGCCGGTCACACCGTCGAAACTCGCGCAGTCGGGTGGCTGGTTGCCCCCGGTATATTTGGTGGCGTAATAGCTATACAGCGGGTGGTGGTACAGGATGACCGCGCTAAATTCACGCACAGCTTCGGGTTCGCCATCTTCGCCCGGCACCTCAAACATGGTGCTGCCCGCGCTGGGGATTTTGATGCGCTCAAAACCTGCATCGAGGCCGTCAAGCTCCTCGGCCATCATGGCGGCAATGTCGTTGTTGGCTAGGGCCATAAAGCCGGTTGGGGTGGTGGTTAGTTCGTTTGGCATGATAAAATCCTCCTAAGATTTCCTTAGCGATTTGCGAACGGTGACACCAGTTTTCTCGAACACATTCACACGATCACGCAGCCAATCGGGCAGCTGTTCATGTTCGGCAATTTGCTCTTTGACAAAGCTGCTGAGCGTGTTGGCGTTGACGGTTTCATACACCAGTTCGCCGTAGCCGTTGTCTTTGAGCGCGGCAAATAGCTCGTCTTTTTGCCCAGCGATGGCCGAGGCGCGGGTCTTTGTTGTCAAGCAAAACATGCGCCCGGCGCGGGTGAAGTTCTGCGTTTCAGAGTTTAACATGGCTTCCGCTAGGGCGGTTTCGGCGGATTCCAATTCAGCCGAGATTTCCTTAACGCTGCGCTCGGCATCGTTTTTTTCGTCACGCAACTCGCGCACTTGGTCGGCTAGGGTAAACAGGTCATTGGTCATATGGGTTATTTCCTTTCGTGTAACAATCAATTAAAGTTCGTGCTAAATCTGCTTTGTTTTGTAGGGCTTGCAGGATTTTTTCGTCCACGGTGCCGCGCGCTACCAAATACACATAGGTGCATTTCTCGGCTTGCCCCACGCGATGGATGCGCGCCTTTGCTTGCTCGAAGTTCGACATGCTGTAGTCGAGGGAATAGAACACCATCGTGCTTGCCGCTGTGAGCGTGATCCCCAGCCCGGCGGTTGCAATCTGCCCAACAAACACCTGCACGGCGGGGTCAGTTTGAAACTGCGCGACTTGTTCATCGCGGTCGTTGATACCGCCCATGATGCAGCTGTGGGCAATGCCCATGTCACCTAGCATTTTGCAAATGGCCTCAATCTCCGCCACAAAGCGGGCGATCACCACCAGCTTTTTGCCTTCAGCCACGGCCTGCTCCACGATGTCTTCCAGCGCGCCGAGCTTTGCCCGGCTGATTTGCGTCAACTTGCCATCATCTGGCTTAATAAAGCCCCCAGTCAACTGAGAAAGGCGCATCAAGCGTGTCAAGATATTAGCCGCCGTCACCGTATCTTCCGCGCCGAGTTCTGCGAAGCTATCCCGCACCAAATCGCGATAGGTGCGCCGGGCAGCAGGTTCAAGCTCCACGGGCCGCACGATGTCCACGGTGTCGGGTAGGTCAAGGCACTCCTGCTTAGTTGCGCGAAAGGCGATGCTGTGTAGCCGCTTCGTAAATTCGGGCTCCATGTGGGTTTTCATCGTGAGCTGGCTGGGG
>WRBQ01000056.1 GCA_009784445.1 Oscillospiraceae bacterium
ACCCGAACCACCCAGCACGTGGCAAGTGATTTGGCAATGGCTGAGCAACACAGTCGCTTGGCTTGGCCGCGCCTTTGCGTGGATTATGCCCATTGTTGGATTTTTCGCTGGGCTTGGATGGCTTATTTGGTTGATGTAAAGTAACAGGAACCCCGCGAGCGTTGGCTCGTGGGGTTCATTCATTCGGTTGACAAAGCCTCACGAACGCAGTATAATAGTGACAAGCAATTGGAAAGAAGGTCAGCGATGAAAAAACAATGCAAGCGCATATTATCGTCCATTTTGGTGTGCGCAATGCTTGGCAGCGCAGTGTCAATCGCCGCTCAAGCGCAAGATGTAACACCCCACAGCGCGAGCGAATGGGGTCTGCCCTCCATGCACATCACAGCAGACAACCACCCGTTTCATATGCCGAGAACACAATGGCATGACGGCATGGTGGCCGTCACCGGCTTTTCAGAAGATGGCGATTTCGATTTTGTGGATGTGCGCCTGCGCGGGCGGGGGAACTCCACGTGGTATCAAGATTGGGCGTTAGAGAAACGCCCCTTGCGTCTGCGTTTTGAAGCCGAACCGCGTTCAATGTTTGGCAGCGAATATATTGCCCGCGACTGGATTTTGCTGGCCGATGCCCGCGACCCAACGCTGCTGCGCAACTACAGCGCCTTTGATTTCACCCGCCGCATGGGCACGAACATGCAATATGTGCCCATGGCGCAACAATTTCACTTGTATATCAACGGCGAATACAAAGGCGTGTATTTGCTCACGGACGAACGTGATGTGAATGACGGCCGCATGGATTTAACATTCAACGAAGACCCCGCACTAAGTGATTTTTTCTTGGAGTTTTGTGTGCGTGTGCCAAATGAGGGCGGCACAGAGGGAGACCACTTTGTGATGGTCAACGGCAAGCCCTATGACATTCGTTTTCCCACGTCTGGCTCGCAGCGCAGGGCACACGCGCAGCATCTACAAGATTTTCTTTATGAAGTCAGCGAAGCCATTCGCTATGGTTGTTGGTGCAGGGTTGAGCACCTGATTGACCTAGATAGCTTTGTGGATTTTTATCTTGTGATGGAGCTGTTTCACAACAAGAGCATCAACTACTCCAGCACGTTTATGTATATCACGGACAAAGGCAATGGGCAGCAATTGTTCATGGGGCCAATTTGGGATTTTGACCATGTGTATGACGGCACGCCATGGCATTTGGTGCTGTCGCCGCCTTTTCCGCAGCATTCAAGCGGAAACTACTGGTTTCGCAATTTGCTGGCAATGCCGGAGTTCCGCGCAGCCGTAAGAACCCGATGGAATCAGCTGATGGTCGATGGTATTCCACAAGCGACCGTAGCGCGTGTGCGCTATTTGGCTGATACATACAGCGAAGATTTTGCGCGCAACTTTGAACGACAAACGTTCTTCGACAATCACCAGCGCAGTGTAAGGCATTACACCCGCTGGCTTGATATGCGCATTTGTGCGCTCAATCGGCACTTCAATGCCAGAACACCATCGTTGCACACGCGCTGGCCAAACACGCAGCTCAACTGGTTTTTTGCTTGGGTGCGCTATGCGCTGGTGCTCGGCTGGCTGTGGATGGATATGGGCGCGCCGTAGCTGAAAAATATTGGCTATCAACCGTCGATGAAAATCGGCGGTTTTTCTTTTCGCATAGTTGGAGCTATTAGGAGGTTTATAGAAACAGCTGCATATTGCTCTTTGAAATTGAATAAATTTAGAGTATATAGGCTCTTATAAAACGCATTTTCGAGGTGACACATGGAAACAAAGAAAGAAGTACACGAAACTTGCCAGAGTATTGACGGCACTTTATATTGTGTGGAGAGTATTTTGCCTGAACGTAAAGCACTTAGCAATATTTTGCTGCTTGCCGCTTTGCATGAAGTGAATTTGCACAATTGTGCTAACGATAATGCTATGTTATACTGCTAATGCACAACGTAGTTGACCACCATGCAGAAAGGAGGAAACATGGTAAAAGAACGGATGCAAAATACTGGCATCTATGTTAGATTAAGTAAAGAAGACTTGCGCCAAGGCGAGTCGTTGAGCATTGAAAACCAAAAGGCAATATTGCTCAAACACGTAGTGGAACAGGGCTGGAATCTCGTTGAAATTTACGTTGATGATGGCTACAGCGGTGGCAACTTCAACCGTCCGGGTTTTCAGCGCATGATGGGCGATGTAGAACGTGGGCTGGTGAATGTCATTCTTACTAAGGACATGTCACGGTTCGGGCGCGACTACATTGAGGTCGGGCGCTACACCGAGCATGTGTTGCCACGGCTTGATTGCAGACTAGTAGCCTTGCATGATGGCATGGACACCGAATCAGAGCAGAGCCTTGACTTCATCCCGTTTAAGAACCTGTTCAATGATTTCTACTTGCGTGATTGTAGCCGCAAGCAGAAAAGCGCACAGCGCGTGATGGCTGAGCGCGGCAAATTTAGCGGCTCGCGGGCGCCTTATGGCTACAAACTTGCACATGATGAACGAAACTCACTTGTGATTGATGAGTATGCAGCAACCATAGTACGCCGCATATTCACATTGCGCATCAACGGCATTGGCCCACGCGCGATTGCTCGCATCCTCAATGCGGAGGGCGTGGAGTCGCCGAGCGTGCATTGCGGCGTGTTCGCTGGACCGAGAGCAAGCAGCGGCTTGCCGCCTGCTTGGAATGACGGCGGTCTACGCAAAATTCTAAGCAACGAGGCCTATATCGGCAACATGGTGCAGCATAAAACGGAAAGTCGGTCTCACAAAACAAAGGAGCGTAAAAAGATTACGCCAGATAGCTATATACGCGTTGAGGGCATGCATGAGGCAATCATTGACGCAGAAACTTGGCGGTTATGCCAAGCAGTAATCAACGCTGACCGCCGCGTTCGTAGCACCAAAGATGATAAGCCGCACTTATTTGCAGGACTTTTGCTTTGTGCTGATTGTGGTTATGCCATGCGTGCTGCACCCAAGCAAAACAAGGATGGAAGTCGCTACGTGCGCTATGTTTGTGGACGATATGCTTCGGGAGGGAAGTCTGCTTGTGCTTCGCACTCAATTCGCGAGGATACGCTATGTGAGATTGTGCGCCAGGACATTCGCAGGCTGGTACCATGTGATTCGTTCAGCGATGGCGACATAAAGCAAGCATTGCGCAAGCGCTTTGAGCAAACGTCAAGTCGTCATGATGTTGCAGCTGAAAGGCAGACGCAATCTTTGCAAAAACGCTTGGGTGAGTTAACCACCATTTTGCGTAGCTTGTACGAAGATAAGGCACTAGGGCGTATTTCACATGATGATTACTTATTGATGGTAAAGCAATATCAAGCCGAACATCATGAGAAAACAGCTCAGCTTAAGCAACTGCAAGCTGAGCAAAATCAAGCACAGCCTTGCATGGAACATATGGCGACTTTAGTCAAGAAAATCCTTGCGGCACAAACACTGCCGCGCAATGTGCTTTGTGCGCTGATTAGCAAGATGGAAATCGGCGACGGCAGCATCAAAGCAAACACTCAACGTGATATTACGATTACTTACAAAGCGTCTTTATGAATATCCCGGCCAGGTGGGATAGACTTCACTGCTGGCTACATTTGTGGCGTGTATAAAACACCGAATCGTGCTCTCCATCGATTTAAATGAGAAAAAATAAAAAAACGCTTGACAAATGGCCAGAGATGTTGTAAGATATTAGTAACACGTGACTGTTTGTCACAAAACAAAGGAGCATTGCATTTGAACGATACGGAAAAATTGCGCCAGCTACTGCTGCAACTCACGCTCGAACAAAAAGAGCTGCTTATTCACGAGTTTGTGCCGCAAGCATTTCCGCTCGCTCAAGAAGACGCCCCTTGTCCTGCTGAGACAACTGGCTAAACAACGCAAGCAATTGGCTGTCTTGCATACATAATTCGCCCTGTGCGCTTTCGAGCGCCGGGGCATTTTTGTTACCCAACATTTCATCAATGCTGGCGTTGAGCAAGGCGGAAAGTTGTAGCAATGTCTTGTGATCTGGCTGCGCGCCGCCGGTTTCCCACATGGCAACGGTGGAACGCGACACGCCCAGCTTTTCGGCAAGGACTTGCTGGCTAAAA
>WRBQ01000057.1 GCA_009784445.1 Oscillospiraceae bacterium
GGGCTGGCGGGCATTTTGGAAGGCTCCAGTGCAATGACGCGCGGCGACATTGTGCTCATTAAATGCAATAACCCCGCCACCGAGCTATTCATTCGCAGGCCCGAAAATGCCGAAGCGATCAAAGAAGCCATCTTTCAAGTGTCTGACCGCAAGGTTAAACTGCAAATCTTCAAAGGCGAAGCTGCGCCACCAAAAGATCCGCTTGCTGAATTGGCCGCGCGAGCGGAGAAGTTGTAGGCTTTGTGCTCCGCACCCCTCCCTCACCCGCTGCGGCGGGAGCTCCCTCTACCAGAGGGAGCCGAGGTTTAGACGGATAATGACAGCGTTTTAAGGTGAAGCCATGAAATTGATCCCTGCCAATTGCACAAACTGTCAGGCTCCGCTTGAGGTGGTGAACCCGGCGGCCTTGTGCGCGTTTTGCTGCACACCCTATGTGGATAACTCCGCGGCCCCTGCGCCCGAGCAAACAGCAGAATTTTTGCTGCAAGATGGCGTGCTGCTGCACTATGCTGGCGAGGCTGCGGTGGTGGTGATTCCCGAGGGTGTGACCACGATTGGTCCGGCGGCGTTTGCGGGCAATGATCGACTGCGGCATGTGGTGATTCCCGAAAGCGTGATGGAAATTGAAGCCGATGCCTTTGCGGATTGCCCCAAGCTAAGCCACGTGACCCTAGATGAAACCAGCTGGCACTACTTTTTTGCGCATTTTCCGCACAGCGAAGAGGGGGCCAAGCGGCTTGCTTGGCAGGCTGAGGGCAAGTGCACACGCTGTGGCGGGAAAATTGCGCGCATACGTAAACACTGCAAATTATGTAATACATCATACAAGGAGTGAATACATGCGAGGTGTTGCAGCGGTGTTTCGACATCAGTTCAACAAGTTTCGACGAGACAAGATTCAATTAGCGGTTTTCATCCTGTGGCCGGTGCTGGCGATTGCGCTGGTAATCGTGAGTATGCTGGGCTTTGGCGAGCCGAATCAATATGAGCACCCGGGACAAATCGCACTGGGGATTGGCGTGATGATTGCAGGCGGCTATCTCATTGGGTTTCTCTTTGCGCCTGTTATGGCAGAAAACCGCGAAAGCGGACACTTGTTTAGTGTGAAGTTGCCCGCTTACTTGCTGGGTGCCGGTGGATTCTATGTGTTATTGACGACGGCGGTTGCAACCATCATTGCCTTGATTGGTGGATTACGTGGGGTGGCGTTTGCTTACTATCTGCTTATCCTATTACTGAGCCTCATTTGCACGGCGCTGATTGGGTCAATCATCGGCTTATTGGCGAAAAGTCCGCAATGGGCACTACGCATTGGTTTGCCAATTGGTGTTGCGTTTGGCTTGTTGCTGAAAGTGCGCAACGGCGTGCCAATTCCTATGTTGGCGCGGGTGCAGCCGTTCATTGACTGGTTATATACCGAAGGTCTGAACAATATGCTCATCGAGGTGCACACAGGCGATATTGTACGCAGCGTTCTGGTTATTTTGGGCAACATTGCGGTGCTGGCAATTATTTTCGGCATCGTCTATATACTGAGGAGAAAACAATTCATTGCAAAGAAAGATGAGGTTTAGACCATGAAAGCACGTTTACCCAAAGAATACGCAGGCGGTGGCCAAGCGGCCATGATGAAGCAACTGCAAAAAATGCAAGACGACATGGCTGCTGCACAACAACAGGTGGAGGAGTCTACCTTTAGCGCAAGCGTGGGCGGCGGCACCGTGACTGCTGAATGCAACGGCAAGCAACAGCTCACCGGCATTCGCATTGACCCGGAAGTGATTGACCCCGAAGAAGCCGACATGCTAGAAGATCTGGTGCTTGCGGCGGTGAATGAGGCGCTGAGCAAAGCCACTGCTGCCATGGACGGTGCGATGTCACAGGCGCAAGGCGGCATGGCGGGCATGCTGGGTGGCATGGGGCTGCCGGGGATGATGTAGTGGATGCATTTCAATTTCAAAGTATTCTTATGCTTTGTGTGGGTATTGGATTTATGATTTGGGGCATTGTGCTTGCGTTACGTTATTATCGGCTTAAACGTGAGGACAGGCGAGCCACTGCACAGGTGAAGCATTTCCGACCGGGTTATCGAGGAGGTGCAACCATTACTGTGACTTGGACAGATGACAATAATGAGCAACGCGAACACGACATCCGTCTATCCATATGGCAATCGGTAGACAATGAAGTTGACATTTACTATGATGACTATCATGCCATGTTGGCAGAAAGCAAGATGTTTTAGCAGAAAGCAAGATGTTTTATGGGATTATTGTTTTCAGTACGTTTTTGATTGCACTCTGTTTGATGCTTATTTTTCTTTAGGATAATGGACAAGGGCGAAAGTACGAAACGCAAGCCACGTCGCTCCGCGAACCTTCCTCACCCTCCCCGAGGTCGGGAGCTCCTTCCCGAGGAAGGAGCCATGGGGCTTAAGGATATAACGACAGTGTTTTTTCTGCTTCGGGCGGCGTAATCGCCGCCCCTACATGGACAGTCAACTCAAGCGTGTTATAAAGAGGCCGGACGAGCAAAGCTCGCCCCTACGGGAATGCGGCCAAAGGCCGTGGCAAGGTTGATGGAAATCCCGGGCGAATTTGCATCCGCCCCTACAGGCTCATCAATAGGAGAACCATGGAACAACAACGTCGCTTCGCTGTGTTCTATTATACTTTTACAAAAATAGGAGTTCTATGGAACAACAGATTGCACCGCTTGCTAAGCTGGCTGAACAATTTGGCCAACTGCCCGGCATTGGCCGCAAAACCGCACAGCGGCTGGCTTATCATACCCTGAACATGCCGCAGGCACAGGCCGAAGAATTTGCTGGCGCTATTTTGCACGCGCGCGATGTGGTGCGCCGTTGCGCGCTGTGCTGTGACCTAACAGACCATGAGCTGTGCGCCGTGTGCCGCGCCGCCAACCGCGACGGCAGCATCATTTGCGTGGTGGAAGACCCGCGCGATGTAATGGCCATTGAACGCACCCGTGAGTACAAGGGATTGTATCACGTGCTGCACGGGGTGATTTCGCCGCTGCATGGTGTTGGACCAGAGGCCTTGTGCGTGAAAGAACTCTTGGCGAGATTTGAGTCCGGCCTGGTGAAGGAAGTGATTATGGCGCAAAATCCCACGGTGGAAGGCGAGGCCACGGCAATGTATCTGTCGCGTTTGCTCAAGCCGTTGGGTGTGCAAGTGAGTCGCTTGGCCTACGGCGTGCCGGTGGGTGCGGACTTAGAATATGCCGATGAGGTGACCTTGGCACGGGCGCTTGAGGGTCGCCGGGAGCTGTAGTTATTGCGTTTATTCACGGAAAAGATAATCACTTTACAGGTGGTTATGCACAGGGCGTGGTTGAGCTTGAGTGTATAAGCGTGAATTTTGCACATGCGCGGGTTTTGGGAGAATGCTTGACAGGTAAAGCTTTGAGCGGGTTTTGCGCTGAGTTAACCGCATATACTAATACTACGATAAATATATAGAATGGAATGAAGGAAATGAGCAATGAATCATTCGATGATTGGGATGACGAAGCGGATATGGAATTTTGCTTGCAATTAGAAAACGAATACGAAAACGACCCAGACAAAGGAGACACAATCTCTCTTGAGGAATTTGCAGCACAATTGGGCATCTCTTTAGAAGAAATTTACAATCACTAATAATCAAAAATGACTTGGGGGTATTCACATGAAATTCACTTGCTCGGTGGCAGCACTTTCGGAGGCATGCCAATGCGTGCAACGCGCCATTTCTGGCAAAACAACCATTCCGGCGCTGGAGGGTATTTACATCCGTGCGGCAGGCGATGAACTGGAACTAACCGGCTATGACCTAGAAGTGGGCATGCAAACACGCATTGCCGCCAACGTGGGCGAAGCAGGCTCCATTGTGCTTAACGCCAAGGTGCTTTGCGAAATTTTGCGCAA
>WRBQ01000058.1 GCA_009784445.1 Oscillospiraceae bacterium
ACTGCTGGCGCTTTCGGCGCAACACTCGGCGCTTTGGGTGCGACCCGCCGCCCTTCCAGTTCTTTCTCGCCCGGGTTTTTGCGCGGGCGGCCCGCGCCGGGCCGGTAGCCTCCACTTGGCATGCCATTCACCCCCTGTTTTGATTGTTTTTGATTTCCACGTGCGCTGCCCGATGGCGCAAACGCCTGTGACATAAGGGAATTTTGATTGTTTGATTATTTTTTGATTTTTGATTTTCGCATTTCCTGCGCGTTCTACCACCGCCGTTGCGCGGGCAACAAGTCACAGGGATTGCATACCCCCTTTACTCTATACCCTACCACAACGAAAAGGCACCCGCACATAGCGGATGCCTTTGGGTTATTTGGGCTTTGCTTTGCCCTTGCTGTGTTTCGCCTTGCCTTGTAGTTCGGGCACAGGCGGTGCGTCGTTCTTGGGGAATTTCGCCTTGCGGTTGCTTTCTGTGCCGTGCGGCTCCTTCGGGTCGGGCCGCCTCATTCCGGCTTTCGCCATTGTTTTATCACCTCGGCGTTAGTATGCGAATTTCACCTGCGGTTATTCTGCCATCGGCTGCCATCCCGCGCATGGTGTGCGCTGTGGCAAGGATTACACATCGCTTGCAGGTTGCGCCAGTCGTGCGTGCCGCCCTCGCTGATGGGCACACGATGGTGTACCAGTGTCGCGAGCGCGTGCTTGCCACTTTGCAGGCAGACTTCACACAGCGGATGCGCCGACAGATAGGCCGCTCGAATCTTCTGCCATACACGGCCATAGCGTTTGTTGAGTGCCGGGTCGCGGCGATAACGGTTATAGTCGCGGTTGTCTTGCTTGGTGTGGGCCTCGCAAAAGCGACCATGCACCAGCGCAGGGCAGCGGGGGTACGCGCATGGGCGTTTGAGTTTGTAGGGCATGTGGCCTCCAAAAAATAAGGCTCTCGCCCCACACTAACTGCGTAAGTGTTGGGCGAGAGCCGTTTTGTTAATTGCTCATGATACTAGTATAGCACATTTCATTCGGCATTTTCGGCAAGTTTGCGCAGGAATGCGTTGTGCTTGCGCCGAGGATAGGATTCGTCAGTTTCGCCAATGGTGAACGCTATTTGCTGCCACGGCAAGCCGTTGATGTAGCGCAGCGAAAGAATTTGGCGGATTTGACTGTCCTCAATGCCGTTAATATACCGTGTGAGCCGGTTGAGCTCGCAGAAGCATTTGCGCAAATTGAGGTCAAGCAAAGTGCGCAAGTCAGCAATCTCGGCAGTGTAGTGCGCAAGGCGGTCAGTCGCCACACGCCCGCCGGGAATGCCGGTGATGCGGCTGGTGCAGCCGGTCGCGAGGGTTTCCAGCTCAGCCAGCCGTCGCTGCTGTTCTTCAATCTCGCGGTTGAGCCAATATAGCTGGGATAATTCCTTTTTGGTCATGTTTAGCCTCCAAAGCATCAAGAATTTGCTGAACCTCTTGAACGCTTCGCACGATGAAGGCTTCGCCCTTTGCGGCTTTGATCTTCGCAATCGTGTGTTCTTGTAGCTTTGTCGGCTTGCCGGTTGCTGTTTTCACTTCAAAGGCGACGAATCGCCCGCGATAACAGCAGATGATGTCCGGCACCACCTGCGGTGGGGCTAGGTCGCTTCGCTGTGTTCTATTCAAGTTTTGATGAAAGTTGCTACGACAATCGCGAAGCGCGTGCTGCCCGCAGGGCTGGCACAGTCTTGAGGTAGCGCAAAATTGCGCTCACGATGTCTTTTTCAAGCAAGGTAACTCGGTAACCCTTAGTAACCCGGTAAACGTCTACCCTTTATATATTATCTTATTTTTCTCTATCCCTCTCGCTCTGGCTCTATACGGTGAAGAATAGAAAAAAACCGGGTTGCGCGGGTTACATTCACTCCTTCCCGCCCTCGATATAGGTCAGTCCGCGCCAAACCTTGCGCCCCGAAAGTTTATCTTGGCCACGCCGCACTTCGCTGAAATTGCCCTCAATCTCTTTGTTGAAGCTGGTTTGTGACATCGCACGTAACCCATTGGACGCGCAAAAATCCTTGTAGCGTGTATATAGATCTTCGCGCACCGCAAAACCCTCACCAAACTCGCAGTAACCATGTACGAATTGCAAAGCCGAGTTACTTTCAATCTTGTACCGGGTTACCTCGCCGCGCGTGCGCTCGGTTTCGCTGAACTGGTAATGGTTCGCCATCAACCGCGCCAAACCTTCCAATGCCCAGCGCAAGATGCCATCGCGCTCCACCGCAATGCGCTCGCGCAGATTCGGGTCACGTTGGCTTGCGGGCACGGATTTATCGAAGCGGATGATAATCAGCCTGCGATAAAAGCCATCGCTGCGGTCGCTGTAATTCTTGGGGATGTCGTTGCAGGAAAACAACAAGCGCGCATAAGGCCGAAAGCTAAACGGGTCTTTATTCTTGCGCTCGGCAGTGATATAATCCTCGCCGGTCAGTGCCTTGAACATGCCGCCGTCGTCGATGTTCTTGCTGGGGAGGTCTGCGAAAATATTGGCCAGCTTGCCGAACAGCTCTGCCTTGTTGAAACGATCGCCCAGGCTCTGCCACGGGATGTTGCTCACGTTTTCTGCACCCAGCAGAATCTCCTGCGCGATAGAAAGCAACGTGCTTTTGCCCGCATTGGCCGCGCCCACAAACACAAACGATTTTTGCGCCTTGTTCACCGGGATGAGCAGATAGCCGAAAACCTCCTGCACCAGCGCAAGCTCGGTGTCGGGCAGAATCCCCGCCAAGAATTTCAGAAACTGCGGGCAGTCCGCGCTGGGGTCATAGTTCGCATGGATTTGCACGGTGCTGAAATAATCCGGAGTGTGCGGCACAAAGCTGCCATCAAGGGCGTTATATAGGCCGTTTTTCACGTTCACGATGAACGGATTGGCGTTGATTTCACGCACCGCCTTGCGAATCTGCATGCGCCATTGGCCCACGGCATCGGTGATTGCGGTCATGGTCGCCACGCGAGGGATCATATGCGCACGCACGGCGGCCTGTGCCGCCAAGTCCTCCTGCATTTCATACACGCCGTGGTCGTAGAAAAAGTAGCTACCCGCGCCGTAAAATGCCTTGACCTCTTTGGCCATATGGTCCGCCAGCACGCCGGGCAGGAAACGCAGGCCGCCGCGCTCCGTAGCTTCATACCAAACAGGAAGCTCCTCATCATCGCGGGGCTTTTCGCGGGTTTTGTGCAATTCTTTGTGCAGCGCAAGCAGCGATTTCAAGTCAGCAGCCTTGAGCGAAAAGTGCGCCTTGAGTTCGTAATTGATGAATGCCGCCGCAAGCACGCCATCCACGTTGTACAGATAATCCTGCACAAACTGCTGCGCCGTCGCGATGTTTGCTAGGGTATCCGTGCCGGGCGGGGTGTCGGCCAGCAGCAAGCGCAATAGCTCCACATCCGCAGGCTTATAGCACAATGCAGCCGGGGCTTTGCAGCCACAGCTGTCGCGATTCGGGCACATAAACCCGCCCTCGGCAATCTTGGCGCAGGTCATGGGTTTAGTGCCGCTGCCCAAGAAGTGCGCGATCTTACCCTGTGCTTCGCTGCGGCTGTAACCGGGATAGGCCTTCGACA
>WRBQ01000059.1 GCA_009784445.1 Oscillospiraceae bacterium
CCTTCAACGCCGGGCACGATTTCCACAAACGCGCCGATTTCAATCATGCCGGTGACCACGCCTTTGTAAATCGCGCCGATTTCGGGGCCGTTGGCAATGGTTTCCACCACAAACATAGCTTGTTGAGCTTTTTCGATATCCATGCCGGCGATGAACACGTTGCGGTGTGTGGTGCCTTCTTCGTCAATGTCGATTTTAACGTCGAACAGTTTTTGAATTTTTTGCACCACTTTGCCTTGCTTGCCAATGACATCGCCCACTTTTTCTTCGGGGATGCTGACCGTAAGCATCTTCGGTGCCCATTTGCTCAGCTCGGCGCGCGGCTCGGCAATGCAAGCGGTCATCACGTCGAGGATGTCCATGCGTGCTTTTTCGGTTTTGGTGAGCGCTTCGTGGATGATTTCAGCGGTGAGGCCGTCGATTTTCAAGTCCATTTGGATAGCGGTGATGCCATCTTTGCTGCCGGCCACTTTGAAGTCCATGTCGCCATGGAAGTCTTCTAGGCCTTGGATATCTACCATGGTCATGAAGCGGTCGCCTTCGGTAATCAGCCCACAGCTGATGCCTGCAACTGGTGCTTTAATCGGCACACCGGCGGCCATCAGGCTTAGGGTGCTGGCGCAAATGGCGCCTTGTGAGGTTGAGCCATTGGAGCTAATGACTTCGCTGACGGTGCGGATGGCGTAGGGGAACTCTTCCACAGGGGGAATCATGGGCAGCAGTGCGCGTTCGGCCAATGCGCCATGCCCGATTTCGCGGCGGCCGGGGCCGCGGCTGGGGCGTGTTTCGCTGACGGAATAGCTGGGGAAATTGTAGTGGTGCATATAGCGTTTGCTGGTTTCTTCGTCAATGCCGTCCAGCATTTGGTCCATGCTGACGCTAGCCAGGGTGGTGACGGTGAGGCACTGCGTTTGCCCGCGGCTGAACATGCCGCTGCCGTGTGTGCGGTCCAGCAGATCAACTTCGGCGTGCAAGTCGCGCACTTGATCAATGCCGCGGCCATCCACGCGCTTGCCTTCATCAAGGAGCCAGCGACGCACCACGTGCTTTTGCAGCTTATACAGGCAATCGTCAATCTTGCCCACTTCTTCGGGGAATTTTTCGTCGAACTCGGCGTGCACTTTGTCATAGATGGGCTTCATGCGCTCGTCGCGAATGCGTTTGTCGTCGGTGTCAAGTGCGAACTTCACGTCTGCAATGGCGAAGTTTTGCACGGCGGTATACAACTCGTCTGAGGGATCGTTAGAGGGGAAATCAAGTTTTTGCTTGCCGCAGTCTGCCGCAATGCCGGCGATGAACTCAACCAAGCGTTGGTTTTCCGCGTGGCCAAACATGATGCCGTCGTACATTTCTTGGTTAGAGACTTCGTTGGCGTTGGCTTCAATCATCGCAACCAAATCAGCAGTTGAAGCAACAACCACGCTCATGCGGCTGGTTTTGCGTTGCTCTGCTGTGGGGTTGATGACATATTCGCCGTCAACCAAGCCAACGCACACGCCTGCAATCGGGCCGCGCCAGGGGATATCCGAAATGCTTAGCGCGATGGATGTGCCCAGCATGGCGACCATGTCGGGCGGGCAGTCTTGGTCAACGCTCATCACGGTGTTCACCACGCCAACGTCGTTGCGCATGTCTTTGGGGAACAGCGGACGGATGGGGCGGTCGATGACACGGCCGGCGAGAATGGCTTTTTCGCTGGGGCGTGCTTCGCGGCGCTGAAAGCTGCCGGGGATTTTACCCACGGCGTAGAGCTTTTCTTCAAAGTCAACGCTCAGCGGGAAAAAGTCGATGCCGTCGCGGGGTTTTGCGCTCATGGTGGCGCAGCACAGCACGTTGGTTTCGCCATAGCGCACCATGCAGCTGCCGCCTGCCAGTTGGGCCATTTTGCCCACTTCCACCACAAAGGGCCTGCCGCCGATGGTGGTTTCGTACTTCTTGTAGTCCTTGAACATGTGGTATCTATCTCCTCTTTATTTAATCCGATTATTATACCCCCACCGCCCTCTTTCGAGGGCACCTCCCCCAAGGGGGAGGCTCCAACCGGGCGGGCTGAAATCGCTCATCACTAAAATCAGCGTAGGGGCTTGATGCCTCCCCCAAGGGGGAGGTGGCGCGGTTTGTCCGCGACGGTGGGGGTTACAAACCTTTCACAAAATACAGCGTCGCTTGTGGGTCGCCGTCTTCATGGCAGCCCAGCACAAACTGGGTGTAGCCCCAGTGCTGGTAAATCGTCAGCGGAACGGTGTCTTTGACCTCCACGCCGATGGTGAGTTTAGTGTAACCCAGCGAGCGGGCGTAGTCTTCCATCTGCTTGACCATGCGTGACACATGGCCGCAGCCGCGATAAGGCTTGTCTATGCGCAGGGCAACGATTTGGGCAACGGTTTTGCCGTCAGCCAATTGCGGGCGACCACCAATGCTATCACACTCGGGTGAAAAGCAAAGCGTGCCGCAGCCGATGGGGGCTTCGCCGTTGAATATCACGAAAGTCTGCGCCATGCCGTTTTCGTTTTCGCGGATAGAGCCGTCGCGCCATTCGATGGGCCAATCATGTTGGGCTAAGTCGTGCGCCCAAATGGCATCGAGGTCGGCGGCATCGGCAGGGCGGGCGTGGATGTTGTTCATAAAAGCACTTTCATTTCAAAGAGTTTCTTCACGCAAACAAGAGTATCGGCATCGGGATTATTGAACGCCAGCACAGAGCCGCACAAATTATCAAACTCTTTGCCGAACACGGTTTGGCGGCTGCCGGGTGCACAATTGCTGCCACAACTGCCGCAAACATTCACGTTTGCCCAAGCGATCTCCTTCATGGCATCGTCAAACGCAAATCCCTCCGGCACGTGGCTGAAATCCCCTTGCGGCCAAATCGTCCATGGGCCGGGCAATTCCGGCTTGCCGTCGATGTGCATATAAGCCAAGGTTTTGCCCTTGTGGGTGATTTCGCCGTGCTCGCCGTCGGCTTGCATGTCGTTTGTTTGCAAATATGCTGCAAAGTCCAACGCATGTTTTTGTGCGTCGCCGCTGAGCAATTCGATTTTTTGATTGAGCATGATAGTCCTCCTGCTAATCCAACGGAATGTAGCAATCTAAGATTAATTCGCCGTTTTCAGCTGGCGTTGTAGAGCGCACGGGATGAAACACATCGGCGCACCATGGCATGTTGGCGCAACTGCGACCGCTTTCTTCTATCGCTTTGCCGGTTGGATCCCAAGGCGCAGCACGAGTTTCCATCAA
>WRBQ01000060.1 GCA_009784445.1 Oscillospiraceae bacterium
CTGGGCAGGGTTACTACAAAGCCATGCAGGTCGACTTCAATCTCATTCAGCAGGCCATCAATCGCTACGGCGGCGGCCAGGGTGAGGAAAAAAACGAGTTTCTTGAACTCCTAAAGAATCGAGGTTTTTGATCATGAAATCAACAAATCGCTTTGAACAGGTGCCGGTTGACAAGCTCGTGCCCTACGCTCGTAATGCCCGCACGCACAGCAAGCAGCAGATTTTGCAGCTGCGCGCCAGCCTGCGTGAATTCGGGTTTGTCAACCCTGTGCTGTGCGACCGCGAATTGAACATCATCGCGGGGCATGGGCGCATCATGGCCGCCAAAGAGGAAGGTATCACCGAAGTGCCCTGCGTGTTCGTGGAGCACCTAACCGAGGCGCAAAAACGCGCGTACATCTTGGCCGACAACCGGCTTGCCCTCAGCGCAGGCTGGGATGAAGAACTGCTTGCGCTCGAATTCGGCGAACTGCAAGAGCTTGGGTTCGATCTCGGTCTGACTGGCTTTGATCTCGCCGAGATTGAGAAGCTGTTCGACACCGGCGAGGCGCAGGACGACGACTTCGACGTGGAAGCTGAGTTGCAAAAACCCGCTCTCACCAAGCCCGGCGACGTGTGGCTGCTTGGCAGGCACCGCTTGGTTTGTGGCGACAGCACCCGCAAGGATACCTATGAGCTGCTGATGGACGGCAAGGCCGCGAATCTTGTGGTGACCGACCCGCCCTACAACGTGGATTACAAAGGCGGGGCCATCAAAAACGACAACATGGCCAGCGATAAATTCTATGAGTTTCTGCTGGCGGCGTTCCACGGTATGGCCGAGGCGATGGCCAGCGACGCGAGTATTTATGTATTCCATGCCGACACCGAGGGGCTGAATTTTCGCCGCGCATTTGCTGACGCGGGGTTCTACTTGTCGGGCACCTGCATTTGGAAAAAGCAATCCCTTGTTTTGGGTCGCTCGCCCTACCAGTGGCAGCACGAGCCGGTGCTATTTGGCTGGAAAAAGAAAGGCAAACACGCATGGTTCAGCGACCGCAAACAGTCGACCATTTGGGAGTTCGACAAGCCGCGCAAAAACGGCGACCACCCCACCATGAAACCCATTCCGCTCATGGCGTACCCCATCGCCAACAGCAGCTTGACTGGCTGCATTGTGCTTGATCCCTTCGGCGGCAGCGGCAGCACGCTTATTGCCTGTGAGCAGACCGGGCGCGTGTGCCACACTGCCGAGCTTGACGAGAAATTCTGCGATGTGATTGTGAAGCGCGCGATAGAGCAGTTTGGCAGCACCGATGACGTGTTCCTGCTGCGGGGCAATGAGAAGATTGCATACAGCGAGGTGGCCGTTGATGAATAATCCACTCACGCTGGGCAGCTTGTTTTCCGGCAGCGGCGGCTTTGAACTCGGCGGTCTGCTATGTGGTGTGCAGCCCATTTGGGCCAGCGAAATTGAACCATTCCCCATCCGCGTGACAACCAAGCGCATGCCGTGGCTGCAACATTTGGGTGATATCAATCGAATAAACGGTGCTGCCGTGCCGCCTGTGGACATTATCACAGGCGGTTTTTGCTGCCAAGATTTATCCGTGGCGGGTAAACGCGCCGGGTTGCATGGCGAGCGGTCGGGACTGTTTTTTCAGATTATCCGCATCATCAAAGAGATGCGAGCCGCCACCAACAACGCCTACCCGACCTTTGCGGTGCTGGAAAACGTGCCGGGCATGTACAGTTCACGCGGCGGTGAAGATTTTTTGGAGGTGCTTAATGAACTCGCGAAGATTAAAGACGAAACCCTGTCAATACCTATGCCTGCGGACGGCAAATGGTCAACCGCAGGGGAAGCCGTGGGAGACGGTTTCTCCCTCGGCTGGCGCACGCTTGATGCTCAATTTTGGGGAGTCGCCCAGCGTCGCCGCCGTTGTTACATTGTCGTCGATTTTGCAGGTGAACGTGCCGGAAAAATTCTATTTGACGAAACGCGCCTGCGAGGGAATCCTCCGCAGAGCGACTTTGCGGGGCAAGCAACTGCCGCAGGTGCTGCGGCTGGCGTTAGAGGCGCAATCGGCTTCTTGCCTGGGGTGACTAAACGGTTGGGACGACCGCCAAGCGTAGAAATCTCACCCACCATTTTAGCGCAAAGCAGTGGGGATAACCGTGCGGCGGTGGCTTTCGGCATTGGTTCTTACGACAGCAATGCGATGAAGTCTGCCAACCCGCATGCCGGGATTTACGAGGCCAGCACCACGCGTACTCTCGACTGCAACGGCGGAAATCCTGCATGTAATCAAGGCGGCATGGCGGTGGTTGCCTTTGCGCAAAACCAGCGTTGCGAAGTGCGCGATTTGCACGACTGTGCCGGTGCGTTGGCGGCGCAACCCGGTGCGAATCAGCAAACTTACATCGCCACAACCAATTTTTCTAACAACTCGGTGGTAGCGATTGAAGGCAACGGTGCGCGACCCAGTCATCTTGGCAAGGGCTACAGCGAAAATGGCGTATCTTTTTCGCTGAACACGATTAAGCAGCACGGTGTGGCTTACGGCATCGGCAACGGGCAAGCCAATCAGCCCATCACGCCGGAACAGGCCGGGACGCTCAATTGTATGCACGATCAGCAGGCAGTGTGTATCGACTGCCGCAACCATCGCATCAGCAACATCAGCGGAACATTACAAGCAAAAAGCAACGGCGGACAAAGTCTCAATTATACCAACCCGGTGGCCGATCCGCCCCGCTACATCGTGCGTCGCCTCACCCCGCAGGAGTGCGCGTTGCTGCAGGGTTTTCCTGTGGAGTGGTGCGCCGGGTTGGAAACACCCGACCCCAGCGAAGAGGACATCGCATTTTGGGCGCAGGTGTTCGAAACCCAGCGGCGCATTGTTGGAAAAAGCACAAAGCCCAAGAGCCGTGCGCAGATAATCAAGTGGCTGCAAAATCCGCACAGCGATGCCAAAGAGTACGCGATGTGGGGCAACGGTGTTGCTTTGCCCTGCGTGGTTTTCGTGCTGCAGGGCATTGTCGACAGTACACAATTGTAGCGATTTTGCCCGGCAAATGTTCTGTATATTTAGCGGGTTGCTATCCGAACAGATGTATGGTAATATGTGTGTGGCAAGGACGAAAACCCTTGACTATCAACAAAAACAGGAGGCTACACACATGACAATCCGCTACAACATCACAGGCAAAGACCGCAAA
>WRBQ01000061.1 GCA_009784445.1 Oscillospiraceae bacterium
CACATGCACGTCAACCATGGCGTGCATTTTTGCTGTCAACGACGCCCCGGTTTTCAGCTTAGCCAGCAGCAATTCATTCGCTTCAAGTATAATTCTGCCCTCGTTTTGCAGATAAGAAATCGCCTCAAGGTAAAGCATGACGTTTGCGTTGCGCAGTTCCTCCAAGAAGGCCACCAGCTTAGTTTTAGCGAAATAGTGAAGATAAAGCTGCCGTAGCGCAGGGCTTTCGATGGCGCAAAACTGCTCCACGGAGTAGGTGTTGTCGCGTATGTAATCATGAATTGTTGGGTCATATAGCCGCTGCCATTCGGTATAAACGCGTTCCCAAATGGGCTGCGCCCTGTGCCACGTGCCGGGCGATGACAGTGCCGCTTTATTGGCAATACAGTGCTCAATGTAGTGCACGGGCAGCCACAGCCGCGCGAGAAATTCGTCAACATCGCCGCCGAAAATGGCCTCAAAAATAGGCCGCCGCGCATAGGCCACCCCCTTGGTCAAATGCAGAAGCTGACGAATGGATTTCTTGGTTTTGACGCACCAGTTCTCGCCAATATATGAGCGGTCTTTGCCATCAAGTGGCACAAAACCCATGGGGTATGAGTACACCGCAACGCCTGTTTTTTCTGCAAATTCCACGTTAATCGCCATGCGCTCATACAAATCCTGCGGGGTGTCTGCCCGGCGGGGTTTTCCTTTGCCCGAAAAATCCGGCGCGTTGTACAGCAGATAGTTCGAGATTTCACCGATGCCCGCTTGTGCCAGCATTTCCACGGCGCGCAGGTATTTTTCTTTGTCATCGATGTGGTCAAAGGCAACCCGAGCAGGCTGAATATTGATGCGTGCGAGCTGTCGAGCCTTATGTTCAGTCAGCAAATTTGCATCCAACCCGCAGTTGAAATCCACGCGCCGACCACTGCCCCGACCAAAGCCCAGCGCCACGATTTCGTCGATAATTCGGTCAAAGCAACGTGAAAGCAGGATGTTATTGTCCAGCAAAATGAGATCTTTACGCGGGCCGTACAGCGCATCAATTTCAGCAATTTGGGCGGGCACATCGCGGTAGTGCTCGTGCTTGGGTTCCAGCCGCTGCACAGCGCAAAAGCTGCACCGCATGCCGCAACCTTTGGTAAAGCTGGTGAAGTAGGCATCGTGCTCGATGAAGCTGTAATCGGGTGTGAGAAGATCGATATCCACATCATCATCAAAGCCCAGTTGATTGGAGCTGCGCAGCAGCCCGGTGATGGGTTTGATGCCGGTTGCCTGTTCGAGTTCATCTGGCATCAGCGTGGCCAGCACGCCGCCGATGAAGATGCGCTCCGGCGGCACAAGCGACTTTGCATGCTCAATGCAAGCGATGGTTTTCTGCCACTCGTATGTGAACAGCGTGGTGATGTACACCCTATCCCACGCGGCTTGCAGGTCAGTTTCGCCTTTTGCGAAATGCACGAAGTCGCCGCGCTGCTTGTGATACGCCGAGATTTTCATCAGCCCCAGCGGGGGGAACTTTGCGGGGTATGCTGTTTCCAGTAGCAATATGTTGATGTGAAAAGCCTCCTTCAAAATGACGAAACAGCCACGCGCGCGGTTAAGCGGCATGGCTGTTTTCGGTTATATCCTTATCTTAGCATGGATTTGCAGGGTTGTCAAGATTTTTTTCAAACTGCCCTGTCGCATTTCCGCCGTTATTATATATCACACAAGAAAAAACGTGCTTTTTTGTAATTGCGTGTATAACAAAGACGAACACTTTTTATTGACAACGTTGACCGAGTTATGCTAAAATATATATGGGCGTTGTCCTAAAATTTAAGCATAAGGTGTGTCTTGTGTCTATGAACCGAAACCAAGAATCACCGCTGCAGCTGTAAGGGTACATGGCGCGGCGGGCAGTACCGACAGGGGTTGTTGGAGCTACTTTCGCGCCGATAATATAATGTGAGGTGATTGTGTCACTCGCACGGGTTGCCGTGCGGCGTTTCCTGCGCAGCTTATTTCTCTTACATATTTTCGCGTGTCCAAGGCCAGTACATAGTGTCTGACTATGTATTGGTCTTTTTTGCGTTTTGATGGGCAAGATAATGATGTGTGTGAAATTGAAAACGGAGGGAGGGTTGGCCTGTGGCATATCAAAAAGCAGTATTGACATTCGAAGAATTGATGGCATTGGAGCAAATTGCTGCGGCCACCGCTCCCTTGCCGGTGTGCGAAAGGCTCATGGCCTTTATGGATTTTCGCAGGTGGAATCGCCAACGCTTCACCCTACACACAGGACTGGACGAGTCTACATATAGCAAACTGAAACATAATCAGCGCAAGCGACTAGACATGCGCACATTCATCGCCATCTGCGTGGGGCTGCGCCTGCCGCTGCCCATTGTGGAGGACTTGCTACACAAAGCGGGCATGGCGTTTTCTAACAGCCTAGAAGATCAAGCTTATCGCTATGTGATACTGATGTTCAACGGTGCAGGGCATGATGCCTGCAACGCCTTTTTGCGCAGGCACAAAATTCCCCAGCTTGGCACGTTTGCCAAAGACGAACTCGCCGCATGATGCGTTCCCTAAACAGGGGGCGCTTTTTTTGTGCCCAAAAATAAAAAGTTCCGCTGCGGCATTTTTATCCCTAGCTATATAAGGCTTTCAGAATTGCTCGGATTTTGCGGCGGCGCAAAGCCTTGTATATAGCGCGTTTGCACGGTTGTGAAAAATGCCGCTGCGGAATTGTCAAGGGCATCGAAATGGAGTATGCTTAGCGCAGAGAGCTGGCCAGCCTCAATCAACCTTGATTGGAGGAACCGCATATTGAACGACCCTTAATGCCCATCCGCGTGGCACCGTACCAACACCAACGCGATGCCTTCGCGTTTGCCATGCGCTTGTTCACGCAGGTTATCTCTCCCGGCGTGGCACTTCTGATGG